>JAENVS010000050.1 GCA_016650445.1 Frankiaceae bacterium | reverse complement strand
GCCCAGCGGTTCCTCGAGGAGCAGGACTCGATGGACGAGCTGACCGGCCAGATCTTCGCCGGTCACCTGCGCTCGATCGTCGGCTCGATGACGGTGGAGAGCATCATCCGGGAGCGGCAGACGCTGGCGGAGAACGTGCTCGACGCGTCGAAGATCGAGATGGGCAACCTCGGCCTGACCGTCGACTCGCTGCAGATCCAGTCGATCGACGACAAGGGCAGCGGCTACATCGCCGCGCTCGCGGCGCCGCACCTCGCGACGGTCAACCAGGCCGCCAACATCGCCCAGGCCGCGGCCGACCAGGCGAGCGCGATGGCGCAGCAGGAGTCCGACCGCAACCAGGCCGAGTACGCCCGGCAGACCGCGATCAAGCGGGCCGAGTACCAGGCGGAGATCGACCAGGCGCAGGCCCGTCAGGCTGCCGCCGGCCCGCTGGCCGAGGCGCAGGCACAGCAGGCGGTGCTCGCCGAGCAGGCCCTCGTCGCGGCGAAGAACGCCAAGCTTCGCGAGGCCGAGCTCATCGCCGAGATCGTCAAGCCCGCAGAGGCCGAGGCGGCCCGCATCCTGACGATCGCGAAGGCGCAGGCCGACGCGACTCGGCTGTCGGCCGGCGCGGCTGCCGCAGAGGGCCGCATCGCGCTCGACCAGCAGATCATCGCGCAGCTCCCCGAGATGCTCACCGCTGCCGCCGAAGGGCTGCAGGGCGCGAACCTGACCGTGCTCAACGGCGCCGACGGGCTCAACGGAACCGTGGCCAGCCTGGCCGGGCAGGGGCTCGCGATCCTGCGGGCTCTGTCCGAGTCACTTCCCGGGCGGGCTGCCGCCGAGGCCGAGATGGCCGAGGCGTACGACGAGGAGTACGACGAGGTCGAGGACGGCGTTCTGGAGGAGGAGGTCGAGCCGGGCGACGGGGCCAGCGTCACGTGACGCGGTAGGCGTCGAGCGGTGGGACCGGGGTACAGGGGGGTGACGACGCGGTCGCGTCGCACGGTCCGCCGGCGGCCCTGCCCTACCCCCCCAGGTTGGGGACGTCGGCTCCGGGCCGGGGGGTGTGACTCAGCGGCGCAGTGTCAGCCGGCGTCGGCGACGGTGCGCTCGCGCAGGTGGCCCTCGAGCTTGCGCTTGATGCGCTGCAGCGCGTTGTCGATCGACTTGACGTGGCGCTGGAGCCGCTCGGCGATCTCCTGGTAGCTCTTGCCCTCGACGTACAGCCGCAGGACCTCGGTCTCGAGGTCGGACAGGACCTCGTCGAAGTGCGCCTGCAGCGCGCGGATGCGCTCCGCGGAGATGACCAGGTCGGCCGGGTCGCTGATCGCGCGGCCCGGGAGGACGTCGCCGAGGACGCGCTCGCCGTCGTCGTCGCCGCCGACCGGGCGCTCGAAGGAGACGTAGTTGTTGAGCGGACCGTGCTTCTGGCGCGTGGCCGTCTTGATGGCCGTGATGATCTGGCGGGTGACGCACAGCTCGGCGAAGGCACGGAAGCTGCTCTGCATGTCCGGGTTGAAGTCACGGATCGCCTTGTAGAGGCCGATCATGCCTTCCTGCACGATGTCCTCGCGGTCGGCACCCACGAGGAAGTAGGAGCGGGCCTTCACACGGGCGAAGGCGCGGTACTTGTTCAGCAGGTCGCACAGCGCGGTGTCGTCGCCCGAACGGGCGGCCATGACGAGCTCGTCGTCGGTGCGGCCGTCCTCGTTGCGCCAGCGGTCGGCGGCGGTGACGACGCCGCCATGGACCTCGCGGTCCAGCTCGTTGACGAGCTCCTCGGCCTCGGCGATCTGGGCGACGAGCGAGACGGCAGGCGCATCCTCGACCAGCGCGGGAACGACCGTGAGCAGCGGCGCGTTGGCGGCGGGCTTCGTGGTGGGCCTGGCCTTCGTCACCACCGCAACGGGCGGGGCCGCCTTGGCGGTCTTCGCCGTGCCGGCAGCGGCGCCGCGGGCAGCCTTGGGCGCGGTCTTGGCGACCGTCGCAGCCGCGGGCTTCGCGGCCTTGGCGGATGAGCGGACCAAGCGCACGTCGTGCCCCTTTTCGGCTGCTAGCCCTGGAGATGATGACAGGATCGTGCAGGGGTGCGGCAGAACTGTAAGGCCGCGTTCGGGCCTCTGACCATGGTGCTCTGTCACAAGAACGAGCCGTTGCCTCCGGAGTGACGCCCAAAGAAACGGACATCTGATGTGATACCAGTCACAATCCGGACAGAAAAAGCAGAAATAGTTCGGTGAAGATCGCCCGTTCGGCCGAAGGAACCCCGACCAGATCAGCCGCTGCGGCGCCGGCGGGCGACCTCAGCGAGCGTGACGGCGGCCGCGATGCCCGCGTTGAGCGACTCCGTCCCGCCGGCCATGGGGATGGAGACGGTCAGGTCGCAGGTCGCGGCGACCAGCCGGGACAGCCCCCCGCCCTCGGAGCCGACCACGATCACCAGCGGATCGGTGGCCACCTCCAGGTCGTCCAGCGAGACGGCGCCGTCGGCGGCCAGGCCGACCACGAACAACCCGGCCTCCTTGAGCTCCTTGAGCGCGCGGACCAGGTTCGTCGCCCGGGCGACCGGCAGCCTCGCTGCGGCACCGGCCGACGTTCGCCAGGCGCTTGCCGTCATGCCCGCCGACCGCCGCTCCGGGAGGAGCACGCCCTGCGCGCCGAACGCGGCCGCCGACCGCACCACCGCCCCGAGGTTGCGCGGGTCCGTGACGCCGTCCAGCGCGACGATAAGCGGGGCGGGCGCCTTCAACGCCAGCGTCACCAGATCGGTCGGGTGCAGGTAGGTGTACGGCGGGACCTGCAGCGCCAGACCCTGATGGACCGCCCGGCCCGTCATGCGGTCGAGCTCCTGCCGGGTCATCTCGATGAGTGCCACGCCGGCCTTGCTCGCGAGGGCAACCGCCTCGGTGACGCGCTCGTCGGCGTCGAGCCCCAGCGCCAGGTAGAGCGTGGTCGCGGGCACCTTCGCGCGCAGCGCCTCGACGACGGGATTACGGCCGACGACCGTCTCGGCCGCGTCGTCACCGGCCCGGCGCATCGGCCGTGGCGCCCGCTCACGGCCGGCCGGAGCCGGCGTGGTCGCGCGCTTCGCTGCGGCGCGGGCGCGGCGCGCTGCCGGGTGGTGCGGCCGCTCCTCTGCCTTCGGCGTCGGGCCCTTGCCGGCCAGCCGGTTCTTGTTCTGACCGCCGGAGCCGCCGGCGGCTCCCTTGCGATGCGACCCGGACTTGCCGGCGCGGCCGCCCTGACCGCCCTTCGCGACGCCCGACCGCGGCTTGCCTGTCAAGAGAGCCTCCAGCGGACGCCGTCGGGGGTGTCTTCGAGGACGATGCCGGCCTCGCCGAGCCGGTCGCGCAGCGCGTCGGCCTGCCCGTAGTCCTTGCGGTCCCTGGCCTGGCCGCGCGCCTCGATCGCCAGCATGACGAGTGCGTCGACGACAGCGGTGAGCTCGCCGCCACCGGCTGACGGCCACTGCGACATCGGGTCGAGGGCCAGCACGGTGAGCATCCGTCGTACAACAGAAAGGGTTGCCGCCAGCGTCGGCAGCTCGCGCGCGGCCAGCAGGGCGTTGCCCGCTCGTACGCCCGAGTGAATCGTCGCCAGGGCCTGCGGTACGCCGAGGTCGTCGTCGAGGGCGGCGGCGAACTCATCCCACGACGCCTTGCTCAGCGACTCCTCGACCGGGGTGTCGCCGACAGCCTCTGACGCGTTGCGGACGAAGGTCTCAATGCGTGAGTACGCCGCCTCGGCCTCCTCCGCAACCTCCGGCGACCACTGCATCGACGAGCGGTAGTGCGCGGCACCGAGGCCGTAGCGCAGCACCTGGGGGCGCGTCGTCACGAGCGCGTCGGCGACGGTGATCGAGTTCCCGAGGCTCTTGCTCATCTTCTCGCCGCCCGCGGCGGTCACCAGGCCGTGGTGCAGCCAGTGCCGGGCGAAAGCGTGCCCGGCGCAGGCGGACTGGGCGATCTCGTTCTCGTGGTGCGGGAACACGAGGTCGAGGCCGCCCGCGTGGATGTCGAACTCCTCGCCGAGGTACTCGACCGCCATCGCGGAGCACTCGATGTGCCAGCCCGGCCGGCCCAGCCCCCACGGCGACGGCCACGAGGGCTCCCCGGGCTTGGCCGACTTCCAGAGCGCGAAGTCGAGCGGGTCGCGCTTCTGGCCGCTCTGGCCGTGCGGCACCGCCTTCTCGCTGGTCTGCAGGGCGTCGAGGGACTGGTTCGACAGCGCGCCGTACCCCTCCACCGTGCGCACCGAGAGGTAGACGTCGCCGCCCGACACGTAGGCGTGACCGCGTTCGATGATGGCCTCGGTCAGCGCCAGGATCTGCGGGAGGTGACCGGTCACGCGCGGGTCGATCGTGGGCCGCAGGACCTGCACCGCGTCGTACGCGTCGTCGAACGCCCGCGTGATCCGGGCCGACAGCGCCCACCACGGCTCACCATTGTGCGCGGCGTCGTGGATGATCTTGTCGTCGACGTCCGTGACGTTGCGGACGAAGGTCACCGCGTTGCCGCTCGCGATCAGCCAGCGGTGCAGTACGTCGAGGGCGACGGCGCTGCGCAGGTGCCCGACATGCGGTGCGGCCTGCACCGTCGGACCGCAGACGTAGACGCCGATCGCGCCGGGGCGGATCGGCTCGACCGGCCGGACCGCGCGGGTCCGGGTGTCGTACAGCCGCAGTTCCACGGCGTCAGGCTACGTGGGTCAGGCGCTGGCAGGCATGGCGCGCAGCCGGTAGAGCGGACCGTTGCTGTGCCACTCGGCCCAGGTGGCCCAGTCGTCCGTGGGCAGTCCCAGCAGGAAGCCCTGCACGGCGTCGATGCCCAAGGTCTGCGCGGTGCGCAGCTCGGCGAGCGTCTCGACGCCCTCGGCCACGACCTCCGACCCCATCTCGAACGCGAACAGCACCACGGCCGCTGCGAGCGCCCGGCGAGCCGGGTCCACGGAGATGTCCTCGATGAGGGTCCGGTCGAGCTTGATGTACTCCGGTGCGAGCCGCAGGATGTGCCGGAACGACGCGAATCCGGCGCCTGCGTCGTCGACGGCCAGGCGGACACCGAGCGCGCGGACCTCATGGGCGCGCGCGGCGAGGACGTCGTAGTCGGTGACGGACACGTGCTCGGTGATCTCGAGCACGACCCGGTTCAGGGGCAGCGTCGAGCGGAGCAGGCAGTCGGTGAGACCCGGCGAGAGCAGCGCGGCGGGGGAGACGTTCAGCGAGACGTAGAGATCCTGCGGGAGCGCCTCGGCAGCCAGCAAGGCGCAGCGGACGGCCAGGAGCTCGAGCTCGACGCCGAGCCCGACAATGGCCGCGTCGGCGAAGACCGCGTCCGGTGGCTCCGGGAGGTCGGCGGGGTGAATCGCCTCGAACCGGGACAGCGCCTCGGCACCGACCAGGCGGCCGGTTTCGGTGGCGATGATGGGCTGGAACACGATCCGCAGGTCAGCCGTAGTCAGGAGGCCGCCGATCCGGGCCGACACCCCGGCCTGCCGGCGCGTCTCGTACCGGCCCAGCGGGGACCGCTCCCGCCCACGCTGCCAGGCGGTGAGCAGGGAGCAGGCCGCGAGGCCGAGCAGCGAGAGCACGACGTCGGTCGACGGGCGACGAGGTCGTGCGTCCCGGCGAAGCCGGTCGGCGTTGGTCATGGCCGCTCCCCTCGCAACGCTCGGCGCCGGTCTGGCTTGCACTGTTAGCCCCACTGTGTACCCAGGGTGATCCTCCGGCAACGCGGCAAACGGGTGATGAGGCCTATCGGGGGACGATCAGGGCGGTAGCGATCGCCGCCAGGCCCTCTCCCCGGCCGGTCAGGCCCAGCCCGTCGGTCGTGGTGGCCGAGAGCGAGACGGGCGCGCCGTCGAGCGCCGTCGACAGCGCCGCCTCTGCCTCGACGCGGCGTGGTCCGAGCCGGGGGGCGTTGCCGATGACCTGCACAGCGACATTGCCGACGCGGAAGCCGGCCATGCTGACCCGGCGCAGGACCTCGACCAGAAGTGCTGTGCCGGCCGCGCCGGACCACGCCGGATCGGCGCTGCCGACGTTGCTGCCGAGGTCGCCCAGACCCGCCGCGGACAACAGCGCGTCGCAGGCGGCGTGCGCCACGACGTCGCCGTCGCTGTGACCGGCGAGACCGTCCTCGCCCTCCCAGTGCAGGCCGGCGACCCAGCACGGCCGGCCGGCCTCGAAGGGGTGCACGTCGACCCCGACGCCGACCCGCGGCAGCTCACCGTCCACGCGCTCGCCTTGTCAGGACAGTCTCGGCCAGCAGCAGGTCGAACGGCGTGGTCACCTTGAAAGCCTCCTCCGACCCGGGCACGGTCACGACGGTACGTCCCAGGCGCTCCACGAGCGCCGCGTCGTCCGTGGCCGGCGGGCCGAGCTGAGCATGTGCCTTCTCGAGGACTTCGCGCACGAAGCCCTGGGGCGTCTGGACGGCACGCAGGTCCGTGCGCTCCACCGTGCCCGTGACCCGATCCCCGACCACACGCTTGACCGTGTCGGCGACCGGGAGGACCGGGACGACCGCCTCAGCCCCGGCGCGCAGCGCCGCGATCACCTCCTCGAACAACGACACCGGAGCGAGCGCACGCGCCGCGTCGTGGACGAGCACGAGGTCGACGTCTGCCGCCAGTGACCGCAGGCCGTGCCGAACGGACTCCTGCCGGTCGTCACCACCGGGGACAACAACGACGTCGTACGGCGAGAGCAGGACAGCCATGTCGTTGACCAGGCCTACCGGAGCGAGGACGACGACGCAGCCGATCGCGGGCACCGCCCGCACACCCCGCACGGCATGGAGCAGGAGCGGCTCGCCGGCGAGCTCCCGCAGTGCCTTGACGACGCCTGACCCGAGCCGCTCTCCGCGGCCGGCGGCAGGGAGGACGACGGCGACGCTCACCGGCTCAGTCGATCACGACGAGCGCGTCAGGCGGCGAGCTTGCCGAAGATCAGCCGCCCGTTGGCGGTGGTCACGACCGACGTCACCCGCACCTGGACCTCGCTGCCGATGCGGTCTCGCGACCGCTCCACGACGACCATGCTGCCGTCGTCGAGGTAGCCCACCGACTGGCCGGGCTCCTTACCCGCCTTGATCAGCAGCACCGGAACGTCCTCGCCCGCGACGACGGGCGGGCGGAGCGCGAGGGCCAGGGCGTGCAGGTTGAGCACCGCGACACCGGCCAACCCGGCGGCCTTGGCCAGGTTGGTGTCGAGCGTGAGCAGGGCCGCGCCGCGGTCCAGGCAGATGCGGACGAGCTTGGCGTCGACCTCGGCCACCCCCGGCACGTCGAGCTCGAGGATCTCGACGTCGACGAACGGCTCGCGTTGCAGCTGCTCGAGGATCTCGAGGCCGCGGCGGCCCTTCGCCCGCCGTACGTCGTCGCCCGCGTCCGCCAGCGCCTGCAGCTCCCCGAGGACCGGGCTCGCGACGAGGAGCTGACCGTGCAGGAAGCCGGCGCGTACGACGTCGACGATGCGGCCATCGATGGCGACGGACGTGTCGAGGACCCTGGGAAGGGCCGCGGCGGCGACCGCCCGCGGGGCGAGGCCGGCCCGCTCCCCGAACAGCGCCAGCACGCCGTCGCGCTTCGAGGCCCCGAGGACGAAGCCGAAGTAGCCGAGCACGACTACGACGAAGCCGAACAGCGGGAACGCCATGTAGGCCTCGGGCAGGAAGAACACCGGCCACGCGACGCCCGCGCCGAGCAGAACGCCCCCGACGACGCCCAGGGCTCCCGCGACGAGGGTGTCCGCGGACACGGCGCGGAGCCGGACGCGCGCGTCCTCGGCGGAGCGGGCCGTGCTGCGGCCAAGGATCCCGCCGAGGACGTAACCGACCCCGGAGCCGAGCACGACCCCGATCGCAGTGCCGTTGAGGGCGCCGAGGTAGTCCTCGGTCGTCCCGACGTCGGACCCGATGGCGTAACCGGCGCCGGCGAAGAAGACGACGGTGAGCAACCGCAGGGCCTCGACCACGGCCGCCGGTGCGCGGGTGCGCGCCGACCGGGAGGAAGGAGGTACGGCGGTCACATCAAGACCTTCGGCAGAGGTCACATCGGGACCATCGGGAGGCGTCGCCTAGGAGGCGAGGACCTCGTCAAGGATGGCCTCGGCCTTGTCCTCGTTGGTGCCCTCGGCGAGCGCGAGCTCGCTGACCAGGATCTGACGAGCCTTCGACAGCATCCGCTTCTCACCGGCGGACAGACCCCGCTCGCGATCACGACGCCAGAGGTCGCGGACGACCTCGCCGACCTTGTTGATGTCGCCCGAGGCCAGCTTCTCGAGGTTGGCCTTGTAGCGACGCGACCAGTTGGTCGGCTCCTCGACGGCGGGCGCACGCAGCACCTCGAACACCTTGTCGAGGCCGGCCTGGCCCACAACGTCACGAACGCCCACGATCTCGGCGTTATCCGCTGGAACTCGCACGGTCAGGTCGCCTTGGGCGACCTTGAGAACGAGGTAGATCTTATCCTCGCCCTTGATGGTCCGGGTCTCGATGGCCTCGATGAGCGCGGCCCCGTGGTGCGGGTAGACAACGGTCTCGCCGACTGCGAACGTCATGTGTGAAGTACCCCTTCCGCTGCGCCAAGGATAACACGCTGTAGCGGCGGCTCACGACCCATCGTCGCAGGTCAGAGCCCATAACCGGGTCTGGACGACCCTTGACAACAGCCCCTTCGGATGCATCGGGGCGGCAGTTCGTCCTGCCTGGGTGGAACTGCCGTGCGGAAGACTGTGACCGTGAGGCTCCCCGCGCTCCTTCGCGCCTGCCATCCGGAGCCGAGCCTCGCGGTCACGTCGATCACGACCGCGCTGGCCCTGTCGGCCGGCCGCGGCGCGGGCGCCGCCCTGGTGGCCGCCGCCCTGCTGGCGGGCCAGCTCTCGATCGGCTGGAGCAACGACTGGATCGACGCAGACCGGGACAGAACCGCCGCGCGCGCCGACAAGCCGACCGCCCAGCGCGAGCTCCGGCCTGAGGCGGTCCGCACAGCCGCGTTCACCGCCGCGGCCGCGTGCGTCCCGCTGTCGCTCGCGATGGGGTGGCGGGCGGGGCTCGCGCACCTGGTCGCCGTCGCAGCAGCGTGGGGCTACAACCTGGGGCTGAAGTCAACGGTGGTGTCGTGGGCGCCGTACGCCCTCGCCTTCGGGCTGGTGCCCTCGATCGTCACGCTGGGGCTGCCGGGATCGCCGTGGGCACCTGGCTGGGCCACCGCCGCGGGTGCGCTGCTCGGGGTCGGCGCCCACCTGGCCAACGTGCTCCCCGACCTCGACGACGACGCGGCCACCGGGGTGCGCGGGCTGCCGCACCGGCTCGGCGGGCCGCGCTCCGCGGCGCTGTCGGCGGTCCTGCTGCTCGCCGCCACCGCGGTCCTTGCGGTCGGCCCGGCCGACGCGGGCGGGTGGGGACTCGTCGCCCTTGCCGCCGCGGCAGGCGTCACCGGCACCGGCCTGCTGCTGGCTCGCCGCCCGGGGTCGCGGGCGGCCTTTCGTGCCGCGATCGTGGTCGCGGGAGTCGACGTCGCGCTCCTGCTGGCCCAGGGCTCCTCGCTCGGCTGAGTGAGGAAGAATGCGCAGATGCGTCTCCCCCGGCTCGCGAGCGCACTGCTCGTGGCTCTTGCCCTGATGCCGGGATGCAGCGCCGGCAAGGGCCCGGGTACGCCGGCAGCCCTGGCCAGCGACGCGTCGTACCACGGGGTCGAGCCCGAGCCCGTCCCGTCGCGGCCGTCGTACGTCCTGCGCGACACCTCGGGCAACCGCTTCGACTTCGCGGCGGAGACCCGCGGCCGCCCGACGTTCGTCTACTTCGGATACACGAACTGCCCGGACGAGTGCCCGACAGCGATGGCGGACATCTTCACGGCGCTCCGCCTGTCCAAGGACGCGCTCGCGGACAAGGCCAAGGTCGTCTTCGTGACGACGGACGCCAAGCGCGACACCGGCCCCGTGCTCCGCCGCTTCCTCGACCAGTGGTCGACCAGCTTCATCGGGCTCACCGGCACGCAGGCAGAGGTCGACACCGCAGCACGCGCATCGGGTGTCCCGCCGGGTCAGATCGGACCGGAGCCGTCGACGCTCCCGGGCAAGCCCGATCAGCACGTCGACAAGCCAGGCACCGCCGCGCACGAGCACTTCGGACCGCTTGGATACTCTGTCGCGCACTCCGCGGTGATCTACGCGTACGACGCCTCCGACCGGCTACCGGTCGTCTACCCCGGAGGCATCACCCCGTCGGACATCGCCGCGGACCTGCCGGTCCTCGCTGGGCAGCAGTGAGGAACGCCAGCCCGTGACAGCCCGCGCGACAACAGGAGCCGTGACCTCGGTGCGAGCCCCCCGTACAGCCATCCGTCCGCTGACCCTTCTCACGACCGGCCTGCTGGCAACGGCGCTGACCGCATGCGGCGTCGGGTTGGATCCGCAGACCTACCGCGAGCGGACCACCCACGACGCCAGCAACACGACCGTCGGCGACCTCGCGCTGCGCAACGTCGGGATCGAGCCGCCCGAGACTGGCGCCGGCGAGCTCGCGGTCGGCAAGGACGCCAACGTGACCCTGGCCGTCGTCAGCGTGTCGGAGCAGGCAGACACACTCCTGTCGGTCTCCACCGCCGCGGCGTCCTCCGTCGGGCTCGTCGATGGCAGCGGGCACGCCGTCGCGTCGGTGACGGTGCCGGCCCTGGGCAGTGTCGCGGCCGGCGACTTCGGGGTGGTCCTGCGCGGGCTGACCAAGCCGCTGCGCCCGGGGATGTACATCGACATGACGTTCGCGTTCGAGAAGAACGGGCGGGCGACCTTCGCCGTACCGGTCCGGCTCTACACCGAGCCGGTGCCACGCGCGTCGTACGAGCCCAAGCACGCCGAGGAGTAGCCACCGCGCGGCGGGTCTCCCCAGCCGTGTCGGAGGCCGCGGCTAGCGTCCGCACCATGGCCCGCCCCGCCCCGAAAGAGCGCCCGTCGCACCGCTGCAGCGAGTGCGGGCTGACCGTCGCGAAGTGGCTCGGGCAGTGCCCCGAGTGCCAGGCATGGGGCTCGATCAGCGAGGTCGGCGCGAGCCGGGTGCCGGTGCGCGCCGGAGCGGTGACGTCGGCCGCCCGGCCGATCGACGCGATCGAGGTCGAGGCCGCGACGTCACGTTCGACCGGCATCGACGAGCTGGACCGGGTCCTCGGCGGCGGCCTCGTGGCGGGTGCCGTCGTGCTGCTGGCCGGTGAGCCCGGTGCCGGGAAGTCGACGCTGGTGCTCGATGCCGCGGCCCGTGCCGGTGCGCAGGGCCGGCGCTCCCTCTACGTCACGGGCGAGGAGTCGGCTGCTCAGGTGCGGCTGCGGGCCGAGCGCACCGGCGGGCTCAACCCCCACCTGTGGCTGGCCGCGGAGACCGACCTGGCAGCCGTGCTCACGCACATCGACGCGGTGAAGCCGGAGCTGCTCGTCGTCGACAGCGTCCAGACCATCGGCACCGCGACCGTCGAGGGCACGGCCGGTGGTGTGACGCAGATCCGCGCGGTCACCGCGGCTCTCGTCGCCGTCGCCAAGGAGCGCGGCATCGCCACGGTCCTCGTCGGGCACGTCACCAAGGACGGCTCCATAGCGGGACCGCGGCTGCTGGAGCACCTCGTCGACGTCGTGCTGCACTTCGAGGGCGACCGGCACTCGACACTGCGCATGGTGCGCGCCGTGAAGAACCGCTACGGGCCCGCCGACGAGGTCGGCTGCTTCGCGTTGACGGGCGGCGGCATCGAGGGGCTCGCCGACCCCTCGGGACTGTTCCTGTCGCGGCGTCCGCAGCCGGTGCCCGGCACGTGCGTGACGGTGACCGTCGAAGGCCGTCGGCCGCTGCTCGCCGAGGTGCAGGCGCTGGTCGCGAAGAGCGCTCTTCCCACTCCGCGCCGGGCGGTGTCGGGCCTCGACGCCGGCCGCGTCGCGATGGTCCTCGCCGTGACCGAGCGCCGGGCCAGGGTGCAGCTGGCGGGCAACGACGTCTACACCGCGACCGTCGGCGGGATGCGACTGACCGAGCCGGCGACCGACCTCGCGCTGGCGCTCGCGGTGATGAGCGCCGCCGAGGACAGGCCGCTGCCCGACCACATGATCGCCCTTGGCGAGCTCGGCCTGTCCGGCGAGCTGCGGCCTGTTCCCGACCTTCAAAGACGACTGAACGAAGCCAGCCGGATGGGTTTTCGCCATGCCGTCGTACCCCTCGGGTCGGAGTGCGTCGGGCCGATGAAGCTGTGGCCGGTGTCCGACCTCTCGCAGGCCGTGGTCGCGCTGCACAACATGCGGCGCCCGCCGGCTCCACGCCAGGTCGGCCTGACCCTCGCGCCACCCGTGACTCTCCCGTAACCGTTCTGCCCGGGTCAGCGGCGTCCCGCTCCCTAGACTCCGTGCGACGACCAACGGCGGGAGAGCAGACGTGGCGACGACGGAGGACCTGCTCCGGACCACGCTCACCGCAGTCGCGCCAGGAACGGCTCTGCGCGACGGGCTCGAGCGGATCCTGCGCGGCAACACCGGCGGGCTCATCGTGCTCGGCCACGACCGCGCGGTCGAGGCGCTGTGCACCGGCGGCTTCACCCTCGACGTCGAGTTCTCCGCGACGCGTCTTCGCGAGCTCGCGAAGATGGACGGTGCCGTCGTCGTCACCAACGACCTGAGCCGCATCGTCCGGGCCGGCGTACAGCTCGTGCCCGACCCGAACATCCCGACCGAGGAGACCGGCACCCGGCACCGCACCGCGGAGCGCGTCGCGAAGCAGACCGGCAACCCGGTCATCAGCGTCAGCCAGTCCATGCGCATCATCGCGCTGTACGTCGACGGCCGTCGCTACGTCCTCGACGACTCCGCCGCCATCCTGTCGCGCGCCAACCAGGCCCTCGCGACCCTCGAGCGCTACAAGCTCCGGCTCGACGAGGTCGCCGGCACGCTGTCCGCACTCGAGATCGAGGACCTCGTCACGGTCCGCGACGCGATGGTCGTCCTGCAGCGCCTGGAGATGGTGCGTCGCATCGCGGCCGAGATCGAGGGCTACGTCGTCGAGCTGGGCACCGACGGACGGCTGCTGATCCTGCAGCTCGACGAGCTGATGGCCGGCGTCGAGGGCGAGCGCGAGCTGGTCGTGCGCGACTACCTCGTCACCGGCAGCGGTCGGCGGCAGCGCACCGTGGAGCACGCGCTCTCAGAGCTCGACGTGCTCACCGGCGGCGACCTGCTCGACCTGCAGGTCATCGCGAAGTCCGTCGGCTACGCCGCGAGCGCCGACGCCCTCGAGGGCGCGGTGTCCCCGCGCGGCTACCGGCTGCTGGCGAAGGTGCCCCGGCTGCCGCGACTGGTCGTCGACCGGCTCGTGGAGCACTTCGGCGGCCTGCAGAAGCTGCTCGCCGCCGGCATCGACGACCTGCAGCTCGTCGAGGGCGTCGGCGAGACGCGAGCCCGCTCGGTGCGCGAGGGGCTCTCGCGCCTGGCCGAGAGCTCGATCCTCGAACGCTACGTCTGACCTGCTTCCGATCGCTTGGCGGGGTCAGACGCGGGCGGCGTCGATCATCTGCTCGAGGTCGACGAGGAACACCGGGCCGGCTGCCCCACGCAAGACCTCCAGCACGTACGCCGGCAGC
Source organism: Frankiaceae bacterium (assembly GCA_016650445.1). Classification (GTDB taxonomy): domain Bacteria; phylum Actinomycetota; class Actinomycetes; order Mycobacteriales; family SCTD01; genus RYN-124. The sequence goes on along the minus strand of JAENVS010000050.1, from coordinate 15,272 downwards.
ACTCCCTCGTCGGCGCCCGGCCCGGCCTGGGGGAGCTCGTCACGATTGACCACGGCGCGCACGCGGTCGACGGCGACACCGACGCTTCCCTCCGCATCCGCCTGGCCGCGTTCGAGGACCAGCACGTCGCCGCGGGTCTGCGCGGTCGCGCCGACCCGCAGGTCGAGCACCGGCAGAGACGTGCCTCGCAGATCGAGCACACCGGCGAGCGGCGGCGCCATGCCGGGCAGGTCGGTCAACCCCTCGAGGCGCACCACCTCCCGCACCGACTGCAGGGGTGTTGCGTACTCGCGCGTCCCGAGCGCGAAGGTCACCAGCTGCTCGTTCATGAGTCGGCCCCCGACAGCTGCGCCTCGAGCTGGCGGCACATCGCGGCCAGCTCCTGCACGCTACGGCCACCGAGCTCGGGAGCGGTGCGTTCCTCCGTGCGTGCGCCGAGGGTGTTGGCCGCGGCGCCGTACTCGCGAGCCGCAGCCCCCGGGTCCCCGAGCCGGTGCAGGGCGCCGGCGAGCAGGAAGTGACCCAGCCCGGAGGACGGATCGAGGTAGACGGCTTTGCGGAGGTCGACCAGGGCGTCGTCGTCCTTGCCGGCGTTGACGAGGGCGAGGCCGCGCAGGTAGTGCCCCATCGGGTTCAGCGGTTCGGCCGTCACGAGGTCACCGGCGGCAGTGACCGCGTCGTCGTACCTGCCGTCGGCGAGCGCAGCCCGCACGGCGACCGCGGACGCCGGGGCGACCGGCTTCGCGGCGGGCACTGACGTGCGGTCGCGACGTGAGTTGTGCCGACGCTCCGGCTTCGGCTGCGGCGGCCCCTCGTCCTCGGTGCGACGGTCGGGCAGGACGGTGCCGCGACGGTCCTTCGGCTCCTCGTCGATGCGGCGGTAGACGAACGCAGCCGAGTCACCCGTGCCGAGCGGCACCAACCGGAAGTCCTCGCTGACCTGCCACAGCGTCTCGGAGTGACCAAGGAACAGGTAGCCGCCATCGCGCAGGCACGCGTGCAGCCGCGCCATCAGTCCGCGCGTCGTGTCGCGGCTGAAGTAGATGGTCACGTTGCGACACAGCACGAGGTCGATCCGCTCGTCGGCCGCGAACGGGACCGGGTCGGTGACCAGGTTCTGGTGGCGGAACTCCACCAGCTCGCGCACCTCGGGACGCACCTCGTACCTGTCGCCGGTGGCGGTGGGGGTGGAGGTGAAGAACCGGACGAGATCCTCGGGCGAGGCCATCTGGACGGCTCGCTCGCCGTAGTGCCCGCGCCGCGCGGCCTCCAGGGCGCGTGACGACACGTCCGTCGCGATGACCTTCACGTCCCAGCCGGCGGTTGTCGGCAGCAGCTCGCGCAGCAGCATCGCGATCGTGTACGGCTCCTCGCCGGTCGAGCACCCGGCGCTCCAGATCCTGATCCGCCGGCCGTGGTTGTCGGCGTGCTTGAGCAGCTCGGGGATGACGTACTTGCGCAGCGCGCGGATCTGCGGCGGGTTCCGGAAGAAGTGGGTCTCCTGGATCGTCACCTCGTTGAGCAGCTGCTGCCGCTCGGCCGGATCGACGAGCAGACCCAGGTACGACGCGACGTCGGGCGCGCCCGTCACCCGCAGGCGCTCGGCGATGCAGTAGGCCACGGAGTCACGCCGCGACTCGTCGAAGACCAGGCCCGCCGACCGCGCGAGCAGGGTGCGCAGCTGGGCGAACTGGTCGTCGGACAGGACGACCCTGCGGGTCTTCATCAGGGCCGCGGGGAGGTGGGCTTCGCCAGCAGAACGTCGCAGAGCGCGGGTCCGATCGCCTCGATCGGCAGCTGACGATCGATCGCGTCGAGGGCCGCGGCAGCAGCGGGCATGCCATAGACGGCGGAGGTCGCTTCGTCCTGGCCGATCGTGAACGCACCGCGACGGCGCATGGCCAGCAGCCCCGCGGCGCCGTCGCGGCCCATGCCGGTCAGCAGCACACCGACGGCGTCAGGACCGAGCGCGTCGGCGACGCTGCGCATGGTCGCGTCGATGCCCGGGACGTGGAACTGGCCCGCGTCGGGGGGCGTGACGAGCACCCGCAGCCGGTCGTCCTGAACGATCAGGTTGCCACCGCTCGGAGCGATGGTGACGGTCCCGGGCTCGAGCCGCCGGCCGCTCTCGCCGACGCTGACCGGCAGGGCCACGAGGCCGTCGAGCCACGATGCGAGGCCCCCGATGAACCCCTCGGCCATGTGCTGCACGATGAGAACTGCCTGTGACAGGTCCGCAGGGAGGGATGACAGCACCGAGAGCAGCGCGTGGGGTCCGCCCGTCGATGCGCCGATGACGAGCAGCTTCACGCCGGCCCGCGTCGGGATCTCGTCGATGACGGGTGCGGGGGTCGCGAGCAGCGGCCGACGCCCGCCGACGCCGGCAATGGTCTTCGCCTCCCCGATCAGTCCGGTGCTGTTGCGCAGCCGCCCGCGCGGGTGCGTGATGACGCGGATGCGCGAGACCATCCGCAACCGGCGACGCAGCGTGTCGGCGTACTCGTCGAGGGTGCCGGTGTCCTGCGGACCGGGCTTGGCGAGCACGTCCACGGCGCCGGCTGCCAAGGCCTCCATCGCGTTCTCGCTGTCCTCACCGGCGACGAACGCGCTGTAGACGAGGATCGGCGTCGCGCAGGTGGCCATGATCCGTTCGATCGCCTCGACGCCGCCCATGACCGGGAGGTCGAGGTCCATCACGACGGCGTGCGGTCGGAGCCGCTCGACGAGCGCCACTGCCTCCTTGCCGTTCCTGGCCTCGCCGACGACGTCGAACTCGGGGGCGGCGTCGATGGCGCCGCGCAGGAAGCGGCGCTGCACGGCGGAGTCGTCGACGACGACGATCGTCATGGGCGCGGTCATCTCACCCAGCCGGACAGCCGCTTGTCGAGCTCAACGACCAGCGCGGCGAACGCCTCGAGCGGGCCGTCGTCGATGAGCAGTGCTTCGGCAGCCCGGGCCGTGCGCGCGGCGTCGTTCTCGCCGACGACGTAGGCGCTGCTGCCGAGCGTGTGCACGTCGCGCAGGGCCTCGGCGAGTAGGGCGGGGCTCAGCGTCCGGGCGGCTTCGCGCAGGCGCGGCAGCCGCTCGCTGACCTCCTCGGCGAAGGCCTCACGCAGGCTGGCCAGGGCCGACTCGGGCAGCCGAGCGACGGCCGCGCGTACCGCACCCTCTTCCGATGTCGCCACGTGTGCGAGCCCCTGACCGATGTCGTCCCCCGGCTAGCTATCTGCCGAAGTGTCGACCGAGACCCCGAGCTGCTTGAGGTCGCTGCAGCCATTACCCCGTGACGCGAAAGACGCTGCCCTGGCGCACGATGCTCCCGACGCGGGCGCTGACGCGATACGTCCCGGGTTGTGCCGTCTCACCCGTCTCGCAGTCGGGCTTCGTGCGCTTGCCGGGCCACTGGACGGTCATCGCGCGCGCCGCACCGGGCGACAGGGTCAGCACGCCCTGCCCCTTGGCGTCGTTGCAGTCGTCGCTGGACCAGATGCGGTCCTCTCCGGAGAACACCCGCAGCTCCACGGCGTCGGGCCCGAGCGCCCGACGGCACGGGACGCTGCCGATGTTGCGCACCGTCAGCGTGAACCGCGGCGCGCCGCCGCTCGCGTAGGAGTCGGCGTCCGACTCGGTCGTGATCTGCAGGACCGTGTCGCGGCAGGTCTGGATCGGTGCGGGTGACGGGGACGGGGACGGGGCGGCGGAAGCGGCGGGCGACGCCGCGGGGCTGCCCGCGGCCGACGGCGTCGGCGACGACCCGGCACCCGAGCGGGACTCCTTCTCGGGCTCACCCCCGCACGCCTTGGCCACGACCAGGACGGCGATGACGAGAGCGGCGAGGACGAGCACCCGGCGCCGCCAGTAGGTCGACGCGGGCAGCGGGCCCATCGGCTGCAGTGCCATCGGCGCCAGCGTAGGGGCCGCATGCGACGATCCCGCGGATGCCAGCCCCGTCACTCGCCGACGTCGTCTCGACGTGGTACGCCGGGGCGGCCAGGGACCTGCCGTGGCGGCGGCCCGGCACCTCGGCCTGGGCGGTCCTGGTGAGCGAGGTGATGCTGCAGCAGACCCCGGTCGCGCGCGTGCTGCCGGCGTACGACGCCTGGATCGGGCGTTGGCCGACGGCTGCTGCTCTCGCCGCTGCCGAACCCGGTGATGCCGTCCGGATGTGGGGGCGGCTCGGCTACCCGCGACGCGCACTGCGTCTGCACGCCGCTGCCGTGACCGTCGTGGAATGGCACGGCGGTGAGCTGCCGGCCACGGTGCCGGAGCTGCTCGCGCTACCCGGTGTCGGCGACTACACAGCCCGCGCCGTCGCGGCCTTCGCCTACCGCCAACGGCACGCCGTCGTCGACACCAACGTCCGGCGGGTCGTCGCCCGGGCCGTCGAAGGGCTCGCCGACGCCGCGGTCACCAAGCGCGACCTCACCCTGGTCGAGGACTTGCTGCCGGCGCAGGCCGAGGCAGCAGCGACGGCGAGCATCGCCCTGATGGAGCTCGGTGCACTCGTGTGCACGGCGAAGGCCCCGCAGTGCTCGCGCTGCCCGCTGGCGTCATGCTGTGCCTGGCTGGCCCGGGGACGCCCCGCACTCGCAGCGGCGGTCCGCCGCCCGCAGGCGTACGCCGGCACCGACCGGCAGGCCCGCGGCAGGCTGCTCGCGGTGCTGCGTGACGCCGACGAGCCGGTGCCGATGGCGGCGCTGGCCGCGTCGTGGAGCGACGGCACGCAACGGGCGCGCGCCCTCGACGGGCTGGTCGCCGACGGGCTGGTCGAGCCGCTCGAGGACGGGCGGCTGGCCCTGCCTACGCGGGCACCTCGGCCGGGAACGTGACCCAGAACGTCGCACCTGCACCCGGCTTGGAGCGCACGCCGACGTCTCCCCCGTGGGCGGCGACGAGCCGCTTGACGATGGACAGGCCGAGGCCGAAACCCTTGGCGTTGCTGGACTTCGTCGACTCCATTCGCGTCCAGCGCTCGAACAGCTGAGCCTGCTCAGCCGGGTCGATCCCGGGCCCCTCGTCACGGACCTCGATGCGGACCTGCTCACCGGTCCCGGTGACGGTCACGGTGACGGGGCCGCGGTTGCCGCCGTACTTCAGGGCATTGCCGACGAGGTTGTCGATGACCTCGCGGACCATCGCGGGGTCGCCCGCGAGCGATGTCGGGGCGGCCGGGTCCTGCACGACGACAAGTGCGTCGATGCGGCCCGTGACCACCGCGGCGTCCCGCCCGACGTCCGCCAGGAGGGGGGCAAGGAGGACCTCGGCCCAGTGCAGCTCCGCGCCCGTGCTCTCGAGCTTCTCGTCCATCAGCAGCTGCTCGGTCATCTGCTCGATGCGGTCGAACGCCTGCTTCAGGCCCTGCAGCGCGCTGGCCACCTGCTCGGGCGACATGCGGTCGCGCATGGTGAGCAGCATGTTGGAGTAGCCCTTGCCCGCCCCCAGCGGGGTGCGGATGTCGTGCCGCGCGGTGCTGATGATCTCGCGCCGCTGACGCATGCGGGCAGCTTCGCGCTCCGCGCCCTGGGCCCATCGCACGGCGACCGCGGTGTGACCGGCCAAGTCCACCAGCAGTTCCTCGTCGAGCGCGTCGAAGACCCGCGCACCGGGGCGGCTCGTGATGGCCAGCAAGCCGAGCACCTCCGGGCCGGCGAGCAGCGGGATGGCGCAGAAGGGCCCGACCGGTGCATGCCTGCCGGGTAGCCCGATCCCGTCCGGCGCGTCCTTCACGTCGGCGAGGCGGACCACGCGGCGTGTGCGCACGGGCGTCGACAGCAGCCCGAAGAACCGGGGCGGACCATCCGGGAACAGTTCCTCGGCCGCGTCACAGACGAAGTGCGTCGTCTCGCCGAGGCTGCCGCTCTTCAGCAGCATGACGATGCTCGCCCCCGCGCCCGTCATCGACTTGGCCTCGGACGCGACGCTGGCCAAGGCCTCGCTCAGGCTCGGGGTCTCCAGCGCGAGCAGCTCTCGCGAGAGCCGGGACAGCGCCCGCAAGCCCTCGCTGCGCCGCACCTCGTCGCTGACATCGCGCATGAGCAGCAGGTGGTGCGGCCCGACCCGGCGATGCCGAAGCTCGAGCACGCCGTACGGCGGCAACGGACGACGCGTGGCGGTCCCGTCCGGGGGCAGTGCCAGCAGATCAGGCACGTGCTCGGCGAGCGGCGTCGCCCCCGGTGCGAGCGCGTCCTCGCGCGAGATGCCGAACAGGTTCGCGGCACCTGGGCTCCAGGCGACAACGGTGCTGCTGGTGTCGACGATGACGACCGCGTCACCCGTGACGTGGAACAGCTCCCCCACGGCGCCGGAAACCGCCACATCGCTGCTCACATGTCGACGTTAGCCGTGGTACGCCAGGAGTGACAGGAAAACCCCCTACGCTGACGAGTCACCGGGGGGTGTGGAGATGGCCGGCTGGACGTGCGCGGGGTGCGGCGCGGACAACCCCGTCGGCAACGCCTTCTGCGGTCAGTGCGGCAGCCAGGCGCCGGCCGTGTCGACGACGGCCTGGAGCTGCCGCAGCTGCGGAGCGTCGAACCCGGAGGCCAGCGCCTTCTGCGGCGGCTGCGGGACACAGCGCAGCCAGGTCCGGCAGGAGGAGCTACGGCTGGTGACCGCTCTGTTCGCCGACATCAGCGGGTTCACCTCGCTGGCCGAGACGCTTGACACCGAGGAGCTGCACGAGGTCATCAGTCCCGTCGTACGAGGGCTGACAGAAGTAGCCGAGAGGTACGGCGGGTTCGTCGAGAAGTACGCCGGCGACGCGCTGCTCGTCGTGTTCGGTGCACCGGTGACGCACGAGGACGACGCGCAGCGGGCGCTGCTGACGGCCCTCGACATGCATGCCGCGATGCCGGTGCTGCTTGCTGCGCTCGGACCGCAGGCGCAGCACCTCGAGATCCACGTGGGCGTCAACACCGGTCGGGTCATCGCCCGGCACACCGGGTCAGAGCAGCAGTCCGACTACGCCGTGCTCGGCGACTCGGTCATCCTGGCGCAGCGGCTGGAGTCTGTGTGTCCGTCGGGCGAGACATACGTCGGTGAGCTGACCCACGAGCTCTGCGGGGACACCTTCGCATTCGAGCCGCTTGCGCCTCTGACCCTGAAGGGGAAGGCGGCCCCCGTATCGGCGTACCGCCTGGTCGGTCGCCGCACTCCGCACGTGGCAGAGCTGCGGCCGATGTTCGGCCGCGTCGAGGAGCGCGCGGTGCTGGCGGCTGCGCTCGACGACCTGGGCCGCGGCGGCGGCTCGGTCGTCACCATCACGGGGGAGCCCGGCTCCGGGAAGAGCCGGCTCGTCGCTGCCCTGCGCGAGGACGCCGAGGAGCGCACTGTCACGTGGCTGACAGCACGGTGCCTGTCGTACGGCGCGTCGTTGCCGTACTGGCCGTTCGCCGACCTGCTCCGCCAGGTCGTCGGCATCGACGCGGACGACGACAGCGCCGTTGCCATCGCGAAGCTGGCAGCGGCGTTGCCCGCAGACGCGATGCACGGGGCGCAGCTGCTGCTGTCGCTTGCCGAGGATGCCGGGTCACCGCAGGCGGCGCGTCGTGCGGTGCACGAAGCGGTCGTGCAGTGGCTTCAGTCGATGGTGGACAACCGGCCGGTCGTCCTGGTCATTGAGGACCTGCACTGGATCGACTCCGCGAGCACCGACTTGCTCCGCGAGGTCCTGGTCAGCGTCCGTCCGCTCGTCGTCGTGATGACGCAGCGCCCGGACGCAGGTGCGCCGGCGTTCGCGATGAGCCTCAGTCGACATGACATCACCTTGACGGAGCTGTCAGCTGAGGCGGTCGCCGCGCTGGCCGCGGAGGTGCTCGGCAAGCCGCCCGGGCCGATGCTCGCGGATCTGCTCGTCGCCCGGACGGGAGGCAACCCGCTCTTCGTCGAGGAGCTCACGAGGACGCTCGCGGAGTCGGACTCGCTCGTTGACTCGTCGGCCGGCTGTGAGCTGCGGCCCGGAGGCTCGCTGACGGACGTGCCGACGACGGTGGAGCAGGTGCTGGCCACGCGCGTCGATGCGCTGCCGCCGCCCGCCGCCGGCCTGCTGCAGGTGGCGTCGGTCATCGGCCGCACGATGCCGCTGGCGCTCTTGGAGGCGGTCGCCGGTGTTGAAGCGATGCAAGAGCTCAACGCCTTGCTCACTGCCGGGATGCTGGACCGGGCTGACGACCCGCGTGCGGATGCGGTGTCGTTCCACCACGCGCTCTTGCAGGATGTCGTGCACGCGCGATTGCTGCGTCGACGCCGCCGGGAGCTGCATCGCCAGGTCGCGGATGTCGGGCGCGAGCTCTACGGCGAAGGCGACGAGACGATCGGTCTCGTCGCGCGTCACCTGTTCCTGGCCGAAGCCGGTCAGGAGGCCGTCGATGCGCTGCTGCGTGCCGGTCGGCACGCTGCCGCGCTCTACGCCAACGACGAGGCGGCCGTGCACCTCTCGAACGCGATCGAGGTGCTCGCCGGTCTGCCCGATGCCGATGTTCCGGCAGCGCTACAACTGGAGCTTGCCGGCGTACAAGAAGTGCGCGGTGCCTACGACGAAGCACTCGCGCTGTACCGCGCCGTCCGCACCTCGACCGGGGCGGTACCGGCGTGGCGCGGCGAACTCGCGGTCTTGCGCGCACGAGGCAAGTACGACGAGGCGTTGGCCCTGTGGACCGAGGCGGCGCAGGCAGGCGCACGCGGGCCGGAGCTGGATCTCGAGCGCGGCTCCACGCTGCTTGACGCAGGGGGGCACGCCGAGGACGCCATTCCCATCTTCGAGGCGGCGCTGACATCCGTCGTTGATGAGGCTCTGGCCGCGCGACTGCTGGGTCAGCTGGCGAGGGCACAGATTTTCAGCGGCCGTGAGGACGAGGCGTTGCACACGGCCCGGTCGGCCGTGGAGCGCGCTTGCCTTGCGGGTGATCTGCGCCAGGAGGCGGGTGCGTTGCGGATGGAGGGTGACGTGCTCCGCAAGCTAACGCGATTCGATGACGCGGAACGCGTGCTGTCAGTTGCGCTGGGGCGTGCACGGCGTGCGGGGGCGGTTGACGAGGAGGCTGGTCTGCTGATCAACCTCGGCTTGGTCGAAGTGGAGCGAGGCAACCCCGGCGCGGCGCTCGCCCATTACGAGAAGGCGATCGCGGGCTTCGAGCGGATCGGCCACGCCTCGGGGATAGCCGTCGGGTACGGCAACGTGGCGGAGGTCCTGCTGCTGCTCGGGCGGGCGGAGGACTGCCTGACCTGGTGTGATCGAGCGACGGATCAGGCGGAGACGATCGGGCACCTGGGCACGCTCGCCGACGCGGGCCGCACCCGCGCCCGAGCACTGCAGACATTGGGCGATCTCGACGCTGCTTGTTTGGCCGCCCTGGAAGCCGCCCGGGTATATGAGCGCATGAACCTCATCGACGAGCGCGACGCCTGCCTCAGGTTGGCCGAGGCAGGCGTCGCGGGGTCAGGCTGAGCGGGTCAGTACCAGGCCTGCCCGCCGCTGCCCGTGAGGCACAAGTCCAGCGAGTCGAGTCTGACGTTGGGCCCGATGTCATCGACGACATCCCCGTCAGCGACGATGACGTCGACCGCGATGCAGTCCTTGGTGTACGTCGGCAGCGCGATGACCGCCGTCAAGTCCGAAGTGACGCCGTTCCCGGGCTGGGACAAGCGCCCGACCTCGGCCAGCGTGTCCATGTCTCGTGCGATGACGGTGTACGTGACCTCTGGGCAGGTCGCTGGCTGCGGCGTGTCGTTCCCACCGACATACAGCGTGAACTGGAGCGAGCTCCCAGCAGTCGGGAAGCCGTCCACCCCCCGGAACTGTCCCTCTCCGCGGGTGAGGTCACGGCACCCGGTCTCGTTGCCGGTCGGCGTGCTCTGCGTCGGGCTCGGGCTCGGGCTCGGGCTCGGGCTCGGGCACTTCTTCTCGCTGCTGCCGCCCGGGCTCGCCTTGGCGCACGACGGGCGGTCGTCCCCGGCACTCGCCGGAGTGGCGGCGAGCGACGGCAGGAAGGCGATTGCGGTCGTGGCCAGCAGGCCGGCGGCGACCGAGCTCACTGTTGTGCGGATGCGCGCGTTCGTCATGGTCGGCCTCACTTGATCGTCGGGTCGTTGGGGTCGATACCGCTGAACGCGGCATTGGCTGTCTTGCCCTGCACGAGCACCGGAACGAAGCCCTTCAGCCCGAGTGCGGCGACTGTGTTCTGGAAGGCCTGCCGGTCGAACTTCGCCATCCACACGCCCCTGCTGTCGACCGCCCAGCTCAGCGCCGGGAAGTTGACGTAGTGGCCGGCGATCCGGGTGATCGCGATGTTCGCCGCGGAGAACTGGCTGAGTGACACCGAGCTGCTGGTCACGAAGAAACTGATCTTCGAGCCGGCCGAGCCACCGTTCAGGGTGTTGGCATCCAGGTCCACCGTCGTGTTGTGCACCGAGGTGCACGGTGAGGTGTCGTCGGCGCCGAAGAGGAAGTCACCGTCGTAGTCGGCAACGGCTGTGCGCGGGTCGTTGTCGGCGTTCAGCGGGAAGCACGGGTTGGCGCTACGGCTGTCCAACGACGCCGGGATCCCATCGGCGTCCTTGTCCTCGAGAACCGTGAAGGACGCAGTCGTCGACCGGCCACCCGCCGATGCCGTCAGCGTGTACGCACCCGGCGTGGTGAAGGGAGCTAGGTCGGTGCGATCGCCGGCGGCAACCGTCCCGGAGCGGTTGGTCCCGCCCGGCCCGGTGATCGTGTACGACACCGCCACGGGTGCACCGTCTGCATCACGCCCGTTCGCCGCGAGCGGCACCGAGCGGTACTGCAGGAACGAGTCGCCGCTCCGAGGAGACGTCACTGCCACGGCAGCGGAGCTGCCCGTGCCCTGGACGGTTTCGGTCACCGGTGCAGCGATCTGGAAGCCATCGGTGACGTCGTAGCGCAGCACCGCGTTGGGGCACAGCTGGGCGGTCTGGATGTCGACCTGGAACTGCGCACTTCCGGAGGAGCTCACCGTCGGCGCCACATCCGTCATGAGCGGGTAGGTCGCCGTGGGGCACACGGCCACCACGTCGAGACGGAGATCGCGCCCCTTGTCATCGGTGGCGTTGATGACCCGCTCACCCGTGGGGGGCGCCAGGTTCTTCAGGTAGATCGCCGTGTCTGCAGGAGCCGGCTCATCGACGCTGTAGGCGATGAGGTTGTCGTCGCCGCTCAGGCTCGGCTCGCCAATCGACTCTTCAACCGTCCGCTTGTCCTGGAACCGCAGGCCCTCCACCGTGACGACGGCGCTCACCGCCGTCGTCTCGTCGAACTCCGTCCACGACAGGCGGCCACCGCCCCAATCGGGGGAGCCCGCAAGGGACTTGATGACAGTGCGATCGCTCTGCGGAAGGCCCATGGGTGTGCTCTCCGGCGTCGCCGTAGCGAGGCTGACGGGCCCACCGGTCAGCACATCCGTCACGGCCACAGCCGACGAGGAGCCGCCGTCGTAGGCGTAGTCATCGGTGAACGCGATGATGCCGTCGACCGCAGCTGGGTTGGGCGAGCGCCCCCACGACGGCGAGTGCGCGTAGCCGTTGTCGGTGAGCTGGGTGCAGCCGGCTGCGCCGAGGAGCGTGCAGGTGCCACTGGCGCTCAGGATGTACAGCTGCGCCGTGGACCCACCCTGCGAGGCAAGGACGATCCGGTCGTCACTCGGCGAGAAGGCCGGTCCCTCGACCGGCGCGTCGACCATGCCGAACTCGTCGCGCGAGCTCGTGTAGACGCGGCGCGGCGTGCCGAGCACGGCGGGGACCTGCCCGGCGGTGTCGAGGTCGACGATCTCCACGTTGCCCCCGTCCGCCGAGGTGTAGACGAGGCTGTTGCGGGTGTGCGCGAAGGAGGGGTCGCGAACGTCGGGGAGGAACAGCGGAGTGCTGCTGCGGTCGTTCGCACGGCGGATCCGCACGCCGGAACCGGCCTCCCAGGCGATCAGGCTTCCGTCCTCCGACAAAGCCGTCTGCGTCGGGCTCGGGAAGTCCGGGTCCGCGCTGAGCGTCCCGACGTAACGCACTGGCGCGCCACTGGTCGCTGCCGAGACCGAGGAGACCGCGGGTCGCTGGTCACTAGCCCGCGTGTAGAGCACGACGTCAGGCGTCCCCTGCTTGATCAACGAGAACTGCGTCGTGCCGGGCGGCGGCTCGATCGCCGCGTCGAAGATCCCGACGTTGCTGGCCTGCGTGGTGTTGCCGCCGTTGTTCTCATCATGCGCGGATTCGGAGAAGACGACCTGGACCCCCGTGCGGCCGAGCTCGTTGTTGTTGTTGGCACCCTGGTAGACGAGCTGGTACGGGCTCGCGGCATCGGTGGCATCCACGGCACGAGTCGGACTGACGTAGGTCGCGGCGTGCGTGCCGGCAGCAGTGCCGTCGGTCTTCCCGGCCAGGTGCACGTGGTCGGCAGCAGCCGCGGCGGTTGCTCCTGCGGTCGCCGGCTTGGAGCAGGCCGTCGCCGACAAGCTCTGGGCGGCATTGGCGCTGAGCACGCAGGACGCCTGCAACCAGTCGGTCGGCTCGGGGAGCGTCATGTCGTCGGTCCAGTTGGGCGGCTGATACGCCATGAGAGCTTTGTCGTTCAGGATGACGCTCCGTCGCGGCACGTCGTATGCCCTGTCGGTGGCAGTACCGTCCGCCTGCGAGTTCTTCGAGTGGTAGCTCTGAGTGGAGTTCGGAACCGCCCCGAGCGTGTGCATCAGCTCCATGCCGGCCAGAGAGCCCGCCGAGGTCGCGACCTGACCCGGGAGCGGGGCGACGAGCCGGCTCCAGGCAACAGTGCCGGCGATATCGGCATAACCTTCGATGCAGCCGCCATCAGTCGAGATGCCACGGCTGATGTCCTGCCAGAGCACTCCGAGGACACGACTTGCCGGCGGGTTTTCTGGGATCGAGTTCCACTTCGACCGCGCAGTCGCGAGCTTGGCGGAGAGGTAGGGGAAGTGACCCGGCGACGGGCAGTACTTGCTCGTCAGGCCGCCGTCGCCGTCGAGCCAGTTGACGTCTGGGGTGCTCGGGTTGAAGTCGTGGTCGTGCGGTCCGATGTCGACCAGCTGGTCCGAGAGTGCGACGGTGTACCGGATGCCGGCAGTGGCGTCGGAGAGAGTTCCCACACCGTCGGCGACCGGCAGCAGGCGGCCGAGCGTGTTCATCCCCGCCGCGAGGAGGTTGCGCGCAGCAATCGGGAAGTTCGTGTCGAAGCTGCGTCTTTCGTCACCGATCGGAACGACGAGGATCCGCATCGGGTTGGCCGGGACGTCGACCGTGCGGCTGACGGAGGCGACGGTCAGCGACCGAGGCGCACTGGTCACCGGGGTGATCCCGGTTGCATCCGTAACCGTGTAGGTGATCGTCCCGGTGAACACCACCGAGTACGGCGCGCCGTCGCCGGTGGGCCCGAGCTGCGGCCCCTTCACGAGGAAGGCGGGGTTGCCCGTCGACGCGGTCGACGGTGCCGCGACGTAGGGCGTGATCGGCCCGAAGCTCTCCGCCGGCAACGACACGCTGGTTGTCGTGGTCGGGGACAGGCTGTTGGAAACCGCCAGCGTGCCACCGGTGACGGTGAGGTACTGCTTGTTCGGGTCGCAGGGCGCCCCGGAGCTGGAGGCGGCGGGCATGCTCAGGAAGTACTTCACCAGCGTGGTCTTGCCACGCGCGAGCGTCGCGTCGGACGGCAGCCCCTGGCTCACCATCGCCTCGCGCATGATCGGCGTCGCGCAGGTCTCGTCGACGGCCGCCGTGGCTGGTGTCGAGAGGGTGCTCGCGATCAGGCCGACGACGGCCGCGCCGAGCGCCGCCCCACGCGCCACCTTGCGCGACTGCGGCGTACGCCAGATGTGCCGTCCCTTGTACCCCCGCTGAACAACAGACATCGCTGGGCCTCCCCCGGTGCCACCGACCCCTCGGTGGCTCAACACTGGTCAGAACAGACCAGCCAGGGCGCCATGAAACTGGTTCCAAAAGGCCATGACAGGAGGGCAGGAACCCTACTAATTCACGAGGCCGTGGGTGCTTGACACCCGAGTGTCCGAATTTCGGGGCTCAAGTCCGAATCATCGAATGCCGAAAGGCGGCCGTCCCGATTGGGAAGGCCGCCTTCGACGTCGTACGAGCTACTCGGCGACGGCCTCCGTGGTGCCGCCACTGCCCGCCAGGTCGACCGGCGGCACGTCCGGAACGGCCACGGGCTTGGGCTCACCGCGGAAGGTGAACTTCTGCTCCTCGCCCTCGCCCTCGACGTCCACGACCACGATCTCGCCGGCCTTCAGCGTGCCGAACAGGATCTGCTCGGACAGGTTGTCCTCGATCTCGCGCTGGATCGTGCGGCGAAGCGGCCGCGCACCGAGCACGGGGTCGTAGCCCTTCTTCGCCAGCAGCGCCTTGGCCGGCGCGGTGACCTCGAGGCCCATGTCCTTGTTCTTCAGCGCACCGTCGACCCGCTTGAGCATCAGGTCGACGATGACGACGATCTCCTCCTCGCTCAGCTGGTGGAAGACCACGACGTCGTCGATGCGGTTGAGGAACTCCGGCCGGAAGTGCTGCTTGAGCTCGTCCTGGACCTTCTGCTTCATCCGCTCGTACGCGCCGACCGTGTCCGCGTCCTTCTGGAAGCCGAGGTTGAAGCCCTTTCCGATGTCCCGGGTGCCGAGGTTGGACGTCATGATGATGACGGTGTTCTTGAAGTCGACGACGCGGCCCTGGGAATCGGTCAGGCGACCGTCCTCGAGAATCTGAAGAAGCGTGTTGAACACATCCGGGTGCGCCTTCTCGACCTCGTCGAAAAGCACGACCGAGAACGGCTTGCGGCGCACCTTCTCGGTGAGCTGCCCGCCCTCCTCATAACCGACGTAACCGGGCGGCGACCCGACCAGCCGAGCAACCGTGTGCTTCTCCATGAACTCGCTCATGTCCAGGCGCACCATCGCGTGCTCGTCGTCGAACATGACTTCGGCGAGCGCCTTGCAAAGCTCGGTTTTGCCAACACCCGTCGGTCCGAGGAAAATGAACGAACCGATCGGCCGGTTCGGATCCTGCAAACCGCTGCGGCTGCGGCGGACGGCATTGGCGACGGCTGTGACCGCTTCGTCCTGACCGATCACGCGCTGATGCAGCCGTTCTTCCATCACCAGCAGCTTGGCCTTCTCGGTTTCGAGCATTCTGGAAACCGGAATCCCCGTCCAAGCGCTGACGACCTCGGCAATCTCATCCTCGGTCACTTCCTGGCGCAGCAAGCGCCGGTCGCTCGAATGCCGCTGCGGCGCATCGTCCTGGGCTTCGACCTGCTT
>JAENVS010000049.1 GCA_016650445.1 Frankiaceae bacterium | reverse complement strand
GCGATGGGTCCGGGCGGCGGCGGCGGTGGCGCCTGCAGGGCGATCGCCACCGGCGGGATCAGCCGCGCCGCCGCGGCCGGGCCGAGGCAGGTGACGGTGAGCTTGCTGGTCGCGATACGGACGCCGCGCAGGCTGGCCGTGACGTCCTCGCGGTACGTGCCGGGCGACAGGCCCTTGCAGGTCACGCCCACGCGGAACGGCAGCACGTTGGCCTTGGTGACGTCGATGCCCTGCAGGTGGCTGGCGTCCAGGCCCTGGATGACCTGGCGGAAGCTGCCGCGCGCCGACAGCGCGACGTCGGCGTGGTCGGCAAGGCTCTTCACGAGCCGGCCGATGATGGCGCTGAAGTCGCCCTCGGTGTCGCACACGAGCGGGCTACCGGCCGGCAGCACCTCACCCTCGCCGCAGTCCGAGCCGCCGGGGGGCGCCAGGGTCCTGGTGGCCCGCGCGATCCGAGCCAGGTCGTCGCGCGACTCGATGGCGCCCGTCGTGATCCCGATCTGCTGGACCCGGCGGGCGTTCATCTGCTTGATCACGCCGTCGTAGTCGAGCTCGGTGCCCACCATGGGAGACCCGACCGGCCTGTCGAACGCCTCGTCGGTCGCGTGCACGATGATGCGCCGCACGCCGGGTGCCGCTCGCCAGCCGGCGTCCTGGCCCGGCTGCACGAGGAACAGGGGCGCGGCGGCGGGGGAGTTGGGGTCCTTGATGCCGGGCCCGTACGTCGCCTGCTGCAGGGCCGCGAGCTGCGCTTCGGGCGGGTTGTTGCCGCCCTGGTTCTTGACCTTGACGCTTGCCAGCGCGCGGGCGAAGTCGGTGTCCACCGGGCCGATCCGGCGGAACAGCGAGTAGAGCGTGGAGCCGCGGTCGTTGGGGTCGTTCGGGTTGAAGTACGGCGGTGTGACCTCACCCTGCCTGGTGCCGGTGCCCAGCGTCCCGACGCCGACCTGCAGGTTGATGCCGGCGCCCTGCACGGCCCGGGTCACCTTGCTGATGTTGGTCTTGAGGTTCTCGATGTACGACGACATCGATCCCGACGTGTCGATGAGGAAGAACAGGTCGAGCGGCGTCGGGCTCTTGGGCAGCGCGAGGGAGTAGTCGTAGGTGCCCGAGGCGCCGACCTTCAACTGCACCGTGCGTGCGCCCGGCGTGATCTTTCCGGGCGGTGGCGGCGGCACGCCGATGTCGTCGACGCTGACCGGCACGTCGACATCGGGCGGCGGCAGCGGGTCGGCGTAGCGCAGCAGCGCGTGGCCCGACAGCCCGTGGAAGGTCGCCTGCGACCCGAGGTCTCCGGACAGGCTGCCGCGGATGGCAGGCGGTCCGCCCGCGGCGTACGACCGGCCGGTGCCGGGCTCGATCAGCGCGAGGCTGCCGTTGGTCTCGACCGCGAGGCGCGGGTCGCCGGCGCGATACGCGGCCGAGGTGACGCCGGCGAGGGTGCGACCGCCGACGAAGCTGCGTCCGCCGTCGGTGCTCTTGAGGGCCAGCCCACCGCGGGTGAAGACGGCGACCTGGCCGGGGCCCATCGTCTCGACGGCGCTGACGTCCTCGTTGTTGACCCGGCTGCGGGTGAAGGTCGCGCCACCGTCACGGGAGACGTAGAGCAGGCCGCTCGAGAGGGCGTAGATGAGGTTGGCGTTGCCGTGGTCGATGGCCAGCTGGTCGACGCCGGCGCCCGCCGGCAGGTCGGACGCCGAGGTGCGCAGCTCCCAGCTGTGCCCGCCGTCGGTCGACGCGTAGAGCAGGCCGGCCTCTCCGCCCCCGGTCGGGTTCTCCACGGGAGGCAGCGTCGGCAGCCCACCGCCGACAGGCACGGTGTCGTCGTTGGAGACCGGGACGAGCACGAGGTAGACCGTGCGGCCGTCGCTGGCCGCCTTGATGAGCTTCGGCGCCCCCTGCGGCGGCAGGCCGGTGTCGGCCGTGCTGTAGGTGCCGGCGCGACCGCTGTCGCTGCCGACGACATGCGGACGGCTGGCGGCCGCAGTGCCCTCGCGGACCGCCGCCAGCACCCGGCCGCTGACGATCGTCGTCGACGTGATCTTCGAGGTCTGGCCGGACAGCGGGACGTCGGTGGTCGGCTGCAGCCCGAGGGAGAACGCGTCGTCCCAGTCGCAGCCGGCGTGCGTGCTCCGCTTGAGCGTCGTGCCGTTCGACGCCACGACGTTGCCCGGCTTGAGCGCGTCCACGGCGTACGACGTGATCTTGTCGGTTGTCGCAACGCCAGGGATCTGGTTGAACGTGTCGACCGCGACCTTCTGCCAGAGGCCGACGTTGCTCACGGTGCGGCAGGTCAGGCGTGGGGACACGGCGAACGACACGGCCGGGACGACCGCGGTGATCACGGCCGCACCTGCCAGGGCGGCACGCCAGCGCAGGGAGGACATGCTCAGCGCTTCGCCGCCGCCCGCGGCCGCGACGTGCCGTGGCCGGACGTGGCTGCCGTGCGCGCCTTGGCGTTGCGCGGCCGCGGCGTCGGGGTGCGCGTCGTGGTGGCGGTCTTCGACTCGATCGCCGAGAGCAGCGGCGCGAGGGCCTCCTGCAGCACGTCGTCCTCGAGCGTCTCCTCGGCGTCGAGGCGGGCGGCGAGGGTGTCGAGCTCGCGGCGGTGCGACCGCAGGACCGCGATGGCCTCCTGCTGCGCGTCGGTGATCATCCCGCGGACGGCCTGCTCGACATCGCGCTGCGTCTCGGGGGAGAGGTCGACCAGCGACGAGTCGTCGCCGAGGAAGCCCTCGCCGGCCTTGACCTGCAGGCGCACCGGACCGATCGCGTCCGACATGCCGTACTTGGTGACCATGTCGCGGGCCAGGTCGGTGGCGTGCTCGAGGTCCTGCTCGCCGCCGGTCGAGGCCTCACCGAAGATGAGCTCCTCGGCGGCGATGCCGCCCAGCGTGGCGACGAGCTGGGTGTGCAGCGCGGACCGAGTGAGCAGCGTCGCCTCCTTGTCGGCGAACGTCGCGGCGGCCAGCGTGCGCCCGCGGCCGAGCACCGTGACGCGGTGGACGTCCTCGTGCCGACCGAGGGTGGCGGCGACGACGACGTGGCCGATCTCGTGGTACGCCGCCCGCAGCCGCTCGTCGGCGGTGAGGACCTGACCGCGACGCTGCGGACCCTCGAGCACGCGGATGACCGCCTCCTCGAACTCCTTCATCGTGATCGTGTTGCCCTTGCGGCGGATCGTGAGCAGCGCGGCCTCGTTGACGACGCTGGCCAGGTCGGCGCCCGTGAACCCCGGCGTACGGGCCGCGATGCGGTTGAGGTCGACGTCGCTGGTCATCGGCTTCTTCGACGCGTGGATCTTCAGGATCCGCTCGCGGCCCTCCGCGTCAGGCCGCTCGACCGTGATGTGCCGGTCGAAGCGGCCCGGGCGCATGAGCGCCGGGTCGAGGATGTCGGGCCGGTTGGTCGCCGCGATGACGACGACGCCGCTGGAGGTCTCGAAGCCGTCCATCTCGACGAGCAGCTGGTTGAGGGTCTGCTCGCGCTCGTCGGAGCCGCCACCGCCGCCACCGCTGCCGCGCTTGCGGCCGGCGGCGTCGAGCTCGTCGATGAAGACGATCGCGGGGGCGACCGCGTTGACGCGACGGAACAGGTCGCGGATGCGGGCGGCGCCGACGCCGACGAGCGACTCGACGAACTCGGCACCGGCGACGGAGAAGAAGGGCACGCCGGCCTCACCGGCGACCGCGCGGGCGAGCAGGGTCTTCCCGGTCCCGGGAGGACCGAAGAGCAGGACGCCTTTCGGCGGAGCCGCACCGAGGGCCTTGTACTTCGCCGGGTCACGCAGGTAGTCGCGCACCTCGGCGAGCTCGGTGACGGCCTCGTCGGCCCCCCCGACGTCGGCGAACGTCACGTTGGAGCCGTCGGTGCGGCTGCCGTCGTCGACGCGGCCGAAGTTGGTGACCTCGCCGATCGCACCGCCGCCGCTGCCCTTGCCGACGAACAGCAGGCCGAACAGGTTGGCGAGGATCAGCACCGGCAGCAGGAACGCCGTGAACATCCGCAGCCGGGCCTGGCCGGCCTGCGGGTCGACGCTCACCTTCGCGCCGGCGGTCTGCAGCAGCTGGATGGTGGAGTTGGTGGCCGACCCGTTGTTGGGGTAGGCGGTGTGGACGGTGACGGCGTCGTCCGGCACGCCGTCGACGTGCGGGTCGGCGGCGGCGACAGGGGCGGCCTTGTCCGTGGCGGCGGCGGTCTTCGTCTCGTCGATGCTGCGCACCTTCGCCACGACCTGGCTGTCCTCGTCGAGGAACGTCGCGGCCTCGACCCGGCCGGCCGCCGCGAGCGCGGCGAGCTGGGAGACCGAGACCTCCTTGCCCTCGGGGCTGCCGAACAGGATGGCGAGGGAGCTGAGGAAGCCGACCACCAGCACGACGAGCGACGCGATCAGGGCGAAGAACAGCCCTTTGCCGCCGGGGCCGCTCGTCGCTGCCCGCTTGCGCCGCGCTGCCGCGATCCGGGCGCGCACGTTGTCGACGAAGCCGGTCGGCTCGCTCGACCCGGTGCCGGTCCTCTGGCCACCAGCCTGTGCCACGGGTGTCCTCCTTGCCGGGGTCACCGGCCTTGTGATCGCTGCAGCCTCGACCGTCGCCGGGGTGCGGGAGGTCTCAGGCTAGAGAGTGGGTGTTGGGTCGAAAGGTTCGCCGCCGCAGCCGACGGTCCTGCCGGCCCAACGGGTCGACAGTGTGACGCACGGCACGCGCGGCGGCCTAATGATGTCACAAATCGGGCGCCGCGAGGCCCTCCCGACACCAACGTCTCCTGGTGGTGTCAGGAGCGTGTCAGCGCTGTGCGCCCAGCACGCTCCAGCCGGCGAGCAGCTCGGCCAGGTCCGGCTCCGCGGCGGCGGGGCCCGGGGCGGCGGAGCTCGGGGCGGCCGTCGGCGTCGGCGCTGTCCGGCTGCGCGGTCGGGGACCGGTCTCTCGCCGCGCGAACGTCGCTGACAACGCGCCGAGTGCGCGGTCCTTGTCGACTGCCTGACCGTCGAGGAGCCAGGTGCTCGCGCCGCACGCGCTGCATCGGACCAGCTCCACCACGCTGCCAGGGCTGTCGTCGCGGGTCAGCGACACGACCTGCGGGCGGGCGCTGCAGCAGGGGGTGACCGGTCGGCTGGGTGTGAAAGGTCCGTTATGCACCCCGTCAGGGTCGCTCGCCGACGGGTTCGGCGCCATGGCCCGCCGGGGCCAGATTTCGCGGCGAACGGCGTACTCGCCGTTGCTCCCGTGGGCGGTGGGAATGACCGGCGGGCAGGTGGCTTTTGCCTCTTCGACGACCGACGACCGACGAGCTGGCGAGGAGCCGCACGTGACCAGCACAGCGCCGGCGGAGCCGCGCCGGGCGGTGGGGCTGCGGTCGGAGCGGGGTCCCGTGCTGTTCGCGGTGATGCTCTGCACCGGGCTGGTCGCCCTGGACAGCACCATCATCGCGACGGCGGTGCCGTCCGTCGTCGCCGACCTCGGTGGCTTCGCGCAGTTCCCCTGGCTGTTCTCCCTCTACCTGCTGACCCAGGCCGTCACGGTGCCGCTGTACGGCAAGTACGCCGACGTGGTCGGGCGCAGGCCGGTGATGTTCTTCGGCATCGCGGTGTTCCTCCTCGGCTCGGTGCTCTGCGGCATCGCGTGGAGCATGCCGACGCTCATCGTCGCGAGGGCCGTGCAGGGGATCGGCGCGGGCGCCGTGCAGCCGATGTGCATGACGATGATCGGCGACCTCTACACGGTGGAGGAGCGGGCCCGCGTGCAGGGCTACGTCGCCAGTGTCTGGGGCATCTCGTCCGTGGTCGGACCCACCCTCGGTGGCCTGTTCTCGGAGTACCTGTCGTGGCGCTGGATCTTCTTCGTCAACCTGCCCCTGGGCGCGCTGGCGGCGTGGATTCTCGCGCGCAACTTCTCCGAGCACGTAGTACGACGGCCGCACCGCATCGACTACACCGGCACAGTCCTGCTGACCACCGGGTGCTCCCTCGTCATCTTCGGGCTGCTGCAAGGCGGCGTCAGCTGGGCCTGGTCGTCTGTGACGAGCGTCGGGCTGTTCACCGTCGGCGCGGTGGCGCTGGTCGCCTTCTTGTACGTCGAGAGAACGGCCGCGGAGCCGGTGCTGCCGCTCTGGGTCTTCCGTCGCCGGATCCTGACGGCGGGCAACGTCATCGCGGTTGTCGTCGGCGTACTGCTCATCGGGTTGAGCTCCTACGTGCCGACGTACGTGCAGGGTGTCCTCGGCACCGGTGCGTTGGTCGCCGGCCTCGCGCTGGCCGCGCTGACGCTGGGCTGGCCGCTGTCGGCGACGCTATCCGGGCGCCTCTACATGCGCATCGGCTTCCGCAACACCGCGCTGATCGGCTGCGTGCTCATCGTCGCCGGCGCCATGATGTGCGCAGCGCTCGGGGCGCACTCGTCGGTCCTGCAGGTGGCTCTGACGTGCTTCGTGCTCGGTGCCGGCCTCGGCCTGGTGTCGAGCCCGACGCTGGTGGCCGTGCAGTCCGTCGTCGGCTGGGACCGCCGCGGAGTGGTCACCGCGACGAACATGTTCTGCCGCTCGCTCGGCAGCGCCGTCGGGGTTGCCGTGCTCGGTGCCATCGCGAACGCGACGCTGGCCGACCGGTTCGCGGATCCACCGGCCGCCGTCGCGGCCGACCTGCCGAACAGCGTCGACGCCGCGAGCCTCGTCCTCACCAGCAGCGGGGACGTGCCGCACTCGGCGGCGGCGAGCTTCGTGCGGGCGGCGCTGTTCGACGCGACGCACCACGTCTTCGTCGCGCTGGTGGTGGTCGCGGTGCTGATGGCGGGGGCCCTCCTGCTCATGCCGGCGCGGACCGAGCCGCTCGTCTTCGACTGACCTCTGGCGTTACCGGGTCGTCACGTTCCGGGAGTGTCTGCGGTGTACAAGCCGTCGCAGAGAGCAAGATGTCCCCGTGACTCTGATGCAGTGCCCCATCGGGCACCCGCCGGGACCGCAGGAGTTCTGCCCGATCTGCGGCCGCACGTGCACGCCTGTCGAGCCGCCGGCTGTTGCTGAGCCGCCGCCGACCGCGGGCGACGCGCCGACCACGTCCTGGGAGATCCGCAGCGCGCCACCGCCGCCACCGCCGCTGTCTTCGCCTCCGTCCGAGCCGCGGTCGCCGTTCGACCTCAATGCGCCGGTCGAGGGCGAGGCACCGCCGCCCTTGACACCGCCGGCGCCGTTCGGGGGCGGTCAGCCGTCATCCGGCTCACCCGGCCCCTCTCAGCCACCCGGCCCCCCGGAGCCGGCGGCCCCGCCGTCGCCGTTCGCACCCGCGCCGCCGTTCGGTGGGCTGCCCGTCGAGTCCGGTGGCAGGGCCGAGGACACCCCCGGTGGAGCGGCCGCCAAGGCCCGCGACCTGATCGCGGAGCTGTCCGGGGGACAGCCCTCGGCCGGGCCGAGCATCCCGAGCCAGTCGTCGAGTGGCGGGCCGCTGTCCGGAGGACCGCTCCCGCCTGCCCCGCCCGGGGCGCCCGCGACGCCGTACCTCCCGTCCGGTCCCGCCGTGCCGTCCTTCGGGGACCCGCACCGCAGCGAGCCCGACGTACCAAGCCCGATCCCGTCGTACGCCCCCACCGACCCCGCCGCGCTGGGGTTCCCGTCGGCCGAACCGACCGAGCTCCTGCCGTGGGAGTCGGACCTGGAGCCCGCTTCGCCCGGCCAGTGGTCGGACGGCTCCGCTCCGCCCCCGCCCGGACGGCCGCGCCGCGCCCGCGGCGGCTCGGACGGCGAGGACCTGCTCGACGACGGGCGCGGTGAGGGCGGGGCCCGGAGGCTGCCGGTGATCCTGCTGCTGCTTGCCGTGCTGCTCGGCGGCGCCTACCTCGTCAAGACCCAGCTGCTCGACAGCGACGACGACGGCACCTCGACCATCACGCAGGTCCGACCGTCCGCGACGGCCACCGCCACGGCCACCGCACCGCGCACGTTGAGCGCCGAGGAGCTCGCCGCGTCCCTCAAGGACCCGCACTTCAAGCACGGCTACGACTGGGCGAAGGACAACGGTGCCGTGCCGGCCGCTGATCGCGAGCAGACCTGTCGCACCCAGGCCTTCACGGAGCGCGCCGGGGGCTACCCGTGGGGCGCCCACGACCGC
Organism: Frankiaceae bacterium; assembly: GCA_016650445.1. GTDB lineage: Bacteria > Actinomycetota > Actinomycetes > Mycobacteriales > SCTD01 > RYN-124. Next base: position 52,785 of record JAENVS010000049.1, on the reverse strand, counting down.
GCGGGCTGCCTTATCGGTTTGGGGGGCTGACGGGAGGGCGGTGGCCCGCTAGCGTCCGGACCTCCTACCGAGGGAGACCGTCATGGGTGCACAGGAGAACAAGGCCGTCGTGGCCACCGCGTACGAGGCGTTCGGCCGGGGGGACCTCGAGGGCGTGTTCGCCGTCCTGGCCGACGACGTCGTCTGGACCAACCACGCGACGGGCGCGCCCCACGAGGGCGAGTTCCTCGGCGTCGACGGCGCCCGGCGGTTCTTCGCGAAGCTGCTTGAGACCGTGGAGATCACGCAGTTCGACATCCAGACGCTGCTGGCGGAGGACGACCTGGTGGTTGCCCTGGGGACCAGTGCCTTCACCGTCAACGGCAGCGGCAACAAGAACGAGGGACCCCTCGTGCACGTCTTCCGCTTCGTCGACGGCAAGGTCGCGACGTTCGACGAGTACGAGCACGTCGACAGCGGCGTCTGGTAGCCGGCGCGGCTCGCACTGGCCCGCATCTCCGCACGCTCACGAGCAAGCGCTCCGAGCTGCGGTTTCTGAGTCGGCGATACAGGACGTGAACCTGTGACCTCAGGGACCAGTGGCGTTGGGCACCAGACGGCTAGCGGCATAGCCGGGCCGGTCCGGTGATGATCGACGGGGAAATATTCGGGTTTCTGGGCGTCGAAACCCGAGTAACTCCACGTCGATCAACGAGCCGTGGCCGTCGGGTAGAACGGCCGGCCGGGGCAGTCGCTCAGAGGTCGCGGTTGAGCCGCACACGGGTTGGCCGTCGGCTCGCGAGGTCGGCGAGTCGTTGCCGCTGGCGGCGGCGCGGCGAAGAGTTGTGCGCTTGGGTGACGATGAGCTCGGCGGGGGGGGCCTCGAGGGCGTCGCACATCGCGACGAGCACGGATAGGAAAAGTCGTTCGGGTGCGGAAACGAGGCGGTGCACCTGCGCGGCCAGGGGCGATGCTGGCCGTGTCGCCGAGGCGGGCGATAGTGCCCGCGTGTGACGGGCGCCAGACATCTGTGCGTGATCGCATCCAGACGAGTACGACACGGTGAAGGTGGGGGAGCAAGGTATGCAATCGGGGACCGAACCGTCCGCTGCGCGCCCGGCTCGGTCCCCGATTGCGGCGCGACCGGCGGGTCGCGGGCAAGACTCGTTCGCCCGAGCGCGGGCTCACGGGCAAGAGTCCAAGCCCGGAAGAGTCGAGGGCGGCCTGTCGCACAAGGCCGGTTGATCGCACCTACCTCACGTAGCCGGCCGCACCGCGCGGCCAGCCGACGAAGGGTTGGTGCGATGACGTCACAGGACTTTGGCGCGTACGTCGAGGACCCTTCCCCGCTCCAGCCGCGGGCGAGAGCCGACGAGCCCGCCGGGTCTGCAGCGGGCGTCGACGTGAAGGAAGTTGACCAGCTGCGGAAGCTGGCCCAGGACAAGATCGTGGCCGAGACCGGCAAGGCCCTCGACGTCATCGGTGAAGCGGCCGCAGCACTACTCGCCGACCTCTACGCGGCCGGCCTCGCGCATGGCATCACCCCAGACGACTGGGCCTCGGTCACGGCCCTGCCCGGGGCGTGCTGGGACGTCAGCCGGGCACGGGCGCGGCGACAGCAGACCGTGGTCGACAAGCCCTTCAGCGAGCGTTCCTGGCTCACGTCGCCGGCACTCGGGCTCGGGCTGCACGATGAGGGGTTCGCGACTCCCGACCCTTACCGTGGCCCGCCGACGCCCCAGGTTCGCCGAGGGCGGAGCAGATGACGATGGACACGGTTGTAGTGCCGTCGGTCCTGCGCGAGCTCGCCTCGGTCTTGGTCCTCGTCGTGGCCGTGATGGCATGACCTCACTGACTCCGGAGAGGTGGGTCCGCCAGGCCCTGTGCGTCACCCGTCCGATCAACCCTGACGCGTTTCATCCCGGCAAGCGAACGCGACGCAGTGAGGTAGCAGCCGCCCTGGCCCTGTGCGCGCAGTGTCCCGTCCGCGGGCAGTGCCTGCAGAACGCCCTCGATCACGAAGACCCGTGGGGCATCTGGGGCGGGACGACCGAGGAGCAACGCGCCGTGATGCTTCGGAACGCGGCATGACCGACCTCCGGACACGTAAGCCCAGAGCCGCTCTTTGGAGGAACTGCTCACGCCCGACGAGGTGTCTGCGATTTTGAAGGTCTCCAAGGCCTGGCTCTACGCGCAGGTGCAGCGCGGCAGGTTCCCGACCGTGCGCTTCAACGGGCGCAGCCTGCGCTTCAAGGCCTCCGACATCCAGCACTACATCGACCGGCAGTACACCGCCTGAGCCGAGTGAGCGACCCGAAGGCCCTTGGGAACTTTTCCGGTGTCAGGCGGCTGAAGTCGCTGCGTTGGCGCCCGTGAGCCAGCGCTGGCCGTTCCACAGCTGCACCAGCACGTGCCCAGGTAGGTCCAGCGCCCCGAGGAGTGCTGTCACCTGGGCTATCGGTTCGCCGGGACTGGCCAGCACGACGAGGGTCCGACCAGCGGGGTCGGTGCTGCTTTTCCAGAGCCGGAAGGTGCCCTGCTCGAGCTGCAGGAAGGCCTGCACCCCGGGGCCCAGCTCGTCGTCGTACGGCGCGAAGGTCAGAGCCGGGATCTGCGCGGCGGTGAGGGCGAGACGGGCGACCGGCTGCAGGTCGGTGTGGACCTGTTCGAGTTCGAGCTGGGGGACGCTCACTCCTCCTCCTGCCTTGAACGCGACGGGGCGTCATGATCTCCTGCGACCGTGAGCGAATCAATAGTGTGCCACGTATGCGTGGTACGTTTGACCGTATGAAAGACCTCGCCGTGCTCGACCGGATCAACGCCCTTCTCGACACCGACGACACGTCGACTGTGAACACCTCGATGCGTCTTCCGGCGGCCCTGCGCGATGCCGCGGCTCTCGCCGTCGACCAGCTCGGGATCGCCGCTTCGACGACGACCCTCACCGCTAACGCGCTCCGCGCCGCAGTGGAGACCGCCGTGATGCAGGCCGCCCTCGACGCGCACTACACCCAGCACCCCGCGGCGCGGCCCACCCTCGCCGAGGTCGCCCTCGCTCTCGCAGCCCAGGACGACTCGCCGCTGGCCAACCGGTCTGACCTGCTCGAGCAGGCAGCAGCAGCGGTGCTCGAGCGTCATCCCGCCGCCGACGCCGACGACGTCCTGCTCTGGGCCGAGGCTCAGCAGGCGGCCGTCCGGCACACCGCGTGAGGACCGTCCTGCTCGACAACGAGGCCGTCAGGGCGCTCGCCGATGCGACGCACCCCAAGCACCGGGTCGTCGTGGCGCACCTGGCTGGCGTTGTCGTCCGCCGCCGCAAGGCGACACCGGCCAGGGTCGTGGTCGCCACGGCCGTGCGGGTCGAGGCCGGCTGGGACCGCTCCGTACCGGACGCAGCAGCCATCAACCGCTACCGGGTAGTGGATGCCGCACTCGACGGGCCGACCGCGAACCACGCAGCGGGCATCGTGAACCGAACGGGAGTCAGCGTCGCCGACGCCCACACCGGGGCCGTGATCGACACCCTCACCGGCGATGAGATCGTGGTCCTCACCAGCGACCCCGACGACATGGTCCGGGTCTCCACCCCTCGACCGATCACTGCCGTCCGGATCTGACCAGCGGGACTACGACACCACCCGCAGCCCGCGACGGGCGGCCTTGGCCGCCGCGAGCCGGTCCATGGCTCGGTCGTCTGCGTGCGGCATGGCGTGCCCGTACCGGTCCTGCGTCATCTTGGCGCTGGCGTGCCCGGCGCGGCTCGCCACGTCTCCAACCGGGGTGCCCAGGTCCAGCAGGATCGAGATGTGCGAATGACGCAGATCATGGAACCGAAGGCCGCGCGGCAGCCAGCCGATGCTGTCGACGAGCGGGCGCCAGGCGTCGCGCCGGAAGTTGCTGCGGTCCAGCGGCCGTCCGTCGGGGTTGGTGAAGGCCAGGGCGTGGGTTTGGCCGCCGAGCAGCTGCGTGCTCGGAGGGTGTTCGGTCAGGTGCGTGCGCAGGGCATCGACGGTTCCCTCGTCCAGCCCGAGCCGCCGCCACCGCCCGCCCTTGGGCAGACCGATCGTCCAGTTCCCTCGCCCGTCGAGCTTCAGGCTCTGGTTGATCAGCACCGACCCGCGCCGCAGGTCGAGGTTCTGCACTGGCAGACCCGCCGCCTCGCCCCACCGCAGCCCTGTCTCGGCCACGAGCTTGATCATCGGGTACCAGTACGGGCTCTGGGTCGCGGCCAGGGCCAGGAACTCCTCGACCTGGTCCAGCGTCAGGAAGACCCGGATGTCGAGGCCGTTGCCGGGCAGCGTCACGGTGCCCTTGCCGATCCGGCTCACCGGGATGTGCCGGTCGAGCGCGGCGTACTTCATGATCGTCGACAGCGTCGCGTAGTAGGAGTGGATCGACTCGGGCGCGTACGGCTTGGCGTCCGGGTCGTCGGGGTCCACCAGGCGCTCGACCCATTCCTGCACCAGGAACCGGTCGATCCTCATCAGCGGGATGTCGCCGAAGGCCGGCAGCAACTGCGAGTCCAGGTAGGAGCGGACCTTCTTCGTCGAGGCCATCACGGGCCGGGCGGCGAACCACTTCTCGGCGTAGATCCGGAACGGCTCCCGGCCCAGCTTGGGGTTGGTGAAGCCAGGGTCGTCGAGCTGGGTCAGCAGAGTGCGGACCCGCTCGCCGGCGATCTTCTTGGGGTAGGTGCCGTCGGTGATCGTCTCGCCGGTGTCACGGTCTCGGAAGTACACCGTGCCGCGGACCTGACCACGCGCGTTGGCGCGGTCCTTTTGCCAGGCACTGGCCATGGAACGTGCTCCTGTCAGCCGTCGAAAACGACCGCAGGCTTGCGGTCATTTTGCGGTCATGACCGACGCTGCCACCCTCGTCAAGGTTGCTACACCACCGCTGACCTGGGCTTTTGTGTGGGCGATACAGGACTTGAACCTGTGACCTCTTCCGTGTCAGGGAAGCGCGCTACCAGACTGCGCCAATCGCCCGTGCGTATGAAGTTGGTCGGTGGAGCCGAGGCGGGAGAGGCCGGGGCGGGAATCGAACCCGCGTACAGGGCTTTGCAGGCCCTTGCCTAAGCCACTCGGCCACCCGGCCGGGACCGGGAACCGGTACCAGCGAGAGACGCCGGACGGCGCCTTCCGAGCGGACGACGGGATTCGAACCCGCGACCCCAACCTTGGCAAGGTTGTGCTCTACCAACTGAGCCACGTCCGCGTGTCACCGGCCGGATTCGGCCCGCGCAACAGGGCGGAACATTAGCAGACAGGCCCGCTTCGGCCCGGCTGAGAACCGGCGGGTGGCTCAGGTCTCGGGCTCGGCCCAGAGCAGCAGGGCGAGCGCTGCCTCGACGTCGACGTGCTGACTCTCCCCGCCGGTCGGGACGGTGGCGTAGGTCTGGCCGAGGAAGTCGACGAGCTCGGGCACCGGCACCTCGAACAGGGCCTTGCCGGAGGGGGAGGACAGCGACAGGCACACGACCGGGAGACCGGCGCTGGCCGACGGCCACACCTGGACATCGCCCTCGCCGACCGGTGCAGTCACACCGTCGGTCAGGAGCTGGCGGGCGAAGGTCCACTCGACGATCTCGCTGTCACTGCCGTTGCCGGTGTGGAAGGCGACCTGGACCGCGTAGGGGTCGGTGACGTCGTACCGCAGGCCGGCGCGAACAGGGAGCGAGGCGGCGCCGGGAACGACGAGGCGCAACTGGAGCTCGGTGCTCACTGAGCTGGAGCGGGGCGTCATGTGCCTTACCTCCTGCAGGTGCCGGGCCGGTCGACCCGTGCTGCCCCTAGGGGTCCCCCCTCAGAGGCATCTCTAACCGGGCCGAGCCGTTCGGCGCCGAGCAAACGCTCATAGCCGTCCCGCGCGTGCTGGGCAGAACGGGACGGGCCGGACTCTAGGTCCTTACGGGCGCATCTGGAACCACCCTTGACGGACGGCTGCCGATCCGTACTCGACCGGGCAGGATGGGCCGGTGTCGGATCTCCCCCCTGCCGGTGTCCCCCCTGCCGGTGTCCCCCCTGCCAGTGTCAGGGCTCAGCTGCGGTCCACCCGAGCGGGCGGCTGGCTGTGGAAGACGCTGGTCTTCGTCGCCGGGCTCTTCTTCATCGCCCTCGGCCTGGTCCTCGTCGTGCTGCCGGGTCCGCTCACGATCCCGCCGATGCTGCTCGGTCTCTACATCTGGTCGACGGAGTTCGCGTGGGCCGATCGATGGCGAGCCCGGATGCTCGCGCAGGGACGCATTGCCTGGCAGGCCGCGCAGCGGCGGCCGGTCCACACCGCGGCGGTCACGGTGGGCGGGATCGTGCTGCTGATCGCCGCTGTCATCGCCGCTCGTCGGTACGACGTCGTCGACCGGTTGCTGGGCTCGTTCGGGTAGTCTGCCGCCGGTCCTTCGGGCGTATAGCTCAGTTGGTTAGAGCGCACGCTTCACACGCGTGAGGTCACAGGTTCGAGTCCTGTTACGCCCACCCCGTTACGCCCACCCCGTTACGCCCACCCCAGGCGCGACCTCGCCGGATCTCTACTCCGACGGAGTGCTGCACACGTAGAACATGGTGCAGCCGTTTCCCTCGTCGACGAACGAGTGGCGCAGCCCGGCCGGCACGTGCAGGTAGCTGCCGACGCCGAGGTGCGTGTCCTCGTACTGCGCGGACCCGGCGAGGACCCACAGGTGGTGCTCGCTGTCGGTGTGGACGTGGGTAGCCTCGTGCGCTCCCGGTGTGAGCTGCAGCAGCCCGGTGGCCCAGCTCGCGTTGGTGCAGATCTGCTTGACGCGTACGCCCGGCGAGCCGGGTAGCGGCTCCCACGGCATGTCATCGATCAGCCGCTCTGAGAGCAGCACCGGGACCGGGGACGGATGGATGAGCGTCATGGTGGCCTCCTCGCTGTTGCTGTCATGGTGCACGTCCCCGCGGGTCAGCTGGGAAGTCCGGCGGCTCCCGCGACTGCCACCATGTCTGCGGTCACGTGCGAGGGCCAGAGGCGAACGCCCTGAACTCAGCCGCCGGCGGGCCTGACTTCCTGGTGGCGCTGGAGTGAACCCCTGTCACAGTGGGTAAGGAGAAGGCATGAACTTCCTCCTGTGGATCGTTGCCGTTGTCCTCGCCGTCGTCGGCGTCGTCCAGTTGCTCCAGGGCCAGATCATCCTGGGCATCGTGCTGATCGTCGCGGCCTGCTTGGTCGGCCCCGGCGGGTACTCCATCTTCAAGGGCCGCAGCGCTCGCGTCTGACGCCTTCCAGCGGCGGTAACCGGTTGGGCGCGCGCCGATAGGCTCGTGGTCCCGACCGCCGCTGCAGCTGGAGCCCTCCCGTGTCCGAGCCCGTCTCCGCCCTGACCGTCCCGGCGGACGGCGCAGGGCGAACGGCCGGTGACCTGCTGCGCGAGCAAGGCATCAAGGACACCGCGGTCGCCCGGATCAACGGTGAGCTGCGTGACCTCGCGCACGTCGTCGTCGCCGGCGACTCCGTCGAAGCCGTCCCCTACGGCAGCGACGACGGGCGCGCGGTGCTGCGGCACTCGGCAGCGCATGTCCTGGCGCAGGCGGTGCAGGAGCTGTTCCCGGGGACCCTGCTCGGGATCGGGCCGCCCATCAAGGACGGCTTCTACTACGACTTCCTGCCCGAGCGGCCCTTCACCCCCGACGACCTCGTCGCCATCGAGAAGAAGATGAGCGACATCACCCGCCAGCGGCAGCGCTTCTCCCGTCGCGTCGTGGCCGAGGTCGACGCCCGCAAGGAGCTCGAGCACGAGACGTTCAAGCTCGAGCTCATCGGCCTCAAGGGCGCCGGCGGCGCCGGCGGAGAGGGCGCCGACGTCGAGGTCGGCGGCGCCGAGCTCACCATCTACGACAACCTCGTCGGCGACGCCACCGTGTGGAAGGACCTGTGCCGCGGTCCGCACCTGCCGACCACGCGCGACATCCCGGCGTACAAGCTCATGCGCAGTGCGGCCGCCTACTGGCGCGGTGATGAGAAGAACCCGCAGCTGCAGCGCATCTACGGCACCGCGTGGGAGAGCAAGGACGCGCTGAAGGCGCACCTGCACCTGCTCGAGGAGGCCGAGAAGCGCGACCACCGGCGGCTCGGCGCGGAGCTCGACTTGTTCTCCTTCCCCGACGAGATCGGCTCCGGGCTGGCCGTCTTCCACCCCAAGGGCGGGGTGCTGAAGCGCGAGATGGAGGACTACGTACGGCGGCGGCACATCGAGGAGGGGTTCGACTACGTCGGTACGCCGCACATCTCCAAGCAGGGCTTGTTCGAGACGTCCGGCCACCTGCCGTACTACGCGGACACGATGTTCCCGCCCATGCAGATGGAGGGCGCGGACTACTACCTCAAGGCCATGAACTGCCCGATGCACAACCTGATCTACAAGTCGCGCGGCCGGTCCTACCGCGACCTGCCGATGCGGTTGTTCGAGTTCGGGACCGTCTACCGCTTCGAGAAGTCCGGCGTTGTGCACGGCCTCACCCGCGTGCGCGGGCTGACCCAGGACGACTCGCACTCCTACTGCACACCCGAGCAGGCACCCGACGAGGTCAAGCACTTGTTGAGCTTCGTGCTCTCACTGCTGCGCGACTTCGGGATCGACGACTTCTACCTCGAGCTGTCCACCCGAGACGACGCGAACCCGGACAAGTTCGTGGGCTCCGAGGAGGACTGGGCGACCGCCACCGCGGTGCTGGAGCAGTGCGCCGTCGACAGCGGGCTCGAGCTCGTCGCCGATCCGGGCGGCGCGGCGTTCTACGGGCCGAAGATCTCGGTGCAGGCCAAGGACGCGATCGGCCGCACCTGGCAGATGTCGACGATCCAGTACGACTTCAACCAGCCCAAAGGCTTCGAGCTGGAGTACCAGGCTGCGGACGGCACCCGCCAGCAGCCGGTGATGATCCACTCGGCGAAGTTCGGCTCGATCGAGCGTTTCATCGGGGTGCTCGTCGAGCACTACGCGGGCGCGTTCCCGGCCTGGCTCGCGCCGGTCCAGGTCATCGGCATCCCGGTGCACGAGGACTTCAACGGCTACCTCGAGGACGTCGCCACGAAGCTCAAGGCGCAGGGGATCCGCATCGAGGTCGACGTGTCCGACGACCGGATGCAGAAGAAGATCCGCAACGCGCAGAAGGCCAAGGTGCCGTTCATGCTCATCGCCGGAGCCGACGACATCGCGGCCGGTGCGGTCAGCTTCCGCTTCCGCGACGGGACCCAGGACAACGGCATCCCGGTCGACGAGGCGGTGACCAGGATCGTCGAGGCGGTTCGCTCCCGTGTCTGATCAGGAGCCCACGCAGGAGGAGCAGTACGGCGCGGGGCTTCGTGACCGGTTCGAACGGCTCTACACGCCGCACCGGATGGCCTACATCAAGGGTGAGGCCCACAGCGACGAGTGCCCGTTCTGCGTGATCCCCGGGATGGCCGACGAGGACGGCCTGGTCGTCGCGCGGGGCACGTCGGCGTACGCCGTGCTGAACCTGTTCCCGTACAACTCCGGGCACCTGATGCTCGTCCCGTACCGGCACGTGAGCGGCTACGAGGAGCTGACCACCGACGAGGCCCACGAGATCGCGGAGCTGACGCAGCGCGCGATCCGCGCGGTGCGTCATGCCTCGGGCGCCCACGGCTTCAACGTCGGGATGAACCTCGGGACCATCGCGGGAGCCGGCATCGCCGCCCACCTGCACCAGCACGTCGTGCCACGGTGGGGTGGCGACACCAACTTCATGCCGGTCGTCGGGCACACCAAGGTCTTGCCACAGCTGCTGCCCGACACGCGCGACCTGCTGGCGCGCGCCTGGAACGAGGTCTAGGCCGACGGTCTAGGAGGCGCGGACGCGGGCGAGCTCGCGGCGGAGCAGGTCGTTCTCCTCGCGCAGCTGCGCCACCTGCTCGGGCGTGAGCAGGTCGGGAACGACGCGGATGGCACGGGCCGGCGGCACCGGGTAGGGGTCGACGGTGTGGACGACGGGGCTCTCGGGTGCCCGGTGCAGGAGCCGGCGCACGATGGCGCTCGGCACGGTCGCAGGCACGATCAGCACGCTGTTGCCACCCATGCGGACACCTCCCCTTCTGGGGGTTATCGGCAGATGAGGGCCGCGACTTCAGCGCTACTCGGCGGCCGGCACCAGATGCGAGGGCATCGGCTCGTGGCGCAGGTAGCGGCGCGTGTACGTGCCGGTGCCGTGCGACAGCGAGCGCAGGTCGGTGGCGTAGCGCAGCAGCTCGATCTCCGGCACCTCGGCGCGCACGACGGTCCGGTCCTCGTGCTCGACGTCCGGATCACTCCCCGTCACGCGGGCCCGCCGGCCGGACAGGTCGCTCATCACCGACCCGACGAAGCCGGCCGGCACGGTCACCGCGATCTCCGCGACCGGCTCCAGGACCTCGAGCCCGGCCGCCGAGGCCGCCTCCCGCAAGCCCAGTGCCCCGGCGGTCTGGAACGCGGCGTCGGAGGAGTCGACCGAGTGGGCCTTGCCGTCGACGAGCGTGACCTTCAGGTCCACGAGCGGTCGCCCGGCGTGCAGGCCGCGCTCCATCTGCGTGCGGACGCCCTTCTCGACGCTGCCGTGGAACTGGTTCGGGACCGAGCCGCCGACGACCTTCACCTCGTAGGTGAGGCCCGATCCGGCGGGCTGCGGCTCCACCTCGAGGACGGCGACGGCGTACTGCCCGTGCCCGCCGGACTGCTTGACGTGCCGACCCGTGATCGTGATGGGCTTGGCCAGCGTCTCGCGCAGGGCCACGCGCACGTCGGGGGTGGTGACGCCCACCCCGTGCCGGATGCGCAGCCGGTCGAGCAGCACCTCGGCGTGCGCCTCACCGACGCACCACAGCAGCACCTGCCCGGTCTCGGCGTTGCGCTCCAGCCGGACCGTGGGGTCCTCGGCAACGAGCCGGGCCAGTGCGGTGCCGAGCTTGTCCTCGTCGGCCCGCGACGCGGCCTCGACGGCGATCGGCAGCTGCGGCTCGGGCAGGTCCCAGGCATGCACGAGCAGCGGGTCGTCCTTGGACGACAGGGTGTCACCCGTCTCGGCGGAGGCCAGCCGGGCCACGGTGCACATGTCGCCGGCCGGGCAGTGCGACACGTGCCGCAGGCTTGCGCCCAGCGGCACCGCGAGGGCGCCGACGCGCTCATCGACGTCATGGTCGGGATGACCGCGCTCGGCCATCCCGTGGCCTGAGACGTGCACGGCGAGGTCGGGACGCAACGTGCCGGAGAAGACGCGCACCAGCGACACCCGGCCGAGGTAGGGGTCGGTCGTCGTCTTCACGACCTCCGCAACGAGGGGACCGTCGGGATCGCACTCGACCGGCGCGGCCGGCGAGCCGTCCGGCTTGGTCACCGGCGGGCAGGGGTGCTCGAGCGGGGTCGGGAACGCCGAGGTCAGCACCTCGAGCAGCTCGTCGGTGCCGAGCATCGTCAGCGGTGCGGCAGCCAGCACGGGGTAGAAGGTGCCGCGCGCGACCGCGGTCTCCAGGTCCTCGACGAGCACCTTCAGGTCGATGTCCTCGCCCGCGAGGTAGCGGTCCATGAGGGTCTCGTCCTCGCTCTCCGCGATGATCCCCTCGATCAGCGCGGAACGCGTGCTCTCGATGAGCGGCAGGTGCTCAGGGTCGGGGTCGCGCTCGACGCGCTCGCCCGACGACCAGTCGTACACCCGCCGCGACAGCAGCCCGATCAGCCCCGCCACCGACTCGTCGTCGGCGTGCATCGGCAGGTAGAGGGGCTGCACCCCGTCGCCGAAGACGCGCTGGCAGATGGCGACGGCCTCGTCGAAGTCGGCGCGAGCTCGGTCGAGCTGGCTGATGACGACCGCTCGTGGCATCCCGACGGCCGCGCACTCCTCCCACAGCGCAGAGGTCAGTGCGTCGACGCCGTCGACGGCCGAGACGACGAAGAGGGCGGCATCTGCCGCCCTCAGTCCCGCCCGGAGCTCCCCGACGAAGTCGGCGTACCCGGGGGTGTCCAGCAGGTTGACCTTGATCCCGTCGTACTCGAGTGGTGCGAGGGCCAGCGCGACCGAGCGCTGCTGACGGACCTCCACCTCGTCGCTGTCGCAGACGGTCGTCCCGTCCTCGACCCGACCCGCGCGGGGGATCGTGCCGGTCCTGGCGAGCAGCGCCTCGACGAGCGTCGTCTTGCCGGCGCCCGCGTGCCCCACGAGGACCACGTTGCGCACCCTCTCGGCGGTGCGCGGCTCAGGTGCCCTGCCGGCGTCCCGATTCGCCTCCTTCTTCATGACTACCCACTCTCCCGTGTCGTGACTGCACCTTCCACCCGCCGGTGCACCGGCCACAAGAGGAACCGGCCACTATCGTTCTGCGCGGACCTCTTCCCGAGCGGACGGACATCGATGCTCAACCTGCGCCCGGCGGTGAGCCGGGTCGTCGGACCGCTGGCCGCGAGCCTGCTCCGCGCCGGCGTCACGCCCGACATGGTCACCGTGACCGGCGTGGTTGGTGCGGTCGCCGGATCCCTTGGCCTGATCGCCCGCGGGCACTTCCTCGTCGGCGCGTTCGTGGTGACCTTCTTCGTCCTCACCGACGCGCTCGACGGGACGATGGCGCGGCTTCGCGGTCCGGCGGGGAACTGGGGCGCCTTCCTCGACTCCACCCTCGACCGGATCGCGGACGCGGCCATCTTCTCGGCTCTCGTGATCTGGTACGCCGGCCGCGGCGACGACTCGGTGCTGGTCGCGGTCTCGCTGTTCTGCCTCGTCGCTGGGGTCGTGACGTCGTATGCCAAGGCTCGCGCCGAAGGGCTCGGCATGACCTGCAACGTCGGCATCGCGGAACGGGCCGAGCGGTTGATCCTCGTGCTCGCCGGTGTGGGTTTCGCCGGCATGGGCCTCGACATCGCGCTGCCGATCCTGCTGTGGGTCCTCGCCGTCGCGTCTGCGGTCACGGTGGGGCAGCGGCTCGTCGAGGTCCACCGCCAAGCCGCCGCACCGGCGAGCTAGGTGCCGACGTCCGCCGGCCGCATCGCGGGCCTGCTGACCGGCCAGGTCACCGACGCGTCGTACGCCGCCGGATGGGCGATCGTGCGCGCGTTGCCGGAGAGCACGGCCCGGCGCCTGTTTGACGCGGGCGCGGACCTGGCCGCAAGGCGAGGTGGCAAGGGCGTTGCACGACTGCGCAGCAACCTGGCGCGGGTCGCACCGGACGCCGACCTGGATGCGCTGACCCGCGCCGCCCTTCGGTCGTACGCCCGCTACTGGCGCGAGGTCTTCCGGCTGCCGGTGATGCCCACCGAGGACGTCGTCGGCGGGATGCACTCCGTGGGTGAGGACATCGCCCGCGCGGCAGTGGCTTCCCGGCGCGGTGTCGTGTTCGCCCTGCCGCACAGCGGCAACTGGGACCACGCGGGTGCGTGGTTCGCCGCGACGGGTGTGCCCTTCACGACGGTGGCCGAGCGGCTGAAGCCGGAGTCGCTCTACGACCGCTTCCTCGAGTTCCGCGCCTCCCTCGGCATGGAGGTGCTCCCGCTGACCGGTGGGGACCGCCCGCCGTACGACGTCCTGGTGGAGAGACTGGCCGCCGGCCGGACGGTGTGCCTGATGGCCGACCGCGACCTGACGCCGCGTGGCATCGACGTCGACTTCTTCGGCGCGACCGCGCGCATGCCCGCGGGGCCGGCGTCGCTGGCGCTGAAGACCGGCGCCGCGCTCATCCCCGTGCACCTGGCGTTCCGGCCGGACGGCTGGCAGGTGACCTTCCACGACGAGGTGCCCGCGACGGACGTATCGACCATGACGCAGGTGCTGGCCGACCGCTTCGCCGACGGCATCCGCGCGCACCCGGCTGACTGGCACATGCTGCAGCGGCTCTGGCTCGACGACCTCGACCCGCACGACCCGCGCCGATGAGGGTGGGGATCGTGTGCCCGTACACCTGGGACGTCCCCGGTGGTGTGCAGGCGCACGTGCGCGACCTGGCCGAGAGCCTTCTCTCGCTGGGTCACGAGGTGTCGGTCCTCACGCCGGTCGACGAGCCCGATGAGGCAGACCTGCCGTCGTACGTCGTCGCCGCCGGCCGGGCGATTCCCGTGCCCTACAACGGATCGGTGGCCCGGCTGGCCTTCGGGCCGCTGTCCCTGACCCGGACGCGGCGGTGGCTGCGGGAGGGCCACTTCGACGTACTGCACATCCACGAGCCGACCGTGCCGAGCCTGTCGATGCTCGCCTGCTTCGCGGCGAGCGGTCCGATGGTGGCGACCTTCCACACAGCGACGGCGCGGTCCCGCGCCCTGCAGGTCTTCGGGTCCGCGCTGCAGCCCGGCCTCGAGAAGATCACCGGCCGGATCGCGGTGTCGCCGGCAGCGCGCCGGGTCGTCGTCGAGCACCTCGGTGGTGACGCGGTGCTGATCCCGAACGGCGTGGCAGTACGCCGCTTCGACGGCGCCACGCCGCTGCCGGACCGGCCGGCGGCGCCGACGGTCGCGTTCCTCGGTCGCATCGACGAGCCGCGCAAGGGACTGGCTGTGCTCCTCGAGGCCCTGCCGGAGCTCGTCGAGCTCGTGCCCGACGTACGGCTGCTCGTCGCAGGTCCCGGTGACGTCGACGACGTGCGCGAGAGCATTCCCGCGTCGTTGCGCGGGCACGTCGAGCTGCTCGGTCTGGTGAGTGACGACGACAAGGCGCGCGTCTACGCCAGCGGTGACGTCTACTGCGCCCCCAACACGCACGGCGAGTCGTTCGGGATCGTGCTCATCGAGTCGATGGCGACCGGTACGCCGGTCGTCGCGAGCGACCTCGAGGCGTTCCGGCGGGTCCTGGAGGACGGCCGGGCGGGGGTGCTCGTGCCCGTCGCCGACCCCGCTGCTCTCGCGATCGCACTTGCGGCGCTGCTGGGCGATCCGGAGCGCCGCGCGACCCTGGCTCGGGTCGGCCGGGAGACGGTGCAGCAGTACGACTGGTCGACGGTGACCGCGCGGATCGTCGAGGTCTACGAGACGGTGGCGGCCATGGCCAGCGAGGTCGACGTCGACCACGACGTCGACGCGTTCGCCGCCGCCCTCGCCGACGACGCCGACGACGACCCCAGCCGGCTCAGTGCTGCGCTGCGCCGCTGGTTCAGCCGCACGCCGTCATGACCGCACTCGTCTGGACGCTGGCCGCACTGGTCCTGCTCGGTGCCTACGTCACCTGGACAGCGGGTCGGCTCGACCGCCTGCATGCCCGCGTCGACGCCGCGTGGGCTGCGCTCGATGCCCAGCTGGTCCGCCGCGCTGCTGCCGCCCGGGCGCTCGTGCCTTACGTGCTGCGCGATCCCGCCGCAGCCGCGCGCCTGGACGAGGCGGCCCATGTCGCGGTCGATGCGGGGGAGCAGGACCGCGAGACGGTCGAGAACGACCTGAGCCGCGCGCTGCGCGCCGCCGTACCTCTTCTCTCGCCCGGTGCACCGCTCGACGAGCTGCGGTCGGCCGCCAGCCGGGTCGCGCTGGCCCGGTCGTTCCACAACGCGGCGGTGAAGGACACCAGAACGGTGCGATGGCGACGCATCCCTCGTTTGCTGCGGCTCGCGGGTCACCGCGCGATGCCGACGTACTTCGAGATCGACGACACGACGCTGGCGGGCTGAAGAAGCGGCCCGCCGAAGCCCACGCCCCTTAGCGTGGCCACGTGACCAAGCGCGTGCTGCTCGCCCTCTGCGCCCTGGGCGTGCTGTCCGCCTCTTGCGGCGGCGGCTCGCCGGCCCAGGGCAAGGCCGTTGCGTCGGCTGCGTCGATAGCGCCCTCGCCCGCGCCGTCACCGTCCCCGTCCCCGACGCTGCTCGATGTCGACCCGCTGACCGGCGAGGCGCCGCGGCCCACGGGCTCGGTCGTCGTCGTCAAGGTCGACAACGCCGGGCTCTCGCGGCAGTACCAGCGCGGCCTCGGCCGGGCCGCGATCGTCTACGAGGAGATCGTCGAGGCCGGCGAGACCCGCTTCGCCGCTGTGTTCACGACGGCGCCGTCCGGAGAAGTCGGACCGGTGCGGAGCGTGCGTGAGAGCGACATCGAGCTGCTACGGCAGTACGGCGGCGTCCCGGTCGCCTTCTCGGGTGGCAACACCGGTGTCAAGGCGACGTTCCACGCCGCAGTGCGCAAGGGCTACCTGCTCGACGCGTCGTACGACGTCATTCCGCAGGACTACCGGCTGGGGGAGCGGCGAGCCGACGCCAGGAACTTCTTCACCAGCCCCGCGGCGCTTGCCAGCTCTCGACCGGGTGCGCCAGCCCATGACGTCGGCCTGCGGTTCGGCCCGCTGCCGGTGGGGGGTGGCCCCGCCGTCGGCGTCGCGAAGGCCGTCTTCTCGGCGTTCGTGACCGTGCGCACGCAGTACGTCCCCGAGACCGGTCGGTGGGCGGTCTTCCAGAACGCGCACGAGATGCGCGATGTCGCGCCCGCCAACGTCATCATCCAGCGGGTTCCGATCAGGATGAGCCGCTACGTCGACGTGCTGGGCAACCGCACGCCCTACACCGTGACCACCGGGACGGGACCGGTGACCGTTCTGCGTGACGGCGTCGCCCTCACCGGGACGTGGCAGCGACGCACGGCGTCGGACGGCACGCGCTTCGTCGACGCGCTCGGCAGCGACATCCCGCTGCGTCCCGGCCCGACGTGGGTCCTGCTGCTGCCGACGACGAGCTCGCTGACGCTGGGCTGACCGAGGCTGGGCTGACCTACGATGGAAACCTGCCGAACCCCGATCGCGAGGTAGTCCCGTGGCCAGCAACGACACCCCTCTCACCGGCTCGCCACTCGTCAAGCGGGGCATGGCCGAGATGCTCAAGGGCGGCGTCATCATGGACGTCGTCACCGCCGAGCAGGCGCGCATCGCCGAAGACGCGGGTGCGGTCGCGGTGATGGCTCTTGAGCGGGTTCCCGCCGACATCCGCCGCGACGGCGGCGTCGCCCGGATGAGCGACCCCGACATGATCGAGGGCATCAAGGCCGAGGTCTCCCTCCCCGTGATGGCCAAGGCTCGCATCGGTCACTTCGTCGAGGCGCAGGTGCTGCAGGCGATCGGCGTCGACTACGTCGACGAGTCCGAGGTGCTGACGCCGGCCGACTACGAGCACCACATCGACAAGCACGCGTTCACCGTGCCGTTCGTCTGCGGCGCCACCAACCTCGGTGAGGCGCTGCGCCGGATCGCCGAGGGCGCCGCGATGATCCGGTCCAAGGGCGAGGCCGGCACCGGCGACGTGTCGCAGGCGACCGTGCACATCCGCACGATCCTCGGTCAGATCAAGCGGCTGCAGTCGGCCGACGAGCAGGAGCTGTACGCCGCTGCCAAGGAGCTGCAGGCGCCGCTCGACCTGGTGCGCGAGACCGCTGAGCTCGGTCGGCTTCCCGTCGTCCTGTTCGTCGCGGGTGGCGTCGCCACCCCGGCCGACGCGGCGATGATGATGCAGCTCGGCGCCGACGGCGTCTTCATCGGCTCCGGCATCTTCAAGTCCGGCGACCCTGCGCTCCGGGCGCGGGCGTGTGTCGAGGCGACGGCGTACTTCAACGACGCCGACCGCATCGCCAAGGTCAGCCGTGGCCTCGGCGAGGCGATGGTCGGCATCGCCGTCGACTCGCTCGGTGCGGGCGACCTGCTCGCCAACCGCGGCTGGTGAGCGCAGCACCCCGCATCGGCGTACTCGCTCTGCAGGGTGACGTCCGTGAGCACCGGCGGGCCTTGACCGAGGTCGGCGCGGAGCCGGTCGACGTACGCCGCCCGGAGGAGCTCGCGGGCATCGACGGGCTCGTCCTCCCCGGCGGTGAGTCGACGACGATCGGCAAGCTGCTGGAGCTGTTCGAGCTGCTCGAGCCACTGCGGGCGGCGGTCAAGACAGGGCTGCCCGTGTACGGGTCCTGCGCCGGGATGATCCTGCTCGCCGACGAGGTCATCGACGGGCGCCCGGACCAGCCGACGGTCGGCGGGCTCGACATCGCCGTCCGTCGCAACGCCTTCGGCCGGCAGGTCGACTCCTTCGAGACCGACCTGCCGATGGTCGGGATCGGCGAGGTGCACGCGGTCTTCATCCGGGCGCCCTGGGTGGAACGCACCGGGCCCGGTGTGGAGGTGCTCGCGACGGTCGCGGCTGGAGCCGCCACAGGTAAGGTCGTGGCCGTTCGGCACGGGCCGCTGCTGGCCACGTCGTTCCACCCGGAGCTCACCGGCGACAGCCGCGTCCACGGGTTGTTCGTGCAGATGGTGAAGGAGAACCAATCGTGAGCGGCCACTCCAAGTGGGCGACGACCAAGCACAAGAAGGCGGTCGTCGACGCCAAGCGCGGCAAGCTCTTCGCCAAGATGATCAAGACGATCGAGGTCGCGGCGCGCACGGGCGGCGGCGACCCGTCGGGCAATCCCACGCTGGCCGATGCGATCCAGAGCGCGAAGCGGGTCTCGGTCCCCAACGACAACATCGACCGTGCCGTCAAGCGGGGCAGCGGCGAGCTGGGCGATGCGGCGGCGTACGAGGAGATCATGTACGAGGCCTACGCGCAGGGTGGCGTTGCCGTGCTCGTCGAGTGCCTGACCGACAACCGCAACCGGGCCAACGCCGAGGTCCGTACCGCGATCACCCGCAACGGCGGCAACCCGGCCGACCCGGGCTCGGTGTCCTACCTGTTCAACCGCAAGGGCGTCGTGCTGGTCACGAAGACCGACGGGCTGTCGGAGGACGACGTCCTGACGGCCGTGCTGGAGGCGGGTGCCGAGGAGGTCAACGACCTCGGCGAGGCGTTCGAGGTCGTGTGCGACGCGACCGACACGCACGCTGTTCGCCTTGCCTGCACCGACGCCGGTCTCACCGTCGACTCGGCCGACATCGCTTGGATGCCCACGGTTTCCGTGCCGCTCGACGACGACGTCGCCGTGAAGGTGCTCAAGCTCGTCGACGCCCTCGAGGACCTCGACGACGTGCAGAACGTGTGGGCCAACTTCGACATCAGCGACGAGGTCCTCGAGCGCGTCGGCTGACCCCCTCCAAGCTGGTCGCCAGCAGTCGGCTCGCCCGGCCGGCGCGGTCAGCCGCGGACGCGCAGGTCGCACCAGACGGTCTTGCCGTGCTCGTCGGGCTCTACGCCCCACCGCCGGCCCAGCACCTCGAGCAGCCGCAGCCCCCGACCTGCAGAGACCTCGCCGCCGAAGGCTCTGCCCGTCACGGCCTGCCGGTCGAAGTCGGACACCCGGATCGTCAGACCGCCCGGGTGACCCTCGAGAACCAGCTCGCACTCGGTGCCGGCGTGCAACGCCGCGTTGGTGACGAGCTCGTTCGCGACCAGCATCGCCGTCTCGACGTCCTCGCGCCCGAGCAGCGGCGTGAGGGTCCGGGCCACGAAACGGCGGGCTTCCATGGGCGACCGTAGGTCCCCGCGCAGCGAGAGGCGGGCAGCAAGCTCCATGTGCCTACATATCCTGCCTGACCGGCCTTCGCCCACTGACAGCGGCCCGACAGTGGCCCACCGACGCGCCCGGTCCTGGCGCGCCTCCCCGGACCGGCGCACCCCCCGCCGTACGCTCGCCGTCCGAACACCTGTTCTACGGGAGATGTCGTGCGTGTGCTGGGAGTCGACCCCGGGCTGACCCGGTGCGGCCTCGGCGTCGTGGAGGGATCTCCCGGCCGGGCCACGCTCGTCGCCGTGGGTGTCGTCACGACGCCCACCGACGCGTCACTCGGGCTGCGGCTCGTCGCGCTGGAGGTCGCCTTCGAGTCCTGGCTCGACGAGCACCGTCCCGACGCGGTGGCCGTGGAGCGGGTCTTCAGCCAGGCCAACGTCCGCACCGTGATGGGCACCGCGCAGGCCGGTGCGGTCGCCGTCGTGTGCGCGGCCCGCCGGGGGCTCCCCGTCGTCCTGCACACACCGTCCGAGGTCAAGGCCGCCGTCACCGGCTCGGGTCGGGCCGACAAGGCGCAGGTCGGGCTCATGGTCGCCCGCCTGCTGCGCCTGGATGGGCCGCCGCGGCCCGCCGACGCCGCCGACGCGCTGGCCCTAGCCATCTGTCACCTGTGGCGAGCCCCCGCCCAAGCCAGGCTCGCCGCCCTGGCGGCCCAGCGATGAGCGCAGAGATGAGGCAACCGTGATCGCGAGCGTCGCAGGCACCGTCACCGCGCTGCACGCTGACGGCGTCGTCGTCCGGGTCGGTGGCGTCGGCCTGGCTCTGCAGACGACGCCCGGCACGCGGGCCCATCTCCGCATCGGCGACGAGGCCGTCCTCGCCACCAGCCTCGTCGTGCGCGAGGACAGCCTGACGCTCTACGGCTTCGCCGACGACGAGGAGCGCGTGCTGTTCGAGCTGCTGCAGACGGCGTCGGGTGTCGGGCCTCGCCTCGCGCAGGCGGTGCTGACCGTGCACACGCCCGACACCGTCCGGCGGGCGCTGCTCACCGAGGACCTGCAGGCACTGACGCTCGTGCCCGGGATCGGCCGCAAGGGCGCGCAGCGCATGGTGCTCGAGCTCAAGGACAAGGTCGTCGGCACCACGCCGGTAGCGCCCGTGTCGGCGCAGCCCGGCTGGCGCGACACGCTGTCGCAGGCCCTCGTGGGCCTCGGGTTCCCCTCCTCGCAGGCCGACGAGGCCGTCGTACGGCTCGCGGAGACGCACCCGACCGCAGCCGACGCCGACGTACCCGACCTGCTGCGCGAGGGCCTGGCCATGCTCGGGCGCGGTCGATGACCGCGGAGCACGTGTCCGAGGTGACCGTGGAGGCCGGCGACGACGAGCGCTTGGTTGAAGCAGCGCTGCGGCCACGGCGGCTCGACGAGTTCGTCGGGCAGGAGCGCGTCCGCGAGCAGCTGCAGCTCGTGCTGGAGAGCGCCAAGCGCCGCGGCCGGCCGCCGGACCACGTCCTGCTGTCGGGCGCGCCCGGGCTCGGCAAGACCTCGCTCGCGATGATCATCGCGGCTGAGCTGGGCACCGGCATCCGCGTGACCAGCGGCCCGGCGCTGGAGCGGGCCGGCGATCTCGCGGCGCTCGTCAGCAGCCTGCAGGAGGGTGAGGTCCTCTTCATCGACGAGATCCACCGGATCGCCAGGCCGGCAGAGGAGCTGCTCTACGTCGCGATGGAGGACTTCCGGGTCGACGTCATCGTCGGCAAGGGGCCAGGTGCGACGGCGATCCCGCTCGAGGTCATGCCGTTCACGCTGGTCGGTGCCACCACACGGGCCGGGCTGCTGACCGGACCGCTGCGCGACCGGTTCGGCTTCACCGCGCACATGGAGCCGTACTCCCCGGAGGAGCTCGAGCGGGTGCTGGAGCGGTCGGCCGGGCTGCTCGGCGTCGACCTGCAGTCCGACGGCGGCCATGAGATCGCCGGGCGGTCCCGCGGCACACCGCGCATCGCCAACCGCCTGCTGCGCCGGGTCCGCGACTACGCGGAGGTGCGGGCCGACGGGGTCGTCACGCGCGCGATCGCACGCGCGGCCCTCGCGGTCTACGACGTCGACGAGCTCGGGCTCGACCGCCTCGACCGCGCGGTCCTGGAGGCGTTGGTCAAGCGGTTCGGCGGGGGACCGGTGGGCCTGTCCACGCTCGCTGTCGCCGTCAGCGAGGAGCCGGAGACGGTCGAAGAGGTGGCCGAGCCGTTCCTGGTCCGGACCGGACTGGTGCAGCGCACGCCGCGCGGGCGGGTGGCCACGCCCGCGGCCTGGGCGCACCTCGGGCTGCGGCCACCGGGCCCGGTCGACGTCCTCCCGCTCGACCTCGGGGATGCGGTCTAGGCGGAACCCACCAGGCGCGTACGCCGTTGGGCGGGCGGGCGGTCACTATGCTCTCCCGGTCCGTCCCCTCTCGTCCCGAAAGGAACCTCTGCCATGGGCCCGGCCGCGGAGCAGCTGATCTTCTTCGTGCTTCTCGGCGTTGCGGGTTGGCTCCTGCTCGTGCGGCCCCAGCGCCGTCGCGCGAAGGCGCTCCAGGAGGTCCGCGACGCTGTCCACGTCGGCAGTCGGGTGATCACGACGGCCGGTCTGCACGCCACCGTCGCCGCGGTGGAGGACGACACGCTCCTGCTCGAGATCGCGCCGGGTGTGCAGGCCCGGTTCGCGAAGCAGGCCGTCGTCGGTGTGCGCGACAGCACCGACGAGCCGGCCTCCGCGCAGCGGGGTGCACCCCCGGCTGCGTGACAAGGGGATACTCGTCCCCGACGCACCACCTCCCCTGACCCATCCGCAGGACGTACCGCGCACCCGCGCCCGGGTGCCGGCCGAGACAGGAGATCCCTCCCCGTGGCACGACCCGGCGCTTCCCGAGGCCTGCACGTTGGCCGCTATCTCGGCATCCTCGCCGCGATCCTCGTGCTCCTCTACACGGGCGTGGCGCTCGCCGGCCCGGGCAACTCGCCGCTGACCCCGAAGCTCGGGCTGGACCTGCAGGGCGGCGCCAGCGTCATCCTTCAGCCCAAGACCACGCCCAAGACCGGGCAGCTCAACACGGCTGTGGAGATCCTCAACCGGCGCGTCAACGGCGCCGGTGTGGCCGAGGCCGAGGTCGTCACGCAGGGCAGCAACATCGTCGTCTCGCTCCCCGGCGGCAACCGCGACTCCATCAAGAACCTCGCCACCACCGCGCAGCTGCGCTTCCGCGAGGTCCTGCAGGCGCTGCCGGGCGGCGGCGCGGTCACCGCGTCACCGCAGGACTCCGCGCCCTCGGTGACCACCACGCTCAACCCGTCCGCCAAGCCCGCTGCCAGTGCGGCGCCGGTGCCGTCGAAGACCGCGAGCGGCCGCGTCCTGTCGTCGGGCCTGCTGGCCGCGTCGACCCCCACTCCGTCGCCGACGGCCACGGCCAAGCCGGCCGGCACGCCGAGTCCGACGGTCTCCGGCAGCGCTGCCCCGCAGGACGGCGGCGTGCACACCGGGATGGCCTACAGCCCGGAGGCGCTCGCCGCGCTCGACTGCAGCGGCGACGAGGCCCGCCGCGGAGCCTCCGACGACAACCCCGACGAGCCGATCATCGCCTGCTCGGAGGACGGCAGCGAGAAGTTCCACCTCGACGTCGCCAAGGTCGTCGGCACCGACGTCAAGAGCGCCAGCGCGCAGCGCGACCAGCAGCTGGGCGAGTGGCAGGTCATCGTCAGCTTCACGGGCAAGGGTCAGAACAAGTTCACCGACCTGACCGCGGCGACGGTGGGCAAGCGGGTGGCGATCGTGCTGGACGCCGTCGTGATCTCGGCGCCGAGCATCAACGAGCGCATCGACAGCGACGCGCAGATCAGCGGCAGCTTCAACAAGGACTCCTCCGCCAGCCTGGCCAACACCCTCAAGTTCGGTGCGCTGCCGCTGTCGTTCACGCCCGGTGAGGTGCAAGTTGTCAGCCCGACCCTGGGCAAGGACCAGCTGGAGGCCGGTCTGCTCGCCGGCGGGCTCGGCCTGATCGCCGTCGTCATCTACTCGCTGCTGTACTACCGGATGCTCGGCTTCGTGACGATCGCCAGCCTGCTGATGTCCGGCCTGCTCGTCTACGCCTGCGTCGCCCTGCTCGGCAAGCAGATCGGATTCGCGCTGTCGCTGTCCGGCATCGCCGGCTTCATCGTCGCCGTCGGCATCACGGCCGACTCCTTCGTCGTGTTCTTCGAACGACTGAAAGACGAGATCAAGGAAGGACGAACACCGAGGAGCGCCGTCGACCGCGCGTGGGTCCGGGCGCGGCGCACGATCCTGTCCGCCGACACGGTGTCCTTCCTCGGCGCGATCATCCTGTACTTCGTCTCGGTCGGTGGGGTGCGCGGCTTCGCCTTCACCCTCGGCCTGTCGACGCTGCTCGACGTCGTCGTGGTCTTCCTGTTCACGCGACCGCTCGTGTCGTGGTTGTCGCACTTCCGCTGGTTCAGCAACCACAAGTTCACCGGGTTCTACGGCCCTAACGTCGATGCCCCGGCCGCCGGCCCGGGCGGCCGCCGCAGCACCACGACAACCACCCCCGCTGTACCTACTTCGGAGGCCTGACGATGGGGCTCGCATCCCGGCTCTACCGCGGCGAGACGACGTTCCCGCTGATCCAGCGGCGCAAGACCTTCTACATCATCTCGCTGGCGTTCGTCGTGATCTGCCTCGCGAGCATGGCCTTCCGCCAGTTCAACGTCGGCGAGGAGTTCAAGGGCGGGGCCAGCTTCCAGTGGCCGAACAAGAGCGATGTCTCCGTCGCCGACGCCCGCGGGGTCATCGAAGGCCTCGGCGTACACGACCCCACCGTTCAGACGGTGGGTCGCGCCAGTGGCGGCGAGGACATGCGCGTCACCACCGGCCCGCTGACCGAGGACGAGATCACCAAGGTCGTCGAGGGGATCAGCAAGGCGTTCGACGTCGCGACCGACCAGATCGGCGAGTCCAACGTCGGCGCCTCGTGGGGCAAGCAGGTCACCAACAAGGCCCTGCAGGGCCTGGTGCTCTTCCTGATCGCCGTCATCATCTACATCTCGATCCGGTTCGAGCCGAAGATGGCGATCGCCGCGATCATCGCGCTCATCCACGACCTGATCCTGACGGCGGGCATCTACTCGATCACGCAGTTCGTCGTCACACCCGCCACCGTCATCGCGCTGCTGACCGTCCTCGGCTATTCCCTCTACGACACGATCGTCGTGTTCGACAAGGTCGAGGAGAACACCCGCGGGCTGGCCGGCAGGTCGACGCAGACCTACAGCGAGGCGGCCGAGCTGGCCGTCAACCAGACCTTCATGCGCTCGATCAACACCTCGCTGATCGCGCTGCTGCCGGTGTCGGGGCTGCTGTTCGTCGGTGCGTTCCTGCTCGGCGCCGGCACCCTCAAGGACCTCGCCTTGGCACTGTTCGTGGGTCTGGCCTCCGGCGCCTACTCCTCGCTGTTCCTGGCGACGCCACTGCTCGCCGACCTCAAGGAGCGCGAGCCGCAGTACAAAGCACTGCAGCAGCGGGTGCTCGCCCGGCGTTCGGGCACGACACCCAAGGCCGGGTCGAAGTTCCAGCAGCGCGTGGCTGCCCGCGCGGCAGGCACACCGCACCCCGTCACCGCCGAGACCGTGGCCGTGGAGGACGCGGCACCTGCCGCTCCTGCCGGCGCACCTGCCAAGGCTCCGACGGGAGCCGCCGGCCGACGGCCGGGCGGCTCCTCGTCGAAGAAGAAGAAGAGCAAGGGCGGCCGGCCGTCGGGCAAGAAGCGGCGCTAGTGCCCGCCCGGGTGCGCGGCCCGGTCGACCTCGACGCGCTGCTGCGCTCGCGGATCGTCGACGTCCCGGACTTCCCGCTGCCCGGCGTGGTGTTCAAGGACATCTCGCCGCTGCTCGCCGACCACGTCGCCTTCGCCGGCGCCGTCGACGCGATCATCGCGCACTGGCGAGGGCCTGATGGCAGCGGCACGGTCGACAAGGTCGTGGGCGTCGAGGCGCGCGGCTTCATCCTGGCCGCGCCGGTGGCTTACCACTTCGGGGCCGGCTTCGTGCCCGTGCGCAAGCAGGGCAAGCTGCCGCTGGCCACCCACGAGGAGGAGTACGACCTCGAGTACGGCACCAACGTGCTGCAGGTGCACCAGGACGCGTTCGAGCCCGGCGATCGCGTGCTGATCGTCGACGACGTGCTCGCCACCGGTGGGACGGCGGCGGCCGCCGCTCGCCTCGTCGCCGCTGCCGGCGCGGACCTGGTGGGGCTGTCGGTCCTGCTCGAGCTGGAGTTCCTCGCCGGGCGGCAGGCGTTCACGGTGGCGCAGCCGGGTGTCGACGTACACGCCCTCCTCACGTACTGAGGCAGGGTCCGGCTCCTACACTGGGGTCTCGTCTTCCCCGAGGAGCCGCCCGTGGCCTCAGACGTCACTCCGGTCGTAGCAGTCGCCGGCAGCGTGCAGGCATCAGTGCCCCCTGCACCCGCCGCCGCTGGCACACGCCCCGAGGACGTTCGTGATGCCCCGGTTGCGCCTGACCTGGAGCACGACGTCGAGCACGCCGCGCCGCGCACCACCGGCGTCCCCGACGAGCCGATGAGCCGCACACCGCTGCCCACCGAGACCGCGGCTCCGCCCTCTGGCCGTCGGGTCCGGGCCCGCCTGGCCCGGCTGACGGCCACCAAGCCGGGTGCCATGCCGGCCGTGCTCGAGCCGCTCGCGCGCACCATCCGCGCGGCCCATCCGAAGGCCGACCTGCGGATCGTGCAGAAGGCCTACGAGACGGCGGAGCAGGCGCACGGCGACCAGAAGCGGCGCAGCGGCGACCCCTACATCACGCACCCGCTCGAGGTCGCGAGCATCCTGGCCGAGCTCGGCATGGACACGACGACGCTCGTCGCGGCGCTGCTGCACGACACGGTGGAGGACACGCCGTACACCCTCGTCGACGTACGCCGCGACTTCGGTGAGGACGTGGAGCACCTCGTCGACGGCGTGACGAAGCTCGACAAGATCAAGTACGGCGACGCCGCCGAGGCCGAGACGATCCGCAAGATGGTCGTCGCCATGGCCCGCGACCCGCGGGTGCTCGTCATCAAGCTCGCCGACCGGCTGCACAACATGCGCACCCTCGGCTACATGCCCCAGGAGAAGCAGGAGCGCACCGCCACCACGACCCTCGAGATCTTCGCACCGCTGGCCCACCGCCTGGGCATGAACACCATCAAGTGGGAGCTCGAGGACCTCGCCTTCGCGACCCTCTACCCCAAGCGGTACGACGAGATCGTGCGCCTGGTGGCCGACCGCGCGCCGTCCCGCGACACGCACCTGGCTCAGGTCAGCGAGAAGGTCTCCGCCGACCTGAGCGCCGCGAAGATCAAGGCGACCGTGACCGGGCGGCCCAAGCACTACTACTCGATCTACCAGAAGATGATCGTGCGCGGCCGCGACTTCGCCGACATCTACGACCTGGTCGGCATCCGCGTGACCGTCGACTCGGTGCGCGACTGCTACGCCGCACTCGGCACGATCCACGCCCTGTGGTCACCGGTCCCCGGCCGGTTCAAGGACTACATCGCGATGCCCAAGTTCAACATGTACCAGTCGCTGCACACCACGGTCATCGGGCCCGAGGGCAAGCCGGTGGAGATGCAGATCCGTACGGCGGAGATGCACAAGCGCGCGGAGTACGGCATCGCGGCGCACTGGAAGTACAAGGAGTCGCCGACGTCGCAGGGTCCCGTCAAGGGCGACGACATGAGCTGGCTGCGTCAGCTGCTCGACTGGCAGAAGGAGTCGGCCGACCCGGGGGAGTTCCTCGACTCGCTGCGCTTCGACCTGCACCAGACCGAGGTGTTCGTCTTCACGCCCAAGGGCGATGTGATGTCGCTGCCGGCCGGGTCCACGCCGGTCGACTTCGCCTACGCCGTGCACACCGAGGTCGGGCATCGCTGCATCGGCGCGCGCGTCAACGGCCGGCTGGTGCCGCTCGAGTCGACGCTCGAGAACGGCGACGTCGTCGAGGTCTTCACGTCCAAGACCGAGTCGGCGCACCCGTCCCAGGACTGGCTGCAGTTCGTCAAGAGCCCGCGCGCCCGCAACAAGATCAGGCAGTGGTTCGCCAAGGAGCGCCGCGAGGACGCCGTCGAGCTCGGCAAGGAGGCCATCGGGCGGGCGATGCGCAAGCAGGGCCTGCCGCTCCAGCGGCTGCTCGGCGGCGAGGCGCTGCTGACGCTCTCCAAGGAGATGCGGCTCGCTGACATCACTGCCCTGTACGCCGAAGTCGGCGAGGGCCGCATCTCCGCGCAGACGATCGTCCAGCGGGTCATGCAGGCGATGGGCGGGTCCGAAGGCGCCGCCGAGGACCTCGCGGAGACCGCCGTACCGACGAGGCCGGTTCGCCGGACCCGGCCTGCGACCGACCCGGGCATCGTCGTCAAGGACGTCTCCGACGTCTGGGTGAAGCTGGCTCGGTGCTGCACGCCGGTGCCGGGTGACGAGGTCGTCGGGTTCGTCACGCGGGGCCGCGGGGTGTCGGTACACCGGGGCGACTGCGTCAACGCCGGCCCGCTGATGGCCGAGAAGGACCGGGTCGTCGAGGTGGAGTGGGCGCCCACGGCCGGCTCGCTGTTCCTGGTCAACATCCAGGTCGAGGCACTCGACCGCACCCGCTTGCTGTCGGACGTGACCCGCGTCCTGTCCGACGCGCACGTGAGCATCTTGTCGGCCACGGTGACGACGACGCGTGACCGCGTGGCGGTGTCGCGGTTCTCGTTCGAGATGGCCGACCCCAAGCACCTCGGGCACCTGCTCGCCCAGGTCCGCACGGTCGAAGGCGTCTACGACGCCTACCGCGTCACCAGCTGAGTTTCTGCGCTCCAAGCTCTGCTACGCCGCATCGCGAGGCGCCCCTCGCTGCGCTCGGGGGCCTCGCTCCGCGGCTCCGCAACCGCGTCGCGCAAAGCTCGGGGGCCTCGCTCCGCGGCTCCGCAACCGCGTCGCTTACGGGGGGTCAGGCTTTCGTCGGCTCGATCCTGATGCCCAGGATGTTGATGGACAGCTTCGGCTTGCCGTCGCCCGTAGGAGCCGAGCCGGCCGCCGCGACCTTGTCGATGATCTCGAGGCCCTTGGTGATGGTCCCGAACGGGGTGTAGTTCGGGTCGAGCTGGGTCTCCTTGTAGACCAGGAAGAACTGGCTGCCGTTGGTCCCTGGCCCGGAGTTGGCCATGGCGACGGTTCCCTTCGGGTACTTCGCGTCCTCGAGGTTCTCGTCCGCGAAGGTGTAGCCCGGCCCGCCGGTGCCCTTGCCCGTGGGATCGCCGCACTGCAGGACGTAGATGCCCTGCGTGGTGAGGCGGTGGCACGGCGTCTTGTCGAAGTACTTGAAGTGGGCGAGCGACCGGAAGTTGTTCGCAGTGCACGGCGCTACGGCGCTGTTGAGCTGGATGTCGATCACGCCGAGGTTGGTCGTGATGTGAGCGGTGAACGCCTGCTTGGTCTCCACACCGGTCGGCGGCGGCAGCTCGACCTTGCGGGCGGCGTCGGGCTTGCCCGCCTTGTACTCGCAGGTGCCCGGCGGGAGCGTCTTCGCCGGCGTGGCCGACGGGGTCTCCTTGCCCTTGGCATCGATGCTGGTGGTGCCCCCGTCGCCCAGCTTGCTGGCCAGGATGATGGCGCCGAGCGCGATCAGGGCCACGCCCATGACGCTGGCGATGATGAGGTTCCTCTGGCGGCGACGGGCGGCCGCGGCGGCACGCCGCGCTGCCTGTCGCTCGGCCCGCATCCGGGCGAGCTCCTTCTCCCGCTTGCTGCTCGCCACTGCGTGCTCCTCCTGGTCGTCAGGCGCCGATGCCCGGCCTTCAGCACGGCGCGTTGGCGGGGAGTCTAGAGAATCCCGATCGCGCCGCGCGTATCCACGCCGGTAGGGTCGAACCGGACTGCTCCGAACTGCGTGAAAGGACGATCGTGCTGGTCCGCGGGTTCCCGGCGGCCGCCTTCGACACGAACTGCTGGGTCGTCGCGCCGGCGGCGGGCCAGGAGTGCGTCGTCATCGACCCCGGGATCGGCGTCGAGGCGGCCCTGGACGAGGTCCTGCGCAAGGACAACCTGCGTCCGGTCGCGGTGCTGCTCACCCACGGGCACCTGGACCACACCTTCTCGGTCACCCCGGTCTGCGGAGCCAAGGGCATCTCCGCCTGGATCCACCCTGGAGACCGTGAGCTGCTCGCCGACCCCATGAAGGGGCTGTCGCCGGAGAGCCGGACGATGTTCGGCGGCCGGCTCGAGTGGACGGAGCCCGATGATGTCGTGCTGCTCGACCCCGCCCAGCCGCTCGAGCTCGCCGGTCTGCGGTTCGCCGTTGACTTCGCACCGGGCCACACGCCCGGATCGGTCGTGTTCCGCACCCCCGGCGTCGACGTCGGCGGTGAGGCAGCCCCGCCGGTGATGTTCTCGGGTGACGTGCTGTTCGCCGGCTCGATCGGGCGGACTGACCTTCCCGGAGGCTCCTGGGAGCAGATGCAGGACTCGCTGGCCCGCGTGGTGCTCACCGCGCCGGACGAGACGGTCGTCCACTGCGGCCACGGCTCGAGCACGACGATTGGCCGGGAGCGGGCCGCCAACCCGTTCCTGCAGGACCTCGCCATGGCGCCACCGTCGCGCGGGCTGTGATGGCGCGCCCTACCCCGCTGTCAGGGTTCCCGGAGTGGTTGCCAGGGGAGCGCATCGTCGAGCAGCACGTCCTCGACACGCTCCGGCGCGTCTATGAGCTGCACGGCTTCGCCTCTCTCGAGACGCGCGCTGTCGAGCCGATCGACCAGCTGCTGCGCAAGGGCGAGATCGACAAGGAGGTCTACGTCCTGCGGCGCCTGCACGCCGAGGACGGTGACGCCGGCCTGGGGCTCCACTTCGACCTGACGGTGCCGTTCGCCCGCTACGTGCTCGAGCGGGCCGGCCACCTCGCGTTCCCGTTCCGCCGCTATCAGATCCAGAAGGTCTGGCGAGGTGAGCGACCGCAGGACGGTCGCTATCGGGAGTTCACGCAGGCCGACATCGACGTCGTCGACCGCGACACGCTCGCGTTCCACCACGAGGTCGACCTGCCACTCGTGGTGCTCGAGGCGTTCGAGCAGCTGCCGTTCCCGCCGATGGTGATGCACGTCAACAACCGCAAGCTCGCCGAGGGCTTCTACCGCGCCGTCGGCGCGGACGACCCCTCCGTCGTCCTGCGGGCGATCGACAAGCTGGACAAGATCGGCCCTGAGAAGGTCCGGGCCCAGCTCGCGGAGACGGGGCTGTCCGCCACGGCGATCGACGCCTGCCTCGGGCTGGCCGAGATCACGACGCCGGATGCCTCGTTCGCCGACCGCGTGCGCGGGCTCGGCGTACGCGACCCCCTGCTCGACGAGGGCGTGGACGAGCTCGTCCGGGTCCTCGATGCCGCTGTCACCCGCGCACCGGGCCGGCTCGTTGCCGACCTCAAGGTCGCGCGTGGGCTCGACTACTACACGGGCACCGTCTACGAGACGGTGATGACCGGGCACGAGGACCTCGGCTCGGTCTGCTCCGGCGGGCGGTACGACGCCCTCGCCAGCGACGGGAAGACGACGTACCCGGGTGTGGGGGTGTCGATCGGTGTGTCGCGCAT
Organism: Frankiaceae bacterium; assembly: GCA_016650445.1. Taxonomy (GTDB): domain Bacteria; phylum Actinomycetota; class Actinomycetes; order Mycobacteriales; family SCTD01; genus RYN-124. The sequence goes on along the minus strand of JAENVS010000049.1, from coordinate 21,832 downwards.
CCTCGGCCGCTTGCTCAAGACCGGCTCGGTCGTCTCGTCGCGGAGCGTGCCGACGGCGGTGCTCGTCGCGGTCGACGACGAGGAGAGCCGCAGCGTCAGTGACGACGTGGCGCGCGCGCTGCGGCGACGCGGGATCCCGACGGAGGTCGCACCGTCGGCGGCGAAGTTCGGCAAGCAGATCCGGCACGCCGACCGCCGTGGCATCCCGTGGGTGTGGTTCCCAGGTGACAGCACCGTGAAGGACCTGCGCACCGGTGGGCAGACAGCCGCCGACCCCGCGGCGTGGACACCGCCCCTGGAAGACCTGACCCCCTGCATCACCGAGGAGAAGCCGTCGTGATCCGCACCGCCGAGGCCGGCACGCTGCGAGAGGAGCACGCGGGGTCGACCGTGGTGCTCGCGGGCTGGGTAGCCCGGCGACGCGACCACGGCGGTGTCGCCTTCCTCGACGTGCGCGACCGCTCCGGGATCGCCCAGGTGGTCGTCCGTGACGAGGCGGTCGCGGCCGGTCTGCGCAGCGAGTACTGCGTCGCGATCACCGGCGAGGTGTCGCTCCGACCGGCGGGCAACCGCAACGACGCCCTGCCCAGCGGTGCCGTCGAGGTCGTTGCGACGAAGGTCGAGGTGCTCTCCGAGTCGGCTCCGCTGCCCTTCCCGATCGATGACCACGTCGAGGTCGGCGAGGAGGCGCGCCTGCGACACCGCTACCTCGACCTGCGGCGGTCCGGTCCGGCCGCGGCCATGCGGCTGCGCTCGGAGGTCAACCGCGCCGCCCGCGAGGTGCTGCACGCAGAGGGGTTCCTCGAGATCGAGACGCCGACTCTCACCCGCTCGACCCCCGAGGGCGCCCGCGACTTCCTCGTGCCGGTCCGGCTGCAGCCCGGCAGCTGGTACGCCCTGCCGCAGTCACCGCAGCTGTTCAAGCAGCTGCTGATGGTCGGTGGGCTCGAGCGGTACTACCAGATCGCGCGCTGCTATCGGGACGAGGACTTCCGCGCCGACCGGCAGCCGGAGTTCACGCAGCTCGACATCGAGATGAGCTTCGTCGACGAGGACGACGTCATCGCTCTCGGCGAGAAGGTCGTCTCCGCATTGTGGTCGCTCATCGGCGTCGAGGTGCCGCTGCCGATCCCGCGGATCACCTACGCCGAGTCGATGCGCCGCTACGGCAACGACAAGCCCGACCTGCGCTTCGACCTGGAGCTGACCGAGTGCGCCGACTACTTCTCCGGCACCGAGTTCAGGGTCTTCCAGGCGCCGTACGTCGGTGCCGTTGTCATGCCTGGAGGTGCCTCGCAGCCACGCAAGCAGCTGGACGCCTGGCAGGAGTTCGCCAAGCAGCGCGGTGCCCGCGGGCTGGCCTACGTGCTGTTCCAGGACGACGGGACGCTCGGCGGCCCGGTCGCGAAGAACCTGTCCGAGTCCGAGCAGGCCGGTCTGATGAACCACGTCGGGGCTTCCGTCGGCGACGCGGTGTTCTTCGCCGCGGGGGAGCCGTCCACGTCACGCGGGCTGCTGGCCGCCGTACGGCTCGAGATCGGCCGTCGCTGCGGCCTGATCGACGAGTCGCGGTGGGAGTTCGTGTGGGTCGTCGACGCGCCGCTGTTCGAGGCTGCGGACGAGGCGACCGCCAGCGGTGACGTCGCCGTCGGCAAGGGGAAGTGGACGGCCGTGCATCATGCGTTCACGTCGCCCAAGCCGGAGTGGATGGACCGCTTCGAGGAGGAGCCGGCTGCTGCGCTGGCCTATGCCTACGACATCGTCTGCAACGGCAACGAGCTCGGCGGTGGGTCCATCCGCATCCATCGCCGCGACGTCCAGCAGCGGGTCTTCGAGATGATGGGGATCGGCCCCGACGAGGCGCAGGAGAAGTTCGGCTTCCTGCTCGACGCGTTCTCCTACGGACCGCCGCCGCACGGCGGCATCGCGCTGGGCTGGGACCGCGTCTGCATGCTGCTCGCCGGAGCCGACTCGCTACGCGACGTCATCGCCTTCCCGAAGACGGGCGCGGGCTTCGACCCGCTGACCGGCGCGCCCACGCCCATCACCCCGGAGCAGCGCAAGGAAGCCGGCATCGACGCGCCGCCGCTTACCTGATCTGCGTACCCGTCGGAAGTTGATCCGTACGGCGGCGCGTGCTTTCCGTCGTACGGATCATCTTCTGGGGATCCACGCTGGGAGCCGCGGAAGATGATCCGTAGGGCGGCGCCGGACTACCAGCGGGCGCGGGTGACGAGCGGGCCGCTGGTGAACCTGTGGTCGTCGGCGAAGCCGAGCTGGTCGTACATCGCCCGCCCGTACGTGTTGTCGGCGTACATCCCGAGCGTCACGATGTCGCACCCGTCATCGAACATTTCGCGGCTGAGCGCGGCTGTGATGACCGCCCCCAGCCCGCGGCCGCGCGCCGACGGGTGCACGGCGATCGAGGACAGGTGCCCGACGCCGGTGGCGCCGCTGGTGTCGGCGGCGCACGCGATCAGCTGCCCGTCCTCATGGATGCCGACCCAGCGGCGCACGGCCGGGTCGCCCGGCATCGCGGACGCGGTGGGGCTGCTGGCCGTGAGCAGCGCATGCACCTGGGCGTTGTCGTCGACAGGCTCGACGGCGTCCTCGCCCGGCTGCGCCGGCGGGCGGGTCCCGAGCCAGCGCAGGTCCCAGTCGGTGCCGTCCATCGACACCCAGGCAGGGAGGTGCGCAGCAGTGCCGCGCGGGACGGTCAGGCGCTGGTTGGGCGGCAGCTCGGGCAGCAGGTCGGCGAGCAGCGCCCCGACCTCGGCGGGCGGGCCGAGGGCGTTGAGGTAGCTGACCCGCTCCTCGGGGTCGACGCCCATCCAGGCCACGGCGCGACCCGCGAGCCAGCCGCGCGCCAACGGGCGGCGCAACGACCCGCGGGCGAACGGGTCGTGCCCGGTCGCGACGAGTACCTCAGCGGCCGAGCTGAGCGCTGTCAGAGCCATTGCCTCGAACGTACGCGAGGCGCGTCGGCCCTCAGTCGGCAGAGCGGCGGCGCCTGGCGGCGTACATCCCGGCGAGCAGCAGCAGGACGGCAGCCGTCGGCAGCACGGTGTTCAGGCCGGTTGCCGCGAGGTTGCCGCCGCTGGTCGGCGGGTTGCCGCCACCCGAGGGGGGCTGGACGACGGTCGGCGGCGCCGCGGCCGCCGCACCGAAGCGGACGTTGACCGCCTTCGTGCCCTCGAGCTGCAGCGGCGCGATGTCGGCGAAGTCCGTGCCGTTGTTCTGAGGGACGACCCCAGAATGCGGTGAGGCAGTGACGAATGCCATCGCAGACTCGAGCAGGCTTGACGTGGTCGGGCTGCCAAGTGCGGAGGCCGGCACCTTGATCTGGATGGTGCCGCCGTCGGCCGAGCCCGAACCCTGCGCGGTCCCCGCGTTCGGGAAGGCGTTGTAGGTGAGGTAGTTCGGCTTGCAGCCGGACACCGAGCACAGGTCGACGCTGTCGGTCTTGCCGCCGTAGTACGCGAGCGGCCCGGCCGGCGTCGCCTCAGCCGCGATGTAGTAGAGCGTGTCGCCCATCTGCCAGCGGACAACGACCTGAGCAGTCGGGGTGCCGGCCCCGGTCGCCGCCGTGCCGAGGGCGCCGGCGAGCTTGAGGTTGGCCACGACGTTGCCGCCCTCGAGCTTCATCTCGACGCTGAGGACGTCGGCACCGGGCACCTTCGCGCCGCCGAGCGGCTTGAACAGCGCGTCACCCGCGGGGTCGGTCCACGACGACACCGGCGCAGTCGACTCCTTCGGCGTCAGCGGCTGGCCGGTGTTGGAGTTCAGGCCGGTGTTCAGCGTGACCACGGTGTCGAGCGCCGCGCCCTGGTGGTCTGCCGCGCTGTCGGCGCCGGTCTGCGAGAGCCGGTTCGACGAGTCGGTGTAGATGATCCGTGGCCGGCCGCTGTTCGGGTCGACCAGGACCTTGAAGAAGTCGGCCTGGTTGCGGTTGCCCTCACCGCTGATGCACAGGGTGCCGAGCAAGCAGATGTCGTTGTAGTGCATCGGGTGCGGCGCCGCCTTGACCTGCACGACGTGCGGCGCGCTGCTGTTGGCCTTGTCGACCTGGGCGAACCACAGCTCCCACGTCTGCCCGAGCTTCGCGCTGGGCCCGTCCGGGCCGAGCTGCTTGAGCGTCTTGTCCGTGCCGTACCACGCGACGTTGATGATGCCTGGCGCCTTCCCGGCTGCGACCCACGGGAACACTCCGACGTTCGACGGCGGACTGCTGATCTGGCGCGGCTCCGACCAGACCTTCCACTCGTTGTCCGCGCCGGGCGGCGCCCAGGAGTACCAGGTCTGGTAGGTCTTGCCGTCGATCCAGACGGCATAGAGATTGCGCGCGCCGTCCTGCGTGAGCACGGGGAACAACGTCTGCGGGTCGCCGATCAGGTCTGTGGCGATGGTGTTGTAGTGAAACGTCAGCGTCGCGTCTGCTGCTGGCACACCCACGACGAGCGCGAGGCTGTTGTTGCCCTTGTCGGTCGACATGCTCAGGAACTTGCCGGTGTGCTGGTCGACGAGCGTCGTGCCGTGGTTCGGGTTGTGGACGCCGTCGTTCGCGAAGATGCCGGCGCTCTTGCTGTAGTCCTCGCCATCGGTACTGATGGCGATGTCGTCGCCGTTGACCTGGTCGGCGTACTCCATGTAGTTGAGCGGCACCTTGCCCTTGTACGGCGAGATCGGGTTGTCGCTGGGCTGCGGGTCGTACAGCGCCATCCACTGGCGGTCGCCGACGGGCTTCGGGATGGCCAGCGGGTTGGCCACGCTCGTGGTCTTGCCGTCGTCGGTCGTGGTCACGCTCGTGAAGCTCGCGAGGGCGGCGAGGTCGTTGAACCAGGCGCGGCCGTCGCGGCTGATCTTGATCTCGGTGTCACCGCCGCCCGGCCCGAGGGCGCTCTTGCTGGGAAGCGCGCCGGTGACGGCTGCCCGGTCGCTGTTCTCCGGCAGGTTCTGCACGATGCGGTAGGAGTCACCGCCGTCGACGGAGACGTTCCAGATGGAGCGCTGGGTCCCGGTGCCCTGTGGCCCGGTCGCGTGCACCGCGCCGGTCTTCGGGTTGACCTCGAGGTTGGGCTCGCCGTAGACGTGGATCGGGTCCACGATGCGCGGCACGTCGAAGGTGACGGCGCTGCTCGCGGTGGCCCCCTGCGCGCTCGGGGCGAGTGCCGCGGCGCCGAGCGCGAGCGCGACGACGGGCAGGGCGACGAGCGGGGTGCGACGCACAGCTGAGCCTTTCCGATTTGGGGCGGTTCCTCCTACTTCGCCACCGACTGCGAAATTCCTGCAGTCGCCGAGCGTGCCCACACTAGGGTCGAACCATGACCGGCGAGACGCTCTTCGACGCCGGTGAGCGTGCCGCGACCGAGCGGGTGGCGCCCCTCGCGGTCCGGATGCGCCCGCGGACGCTGGATGAGGTCGTCGGCCAGCAGCACCTGCTCGGCCCGAACGCGCCGCTGCGCCGGTTGGTGGAGGGCGACGCACCACTCAGCGTGATCCTGTGGGGACCCTCCGGCACCGGGAAGACCACTCTGGCCATGCTGATCGCCACGACCAGCTCACGCCGGTTCCGAGAGCTGTCCGCGGTGACCGCCGGTGTGAAGGACGTCCGGCTGGTGGTCGACGAGGCCAAGCGCGCCCTCGGTGAGACCGGCGCGCAGACGGTGCTCTTCGTCGACGAGGTGCACCGGTTCTCCAAGACCCAGCAGGACGCGCTTCTCCCCAGCGTGGAGAACCGCTGGGTCACGCTCGTCGCCGCGACGACCGAGAACCCGTTCTTCTCGATCATCAGCCCGCTGCTGAGCCGGAGCCTGCTCCTGACGCTCGAGCCGCTCACCGACGACGACATCCGGGTCCTGGTACGCCGGGCGCTGGACGACCCCGACCGCGGGTACGGCGGCACAGTCACGCTCGACCCCGACGCAGAGGATCACCTCGTCCGACTCGCCGGGGGAGACGCCCGCCGCTCCCTGACCGCGCTGGAGGCCGCGGCAGGGGCCTCCGACCACGTCACCCTCGAGCTCCTCGAGCAGGCGGTCGACAAGGCCGCGGTCCGCTACGACCGTGACGGCGACCAGCACTACGACGTCATCAGCGGCTTCATCAAGAGCATCCGCGGGTCCGACGTCGATGCTGCCCTGCACTACTTCGCCCGCATGGTCGAGGCGGGGGAGGACCCGCGCTTCATCGCCCGCCGGCTCGTCATCAGCGCCAGCGAGGACATCGGGATGGCCGACCCGAGCAGCCTGCAGGCCGCGGTCGCCGCCGCGCAGGCGCTGGAGCTCATCGGGATGCCCGAGGCGCGCATCAATCTGGCGCAGGCGGTGATCCACCTGTCGCTCGCACCCAAGAGCAACGCTGTCCTCGCGGCGGTCGACACGGCACTGACCGACATCCGTGCCGGCCGGACCGGCACGGTGCCGCCGTACCTCCGCGACGCTCACTACCCGGGGGCGAAGAAGCTCGGTCACTCCGGTTACCGATACCCTCACGACTTCCCGGGACGGGTCGTGGCGCAGCAGTATGCGCCCGACCCGGTTGCGGGGCGGGAGTACTACTCGCCCAGCGACCTGGGAGTCGAGCGGGTTGTCGGTGAGCGCCTCGCGGGGCTGCGCGAGGTGCTGCGCGGCGACCGCACGGTGGTCCCCGAGGACGCCGCCTCCGGCTTCCGCCCCAGGTGCAAGCCCGTTCCGCCTACGCCCGAGGAGCTTCGCTCCCTCGACAAGGAGCAGCAGTGATCGACTTCGGTGACGTCGTAGGGCTGATCTTCGCCATTGCGTTCGTCGTGCTGGTGCTCTTCATGGGCCTCGTGCTGGTCAAGCTCGGGAAGGTGCTCACCGAGACGCAGAAGCTCGTCGCGGGCATCACCGACAAGACCGTGCCCCTCCTGAGCGAGGTGACCGGCACCGTCACCCACGTCAACCAGGAGCTGGTCCGCGTCGACGCGATCACCGCCAACGTCCAGTCAATGACCGGCAACGTGTCCGCCCTGACGTCCCTGTTCGCGGCGACGCTGGGCAGCCCGGTCGTCAAGGTCGCCGCCTTCTCGTATGGCGTGCGCAAGGCCGCGAGCAAGAAGCAGCACGGTGAGATCGAGAAGCGCATCAAGGCGGAGATGAAGGCGAGCAAGAAGCGATGACCCGGCGGCTGTTCTACATCGCACTCGGCGCGACCGTCGGCATCCTCGTCGTGCGCAAGGCGTCGCAGGCCGCGAAGCGCATCACGCCGGCCGGCATGCAGTCGTCGATGACCGGCGCCCTGGGGGGACTCGGGGAGGCGATCCGCGAGTTCGGCACGACCGTGCGCGAGGGCATGGACGAGCGCGAGGACCAGCTGCGCAGCGAGCTCGGCCTCGACGGCCGGCACGACGTCGTGGACAGCTAGTCATGCAGTCCGCCGACATCCACCAGCGCTTCCTCGCGCACTTCGAGCAGCGCGACCACACCATCGTCCCGTCGGCGTCGCTCATCTCCGACGACCCGACGCTGCTGCTCGTCAACGCCGGGATGGTGCCGTTCAAGCCCTACTTCCTGGGCGAGCAGCCCGCACCATGGCCGCGCGCCGCGAGCGTGCAGAAGTGCGTGCGCACCCTCGACATCGAGGAGGTCGGCAAGACCACCCGACACGGCTCGTTCTTCCAGATGGCGGGCAACTTCTCCTTCGGCGACTACTTCAAGGAAGGCGCGATCCCGCTCGCGTGGGAGCTGCTGACCAAGCCCGTCGCCGACGGCGGCTACGGGCTGGCCGAGGACAAGCTGTGGGTCACCGTCTACAAGGACGACGACGAGGCCGTCGAGCTCTGGCAGAAGCTCGTCGGGTTCCCGCCCGAGCGGATCCAGCGGCTCGGCATGGTGGACAACTACTGGCACATGGGCGTCGCTGGTCCGTGCGGCCCGGACTCCGAGATCTTCTACGACCGCGGGCCGGCCCACGGCGCCGAAGGCGGGCCTGCCGTCAACACCGAGCGCTACCTCGAGGTCTGGAACCTCGTCTTCATGCAGTTCGAGCGCGGCCCCGGCGGCGACAAGGAGAACTTCCCGATCCTCGGGCCGCTGCCGCGCCCGAGCATCGACACCGGCATGGGCATCGAGCGCATGGCGACGGTCCTGCAGGGCGTCGACAACCTCTACGAGATCGACACGTCGAGGCGCATCCTCGACACCGGAGCAACGCTCGCCGGCGTGACGTACGGCGCCGACCAGACCAACGACGTCCGGCTCCGGGTGGTGGCCGACCACGCGCGGACGGCGACGATGCTGATCGGCGACGGCGTGACGCCGAGCAACGAGGGTCGCGGCTACGTGCTGCGGCGCATCCTTCGTCGTACGACGAGGGCAATGCGCCTGATGGGTGCACTCGACCCGTCGATGCGCGCGCTCATCGATGCGTCGCTCGACGCGATGGGTCCGCAGTACCCGACGCTCGTGACCGACGCAGAGCGGATCCGGGCAACAGCGGTCGCGGAGGAGGGGTCGTTCCTCGAGACGATCACCAAGGGGGCATCGATCTTCGACCAGGCCGTGCCGGCCGCGCGCCAGGCCGGCGGCGTCCTGTCCGGTGCCGCGGCGTTCCAGCTGCACGACACCTACGGCTTCCCGATCGACCTCACCCTCGAGATGGCGGCCGAGCAGGGCCTGACCGTCGACGAGCCCGGCTTCCGCACGCTGATGCAGGAGCAGCGTGACCGGGCCAAGCAGGACTCACGGGACAAGAAGGGCGGCGCCGTCGACGTCTCGGTATACCGCTCCCTGCTCGACACCGCCGGTGCCACGACCTTCACCGGCTACTCCGAGGTGCGCACGGAGGCGGTGCTGCGTGGCCTGCTCGTCGACGGTGCAGTTGCTGACGGTGCGGGAGAAGGCGCGATCGTCGAGGTCGTGCTCGACCGCACACCGTTCTACGCGGAGGCCGGTGGCCAGGAGGCCGACTGGGGTCGGCTGATCCTCGCCGACGGCGCCGAGCTCGAGGTCTACGACGTCCAGCGGACCCTGCCCGACCTCGTCGTCCATCGCGCCCGGGTCGTGAGCGGCGAGGTGCGGGTCGGCACTGCCGGGCTGGCGGCGGTCGACATCGAGCGGCGCCGCTCCGTCTCGCGCGCGCACACCGCGACGCACCTCGTGCACAAGGCGTTTCGGGTTGCGCTGGGGGAGCAGGCGACGCAGGCCGGGTCGTACAACGCGCCGGGTCGGTTCCGGTTCGACTTCCACTCGCCCGGTGCGGTGCCGGCGTCGGCACTCGTCGACGTCGAGCAGGAGATCAACGAGATCGCGCTGGCCGACCTCGAGGTTCGCGCCTTCGTGACGACGCAGGAGGAGGCGCGCCGGATCGGCGCGATGGCGCTGTTCGGCGAGAAGTACGGCGATGCCGTGCGGGTCGTCGAGGTCGGCGACTACGCGCGCGAGCTGTGCGGTGGCACACACGCGGCGCGGTCCGGGCAGCTCGGCATGGTCAAGCTGCTGTCGGAGTCGTCGATCGGGGCCGGCGTACGACGGGTCGAGGGCCTGGTCGGGCTCGACGCCTACTCCTACCTCGCCCGCGAGCACGTTCTGCTCGCGCAGCTCGCCTCGACCTTCAAGGTGCCGGCCGACGAGGTGCCCGACCGCGTCGCTGCGACCATCGCGCGACTGCGTGAGGTGGAGAAGGAGCTCGACGCACTGCGGGCCGGTGCGGTGCTGCAGCAGGCAGGGGCCTTCGCCGCTGCTGCCAAGGACGTGTTCGGCGTCGCCTTCGTGGGAGTCGAGGCACCGGCCGGTACGCCGGGCGACCTCGTCCGTGGGCTCGCGCTCGACATCCGGAGCCGGCTGCCGGCTGACCGTGCCGGGGCCGTGCTGGTCGCGGCCGGTGGCGAGCGGGTCATACTCGTGGCAGCGGTCAACGATGCCGGCCGGGCCCGCGGGCTGTCGGCCAACGACCTGCTGCGCGAGGCTGCTGCGGCGGTCGACGGCAAGGGCGGCGGGAAGGACGACGTCGCCCAGGGCGGCGGCACCAACCCGGCCGGGATCCCCGAGGCGCTGGCGCGGGCCGAGCACGTCGTCGGCCGGGTGGCGACCTCCTGACCGGCCCACCTGGGGTCGTCCTCGGCGTCGACGTCGGCACGGTCCGGGTCGGCGTGGCGGCCTCCGACCCGCGGCGCGTCCTCGCCTCGCCGGTCGAGACCGTCGCCGCGCCAGGGCACGCCCGGGTCGCCGAGCTGGTCGCGGAGCGGGAGGCGGTCCTTGTCGTCGTCGGTCTACCGACGTCGCTGTCGGGCCGCTCCGAGTCCGCCTCGGCCGCGATGGCGCGCGCGTGGGCGGCGGCGCTCGAGCCCCTGGTCACTGTGCCCGTCGAGCTGGTCGACGAGCGGCTGACCACGGTCGCAGCGACCGCGCAGCTGCGTGCGGCGGGACGCTCGGCGAAGCAGTCGCGGGCCGTGATCGACCAGGCCGCGGCGGTGGCACTGCTGCAGGGCTACCTCGACGCCGCTGGGTAGGGTCGGACCTGTGACTGACGTGCTCGACGAGACCCCCGTTCCGCGGGCCTCCCGCCGACGCAAGCCGCCGGTCCCGAAGGTCGTCGCGCTGCTCGCCGTCCTTGTCGCCGTGGTGCTGCTCATGGTCACGGCGGCGTACGGCGTCTCGAAGGTGCGCGACCACTTCCGGTCCGCGCCCGACTACGCCGGCTCCGGCTCGGGCAAGGTCGTCGTTCAGGTGAAGCCGGGAGAGTCGGCGTACGGCCTCGCGCCACGGCTCGTGGAGGTCGGCGTTGTCAAGAGCGCGGCGGCGTTCCGCAAGGCTGCGAACAACAACGAGAAGGTCGCCGGACTGCAGCCCGGCTACTACGAGCTGCGGCTGAAGATGAGTGCGGCAAGCGCTCTGGCGCTGCTTCTGGACCCGGCCGCGCGGCTGCTCGGCCACGTGACCATCCCCGAGGGGTCGACGCAGAACCAGACGATCGCGCTGATCGCGAAGAACACCGAGATCCCGCTCGCTGACCTGGAGCAGGCGGCCGGCAACCCCGGCGCGCTGGGGCTGCCGGCCTATGCCCAGGGGCACCTCGAGGGGTTCCTGTTCCCGGCGACGTACGACATCGAGCCCGGCACCGGTGCGGTCGAGGTGCTGACGATGATGATCGACCGGTTCGAGGAGTCCGCAGCGGCCAACGGCCTGGTTGAGCGGTCCAAGGCGCTCGGCCTGACGCCGTACCAGATCGTGGTCGTGGCGAGCCTCATCGAGCGGGAGAGCCGGCTGAAGGAGGAGTACCCGAAGGTCTCCCGTGTCGTCTACAACCGGCTGAAGAAGAACATGACGCTCGGCATCGACGCGGCGATCCTCTACGGGCTCGGTCGCACGTCCGGCGGGCTCAAGCAGTCGGAGCTGGACAAGGACACGCCGTACAACACCCGGCTGCACACCGGCCTGCCACCGACACCGATCGCGTCACCGGGTGACGCTGCTCTCGAGGGCGCTCTGCAGCCGGCCGCGGGGGACTGGCTCTACTACGTGCTCGCCGACAAGGAAGGCCACCAGCTCTTCACGGCGAGCTACCAGGAGTTCCTGCGACAGAAGGCCAAGTCGCTGGCCGAGGGCGTCTTCTGAGAGCCGCCGTCCTCGGGTCGCCCATCGCGCACTCGCTCTCCCCGGTGCTGCACCGGGCGGCCTACGACGCCCTCGGGCTGAACTGGTCGTACGAGGCGATCGAGGTCACCGCCGAGCAGCTGCCGGCGTTCCTCGACGGGTTGGACAGCAGCTGGGGTGGGCTGTCGTTGACGATGCCGCTCAAGCAGGCCGTGCTGCCGCTGCTGTCCGCCGCGTCGGAGCTGGTGCATCAGGTCGCGGCCGCCAACACGGTGCTGCTGCCGGCGAGGCGCGGCGAGAACACCGACGTGGTGGGGATCGTCGCTGCCTTGGCCGAGGTCGGGGTGAGGAGGGTGTCCAAGGCGGTCGTCCTCGGGGGAGGGGCGACCGCACGCTCGGCCCTCGCCGCGTTGGCCGTGCTCGGATGTCGTACGCCGACACTCGTCGTCCGCTCGCCGTCACCCGAGACCCTCGCCGCCGCCGCCCGCCTCGGGGTCACCCCGACGGTCACGGGCTGGGAGCCGGGTGTCCTCGTCGGCTGCGACCTGCTCGTGTCCACGGTGCCGGCGGGGGCGGCTGACCGCTTTGCGCCGTACGTCGAACACGTGCCCGTGCTCCTCGACGTCGTCTACGACCCGTGGCCGACGCCGCTGGCGTCGGCATGCCGGGGGATCGTCGTCGGCGGAGCGGCCATGCTCCTGCACCAGGCAGCGGCCCAGGTTGCGCTCATGACAGGCCTCGAGGTGCCCATCGAACCGATGCGGGCAGCGCTCAAGCATTCGGGCTAGTCCGCCGATGCGTTCTCTATCGGACTGACGTGCGCACGTCGGTCGCGGAAGGAGCCCTCGCATGTCGGACCTGCACGCCGGATCCCGTTCGGACCGGCTGGACCGGGCCATCCACGCCCTGCTGGCCCAGACGCCTGAGATCGAGGCGGCCGCGGTTGTGTCGTTCGACGGTCTGCCGATGGCCTCCGCCCTCCCGCCGTCGATGGACGAGGACCGCGTTGCGGCCATGAGCGCCGCCCTGCTCTCCCTCGGTGAGCGCGCCGCCCAGGGCCTCGGCCGCGGGGAGCTCTCCCAGGTCTACATCGAGGGCGAGACCGGCACGGTCTTCCTCGTCTCCGCCGACAACGAGGCCGTCCTCGTCGCCGTGGCCGCTCAAGGCGCCAAGGCCGGGATGATGCTCTACGAGGTACGCCGCGCCGCTGCCGCCGTCGCCGCGGCGCTGCGCGCTGACGACGCCGAGGCGCCCGCCGAGCACATCCTCCAGGCCGTTCCGGCCCCCTCCGCCGAGCCCGTCCTGCAGCAGGTGCACGAGCAGTCGGTCATGCCGGCGTACACGCCGTCCGCGATGCCCGATGGCGGCTGGTCGTCGTCGTACGCCCCGACCGGGTCCGTGCTGCCCGGCGAGAACCCCAACTGGTCCTAGTTCGTCCCGCTCGACAGCCCCCCTGACCGCCGCCGGCCCGAACGGACTTCCATGAGGCTCGAAGGAACGCTCGACGCGTTCAGCCTCCCCGACATCTTCCAGCTCCTGAGCTACACGAAGAAGACGGGGACGCTGCACCTGCGCCGAACCGCCGACGGTGGCGATGATGCTCACGGCGTCGTGCACGTGCGCGACGGTGCCGTGACGGGCGCACGTGCCGATGTACGCCGGCAGGCGCTCGGTCGCCGGATCGTCGGTGCGGGCGTCGTGGACGACAAGGCGCTCGCCGAGGCCGTGTCGCGCGTCCAGGCCGACCCTTCCTGCGGCCTCGCCCGCGCCCTGGCCGAGTCGGGCTCGCTGTCCGAGGAGTTCGGCCGCGCTCTCGCCGCCGAGCAGGCCTCCGACGCCGTCTTCGAGCTGCTGCGCTGGCCGGACGGGGAGTTCGCCTTCGTCGTCGACGAGGCGGACCCCGACGACCTGGGCGCGACCGTCGCCGTCGAGGACGTGGTCGCCGAGGGTCAGCGCCGCATGCAGACCTGGGCCGAAGCAGACATGCCGGCCGCCGAAGACGTGATCTCGCTGGCCGCCACTCCGCCGGCTGAACCCGTCCTGACCCGCGACGAGTGGTCGTTGCTGTCGCTCGTGGATGGTCGCCGCACCGTTGCCGACATCGTCATGCTGTCCGGCCGCGGCGAGTACGTCGTCGTCTCCGCCATCGCCGGGCTCGTCGACCGCGGACTGCTCACGACAGGGGAGTCGTCCGGCGACGTCGCCCGCCGCCAGGAGCTGCTGGGCGCGCTCGAGGGCCTGCCGGTCGTCGCCGCGCCACCGCCGTCGACCCCGCCTGCGCCGCGCGCCCCCGCTGCCGCTGCCGCCGCCTCCCGCGCACCGGTCATCCCGGAGCGCCCGGAGCCGTTCACGCCGCCGCGCCAGCCGGAGCACGCGGAGCCGCCGGCACCGTCGTATGCGCGTGCCTCCACCGCTGCACAGCGACCCGCGGCTACGGTCGCGGCAGCCGCCTCCTCGGCTGTCGGCGAGGTGCATGGCGCCACCGCAAGGCAGCCCTCCGCGGAGACAGCTCCGGCCGCCTCGCCGTACATCGAACGGGACCCGAGCGTGAACAAGAGCCTGCTGCTGCGTCTCATCGCCGGCGTGAGGGGGTTGTAGATGAGCACGCCTTCGCGTAACCGTCGCAAGCACGGGGGTACGGCGGTCAAGATCGTCGTGACCGGTCCGTTCTCGGCCGGGAAGACGACGCTCATCCGCACGATCAGCGAGATCACGGTCCTGTCGACCGAGAAGGACATCACCGACAACACCAAGTCCCGCAAGGCGGAGACGACGGTCGCGATGGACTTCGGCCGCATCACGATCGACCGCGACCTGGTGCTCTACCTGTTCGGTACGCCGGGTCAGGACCGCTTCGACTTCATGTGGGAGATCCTCGGTGAGGGGATGCTCGGCTACATCCTGCTCGTCGACAGCTCGCGCCCGGACTCGCTGGAGGAGGCCGTGGGCATCCTCGCTGCGTTCCGGAAGATGGCTCGCGTGCCGTTCGTGGTCGCGCTCAACCGGTCCGCGGGGATCGACCAGTCGGACGAGACGAACGTGCGCACCGCGCTCGAGCTCGGTGACGAGATCCCGGTCGTTCCGTGCGACGCGACCGACCGCGAGTCGGTGAAGGCTGTGCTGCTCGCGCTCCTCTACTCCGTGGTCGACCAGCTCGACGCGGCTGAGCCTGCCCGCGCCTGATGGCCTTCTGGCGGCGGTCCCGGGGGCGTCATGCCCTCGGTCCGGCCGTGACCTCGATCCCGGCAGCGCCGTCGACGTACGCACCGGCACCCGCGTACACGCCTGAACCGGCGTACACGCCTGAGCCGCCCCCGCTGGACTGGTCGTTCCCGGAGCTCCAGCCGCCCACGTCCGCTGTTCCCGAGCCCGCGCCAGAGGTGGTCAGGGGACCGCGCGTAGAGCTCACCTTCCGGGACGGGTCGAGCGCCTCGCTGGATGCCACCCAGGCGCGGGCGCTGGACGAGATCGCCCAGGTGCTGACGCGGCGTGACGGGGTCAAGCCCTAGCCCGAATGCGCCGATGCTCGGGGCATGATGGCTGCTGTGGTCGGCGTAGTTGACGCGCCGTCCGAGGCCATCGAGATCCGGCCGGCAGTCGATGCACGCTCGGTCGCCGAGTGGTCTGCGGCCGTCTCGTGGCTGCTGGTGCTCGTCGGGTGGGTGCTTCCGCGCGCCTGGGGTGCCACAGTGCTGCCCGTGGCCATCGCGGCCGCTCTTCCGGGTGTGCTGGTCGTGCGCCCGTGGCGGCACGTCCGGCCGGCGGTTGCGCTGATCCTCCTCGCGCCAGCGGTGGCCGCGCTCGCGGTGGCAGTCGTCAGCCCGTACGGCGATGCAGGCGTGATCAGCCTGTCGCGCTGGTCGTACGTGGGTCTGCTCGCGCTCGGTACGGCAGCGTTCGCGCGCTCGGCCGCGCGACAGCTGGCGCTCGTCGCCGCCGTGCTGGCGATGGGCATCTTCGAGTTCGCGCAGGCATGGCTGCCGTGGTGGGGCCACGAGGACACGTCTCACCCGATGATCGGGCAGTTCTACTCCGCGAACCCGTTCGGCAGCGCGATGCTGTGCGGCGTACTGCTCGCCGTCGGTACGGCGCTGCTCGCACGCCGCGACGTCGCCCGACTCGGGTTTCTCGTCGCCCCGTTCTGCGCCTGTGGCGTCTGGTTCTCCGGCAGCCGCGGTGCGATCCTGCTTGCGGCCGGCGGGAGCCTGCTGCTGGGTGCGATCGCGGTCCGGTCCGGAGCTCGTCGAGCGGTGATGCGTCTCGGGCTGCTCGTCGTCATCACCGGGGCGGTCTACGCACTTCTCACCAGCTCGGTGTTCTTCCCGGACGGGCGGGGCGAGTCCTCTGCCGCCGGCAAGTCGGCTGCCGGCCAGACGGTGTCGTCGACGACCAGCGTCCGCGTGGACTACTGGCGGGCCGGCTGGAGCGAGTTCACCGCGAACCCCGTGGTCGGCGGCGGTTCCGGGTCGTACTTCGCCTACGGTCGGCTGCACAGCCCGGCCGGCGCGGAGCGTGCCACGCTCGCGCACAACGAGCCACTAGGGGCACTCGCCGAAGGCGGGCTGCTGCTGGGGTTGCCCCTGCTGGCGTTCTACCTGCTGGCAGCCGGCGCATGTCTGCGAGTCGTCTCGCGCAGTCTGCTGGCCCCGGAGTCGGTCCCTGGGGTGCGGATCGCGGCTGCCGTCGCTGCCGGCGGTCTGCTCGCGCACAGCCTGCTCGACATCGGCCTGGCCTTCCCGGCACTCCTGGGCACACTCGGGCTGCTGATCGGCGTGTCGCTGGCCGGAATTGAGCCCGGGCCCGCCGAGACGCGACGGGCGGCAATCGGCTGGGTGGCGGTCCTGGTGCTGGTCGCCGCCTTTGCGACGTATGTGGCATCCAGCTACGCGCACGTGCGTGCCGGCACGCGGAGCATCAGCGCGACCCAAGACGGGCCGTTCCCCGGAGTCCGGGACGCCCGCGCGGCGGTCGGCCGGCTGCATGCGCTCGCCGTCGCGGACACGGCCACCGACCAGGAGTCGGCCCTCCGCACCGCACTCGCCGAGACGGCTGACCTGGCCGTCTTCGACGGCAACGTCCAGGCCGACCGGATCGCCGTCCTGATGCGGCTGGGCGATCACGCTCGAGCACTTGCCGCTGCCCAGCGCCTGGCCGAGCGCAGTCGTCGGCTGGCTCCCGAGCACCTGATCCCGCTCGCGCGCGAGATCGCTGCTGCGGGCGACCCCGCGCTCGCGGTGGACCTGTTGGCCTTCGAGGCGTGGTCGCGGTTCTCTGCCGAGCCTGCGCTGCTTGCGCAGCTCGCTCGGCTCGTGAGCGCGAGTCAGGACATCGGGGGAGCGGCCTCCCTCGGGTCCCGCTGTGCGACGAACCGGTTCCCGGCCGGCGCCAGCGTGTCCGGGCGGCTGCTCGCGGACAGCGGCATGGCGGCGCCACGCGCGGACGAGTGTGAAGCTTGGAGCCGGCAGGGCTCGATGGCATGGGAGCGTGCAACGCGATGAAGCAGCTCGGAGACATCCTGCTCGAGGGTGGCCACGTGACGCCTGAGCAACTGGCGGGCGCGGTGGAGGAGCAGCGGCGACTCGGCCGCAGCCTCGGTCGGGTTCTGGTCGACCTCGGAGTGCTGACCGAGGGACAGCTCGTCGCTGCGCTGGCCACGCAGATCGGGCTGAAGTTCGTCGACCTCTCCGACTACCCGGTCGACGGGTCGGCCGTCACCCGTGTCCCGGACATGGTCTGCCGTCGCCACAACGCGCTCCCCATCGGCTACGAGGACGGCCGGCTCGTCGTGGCCATGGCCGACCCGGCGAACGTCTTCGCGGTCGACGACATCCGCTCGATGACCGGCCTCGAGGTCAAGCCGGTCGTGGCGACCAAGTCGGATGTCATCGCGGCGATCAACCGCTACCACCGCGGCGAGGCAGAGCTCGACGACCTCACGATGGCGATGGACGCCGGCACCGACGACCTCGACGACCTGACCAACGTCAAGGAGATCGTCGAAGACGCCCCGATCGTCAAGTTCGTCAACCTGCTCATCACCCAGGCAATTCAGGACAGAGCGTCCGACATCCACATCGAGCCCACCGAGCGTGACCTGCGCGTCCGGTTCCGTATCGACGGCGTCCTGCACGAGATCATGCGCTCGCCGAAGACGATTCAGTCCGGCGTGATCAGCCGTCTGAAGATCATGTCCGACATCAACATCGCCGAGCGCCGCATCCCGCAGGACGGCCGCATGTCGGTGAGCACGAACGGCAAGAAGATCGACTTGCGCGTCGCAACGCTCCCGACGGTGTGGGGCGAGAAGGTCGTCATGCGCATCCTGGACAACTCCACCGCGATGCTGAAGCTGTCGGACCTCGGGTTCGGGGACGCCAACTACGAGGTCTACGCGCGCTCGTTCACCAAGCCCTACGGGATGATCCTGGTCACCGGACCGACCGGCTCCGGGAAGTCCACCACCCTCTACGCCACGCTGAACATCGTCAGCAAGCCCGAGGTCAACGTCATCACCGTCGAGGACCCGGTGGAGTACCGCCTGCCGGGGATCAACCAGGTCCAGACCAACGCCAAGGCGGGGCTCACCTTTGCCGCGGCCCTCAGGTCGATCCTGCGCTCCGACCCCGACATCGTGCTCCTGGGCGAGATCCGCGACCACGAGACTGCCCAGATCGCCATCGAGGCCGCGCTCACGGGACACCTCGTCCTGTCGACGCTGCACACCAACGACGCGCCGTCCGCGATCACCCGCTTGACGGAGATGGGCATCGAGCCGTTCCTCGTGGGCTCCGCGCTGGACTGCGTGCTTGCCCAGCGGCTGGCGCGCAAGCTCTGCGGCAAGTGCAAGGAGGCCTACGTCCCCACCAGGGAGATGATGGTCGAGAACCGCTTCCCGTTCTCCCCGGACGAGCCCATGCCGACGCTCTACCGCCCGATCGGCTGCAGCGCGTGCTCCAAGACCGGCTACAAGGGCCGCCTGGCGCTGCACGAGGTCATGGCGGTGAGCGAGGACATCGAGCGGCTGGCGGTCGAGCACGCGTCTGCGCTGACGATCGGCAACGTGGCCCGCGAGCAGGGGATGATCACGCTGCGTGACGACGGCCTGAGAAAGGTCAGGGCCGGCCACACCTCGATCGAGGAGATCCTGCGCGTCGTCGTCTGACGCGTGGGCTGTTCGCTCGCTCGGAGGGCTCAAGCCGTTGCTCCGGACGGCCGATGCCTGCCTGGAGAGCCGGGGTGTGTGCCCGGCCCCGAGAAGGGACGCACGTGGACGAGCAGACACCGACGCCTGCAGGGCTCGATGGGTACTACGGTGCGCCCGGCTCCCCGGTATCGCCGCTGGAGCCGAGCTGGACGCCGGCCCCGGCGATGCAGACCGAGACGCCGATGCAGCTGTCCACCGAGGCCTCCGTGAGCTTCGCTCCCGCTGCGGCGGCGCCCCCGGAGCCCGCTCCCGCCGTCCTGGCCGTCGCACCTGCGCCTCCTGCGCCCAGCACCCTTGCGCCGGCGCCGACCCCGCCGCCGGTGCAGGTCCCGACCCCGCCGCCGGTGCAGGTTCCGACCCAGAGCCTGCCGCCTGCTCAGACACAGGAGCCGTTGGCGGTCCGCGTGGGTGCCGAGAGCACGTCGGTGGACTCCAACTTCCTCGCCGACCTGCTTGTCCACGTGCTCGACCAGAACTGCTCCGACCTGCACCTGACGGTGGGGGCGCATCCGACCGTCCGGCTGAACGGACACCTGACGCCGCTGGAGGACTACCCCGTCCTCACGCCGCCGGTCATCCAGAAGACGCTCTACGCCATCCTCACGCAGAAGCAGCGCGAGAAGTTCGAGGAGAACCTCGAGCTCGACTTCGCCTACGCGCTGCCGGGCCGAGCGCGGTTCCGCGTCAACATCTACAAGCAGCGCGACGCCCTCGGTGCGGCCTTTCGCCTGATCCCGTTCGAGATCAAGGCGCTCGAGGACCTCGGCGTACCGCCGACCGTCGGGAACTTCGCCATGCTGCCCCGAGGTTTCGTCCTCGTCACCGGCCCGACCGGCTCGGGCAAGTCCACCACCCTGGCCGCGGTCGTCGACATGGCGAACCGCAACCGCCGTGAGCACATCATGACGGTCGAGGACCCGATCGAGTTCCTCCACCAGCACAAGGGCTGCCTGGTCAACCAGCGCGAGGTCGGCGAGGACACCTGGTCGTTCAAGAACGCCCTCAAGCACGTGCTGCGTCAGGACCCCGACATCATCCTGGTCGGTGAGATGCGCGATCTCGAGACGATCGAGATCGCCCTGACCGCGGCAGAGACCGGGCACCTGGTCATGGCCACGCTGCACACCCAGGATGCCGCGCAGACGATCGACCGTGTGATCGACGTCTTCCCGCCGCACCAGCAGCAGCAGGTGCGGGTGCAGCTCGCGGGGGCGCTGCAGGGTGTCGTCTGCCAGCAGCTGCTGCGGACGGCGGACGGGAAGGGACGCGTCGTGGCGACAGAGATCCTCGTCGCGACCCCCGCCATTCGCAACCTCATCCGCGAGGGCAAGACCCACCAGATCTACTCGGCCATGCAGGCCGGGGCGAAGTTCGGAATGGCGACGATGGACCAGCACCTCGCAGAGCTGGTGAAGAAGGGCACGATCACGTACGACGCGGCACTCGAGAAGTGCCACCACGTCGAGGACTTCCAGCGGCTTTGCGGCCGGGCGTAGGGGACTGAGTCATGCCAATTGCGACGTTCGAGTACAAGGTCCGCGACCGCGCCGGCAAGGTGGCGACGGGCAAGCTCGACGCCGAGTCGCCGACCCAGGTGGCCAACAAGCTCAAGGCGATGGGCTACTCACCGCTCAGCATCAACGAGGCCAACTCCGGGCTGTCGAAAGAGCTCAAGATCCCCGGCTTCGGTAAGCCGAAGATCAAGCTCAAGGACCTCGCGGTTTTCGCCCGCCAGTTCGCGACGATGGTCAACGCCGGGCTCTCGCTGCTGCGTGCGCTCAACATCCTGACCGAGCAGACGGAGAACAAGGAGCTCGCCCGCGTCCTGCGGGAGTGCCGCAACGACATCGAGACGGGCAACTCGCTCTCGTCCGCGATGGCCAAGCACCCCGATGCCTTCCCGCCGCTCATGGTCAACATGTGCCGCGCCGGCGAGGTGGGTGGCTTCCTCGACTCGGTGATGCTTCAGGTCGCGGACAACTACGAAGCCGAGGTCAGGCTCAAGGGCAAGGTCAAGGCGGCCATGACCTACCCGATCGTCGTCTTCGTGCTGGCCATCCTGATGTGCATCATCATGCTGATCTTCATCGTGCCGACGTTTGCCGAGCTGTTCTCCAGCCTCGGTGGCACGCTGCCGCTTCCGACGCAGGTGCTGGTCAAGATGAGCGAGGGTCTTCGAACCGGCGGCCCGATCCTCGTCATCCTTCTCATCGTGGCCGTCCAGGTGTGGCGCCGGATCAAGCGCAAGGAGCAGGTGCGCAACATCGTCGACCCGCTCAAGCTCAAGATGCCGGTGTTCGGACCGCTGGTCCAGAAGATCGCGCTTGCTCGCTTCGCCCGCAACCTGGGCACGATGATGAAGTCGGGCGTCCCGATCCTGCAGAGCCTGGAGATCGTCTCCACGACAACCGGCAGCATCGTCATCGAGCGGGCGACCATGGCCGTGCAGGAGAGCGTCCGCAGCGGCGAGTCGCTCAGCATGCCGCTCACGCAGCACCCCGTCTTCCCGCCCATGGTCGTCCAGATGATGAGCGTGGGTGAGGACACCGGTGCGCTGGACACGATGCTGCTGAAGATCGCCGAGTTCTACGACCAGGAGGTCGAGGCGACGACCGAGTCGCTCACGGCGTTGATCGAGCCCCTCATGATCGCCTTCCTCGGGGCGTTGGTGGGATCGATGATCGTCGCGCTCTACATGCCCATCTTCAAGATCTTCGACCTGATCCAGTAGCTGAGCCGGCTAGGCACATCAGGAGGGGCCCCCGCGGGGGGCCCCTCCTGATCGCTTTCATTCCCGGCTCAAGATCGCGTGTCGGAGCGCCGAAGTTCACAGTGCTCCGCCGGACACTCATACGGAAATCCGCTCCACCACATCATCGCCATTCCTCGGAAGGAACACCTCATGCTCGCTCGAATTCGCAAGAGCCAGGAGGACGAGGGCTTCACGCTCATCGAGCTCCTGGTGGTCATCATCATCATCGGCATCCTCGCTGCGATCGCGATCCCGACGTTCCTGAACCAGCGCAAGAAGGGCTGGAAGTCGGCGATCAAGTCCGACCTGCACAACGCAGCGATT
>JAENVS010000048.1 GCA_016650445.1 Frankiaceae bacterium | reverse complement strand
CGAGCCGGCCGGCACCTACCCGGTGCCGGCCCGTCCCGGCGTGACCCCCGCCGCACCCACCTGCACACCGGGCGCGGCAGTCGGGGTCGACATGGCCCGCCGTGGCCCGCCCCACCCCTTGGGGAGTCGCTCGCCAGCACCACTGACGAGGATCAGACAACACCAGCCCACAGGGCCAACGTTGCCTGATACGGCACTAGGTACGCGAACAGCACGACGCCCCGCCTTCGTGATCGGAGACGGGGCGTCGTGCTTGTTGCCTACTTCGGTCCCACGCGCCAGCGGATGCGCAGGTTGTCCTTGCACAGCGGGACGACCTACTTCGCTCCCTTCAGTGCCGGTGGTGGTCTCGAACTCGGCCTCGACCTCCTCCTGGTCGGTACCGAGGATCTTCAGGCCCTTCTGCTCGAACTGCGCCCTCAGGTCATCGCGCGCCTTCACGAAGTCCTCGCCTTCGACGTGCGCGAAGTACCGCTTCGTCGCACCCTGGGTCTGGACCTCGTAGAAGACCGCACCATCAGGCTTCGGCAGGTCTGCCGGCAGCGCCGCTGGCGCGCAGCCACTGGGGCAGCCGCAGCAGCAGGGCGTCGAGCACCACGGCGACACCGACCGCGGCGGCGGCAAGAACCACCTGCAGACCTACCGCGACGGCGAGTGCCGCCAGCTCCTCACCCTCACCGCCGCCTCCGGCGGGCTTGGCCGCGGCGTGCAGCTCCGCCATCGCCTCGGGCAGCCCGAGCAAGGCGGCCCGCACCTCGGCCGACTCGTGCACACCGGGCAGCAGCCCCAGCGCGTCGAGGACATGGCCGCCGATCACGCCGACCGTCGCCGCAGTGGCGAGCAGCACGGGGCGCCGCTGCAGGCGCCCCGGACGGCTCATGCGCCGGATGATGCCCCCTGCGGCGGGCAGCGGTGCCACAACCCGCCACGGGGCGTCGCAATCGTCACTGAGACAATGGCGGCCATCCCACAGACACACCCGGAGGAAGCATCTCTATGGACATCGACTTCGACGGCCGCGTTGCGATCGTGACCGGCGCGGGTGGCGGCTTGGGTCGCACCTACGCGCTCGACCTCGCGGCCAGAGGGGCCGCCGTCGTGGTCAACGACCTCGGTGGCAGCGTCGACGGGAAGGGCGGCGACGACAGCGCCGCGCAGAAGGTCGTCGACGAGATCACGGCCAAGGGCGGCCAGGCCGTGCCCAGCTACGCCTCGGTGTCCACACCTGAGGGCGGCGAGAGCATCGTGCAGACCGCGGTCGACGCGTTCGGCAAGGTCGACATCGTCATCAACAACGCCGGCATCCTGCGTGACAAGAGCTTCACCAAGCTCGAGTGGGCCGACCTCGACGCGGTTCTCGACGTGCACCTCAAGGGCGCCTTCTACGTCAGCCAGCCGGCCTTCAAGGTCATGAAGGACAACAACTACGGCCGCTTCGTCTTCACCGCGTCCAACGCGACGTTCGGCAACTTCGGCCAGACCAACTACGCCGCCGCGAAGATGGGCCTGGTCGGCCTGTCCAACACCATCGCCGTCGAGGGTGCGCGCAACGGGATCCTGTCCAACGTCATCATGCCCGTGGCCCGCACCCGCATGACCGAGGAGCTCCTCGGCGACTTCGCGAAGAACCTCTCACCCGAGCTCGTCACGCCGATGGTCACCTACCTCTGCAGCGAGGCGTGCACGACGACGCACGGCGCCTACTCCGCCGCCGGTGGCCGCTACGCGCGGGTCTTCTGGGGGCTCGGTCAGGGCTGGTTCGCCGGCAAGGAGTCCGAGCCGCGCGCAGAGGACATCGCCGAGCACTTCGAGCAGATCGACGGCCAGGACGGCTACATCGTGCCGGGGTCGACGACCGACGAGATCATGGCGCTCGCGGGCTTGTTCCAGTAACAGGTCAATGAAGGGTGTAGCGGACGACAGCTTTGCCCGTGCACAGCGGTCGCACGTTGATCGAGTCGTCGATGTCGCCCTTGCTGATCGCGGCGTCGGCCTCGAAGGTCGGCTCCTGGTCGGTTCCGTTGAGCTTGTAGCCCTCGGCCTTCAGGGCGTCGACGGTCCGGTCCCGGATCTCGACGAGGTCGTCGCGGCCACCGTCGATGCTGGCGAACACGATGCTGGTCTTGCCCTGGGTCTGCACCCGCAGGAGCTTCTGCCCGTCGGGCAGCGTGAACCCGCTCGGGACGGTGGCGCCAGGCGTTACGACGTCGAGGGCGGCGCACGACTTGTCGGCGTCCTTGATCGTGCCGGCGCGCTCGAAGTGCTCGAAGACAGCCCAGCCGCCGAGGGCGAGGGCGACGACCGCGACGAGGGCAAGCAGGACGATCCAGGGCTTCTTCACGCCGGGCATTCTGCTGCACGCCGGGAGTAGGCCGGCCGGTAGCCCTCGCCGTACACTTGGCACTCGTACGCCGCGAGTGCCAAGGAGGGGCGGACCCAGTGCTGGACGACCGCAAGCTCGAGGTCTTGCGCGCCATCGTCGAGGACTTCGTCTCCACCAACGAGCCGGTCGGCTCGAAGAGCCTGGCGGAGCGACACTCCCTCGGGGTCAGCCCGGCGACGGTCCGCAACGACATGGCGGCCCTTGAGGACGAGGGCTTCATCACCCACCCGCACACGAGCGCCGGCCGCATCCCGACCGACAAGGGCTACCGGCTGTTCGTCGACCGGCTGTCCTCGGTCAAGCCGTTGTCCGGAGCGGAGAAGCGGGCGATCCAGACCTTCCTCGAGGGCGCGGTGGACCTCGACGACGTCGTACGCCGATCAGTGCGGCTGCTGGCCCAGCTCACCCGGCAGGTGGCCGTCGTGCAGTACCCCAGCCTGTCCCGCAGCGCGGTGCGCCACCTCGAGATCGTCCATCTCGAGCCGAACCGCCTGCTGCTCGTCACGATCATGGACACCGGGCGGGTCGAGCAGCGCGTTCTCGAGCTGCCCGCCGGGCTCTCCGATGAGGAGGTCGCACAGCTGCGGCAGGCCTTCGGCGCGAGGCTGCACGGCGCCCGTCTCGTCGACGTACCTGCTGCCCTGGCCGATCTGCCCGGCGCCGCCCCGCCCGCGATCCGCCCGGTGCTGACCAGCGTCATGACCGTCGTCCTGGAGACGCTTGTGGACCAGCCCGAGGAACGCGTCGCCATCGCCGGCACGGCCAACCTCACCCGGTCGGCCCTCGACTTCCCGCACACCTTGCGACCCGTGCTCGAGGCCCTCGAGGAGCAGGTCGTGCTGCTCAAGCTGATCGGCGAGGTCAACGACCCGACGACCGTGCACGTGAAGATCGGCGAGGAGAACTCCGTCGAAGGTCTGCGCTCCACGTCGGTCGTGACCGTCGGCTACGGCCCCGACTCCGGCACCTACGGCGGGCTCGGCGTCGTCGGCCCGACGCGGATGGACTACGCCGCCTCGATCGGCTCGGTGCGCGCCGTCGCGCGTTACGTCGGCGACCTCCTGGCCGGTGCCTGAGAGTGCCCACCGACTACTACGGCCTGCTGGGGGTCGACCGTCATGCCGATGATGCGACGCTGAAGAAGGCCTATCGCAAGCTGGTGCGCGAGCTGCACCCGGACGTCAACCCCGACCCGGCTGCGCAGGAACGGTTCAAGCAGGTCACTGCGGCCTACGAGGTGCTGTCCGACCCGGAGAAGCGCCAGGTCGTCGACCTCGGCGGCGACCCGCTCGCCTCCGGCGCCGGGACGGCCGGCAACCCCTTCGCGGCCGGCTTCGGCGGGCTCGGCGACGTCTTCGAGGCGTTCTTCGGCGGCGGCGGGCAGGGTCGCGGTCCGCGCAGCCGGGTGCGGCAGGGTGCCGACGCGCTGCTGCGGGTCGAGCTCGACCTTGCCGACACCGCGTTCGGCGCGACGCGCGACATCACGATCGAGACCGCCGTCGTCTGCGGCACCTGCCACGGGGCGGGCGCGGCGGCCGGCACGCACCCGTCGGTCTGCGGCAACTGCCGCGGCCGCGGTGAGGTCCAGTCGGTGCAGAAGTCCTTCCTCGGACAGGTCATGACGACGCGCACGTGCGGGCGCTGCGGCGGCCTCGGCTCGGTCATCGAGCATCCGTGCGGTGAGTGCGGCGGCGACGGTCGGGTGCGTGCCCGGCGCACCCTCTCGGTGAAGATCCCGGCGGGTGTCGAGCACGGCATGCGCATCCGGCTGTCGGGTGAGGGCGAAGTCGGCCCCGGCGGCGGGCCGCCCGGTGATCTCTATGTCGAGGTCAGCGAGAAGCCGCATCCCGTGTTCACCCGCGACGGCGACGATCTGCACTGCCGGATGACCCTGCCGATGACGGCCGCCGCTCTCGGCACCGTCCTCCAGCTCGAGACGCTTGATGGCGACGAGGAGCTCGACATCGCACCGGGCACGCAGCCCGACGCGGTGCTGACCCTGCGGGCCCGCGGAGTCCCACACCTTCGCGGCACCGGCCGCGGTGATCTGCACGTACACCTCGACGTGCAGGTGCCGACGCGGCTCGACGCCCGTCAGGAGGAGCTCCTGCGCGAGCTGGCGGTCCTGCGTGGCGAGGAGCGGGTCCCGTCATCCGGACGCGCGGGCGGCCTGTTCGGTCGCAAGCGACGGTGACCGCGCCGGTCTTCCTGGCTGACGGCCTCGAGTCCGGCCGCGTCGTCCTGGCCGGCCCGGAGGGCCGGCATGCCGCGACGGTCCGGCGCGTGCAGCCGGGGGAGGCCGTCGACCTGGTCGACGGTCGCGGCATGCGGGCTTCCTGCACGGTCGTGTCCGTCGGACGCGACGTCGTGGAGCTCGATGTCCTTCGTCGTACGACGGAACAGCAGGCCGCCCCGCGACTCGTGCTTGTGCAGGCCATCGCGAAGGGCGACCGCGGAGAGCTGGCCGTCGAGCTCGCCACCGAGGTCGGCATCGACGCGATCGTGCCGTGGTCGGCCGCGCGTTGCGTCGTGAAGTGGGACGGCGAACGCGGGGCGAAGGCGTTGGCCCGCTGGCGCTCGACGGCGCGCGAGGCGACCAAGCAGTCACGACGATCCTGGCTGCCGCACGTCCACGAGCCACACACGACGGCGCAGGTCGTGGAGCTCCTCGGCTCGGCCGAAGCCGGCCTCGTGCTGCACGAGGCGGCGACCAGGCCGCTCGCCGGCCTCGAGCTGCCCGGCGCGGGTGACGTCGTGCTCGTCGTCGGCCCCGAAGGCGGGATCCGCGACGAGGAGCTGGCCGCCTTCGAGGCTGTGGGTGCGACGGCCGTGCGGCTGGGCGCCTCCGTGCTGCGTACCTCGACGGCCGGAGCGGCGGCGGCGGCCGTGGTCAGCGCCAGGACTGCCCGCTGGGCGTAGTCACCAGTCGGGCTGGCCCCAGCGCAGCGCGTTCGGGATGTCGTCGAGCATGCCGTTGACGAGGCGGGCGATGCCGTGGTCCTCGAGTGCCACGAGCAGCTGCCCGGAGGTGACCGCGGTGTGCAGCACGCCGGACCTGACCGACACGGCGATGCTGCTCGTGGCGGCTCCTCCGGTCGCGACCCAGCGGCCCAGCCGCCAGCCGGCCGGGCAGCTCTGCCAGGCCACCGCCACCGCTGCATCCCAGGCGGGCGCCGCCAGCGTGCAGCCGTCGTCGGGGGTCAGCGTGCGGGCCGACGTCATGTCAGTGGCTCCTGGTGGCAGCACGACGACCCGCTTACCGAGCTGTACGACGGCGTACCCGTCGTCGCGCACGTCGAGGTCGGTGACCGGCTCGCCGGACGTGGCAACTGTCGAGAAGTTCGCATCAGGACCACGCACCACGATCGTCGTGTCGCCGCCTGTGCAGGGTCGCTCCACCCATGCCAGGCTGCGCCCGCCGGACGAGAGCGCGGGCAGCCCGCGTCGCAGCGGCTTCGCGTCGACGGTGACGCCGGCCGGCCCGTGCGCGAGGCCGACCCGGATGATCGAGCTGGTGCAGCCGTCACCGCGGGTGCGCACCCACACCACGCCGTCCTCGCCGCCGCGGTCCGGGGCGCTGTCGATCGCGTCCGCGCCCGCGCTCTCGGGGAAGGACAGCTGCCGGAGCTGCTGCCCGGTCGAGGTGTCGACGGTGACGATGTGCTGCTGGTCGACGGCCACGAGAACGCTGCCGGCACCGGGCACGCCGTCGACCGGCGCGGTGGACCGCCGTACGGCCGTGATGGTGACCGCGTGCAGGTCGCCCTTCCCGTCGTACGTCGAGGCGACGACGGCGGCGATCGACCAGTCGCTCTTCGACCAGCGAAGCGGCTGGCTCCACGGGATCACGTTGCCCGCCGGGGCATGCCCCTCGTCGAGGAGCGCGTCGGTCATGAGACGCACGTGCACCGACTCGTCGACACCGGTGACCGTGCCGCTGGTCTGCAACGGGCTGGTCACGTCCTCGCCGTCCTTGGGCCGGCTGACGATGAGGTCCTCGGCGAAGGCAGCAGTGACGGACCATGGACCCGCGGGTCGCTGTCCCACTCGCTCCAGCCGGACCTGCGAGACCGGTCGTCCGCCGGCGGACACCTCGACGATCGCGACATCCGCGTCGTCGTTGATCCGCCGCGTCGCCTGTCCGGGCAGCTTCAGGTAGTCGCTCATGAGGTGGGCCACGACCTTCACCGGGTCGGCGGCCCAGGACCGGCTGCCCGGACGCGACAGCCACTCCGACGCCTGCGCGTTGGTCGTGAACGGCCACACCGGGGTTCCGTTCGCGGACGTCGTGACCAGCACGACGGGTGACGGCAGGGGCGACGGGACTGCAGACGGGGTCGGGTCGACGCAGCCGTCGACGGCACAGGTGGACGGTGCCGGGTTGGGCGCCGAGCTCGCCCGCTGCTCCGGAACCTTGAGCGCACCGTCGTCGGTGAGCGACACCGTGATGGCCGCGGCACCAGCGACCGCGACGACCCCCGCAATGGCCACGGCCGGGACGATCCTGGACCGCAGGGTGCGCCGCTGGGACAGCCGCTGCTCGATCCGGCGCAGCCCGTCACCGGCAGGGACGAGGTCCTCCGCCTCGAGCTGCAGGATCTGCCGCAGGCGATCCTCGGGGGTCATCATGCGGGGTCCCCGCGGCGTCGTGAGCGCAGCGAGCGACGTCGTGGGGTGCTCACGTGTCCTCCTCGAGCAGGTGTCGCAGCGCAGCCATGCCTCGCGAGGTGTGGCTCTTCACAGCCCCGGCGCTGATGCCCATCGCATGCGCGGTCTGGGCCTCTGACAGGTCGGCGTAGTAGCGGAGCACGATGGCCTCCCGCTGCCGGCGGGGCAGGTCGCCGATGGCCTGGATCACCGCGGCCCGGTCGAGCTGCGTCATGGCTCCTGCTTCGGCGCTGGCCGTGTCGGGCATGGCCGCCGGGGCGTGCCTCTCGACGACCACGCGGTGCCGCAGCCGCGATCTGGACAGGTTGACGACCGTCTGCCGCAGGTAGGCCTCGCCCTTGTCGAGGTCGCGCAGCCCGCCCCACCGGCCGAGCACCTTCACATACGCGTCCTGCACGACCTCTTCTGCGCCGTCACGGTCACCGGTGAGGTAGGCGGCCAGCCGGACCAGCCCGCGGTAGTGGGCGGTGTACAGCAGCGTCAGCGAGTCGGCCGCGGCCACCAGCGCGTCCCCTCTCGCTGCTGTCACGGCCGTCTGCACGCTGGTACGACGCCCTGCCGGCCTGCTCGGTTTACACCTAGAGTCGACGGGTGCCTGACGTCCGCCGTTCACTGCTGCTGTCGGTGGCAGCAGTGGTCGTCACGCCCACCATCCTGGTCGGGTCGGCCGAGGCGCAGCCGTTCGCCGCGCCGGCACCCACCCCGACCCCGAAGGCGACGAGCACGGCGAAGGCGAGCCCGGCCGCTCCCCAGCCGTCTGCCAGCCCCGCCCGAGTCGAGCCCTCTCCCTCGCCGACCGGCATCATCCCGCCGCCCCCGCTGCCGTCGCCGAGCCGTAGCCAGGCGGCGAGCGCACCTGCGAGTCCCTCGGCCAAGCCCTCGCCCTCGCCGAGCCGCCGCGCTTCGGCGCCGTCAGCCGTGGTGACCGTCATCCCGGCGCCGTCGGACAGCCCGGCAGCACCGGCCGGTCCCCCGTCTCCGCTTCCTGCCCTCGAGTCGCCGAGCCCCCAGCTGACCGTGGGCCCGGTCGAGACCGCAAACGCGAAGCCCGCGGCATCCACGTCGTCCGGGACGAGCCGCACGACCAAGCTGGTCGTGCTGCTGCTCGTCGCTGCCGTGCTGCTCGGGATCGGCGGCGGCTACGGCCTCTGGGTGACGAGCGACAAGCGATGAGCTGCCTGTTCTGCGGCATCGTCGCGGGCGACATCCCGGCGACGGTCGTGCAGGAGACCGAGCGGACCATCGCGTTTCGTGACCTGAACCCCGCGGCGCCCACGCATGTCCTGGTGATCCCTCGCGACCACCACGCCAACGTGGCCGACCTGGCCGAGGTGGATCCGGCGTACGCCGGGGAGGTGCTCGCGGCCGCTGCTGCCGTCGCGCGTCAGGAGGGCCTCACCGGTGGCTACCGGCTGGTCGCCAACACCGGAGACGACGCCGGGCAGACGGTCCACCACCTGCACATCCACGTGCTCGGAGGACGCTCAATGAGCTGGCCCCCCGGTTAGCATCGAGGGGACATGCCAACCGACGACCGTGTCTCGACGAAGATCGTCGTTCCCGGTGCTCACTCCATGGTGAGCCTGCTCGGCAGCCGGGACGAGCTGCTCACGGTCATCGAGAAGGCACTCGCCAGCGACGTGCACGTCCGCGGCAACGAGATCACCATCACCGGCGCGCCCGCCGACAACGCTCTCGCTGTGCGGCTGTTCGAGGAGCTGATCTCGCTGCTCGAGCGGGACCAGCAGCTGACCAGCGAGGCCGTCGAGCGCAGTCTCGCCATGTTGCAGACCGGCGGCAGCGACCGGCCGGCGGAGGTCCTGACCCTCAACATCCTGTCCAACCGCGGCCGCACCATCCGGCCGAAGACGGTCAACCAGAAGCGGTACGTCGAGGCGATCGACCGGCACACCATTGTGTTCGCGATCGGGCCGGCCGGCACCGGCAAGACCTACCTCGCCATGGCCAAGGCCGTGCAGGCGCTGCAGGCCAAGCAGGTCAACCGCATCATCCTGACGCGCCCGGCGGTCGAGGCGGGCGAGCGGCTCGGTTTCCTGCCGGGCACCCTCTACGAGAAGATCGACCCTTACCTGCGGCCGCTGTACGACGCACTGCACGACATGCTCGACCTGGAGTCAATCCCGAAGCTGATGGCTGCCGGCACTATCGAGGTCGCGCCCCTCGCGTTCATGCGTGGCAGAAGTTTGAACGACGCGTTCGTGATCCTGGATGAGGCGCAGAACACGTCGGCCGAGC
The DNA here is from genome assembly GCA_016650445.1 of Frankiaceae bacterium. Classification (GTDB taxonomy): domain Bacteria; phylum Actinomycetota; class Actinomycetes; order Mycobacteriales; family SCTD01; genus RYN-124. The sequence continues at coordinate 29,203 of JAENVS010000048.1, read as the reverse complement.
AGATGAAGATGTTCCTCACCCGGCTCGGGTTCGGGTCGAAGATCGTCGTCACCGGTGACGTCACGCAGGTCGACCTGCCCTCGGGCACGACGAGCGGTCTGCGCATCGTGCGCGACATCCTCGACGACATCCAGGACATCCACTTCGCGAAGCTCGACTCGTCGGACGTCGTGCGCCACAAGCTCGTCAGCCGCATCGTCGATGCCTACGCGCAGTACGACGACCAGCAGCAGGCCCCGGCCCGCGGACCCAAGCGCGGCTCCAGATGACGATCGACATCTACAACGAGTCGGGGTTCTCCGTCGAGGAGAAGACGCTGGAGCGAGTGGCTCGCCATGTGCTCGAGCGCATGGGTGTGTCGCCCCTCGCGGAGCTGTCGATCGTGCTCGTCGACGTCGAGCGCATGACCGAGCTGCACGTGAAGTACATGCAGGAGCCGGGTCCCACCGACGTACTGGCGTTCCCGATGGACGAGCTCGACCTGCGGGGCTCGCGCGGCGTGGGGCACGGTTCGGGCCACGACCACGAGCACGGTGACTTCGACGAGCCCGCGCCCGCGATGCTCGGCGACGTGGTGCTCTGCCCGGTGGTCGCGGAGCGACAGGCACGGGACGCGGGCCACAGCACGGAGGACGAGCTGCAGATGCTGTGCACGCACGGCGTCCTGCACCTGCTCGGCTTCGACCACGGTGACGCCGAGGAGCACGCCGAGATGTTCGGACTGCAGGGCGAGCTCCTGTCCGCATGGCATGAGGGACAGCAGGAAGCCCGGGGCTCCTAACAGTGCTAGCCGACGCCGGTCCCCTCGCGGTGGCCGCCCTGTTCACGCTTCTCGCGGGCCTGTTCGCCTGCCTCGAGGTCGCGCTGTCGCGGGTCTCGCGGGTGCGGGTGGAGGAGCTCGTCCGGGAGGGCCGACCTGGCTCCGCGCGGCTCCAGGCCGTGATGGCAGACCCGCCGCGGTCGCTCAACCTGCTGCTCCTCCTGCGGATGATCTGCGAGCTGGCTGCGACCGGGATCGTGGTGGCCTACTGCCTCGACCGGGTCGACGGATCGTGGGCGGTCGTCGTCGGCGTCGCCGCGATGTCCGTCATCGGCTACGTCTTCGTGGGCGTGGCGCCACGCACGATCGGCCGGCAGCACGCCGACGCCGTCGCGTTGCGAGGGGCCGGCTTCGCCCGCGCGCTGACCCGGATCTTCGGGCCGCTCCCGACACTGCTGATCCTGATCGGCAACGCGCTGACACCTGGCAAGGGCTTCCAGCACGGGCCGTTCGCGTCGGAGGCCGAGCTCCGCGACCTGGTCGAGATGGCGCAGGAGCGCGGAGTCGTCGAGCGGGCCGAGCGAGACATGATCAACTCGGTCTTCGAGCTCGGCGACACCATCGTCCGCGAGGTCATGGTGCCGCGCACCGACATCGTCACGATCGAGCGGGGCAAGACCGTGAAGCAGGCCCTGAACCTGCTGTTGCGCAGCGGGTTCTCCCGCGTCCCGGTCGTCGGCGAGAACAACGACGACGTGCTCGGGGTCGCCTACCTCAAGGACCTCGTCCGCAAGGAGCGCTCCGAGGGCGGTAGCGCCGTGAAGGTCGAAGAGGTCATGCGGGAGGCGGTCTTCGTGCCCGAGTCGAAGCCGGTCGACGAGTTGCTGCGCAACATGCAGGCCGAGCTCGGTCACATCGCGGTGGTCGTCGACGAGTACGGCGGGACGGCCGGCCTCGTCACCATGGAGGATGTGCTCGAGGAGATCGTCGGTGAGATCACCGACGAGTACGACCGCGAGGCACCGCCGGTCGAGAAGGTGGACGACACCACGACGCGCGTCACGGCGCGGTTGCCGGTCGAGGATCTCGAGGAGCTCTTCGGCGTCGAGCTGCCGCAGGATGACGTCGAGACCGTCGGCGGGCTGCTCGCGATGGCACTCGGCCGCGTGCCGATCCCTGGCGCGACCGCGCAGGTGGGCGGCCTGACGCTCGTCGCGGAGAGCAGCAAGGGCCGGCGCAACCGCATCGGGACGGTGCTGGTCTGCCGCACCCCGAAGGACGCCGGCGATGGCTGACCTCGACCACGAGGACCTCAAGCTGGTGACGCTTGCCGGCCGGGCGCTGCAACGCGCACATGCCCCGCACACGCAGCAGCCCGAAGGGGCGGCCGTCCGCGACACCGACGGCCGCACCTATGCCGCCGGCACGGTCGAGAACATCGATCCCGCGCTGACGACGTCTGCCCTCCGCGGGGCCGTGGCCGCGGCGGCGTCCAGTGGTGCGCGCAGCTTCGAGGCCGCCGTCGTCGTGGTGCGGGACGCACGCACGTTCGACGAGGCATCGGTACGGCACGTGCGCCCGGCCGACCTGGCCGTGCTGCGCGAGTTCGGTGCCGGCGTACCGGTGCTGCTCGCCGGCCCGGACGGCGTGGTGCACGAGACCGTCACGACGTGAGCGACACTGGCGCATGACCTTTCGCTCGGGCTTCGCCTGCTTCGTCGGGCGGCCCAACGCCGGGAAGTCGACGCTCACCAACGCGCTCATCGGGTCGAAGGTCGCGATCACGTCGAGCCGGCCGCAGACGACCCGGCACGCCATTCGCGGCATCGTGCATCGCGACGACGCGCAGCTCGTCCTCGTCGACACCCCCGGTCTGCATAAGCCCCGCACGCTGCTGGGCCAACGGCTCAACGACCTCGTGCGTGAGACCTACGCCAACGTCGATGTCGTGGGCTTCTGCGTGCCGGCAGACGAGAAGGTCGGCCCGGGTGACCGCTTCATCGCCGAGGAGCTCAAGGCGCTGAAGACCCCGGTCATCGCGATCGTCACGAAGACGGACAAGGCCGACAAGCAGACGATCGGTGAGCAGCTGCTCGCGGTCAGCCAGCTGCACGACTGGGCAGAGGTCGTGCCGGTCAGTGCCGTCTCCGACTTCCAGGTGGCGTTGCTCGCCGACCTGCTCGTGCAGCGCCTGCCGACGGGCCCGCCGCTCTACCCGGACGGAGAGCTGACCGACGAGCCGGAGCAGGTCCTCGTCGCCGAGCTGATCCGCGAGGCGGCGCTCGAGGGCGTCCGCGACGAGCTGCCGCACTCGATCGCGGTCACGATCGAGGAGATGAACCCCCGCGTCGACCGGCCCGAGGACCGCCCCCTGCTCGACATCTACGCGACCCTCTACGTCGAACGCGACAGTCAGAAGGCGATCGTCCTCGGCTCCAAGGGCTCACGCCTCAAGGGCGTGGGTACGACGGCGCGACGTCAGATCGAGGTGCTGCTCGGTACGCCGGTCTACCTCGACCTGCACGTCGCGGTCGCCAAGGACTGGCAGCGCGACCCCAAGCAGCTGCGCAAGCTCGGCTTCTAGCCGCGAGCGACGAGCCGCGGGTTGGCGGCGGCGATCGAGGCGGGCACCTGGCACATCCAGCCGAAGCCGCGGCTCGGCAGGTTGCGAAGTGAGCGGGCCGGCATCGCGGGCGCGGTCACCGCCTTGCCGTTCTTGCCGATCGTCACCTTGAGCACGTCGACGCCTCGGTCGAAGTCGGCGACGAAGACGTAGCCGCCGGGTCGCCAGTAGGCGGCCCAGGTGTTGGCGTCGTCGGGCCGGTAGTACGCCACCTGCTTGATGTCCTTCGGGTTGCGCACGTCGAGGAACCGGGTGCCCTGCCCGTAGAACGCGTTGGCCGTGATGCCGTCACCGCGGTCGGTGAAGTAGTGCGCCGACCCGCAACCGGACGAGCCTGGCTGCTTCTCGGGGGTCCAGGTGTCGAGGACCTTCAGCCGGAACGGCTTCTCCTTGGTGCTGCGGAACCCACCGCCGCCGTACGAGCGGTCCAGGCTGTACGTCGCGAACTTGCCGAGCTGCTGGCAGCCGCCCTCCGTGACCTCCTCGGTGGCGAGCAGGACGTTCTTCGCCCACGACGGGTGCCACGAGTTGTGCATGACGCCGCCCCGGGACAGCTGGCCGAGGTCGGTGCCCCCGCCGGCGTAGGGAACGGGCTCGCAGCCGGTTGCCTTCTGCACCTTGCCGGTCTGCGCGTTGCGGTGCTTGCCGCTCACCCAGTAGCCGCGGACGCCGCCGCTGCCGGAGACCCACGCGACGCCGTCGCGGTCGACCTGTACGTCGTGCGTGTAGTCGGTCTTGCCGTCGTTGCGGTGCTCGTCGATCGGGTGCGGGCACTGCACGGGCTGGGCGGGGTTGCGCATGTCGAGGGCGAACACCGGCCGGCCACCCCAGTCGGCCGGCTGCGTCTGGCCTGTTGCCGGTCCCGCCGTCCAGGTGTAGTTGCAGCTGTCGACGCAGGAGGTCGTGTGCCCGCTCGGCAGCAGCGTCATCGACAGCTGGACCATCGCCGTGGGGTTGCTGACGTCGATGACCTGCACGGCGCCGTATGGGAACGCCGCGGTCGCCGGGGAGGTGAACCCACGCGGGTCGCGCGACAGGAAGAGCAGCTTGCGCTTCTCGTCGACCTCGACGTCCTCGTTCTCCCAGATGTACTGCGGCAGGGCGCCGACGAGCGCCGGCACTGCGGGGTCGCTGACGTCGTAGGCGTAGATGCCGGTCACGGTCGACGCGAACATCGTGCTGCCGATGAAGTCGATCGAGATCGCGCTCTTGAGCTCGGGCAGGTTGGCCAGGAACTCCACACCGGAGCTGATCGCGCCCGCGGGCGGGGCGAGGGGCGCCGTCGGCGTTGCGGCAGATCCCGGCAGCACGGACAGGGGCAGCACGACGGCGCAAGCGGCAGTCACGAGGCGTCTCAGCACGAGGCTGAATTCGCCGTGAAGCGGCGCGGTCCTGCTAGCTCGCGAGGACGGGTACGCCGAGGTGCCAGCCCTGCCCGAGGCGGACGCCGATCTCCCGGAGCGTGTCGAGCTGCTCCTGGGTCTCGACGCCCTCGGCCAGCACGGTGGCCCCGACCTGGGCGGAGAAGGCGGTCACCGCGCGGACGAGAGCCTGCTGACGGCGGTCGACGTCGACGTCGCGGGTCAGGCTCAGGTCGAGCTTGATGATGTCGGGCTGCAGCATCAGGACGTGTCGCAGACTGGCGAACCCTGCTCCGGTGTCGTCGACCGCGATCCGCGCCCCCGCCGTCCGCAGCCGTCCCAGCACCAGCCGGGTCAGCGCGTAGTTCTCCACCGCCTCGTGCTCGGTGATCTCGACGACGACCCGGGTCAGGTCGGCTCCGGTGAGAAGCCCCTGGACCCCCTTGTCGGCGAGCGCGGCGGGCGAGATGTTGACTGCCAGGAACTGGTCGGCCGGCAGCGTGGGGAGCAGCGCCACTGCCGCCGACAGGCACAGGCGCTCCAGCTCGGCGCCGTAGCCGTACTTGGTGGCGGCCTTGAACCACCGGTCGGTCGGCACCCGGCCGCCGAACCGCGACAGGGCCTCGCTGCCCACGACGTTGCCCGTCTTGAGCTCGATGACGGGTTGCAGTGCGACCCGGACGGCGGCGGCGGCGAGGATCGCCCTGACCTCCGATTTGCCCGGCAGCCCCTCGTCGTCCTCCGGGGTGACGGACCGGTCCGGCAGCAGCCGCGATCCTCGGCGCAGCGCCTTGATCTCCGCCTCGAGCTGATGCCAGCGTCGGCTCTGCCGGCCGTAGCCGAGCACGGTGCGAAGGCCGATCGCGACTGCGGGCACCGCCACGGCCAGCGCCTCGCCGGCGACTCCGGCCCACCACACGTCGTCGCGCGCGGCGGACGCAGCGGCGTGCACCACGGCAGCGACGGCTCCGATCGCGAGGCCGGCACCGACCCAGCGCCGGCAGCCCGGCGCCGGTCGGAGCCAGAGCACTGCCGCAACCGCCGAGATCCCTGCTGTGACCGCCCAGCCGATGCGGGCGGCGCCTTGCAGGTCGTCAGCCGCCAGCAGCTGCGGGCCGCTCGAGACGGCCGCGGCGGCAACGACCGCGAGTGCGACCGCGGGTAGCACCAGGAGGACCAGGCTGCGCTCCACGAGCCGAACGGTCAGCGCGCAGATCGGGACGGCGAGCAGCGCCAGCATCGACAGCGCCTCGAGCACGTCCGGGTCGGACCGGCCGCCGACGCAGGCGAGGTGCAGCAGGAAGGCCAGGGCGAAGCCCCCTGCCATCCAGCGCAGCCAGTGGTCGCCGGCCACCGTGGACTGGACGAGCAGCACGAACGCGGCGATCACGGCCGCGGCGGCAGCCACCGCGCGCGCGTCTGCGAGCAGGATCTCGTCCTGGCCGGCGCCGTTCCAAACCGGGGCGATCGGCACGACGACGGCCACGACCACGGCGACCACCAGCAGGGACAGCCACAGGCCGCCGACCCAGGTCTCGGGAGGCTGCGGCGGCAGTGCCCAGCCAGGACGTCGCGCCGTCCCCTTCGCAGCCACGCCCCACCCTCTCGCTTTGTGCGATCTCATGGCACGTGCCACGCCGCGTCAACCGTGTCGGAGCACCCCCGGCCGTCTACCGTGTGTCCGTGACACCCCGCTCGGTCTGCCCGCTCCCACGCGGATGACTCTCTACCGGGACGAGGGCGTCGTCCTGCGCACGCAGAAGCTCGGCGAGGCCGACCGCATCATCACGGTGCTGACCCGCCGGAACGGCCGCGTCCGAGCTGTCGCCAAGGGCGTGCGCCGTACCCGCTCGAAGTTCGGCGCGACGGTCGAGCCGTTCAGTCATGTCGACCTCCAGCTGTACGTCGGCCGGTCGCTCGACATCGTGAACCAGGCCGAGAGCCTGATGTCGTACGGCGACGCCCTGTGCGCGGACTACCCCCGCTACACGGTCGGGACGGCCGTGCTGGAGACCGCCGAGCGGCTCACCGCGGAGGAGAAGGAGCCGGCGCTGCGGCTGTTCCTGCTGGTCATCGGGGCGCTCCGCGCGCTCACCGAGGGCGAGAAGGACCCCTCGATGGTCCTCGACGCGTTCCTGCTGCGGGCGATGTCCGTCGCCGGCTACGCGCCCGCCCTGGACGAGTGCGCGGGCTGCGGCGCCCCGGGTCCGCACCGCGCCTTCTCGGTGCCCGCGGGTGGCACCGTCTGCTCGGCCTGCCGCCCACCGGGGGCGGCGTCGCCGTCACCGGCGGCGCTCGCGCTGATGCGCGACCTGCTGACGGGGGAGTGGGCCGCCGCCGCTCGGTCCGAGGAGCGCACCCGGCGCGAGGGCAGCGGACTGGTCGCCGCGCATCTGCAGTGGCACCTCGAACGGGGGCTGCGATCACTGCCGCTCGTCGAGCGCGCATGAGGCGCCGGACCTCGGTCCGGGCTCCCGCGGCACACCCCTCCGGGGCCACGCCACCACCGATCCCCGCCGACCTCGTCCCGCGGCACGTCGCGATCGTCATGGACGGCAACGGCCGATGGGCCAAGGAGCGCGACCTGCCCCGCACGAGGGGGCATGAGGAGGGGGAGTCGTCGCTGTTCGACGTGGTCGAGGGCGCGATCCAGCTCGGCGTGAAGTGGGTCTCGGCCTACGCCTTCTCCACGGAGAACTGGAAGCGATCGCCCGACGAGGTGCGCTTCCTCATGGGCTTCAACCGTGACGTCATCCGCCGCCGCCGCGACGAGATGCACGAGCTCGGCGTCCGGGTCCGGTGGGCCGGCCGCCGCCCGAAGCTGTGGCGGTCTGTCATCTCCGAGCTCGAGCAGGCGGAGGAGCTGACGCGCGACAACGACGTGCTGACCCTGACGATGTGCGTCAACTACGGAGGACGCGCCGAGATCGTCGACGCCGCGCGTGCGCTGGCGCTCGACGTCGCCGCCGGGAAGGTGGACCCGTCGAAGGTCGACGAGCGGGTGCTCACTCGCTACCTCGACGAGCCCGACATGCCGGACGTCGACCTGTTCCTGCGCACGTCGGGCGAGCAGCGCACGAGCAACTTCTTGCTGTGGCAGTCGGCGTACGCCGAGATGGTGTTCCTCGACGTGCTGTGGCCGGACGTCGACCGCCGTGACCTGTGGCGGGCCGTCGAGATCTACGCGAGTCGGGACCGTCGCTACGGTGGTGCGACATGAGGCTGCATCACGTCAACGTCGTCGTTGCACCGGGGCGCACCGAGGCGGTCGTCCCGTTCTACGAGCTGCTGGGTCTGAAGCGCGTCGACAAGCCGACGCAGGGTGTCGACCAGACCGGGGCTTGGTTCGACTTCCCGGGTGGCAGCACGCAGGTCCACGTCAGTGAGAAGCCCGGTGAGCGCCATCCGGAGCAGCACTTCGCCATGACCGTCGACGACCTGGACGCCGTCGTCTGGCGGCTGACGGCATCCGGGCACCCGTGGGCGCCGAAGGCGCGCATCGCCGGCGCGCGACGCGGCATGACCGCCGACCCCGAGGGCAATGCGGTCGAGCTGGTGGAGGCGATCGGCCCGTTCGCCTAACGTCGGTCGCATGGCGATCGCGACGGTGAACCCCGCAACCGGTGAGACCCTCAAGACTTTCGAGCCGCTCAGCGATGCCGAGCTCGGCGACCGCGTTGCTCGCGCGGCGGGCGCCTTCTCGTCGTACCGCCTGACGACACTCGAGCAGCGGGCTGGGTGGATGCGGTCGGCCGCCGACATCCTCGACGCCGACACCGACGAGCTCGCTGTGCTGATGACGACCGAGATGGGCAAGACGGTCGACGCCGCCAAGCTCGAGGTCGCGAAGTGCGCGGCCGGTTGTCGCTACTACGCCGATCACGCGGCGGAGTTCCTGGCTGATGAGCCGGCCGACGCCGGCGCGGTCAAGGCGTCAGCTGCCTTTACGCGCTACCAGCCGATGGGACCGGTGCTCGCGGTGATGCCGTGGAACTTCCCGATGTGGCAGGTGATGCGCTTCGCAGCTCCCGCCTTGATGGCCGGCAACGTCGGACTGCTCAAGCACGCGTCGAACGTGCCGCAGACCGCGCTCTACCTTGAGCAGCTCTTCCGCCGGGCCGGCTTCCCGGCCGACGTCTTCCAGGCACTGCTCATCGGCTCCGACAAGGTCGAGCGGCTGCTCGCCGACGACCGCGTCGTCGCGGTAACCCTCACCGGCAGCACGTCCGCCGGAAAGGCAGTCGCGTCGATCGGCGGTCGGCAGCTGAAGAAGACCGTCCTGGAGCTCGGCGGCAGCGATCCCTTCGTCGTCATGCCGTCGGCCGACCTGGCGAGGGCCGCAGACGTGGCGGTGACCGCAAGGGTGCAGAACAACGGCCAGAGCTGCATCGCAGCGAAGCGCTTCCTGGTGCACGCGGAGGTCGCGCAGGTGTGGACCCGCCTGTTCGTCGAGCGGATGCAGGCGCTCGTCGTCGGAGACCCGACCGACGACGCCACGGACGTCGGTCCCCTCGCCACGGAGAGCGGTCGCAACGACCTCGAGGAACTCGTGACGGACGCGGTCGCGAAGGGCGCGAGCGTCCGTTGCGGCGGCAGGAGCATCGAGGGGGAGGGCTGGTACTACCCGCCGACGGTGCTCACCGACGTCACCGAGGACATGCAGATCTGGACCGAGGAGGCGTTCGGTCCGGTCGCCGTCGTGCGCACCTTCGCCGACATCGACGAGGCCGTCCGGCTGGCCAACGACACGCAGTTCGGCCTCGGCTCCAACTTCTGGACCGACGACCCTGACGAGCAGGAGCGCTTCGTCCGCGACGCCGAGGCCGGGATGGTCTTCCTCAACGGCATGACGACGTCGTACCCCGAGCTGCCCTTCGGCGGTGTCAAGAACAGCGGCTACGGCCGCGAGCTGGCCGCCCACGGCATCCGGGAGTTCTGCAACATCAAGACCGTCTGGCGCGCCTAGCCGCAGTCGCGGCAGGTGCCGAAGACCTCGACGGTGTGGGTGACGTCGCGGAAGCCGTGCTTCTTGGCGACCTGCTCCGCCCAGGTCTCGACGGCCGGCCCGGTCACCTCGACCGTCGTCCCGCACGACCGGCAGACGAGGTGGTGGTGGTGGTCGTCCGCGAGGCAGCGGCGGTAGACCGCCTCGCCGTCGGCGGTTCGCAGCACGTCGACCTCACCGGCGTCGGCCAGCGCCTGCAGGTGCCGGTAGACCGTGGTGAGCCCCACGCTCTCGCCGGCGTGCCGCATCGCGTCGTGCAGCGCCTGCGCGCTCTGGAAGCCGTCCGCCGACTCCAGGGCGCGACTCACGGCTGTCCGCTGCCGCGTCATCGCACCGGCCGCAGCTGGGATGCGAGCGCCGCGACGAGGAAGCCGCCCAGCGCGAGCACGACAGTGCTCGCGCCCGGCGCCACGTCGGCGTAGAACGCGACGACCAGGCCACCGACACTCGCGAGCATGCCGACCGCGCATGCGCCGACGAGCGTCGCGCGGAAGGACGCGCTGAGCTGCTGCGCCGCTGCGACGGGCACCACCATCAGGGCGCTGACCAGGAGCAGCCCCACGACCCGCATCGCCACGGTCACGGTCACGGCTGCCGTCACGGCGACGAGGATGTTGAGGAAACGAACCGGCAGACCTGAGACGCGCGCCACCTCCTCGTCGGAGCACACCGCGAACAGCTCGCGCCCGAAGACCGCGACGACGCCGATGACCGCGACGGACAGCCCGGCGATGACGACGAGGTCTGTCGGCCGGACGCTGGAGAGCGACCCGAACAGGTAGCTCACCAACGTCGCGCTGGACCCACCGGGCGACAAGCCGATGAGCAGTACGCCGCCGGCGATGCCGCCGTAGAAGAGCAGCGCGAGTGCGACGTCACCTGTCGTGCGGCCTCGCTCCCGCAGCAGCTCGATCGCCACGGCGCCGAGGATCGCGACGACGATCGCGGTCAGCACCGGAGCCGTGCCGAGCAGGAAGCCGAGGGCGACGCCGGTGAGCGCGATGTGCCCGATCCCGTCGCCCATCAGCGACAGTCGCCGCTGCACCAGGAACGTGCCGATCGCCGGTGCGGCGACGCCGACCAGCACGGCCGCCACCAGCGCCCGCTGCATGAACTCGTACTCCAGGAAGCTCATCGGTCGAACGTCCGCGGCTCGAGGACCGAGGGGTGACCGCGGTCGTGCGTCTCGTGCGCGTGCGTGTGGATATGGCCGACGTGCGCGTGATGGCCCTCCGGCTCGGGCGGTGGCCCATCCGACGCGACGCGTCCACCGCTCATGACGACGGCGCGACCGATCAGGTCGGCGAGCGGGCCCAGCTCGTGCGCGACGAGCACGACGCTGCCACCCTGGCCGGCGAGGTGCCCGAGTGCGCCGGCGAGCGTGTCCTGGCTGTCGGCGTCGACGCCGGCCGTGGGCTCATCGAGGACGAGGACCTCCGGCTCGCCTGCCAGCGCCCGCGCGATCAGCACCCGCTGCTGCTGACCTCCCGACAGCGTCGCGACGGCGTCGGACCCGCGATGGGACAGCCCGACGTCTTCGAGGGCATGGTCGATCGCGGCGTGATCGGCGCGACCGAGCCGGCGCAGCCGATGGGCGCGGCCGGTGCGACCGGAGGCCACCACCTCGCGCACGGTGGCCGGCACACCGCCGCCGACCGACAGCCGCTGGGGCACGTAGCCCAGTCGCGGCCAGTCGCGGAAACGGGCCAGCGGCGTGCCGAAGACCTCGAGTGTCCCGGCTGAGAGCGGCACCAACCCGACCAGGGTGCGCACCAAGGTCGTCTTGCCCGAGCCGTTCGCGCCGAGGATCGCGACGAACTCACCGCTGTCGACGCTGACGCTGACGTCGTGCAGGATCTCGCGCCCACCGAGCGCGACGCACCCCCCGCGGAGCTCGAAGACCGTCATGCACAGCTCAACCCCTCGTGCAGCGCGGCGGCGTTGCGGCGCATGACCGACAGGTAGTCGTCGCCGGCGGCGACCCCTTCGACGGGGTCGAGGAGCGCGGTCGCGGCCCCCACCTCACGGGCGACCACGTCGGCGAGCTTCGGGTCGACGTCGGAGCCGAAGAACACGGTGCGCACGTGGTGCTCCCGGGCGTACCGGGCGACCCGCGCGATGCGTCCCGGCGACGGCTCGGCATCGGGGGAGATGCCGGCGACTCCGACCTGCCGCAGGCCGTAGCGACCGGCCAGGTAGGCGAAGGCCCCGTGCGCCGTCACGATCTCGCGCTGCCGGCAGGACGCCAACGACGTCCGGATCGACCTGTCCAGATCGCTCAGCTGCGCCAGGGTGCGGCCGGCCCGTTCTTCGTACGTCGTCGCGTGGGTCGGGTCGCGCCTGCCGAGCGCCGTCGTGATCTCGCGCACGATCGACGCCATCCGCACCGGGTCGAGCCAGACGTGCGGATCGGTCCCGCTCTCGCCTTCGCCGGTGAGGTCACTCGAGAACGGCCGCACATCGACGGCGTCCGTGAGGTCGAGGCGGGCCGGCTCGTCCGCCTCCTCGATGGCGGCGTCCACCGCGGGCTGGAAACCGCCCAGGTAGACGACGAGGTCGGCCTTCTCGAACGCGCCGACCTGACGCGGGCTGAGCTCGACGTCGTGCGGCTCGGCACCGGCCCGGACCAGGTCGTCGACACGCACGTCCGCCCCGCCGACCTGCGCCGCAGCCCAGGCGAACGGGTAGGCCGCGGCGAGCACCCTGAGGCGCCCGTCGTCGTCGGCGTTCGCCGTGCACCCGCACAGGGCGAGCAGACACAGCACCGCTACGAGTCGCACGGCCTCATGGTGAGCGAAATGACAATCATTGTCAAACGAGGAGGACTGTCACACGAGGCGCGTGACGAGGGCGAACAGGATCAGCCCGAATGTCGCGACGCGCACCGCGCGGGCCGGGCCGACGATGGCCGGCCACGACAGGTAGGTGAGCCAGCCGACGAACGCCGCGAGCACCGCGAGGCAGGCCACGCCGATCGGCACCGGCAGGGTCAGTCCGCACAGCAGCAGGACGGCGGACACGATCGGCACGACGGCCCGGTGCTGACGTGACAGCAGCACGAGGACCGGTCCACTGCGCTTCTCGACGGCAAGACGGAACGACATGGCCACTAGCCTGACACCGTGCTCGTCGTGACGCGGTTCGAGGTCCCCGAAGCCGAGTCGGAGGAGTTCCTCGCGCAGGCGCAGCGGGCGCTCGCGGCCTTCGCCGCGCGTGCCGGTTACATCCAGGGCCGGATCGGGCGGGCCGCCGACGACCCGACCGCCTGGGTGCTGACAACCGAGTGGGCCGGCGTCGGTGCGTACCGCCGCAGCCTGTCGTCGTACGACGTCAAGGTCGAGGCGGCGCCGCTGCTGGCCCGCGGACGAGACGAGGCGAGCGCCTTCGAGCTGCTGGTGCGCGACCAGGACACGCGGCCGAGCGACCGCGCCTAGAGCGTCTGACGGACGCCCGGTCGCGTACCGATAACGTGGTGCTTCCCCGCCGACCGCCAGCCGGACTGGAGCTTCCCCGTGGCAGGCAAGACCGCAGACCGCATGGACACGATCGTCAGCCTCGCCAAGCGCCGCGGGCTGGTCTTCCCGAGCAGCGAGATCTACGGCGGGTTGCGGGCGTCGTGGGACTACGGACCGCTCGGCGTCGAGCTGAAGAACAACGTCAAGCGCCAGTGGTGGAAGTCCATGGTGCACGGGCGTGACGATGTCGTCGGTCTCGACTCGTGCGTCATCCTCGCCCGCGAGGTCTGGGAGACGAGCGGCCACGTGCAGGCCTTCGTCGACCCGCTCGTCGAGTGCACCTCCTGTCACAAGCGCTACCGCGCCGACCACCTCGAGGAGGCTGCGGGCAAGGAGCTCAAGGACATCGCCTGCCCGAACTGCGGCAACCGCAGCACCTGGACCGAGCCGAAGATGTTCAACGGCCTGCTCAAGACGCACCTCGGCCCGGTGGAGGACGAGAGCGGGCTCGCCTACCTGCGCCCCGAGACGGCCCAGGGCATCTTCATCAACTACCTCAACGTGCAGCAGTCGTCCCGCAAGAAGCCGCCGTTCGGCATCGGCCAGATCGGCAAGAGCTTCCGCAACGAGATCACCCCCGGCAACTTCATCTTCCGCACCCGCGAGTTCGAGCAGATGGAGATGGAGTTCTTCGTCAAGCCGGGCGAGGACAAGGACTGGCACCAGTACTGGATTGACACCCGGCTGGCCTGGTACGTCGATCTCGGCATCGACCCGGAGCGGCTGCGGATCTACGAGCACCCGCAGGAGAAGCTCTCGCACTACTCCACCCGCACCGCTGACATCGAGTACAAGTTCGACTTCACCGGCACCGAGTGGGGTGAGCTCGAGGGCATCGCCAACCGTGGCGACTACGACCTGTCGGTCCACAGCAAGGCGACGGGCACCGACCTGTCCTACTTCGACCAGGACAGCAACGAGCGGTGGACGCCCTTCGTCATCGAGCCGGCCGCGGGCGTCGACCGCTGTGCGCTGACGTTCCTGCTCGACGCCTATGCCGAGGACGAGGCACCCAACGCCAAGGGTGGTGTCGACAAGCGGGTCGTCCTGCGGCTCGATCCGCGGCTGGCGCCGATCAAGGCTGCCGTTCTGCCCCTGTCTCGCAACGCGGACCTCTCGCCCGTCGCGAAAGACCTGGCCGCGTCGCTGCGCAAGCACTGGAACGTCGACTTCGACGATGCCGGCGCGATCGGTCGCCGCTACCGCCGGCAGGACGAGGTCGGCACGCCGTTCTGCATCACGGTCGACTTCGAGTCGCTGACCGACCAGGCCGTGACGGTTCGTGACCGTGACGCCATGAGCCAGGAGCGGATCAGCCTCGACCAGGTGGAGCGCTTCCTGCACGACAAGCTCGGTCCGCTCTAAGTCGTGCCCGGCGCACTCCTCGCCGCGGTCCTGCTCTGCAACCTCGCTGATTCGCGGATCACCGAGTCCAGCGGGCTGGTGGCCAGCTCGGCGTACGACGATCTGCTCTTCACCCACAACGACAGCGGCGATACAGCGCGGTTCTTCGAGATCGACCGCAGCTGCCGGACCCACGCGACCTTCGAGCTGCCCGGCGTTCAGGCGCGGGACTGGGAGGACATGTCGCGCGGGCCGGGCCGCACGCTGTGGCTCGGTGACATCGGCGACAACTCCGCCGCAAGGGTCAACGGGGTCCTCGTCCACCGCGTGGCGGAGCCTGGACCCGCCGAGGGTGTGCGACGGCTGAGCCCGACGAGCTATCGCCTGCGGTATGCCGATGGGCCACAGGACGCGGAGGCGCTCCTGGTCCACCCGCGCACGGGTCGGCTGCTGATCATCACCAAGGGCTTCGCCGGCGGCGGGATCTACGCAGCACCACTGCCGCTGCGCCCCGGCACGCCCAACGTCATGCAACGGGTCGGTGAGGTGACGATCCCCGAGGTGACTGCCGGCGACATCTCGCCGGACGGCACCCGGGTCGTGCTGCGCAACTACTCCGCGGCGTACGAGTGGGACGTGCGCGGCGACGACGTCGCGAGGGCGATGCGCGCGGACCCGGTACGCATCCCGCTGCCGGCGTCGAAGCAGGGCGAGGCGATCAGCTACTCGCGCGACGGCCGCTCGTTGATCGTCAGTAGCGAGGGCCTCAACGCCCCCGTGCAGGAGGTCAAGAGGGACGCGCCGCCGAGCACGAGCCCCGCGGCCGCGGCGAAGCCGCCGGCCGCACCTGCCACCGAGCAGCGCGACCGCCGAGGCTGGCTGCTTGCCGGGCTTGCTGGGCTCGTTGTGCTCATCCCCGTCCTGCTCCGAAGCCGCTCGCGACGCTCCCGGTAGCCTCGGGCGAACGGCCAAGGACGACCGAGGAGGTGCTCATGACGAAGTACGTCTACGACTTCGCCGAGGGCAATCGAGACATGAAGGACCTCCTCGGAGGCAAGGGCGCCAACCTCGCGGAGATGACGGTCCTCGGGCTGCCCGTGCCACCGGGCTTCGTGATCACGACCGAGGCCTGCAAGACCTACCTCGACACGGGCGACGTGCCGGCCGAGCTCGCCGCCGAGGTCACCGCGCACCTCGACGGGCTGCAGCAGCAGATGGGCAAGCGGCTCGGCGACGCCGACGACCCGCTGCTGGTGAGCGTCCGCTCGGGTGCGAAGTTCTCGATGCCCGGGATGATGGACACCGTCCTCAACATCGGCCTCAACGACGAGTCGGTCACGGGCCTCGCCAAGCAGTCCGGCAACGAGCGCTTCGCCTGGGACTCCTACCGACGGCTCGTGCAGATGTTCGGCAAGACGGTGCTCGGCGTCGAGGGAGAGCTGTTCGAGCACGAGATCGACCGGGTCAAGAAGGACAAGGGCACGGCCAACGACCTCGACCTGACAGAGACCGACCTGCAGACGCTCGTCGACACGTTCAAAGCGATCGTCAAGAAGGAGACCGGCGACCCGTTCCCGCAGGAGCCGCGCGTCCAGCTCGACCTCGCGGTGCGCGCCGTCTTCGACTCGTGGAACGGCGACCGGGCCCGCCTCTACCGCCGGCAGGAGCGCATCCCTGCCGACCTGGGCACCGCGGTCAACGTCTGCACGATGGTCTTCGGCAACTTGGGCATGGACTCCGGCACCGGCGTCGCCTTCACGCGCGACCCCGGGTCGGGTGCGCAGGGCGTGTACGGCGACTACCTCGCCAACGCCCAGGGCGAGGACGTCGTCGCCGGCATCCGCAACACCCTGCCGCTCCAGGAGCTGGAGAACCTCGACAAGGCGTCGTACGACCAGCTGCTCGGCATCATGGGCACGCTCGAGCGGCACTACCGAGACCTGTGCGACATCGAGTTCACGATCGAGCGTGGCAAGCTCTGGATGCTGCAGACCCGGGTCGGCAAACGCACCGCCGGTGCCGCGTTCCGGATCGCCACGCAGCTCGTCGACGAGGGCCTCATCGACGAGAAGGAAGCGCTCTCCCGCGTCAGCGGTGCGCAGCTCGCACAGCTGATGTTCCCGACCTTCGGCGACGTCGGCTCGGCCAAGAAGCTCACCAAGGGCATGAACGCGTCACCCGGCGCGGCCGTCGGCAAGGCGGTGTTCTCCAGCGAGACCGCCGCCGAGTGGGCGGCGCGCGGTGAGGACGTGATCCTCGTCCGCCGGGAGACCACCCCCGACGACCTCGTCGGGATGATCGCGGCCCGCGGCATCCTCACCAGCCGCGGTGGCAAGACCAGCCACGCGGCTGTCGTCGCGCGCGGCATGGGCAAGACGTGCGTGTGCGGCGCCGAGGAGCTCGACGTCGACGTCAACGCCAAGCAGATCAGGTTGAAGGACGGCACCAGCGTCGAGGAAGGCGACGTCCTGTCGATCGACGGCACGACGGGCGCGGTCTACCTCGGCGAGGTGCCGGTCAGCCCCAGCGAGGTCGTGCAGTACTTCGAGGGCACGCTCGACGCCAAGGCCAACGACCTCGTGGAGGCGGTCGACCGGCTGACGCGCCAGGCAGACGGCGTACGACGCCTGAAGGTCCGCGCCAACGCCGACACGCCCGAGGACGCCGAGCGGGCCCGCCGTTTCGGGGCGGCCGGTATCGGCCTGTGCCGGACCGAGCACATGTTCCTGGGAGACAGAAGGCAACTGGTGGAGGACCTCGTTCTCGCCGAAGGCGAGACGGAGCAGCAACAAGCGCTCCAGGCCCTGCTTCCCCTGCAGCGCGAGGACTTCATCGGCATCCTGCGCGCGATGGACGGCCTGCCCGTCACCGTGAGGCTGATCGACCCCCCGCTGCACGAGTTCCTGCCGGACATGACCGAGCTGTCGGTCGAGATCGCGGTTGCCGATTCGAAGGGCCAGAAGGTGCCCGACGAGCAGCGCAAGCTGCTGACCGCGGTCCGCCGGCTGCACGAGCAGAACCCCATGCTCGGCCTGCGCGGCGTGCGCCTCGGGCTCGTCATCCCCGGCCTGTTCGCTCTGCAGGTGCGGGCGATCGCCGAGGCCGCGAAGGCGCTGAAGGAGGAAGGCCTCGACCCGCGACCCGAAATCATGGTGCCGCTCGTTGGGGCGGTGCAGGAGCTCGAGGTCGTCCGCGAGGAGGCCGAGCAGATCCTCGCAGAGGTCGGCGTCGAGGCGCTGATCGGCACGATGATCGAGGTGCCGCGCGCGGCCCTGACCGCCGGCCAGATCGCGGAGGCCGCGGAGTTCTTCTCCTTCGGTACCAACGACCTGACGCAGATGGGCTGGGGCTTCAGCCGCGATGACGTCGAGGCGTCGTTCTTCTCGCGCTACCTCGACCTCGGTGTCTTCGGTGTGAGCCCGTTCGAGTCGCTCGACCGCGACGGGATCGGGCGACTTGTGCAGATCGCTGTCGATGAAGGTCGTGCGACCCGGCCCGATCTGCACCTCGGCGTCTGCGGCGAGCACGGCGGTGACCCCGACAGCATCCACTTCTTCCACGGCGTCGGACTCGACTACGTCTCCTGCTCGCCGTTCCGGGTCCCGGTCGCCCGACTCGAGGCCGGTCGCGCGGCCCTCGAGGGTGGCGGGAGCGATACCCGCTAGGTGTTCGTCGCCTTCAGACTCGCCCGTCGTGCCCTCGCCGGGCTGGTGCTGGTCATCGTGCTCGTCGTGGGAGCCACGGCGTTCCAGGTCTGGCGGGTTGCCCGGCACGACGACCGGCCCAAGAGCGACGCGATCGTCGTGCTCGGCGCGTCGCAGTTCAACGGGAAGCCCAGCACCGTCTTCCGCGCTCGGCTCCAGCACGCAAAGCAGCTGTACGACGCCGGTGTGGCCCCACGGGTGATCACGCTCGGCGGTGGTGCGCCGGGCGACCGCACGACCGAGGCCGAAGCCGGTGCGCTGTTCCTGCAGGAGCGTGGTGTCGACACGCTCGCGCTCGGCAAAGGCCGCAACACCCTGCAGTCGCTCGAGGCCCTGAGGGTCGAGTTCCTGAAGCAGGGCTGGAAGACCGCTGTCCTCGTCACGGACCCCTGGCACGAGCTGCGGGCGCGCCGGATGGCCAGCGACCTGGGGATCCGCGCGGCCACGTCACCGACGCGCACGGGACCGGCTGTCCGCGATCGCGCGACCGAGTTCCGCTACATCTGGCGCGAGACCGCGGCGTACCTGTACTACCGGGTGTTCGGTGAGAGCAGCGAGGCCGGTCCGCACGCCGTCTAGGCAGGACATCGCCCTCACGGCGTAGAAGAAGAAGAGATCGTCCTAGGAGGTCCCGTGCGCCGACGCACCGCCCTGCCGGTCACCTTCGCTCTCGCAGCGGCTGCGGCCTCTCTCGCTCTTGCCGCGCCGTCAACCGCCGCGACCAGTTCCTTCACCTGGCGCCAGCACCCGGTCGCCGACAACTCGAGCATCACCGAGCCCTCACTGTCGATCGACAAGAACGGCCGCATCTTCGTCTGCGGCCCCGGCGGGGCAGGTGGCACCGGTAACGCCGGGTGGTACTCCTTCGACGACGGGGTGACGTTCACCCGCAAGGACACGGCCGGCGACCAGGGCGACGGCGGGGGTGACTGCGAGCTGCAGTACCTGCCGGATGGGTCCCTCGTCACCGCCGACCTGGCGATCCGCTCGTCGGTCATCTTCCGGTCCACGGATGGCGGCAAGACGTTCACCCAGCAGGCCGACGCCGGGTCGGAGCAGGACCGGCAGTGGTTCGCCTACGACGAGCGCAAGAAGGAGCTCTACCTCGTCTATCACGACATCGTGGCCGAGCTGGAGATGTACGTCACGAGCAGCGACGGCGGCAAGACGTGGTCCACGCCGACGCTCGTCAACAGCGCCGACCAGTTCGCCGGCCCGCCCAACGTCATCGCGACCCCGGGCCAGACCGCGTCCCTCGTCGACCAGGGCTACAACACCTTCAGCGGCCCGATGCTCATCGACCAGAGCCGCGGTCACCAGTACGTCCTGTACTCCGTCTCTTCCGCGCAGGACAACCTGACGAGCGTTGGCGGTTTCGGACCTACCCGCGGCATCGTCGTCGCGCACCGCGGTCCGGAGGACACGGGCTTCACCAACAAGTACGCCGTCGTCAGCTCGGGCGTCCCCGGTGGCGGTGGCGAGGTCAACGGCGCGATCTTCCCGTGGGGCACCATCGACCCGGCCGGCAACGTCTACGTCGTCTACAACTCCAGCGTCGGCGGCACGTTCCACACCTACTACGTCGTGTCGACAGACCACGCCGCGACGTGGAGCAAGCCCGTCAAGGTCGACGGCAACCCGCTCGACAAGGGGGCGACCGTCTACGCCACGGGGCAGGCCGGTGCCGCCGGTGTCCTCGACCTCGCGTGGTACCAGTCCGACGACGCGACGTCGCCGGACGACAGCAACGCCCACTGGTACGTCGACTTCGCCCAGGTGCGCAACGCCGCGAGCCCGGCACCGCAGGTCTCGCGCAGCCGGATCTCGGACCACATCGTCCACCACGGGTCGATCTGCCAGAAGGGCATCCTCTGCGTGACGTCGCTGGGCGACGACCGCTCCCTTGGTGACTTCTTCGAGCTGGCGATCGGTCCTGACGGCCTCGCACAGGTCGCGTTCACCGACAACGGCAACAAGGGCACGACGGGTGCTCCGCCGCGTCGCGTCTTCTGGGCCAAGCAGGCCAGCGGTCCGTCGGCGTTCAGCGCCGCTGTGCCGGCTGCCCCGGTGACCGGTGCGGCTCCGGCGGCCCCTCCGGCTGCCCCGCCCGCGGCTGCGCCGACGAGCGGCGGCAACCTCGCGGCGACCGGCCTCGACAGCGCCTTGCCCGCGGCTGCCTTGTTGCTGCTGGCGGCAACGGGCCTCGTCGCGCACCGCCGCCGGCGTACCGAATAAAGGGTTAGCGCGCCCGGGCGCACGGACGTAGCCTGCGGGCAGTCGTTCGAGCGGAAGGGGGTGAGGTTCATGGCGGTCTTTCGCATGACCCCATCCCTCCTCTCCGGAAGGCACTGCCGTGCTGCCTGGCTCCCCGCTCGACCTCGTCCTTCCTGACGAGACCTTCCTGGCTCGCCTCGCGCGAGTCGACCGCTCCGCCTACGACGTCCTGACGGACACCGGCCACCTGCGACTGCCCGCGCTGCCGGCGCCGCACGACCCGCTCGACGCCCCGACCGTCGGCGACTGGCTCGCCGTGACTGACGACGCCGTGCACGCCGTGCTGCCGCGTCGGACGCTGCTCGCGCGTGGTGCGTCGTCTGGCACGAGCACCGCGCAGCCGCTCGCCGCCAACGTCGACGTGGTGCTGATCTGCGCAGCCCTCACCGGGCCGCCGCCGGTGCGCCGGATCGAGCGGCTGCTCACGTTGTCGTGGGAGAGCGGTGCGACGCCGGTCGTCGTGCTCACGAAGTCCGACCTGTGCGCTGATCCCCACGCCGCCATCGACACCGTGCTGCCACATGCACCGGGGGCGGACGTCATCGCGGTCTCGGCCACCAACGGCGACCTCGCCGCGCTGGAGATCTACCTGACCGAAGGCACGACCCTCGCCCTGCTCGGTACGTCGGGAGCGGGCAAGTCGACGCTCGTCAACGCGCTGGCGGGGGCATCTGTGATGGCGACAGGCGACATCCGCGACGTCGACGGCAAGGGCCGCCACACGACGAGCCACCGGGAGCTCATCGTGCTGCCGAACCGCGCCGTCATCGTCGACACCCCGGGGCTGCGTGGTGTCGCGCTGCACGCGGCCGCCGAGGAGGGCCTGGCACGGGCGTTCGCCGAGGTGGAGGAGCTCGCGAGCGCCTGCCGGTTCGCAGACTGCCACCACAACGGTGAGCCGGGGTGTGCCATTGCCGCCAGCGTCGAGGCGGGCGACATCACGCAGGAGCGGGTCGACTCCTGGCGCAAGCTCCAGCGCGAGCTGGCTTTCCAGGCGAGACGTGGCGATGCGCGGCTGCGCGCCGAGGAGCGCCAGAAGTGGAAGGCGATCTCCAAGTGGCAGCGGAACCTGTACCGCGGCCGCCCCTAGCATCGCCTTCGTGGAGACCTCGTTCACGCGACTGGTCGGTTGCCGGTACCCGCTGCAACAGGCAGCGATGGGCGGCGTGGCCGGACCCGAGCTGGCCGGTGCGGTCGCGGCAGCCGGGGCGCTGGGAATGCTCTGCGAGTTCGACCTCGAGCCGTCGACGGAGCGGATGACGCAGGCGCTGTCGGTTGCGGGCGACGGAGCCGTCGGCATGGGGTTCTTCGGCCACTGGCTGCACGACGACCTCGCCACCTTCGAGGAGGCCGCGACGCGGCTGCGGCTGGTCGAGGTGTTCTGGACCGCACCCGACGCGGCGATCGTCGACCGGGCCCGCCGATCGGGTGGCGCACTCATGGCGTGGCAGGTGGGCACCGTCGACGCGGCAGTCGCAGCGGCCGACGCGGGTTGCGACGTCGTGATCGTGCAGGGCGTCGAGGCCGGCGGTCACGTGCGCGGTACGACGCCGCGCGACCAGCTCCTGGACGCGGTCCTCGCGAAGGTGTCGCTGCCGGTGGTCGTTGCCGGCGGGATCGGGACGGCACAGCAGGTGGCGACTGTCATCGCGGCCGGCGCAGCGGGCGCCCGCGTAGGCACGCGCTTCGTGGCGACCACGGAGTCGCGTGGGCATCCGGTGTACCTGCAAGCCCTTGTCGACGCTCAGTCCGGCGACGACACCGTGCTGACGGAGGCGTTCTCCGGCGGGTGGCCGGACGCCCCGCACCGGGTGCTGCGATCAGCGCTCGACGCGGCCGAGAACTTCGACGGGGAGGTTGTCGGGCACGTCATGCGGGCCCGCGGCCGCGAGGCGATGGCGCGGTTCGACGTGTCGACCCCGAGCCGACAGGTCGAGGGTGAGATCGCAGCCATGGCGATGTACGCCGGCACCGGCGTCGGCGAGATCCGCGATGTGCGATCGGCGGCCGACGTCGTACGAGAGCTGGTCTCCGCGTTGGGCTGAGCAAGATCTTCGCGGATCTGCAGGGGCTATAGCACCGGCAGATCCCCGAAGATCTTGAGGGTCGCTGGCCGTACGCTCGTGGCGATGCCTGGTTACGACGATCGCGACGCGGAGCGGCTGGTCCCGGAAGCACCATCGCGATCGGGACGCGGTGCCTTCCAGCGCGACCGCGCCAGGGTGCTGCACTCGAGCGCGTTGCGTCGGCTCGCGGGCAAGACGCAAGTTGTCGAGCCGAGCAGTGCCAGCGTCCCGCGGACCCGGCTGACCCACTCGCTCGAGTGCGCGCAGGTGGGGCGCGAGCTCGGCGCGGCCCTCGGTTGCGATCCCGATCTCGTCGATGCAGCCTGCCTCGCGCACGACCTCGGGCACCCGCCGTACGGACACAACGGTGAGGCTGCGCTCGACGAGGCGGCCAAGGGCTGTGGCGGCTTCGAGGGCAACGCGCAGTCGCTGCGGCTGCTGACCCGACTCGAGGTGAAGGTGCCCGGCGCGGGGCTGAACCTCACCAGGGCGACTCTCGACGCGGCCACGAAGTACCCCTGGTCCAAGGGCCCCTCATCAAGCGGACCGAAGTACGGCGTGTACGACGACGACCTCGCCGTCTTCGCCTGGCTGCGGCGTGGAGCACCGGAAAGCCGCCGCTGCCTGGAGACGCAGGTCATGGACTGGGCGGACGACGTCGCCTACTCCGTGCATGACCTCGAGGACGGAGTCGTCGCCGGACTGATCCCGCTGGAGGCGCTCGGGCGCGATCGCGAGGAGATCGCCTACCTCGCCGCCAGTCTCTACTCCGATGCGCCGGCGCACGACCTCGACGGTGCGTTGGCCGAGCTGCTCGGTCAGCCGTGGTGGCCCAAGGCCTACGACGGGTCTGCGGGCGCGCAGGTCGCGCTGAAGGAGGCGACCAGCTCCCTGATCGGGCGGTTCTGCCGCGCCGCCGAGGACAACACCCGCGCTTCGTACGGCGACGGCCCGCTCTCGCGCTACGACGCCGACCTCGTCGTCCCGCCCGAGAGCCGGGCGGAGTGCGCTGTGCTCAAGGCCGTGACCGCCCGCTACGTGATGGACCGGCCCGGAGTGCGGCTGGTACAGGAGCGCGAGCGCGAGATCGTCGCCGAGCTCGTCGCGCTGCTTGCCGACGGGGCACCGGAGCCGCTCGAGCCGGCATATGCCGAGGCCTGGCGTTCCGCGTCGGATGACGCGGCGCGGTTGCGCGTGGTCGTGGACCAGGTCGCCGGGCTGACCGACGCGGCGGCAGCCGCGCTGCACGAGCGGCTGAGATAGCGGCTGGGCTGAGCCCGATCAGCCCAAGCGGTACTGGGCGCGCAGGAACGTCCACGTCAGCGCGCCGCCGTCGACGCCGTCGTGCTGAGCGTTTGGCCAGCGGTGACCCATGGCCGGGACACTGAGCAGTTGCACGTCGGTCCGCTCCGCGCAGCCGGCGTAGTCGCGACGGAGGTAGCGCTTCGCGGCCGTGACGCGGTTGACGGTGCAGGACGACCGTGCGGCGAGGCGGGCGGCGGACACCGGCGCGGACGTCAGCGGCACACCCAGGAAGGTGCTGTAGCGCTGGCCGCCGTACGGAACCGTCGTGTCCCGCATGCCGTGGATGATCATCGCGTTGACCGGCCGGCGACCGGTGCAGGGTGCCTGCAGCGACCCCGCCACCGACACGGCCGCGGCGAACACGTCGGGCCGCTGACAGACCGCCTTGAGCGCCATCATCCCGCCGTTGGAGAAGCCGGCGAGGTAGACGCGGTCGAGGTCGATCGGGCGGATCTGGCGCACCAGTCCGAGGACGTGCACGAGGAAGCCGACGTCGTCGGTGTTCGTCGCGTGGCTGTCGCCGCAGCAGGTGCCGGCGTTCCAGCTGCCCTGGAAGCCGGAGGGGTAGACGAGGGCGACGTCCTGGCTGTCGGCGATCGCGTCGAGCCCGGCGCTCGCCTCGGCGCTGGCTGGGTCGAGGTAGAGGCCGTGCAGCACGAAGATCACCGGCACCGGCACCTGAGCCGGGACGCGGGGGGCGACGTAGACGTTGAAGGTGCGGACCTGCCCGCCGTAGGGCGTCGCGATGGTGGCCGAGACGCCGGCCCCCGGTGCGGCGCCCGCGGGCGCAGCGAGAACGGCCAGGGCAGCGACGACGAGGAGTGCGAGCACGCGGCGTGGCTGCGTCACGACTCTCCTTCGCTCTGGGCCCAGGCGCCCGTGCATGATCAACGACTGTCTCGGGGACAGGATTCGGCGTACCCCGAATGATCCCTGCCTAGAACCAGGTGTCGGACATCTCCACCGTTGTCCGGTCCAGGCTGGCCAGCAGGTCGAGCATCGGGCCGGTCTTGGGCAGCTCGTAGCG
This sequence comes from Frankiaceae bacterium, assembly GCA_016650445.1. Classification (GTDB taxonomy): domain Bacteria; phylum Actinomycetota; class Actinomycetes; order Mycobacteriales; family SCTD01; genus RYN-124. The sequence continues at coordinate 4,219 of JAENVS010000048.1, read as the reverse complement.
GAAGAAGTACCGCGCGGCCTGCCGCTTGCCGTCGTAGAACTCGCCCTCGCGGCCCTCGGTGGCCAGCAGCTGCTCGAGCCAGATCCAGGCCAGCACCACGTGGCCGACGGCTTCCAGGTAGACGGTGGAGTTCGCGAGCGCGGTCTCGACGTCGCCGGTGGACCAGAGAGCGGCGGTCACCTCGACGACGCGGTCGATCGCTGCGCGCAACGAGGCGACCTCGCTTCGCTCGGCGCCGGCACGGTGGATCGTCGCTGTGACGGTCTCGTGCAGCAGCGTCAGGCCGGCTCCGCCCTGCATGACGACCTTGCGGCCGAGGAGGTCGAGGCCCTGGATGCCGTGGGTGCCCTCGTGGATCGGGTTGAGGCGGTTGTCGCGGTAGAGCTGCTCGACGTCGTACTCGCGGGTGTAGCCGTAGCCGCCCAGGACCTGGATGGCGAGGCTGTTGGCCTCGAGGCACCACTGCGACGGCCAGCTCTTCGCGATGGGAGTGAGTACGTCGAGCAGAAGCGTCGCCTTCGCGCGCTCCTCCTCGGTCTCCGCCGTCTTCTCCTCGTCGACCAACCGGTTGCAGTAGAGCAGCAGCGCCAGTGCGCCTTCGACGTACGACTTCTGGGCGAGCAGCATCCGCTTGACGTCGGCGTGCTCGATGATCGGCACCTGCGGCTGCGTCGGGTCCTTCGACGCGATCGGCCGGCCCTGCGGCCGGGTGCGCGCGTAGTCCAACGACTGCAGGTAGCCGGTGTAACCGAGTGCCATCGCGCCCGAGCCCACGCCGATGCGGGCCTCGTTCATCATCGTGAACATGTAGGCCAGCCCGCGGTGCTGCTCGCCGACCAGGAAGCCCACCGCACCCGGCTGACCGCCCGGCCGGTGCACGCCCTCGCCGAAGTTGAGCAACGTGTTCGTCGTACCGCGAAAACCCATCTTGTGGTTGAGCCCGGCCAGCACGACGTCGTTGCGCTCGCCCGTCTCCACGACGTGCTTCGGTACGACGAACAGCGAGATGCCCTTCACGCCCGGCGGCCCACCCGGGATCTTCGCGAGGACGAGGTGGACGATGTTGTCACTGAGCTCGTGCTCGCCGCCGGAGATCCACATCTTGTTGCCGAAGATCCGGTATGTGCCGTCGTCCTGCGGCTCGGCGCGCGTCGTGACGTCGGACAGCGACGATCCGGCCTGCGGTTCCGAGAGGCACATGGTTCCAAAGAAGCGACCCTCCACCATGGGGCGGACGTAGGCATCGACGATCTCCGGCGTGCCGTACTTCTGCAGCAGGTTGGCGTTGCCGATCGTGAGGAAGGGGTACGACGCGGTGCCGACGTTGGCGGCCTGGAACCACGCGAAGCAGGCACCGGCCACGACGCTGGGCAGCTGCATGCCGCCGATCGACTCGTCCATTGCGCCGGCGATCAGGCCGCTCAGCCCGAAGACATCCAGAGCCTGCTTGATCTCCGGGATGAGATGCACTGTCGTGCCGTCGAAGCTCGGCTCGTTGGCGTCGCTCTTCTTGTTGTGCGGCCGGAAGTGCTTGGTGGCCATCTGCTCGCTCAGGTCGAGCACGCTGTCGAACGTCTCGCGGGAGTGCTCGGCGTACCGCGGTCGCTTGGTGAGCAGCTCGACGTCGAGCCACTCGTACAGCAAGAAGTCCAGGTCACGGCGGGACAGCAGCAGCGAGGCCATGCGCTCAGGGTAGGACGGGACCGAACAGGTGGCGGCAGGCGTCGAGGCCGTCGAAGGCCAGCGAGAGGACGGCCGCCCGCATGGCCTTGCCGATGCCGCGACCGCGGGCGCTCGCGACGAGCCACGAGCTCGAGTCGACGGTGCGATCCGCGAGGAAGTCGTCCTTGCCCTCGAGCTCCTGCATGCCGACCGGCTGCTTGTCGAGGAGCACCAGGAACGGCAGCCGCCAGGCCGACGGCGTCCACGCGCCACGGTGCCGCCAGTACTCCTGATGGACCACGACGGCGCGTTGCGAGCTGCCGGTCAGCCCGAACGGGCGCGGCGCTTCCGGGTCGAGCTCCACGTCGTCGGGCAGCAGCGACGCCAGCAGGTCCAGGTCGGTCTCGACCACCGGTCGGAGGCTCACGTCGCCGGTCGTGAGGCGCAGGTCTACGACCGGCCAGTACGACGGCTGAGCCACCATGGTCGGATCCTGCCCCAGCGGCGGTGCACAAGCGGGCAGAACGCCCACCGAGGTGATCCCCGGCGGGCCTAGACTGCGCCATCGGGCCCTTCCCCCAAGCCGCCCGCGAGCGTTCGGCGTGCAGCCGGGGGAGTCAGGAGGTCGGGTGGCCGGGCGCATCCGCGACGAAGACGTGGTCCTGGTGCGTGAGCGCGCCGCGATCGCCGACGTCATCGGCGAGAGCGTCCAGCTGCGGTCGGCCGGCGGTGGCCGCCTGAAGGGCCTGTGCCCTTTCCACGACGAGAAGACCCCGTCGTTCAACGTGAACCCCGCGTTGAACATGTTCCACTGCCTCGCGGGCGAGACGGGGGTGTTGACGGATCAAGGGACGATCCCGATCCGAGAGCTGGCTGGCCGGACCGTGCGCGTTCTGACGGCGCCGGCCAGGGGCCACGCCGCATGGGCCGATGCGCCGTTCTACTCATTCGGCGTACAGCCCTTGATGAAGATCACGTTGGGCAGGAACGGGAGGGTGAAGGAGCTCTTCGCGACTGACGAGCACCGCTGGTTCGTCAAGGCCGGCAAGGACCGTCGCGGCCGTGCGGAGCGGCTGACCAAGAACCTGAAGGCCGGCGACCGGCTGGCCTCCGCGTTTCCGCACACGCGAGTCAAGAACCCCGCCAGCCGACCCTCGCCGTTCGGTATCGCGCGAGGATTCACGTACGGCGACGGGACACGGGGCCCGTATGGATCCATCGCTCAGCTGTGTGGCGCCAACGACGAGGCGATGCGCCAGTGGTTGCCGCACTCGCGCGCTGTCCAAGTGGCTCCCGACATCACTCGGGTGTACGACTTGCCGGCGTACTTCAAGGATGAGCGACCAAACCTGGATGAGCTGCCGTCCTACTTGTATGGGTGGCTGGCCGGATATTTCGCGGCTGATGGCTGCGTCGCCGACGACGGAGACGCGACTCTCGCCTCCGCGGATTTGAAGGATCTGCTCTTCGTCGAGCAGTTGTGCGCCCGTCTGGGCATTGGCACGTACGGGATATCCACTCAGTCGCGAAACGGGTTTGGTCAAGAGCCATCGGATCTCCACTCCATCCGCCTCATGACGAGTGACCTCACGGAGCACTTCTTTCTGATCGATGTGCACCGGGAGCGTTACCTGTCCAACCCCAAGGCCTACGAACGCCGGGGCTGGGTCGTGAAGAGCGTGGAAGTGACCGATCGGGTCGAAGAGGTCTTCTGCGCAGTTGTCGACGGCACGCACAACTTCGTGCTTGAGGACAACATCCTCACTGGGAACTGCTTCGGCTGTGGGGAAAGCGGCGACGTCATCACGTTCGTCCGCAACACCGAGCACCTGTCGTTCGTGGAGGCGGTCGAGCGGCTCGCGGGCCGTTACGGCGTACAGCTGCAGTACGAGCAGGGCGGCTCCGGCACCGGGCGCAACATCGGGCAGCGCACCCGGCTGGTCGAGGCGCACAAGCTGGCTCAGGAGTTCTTCGTCGAGCACCTCGCCGGCGACGAGGCGATCATCGGCCGCAAGTTCCTCGCCGAGCGCGGCTTCGACGAGGCGGCGGCGGAGCAGTTCGGCATCGGCTACTCGCCGAACGGCTGGGACAACATGGTCAAGCACCTGCGCGGCAAGGGGTTCTCGGCCGAGGAGCTCGTCACCGCCGGGCTCGCCTCGCAGGGTCAGCGCGGTCCGATCGACCGCTTCCGCGGCCGGCTGATGTGGTCGATCCGCGACATCACCGGCGACATCATCGGGTTCGGCGCGCGGCGGCTGCACGAGGGTGACAACGGCCCGAAGTACCTCAACAGCCCCGAGACACCGATCTACAAGAAGTCCCACGTCCTGTACGGCGTCGACATGGCCAAGAAGGAGATCGCCCGGCGGCGGCAGGCCGTCGTCGTCGAGGGCTACACCGACGTCATGGCGATGCACCTCGCCGGCGTACCGACTGCTGTTGCGACGTGCGGCACAGCGTTCGGCGCCGACCACATCCAGGTGATCCGTCGGCTGCTCATGGACCAGGACGAGTTCCGCGGCGAGGTGATCTTCACCTTCGACGGCGACGAGGCCGG
>JAENVS010000047.1 GCA_016650445.1 Frankiaceae bacterium | reverse complement strand
GTGATCGACGGGTTCTCGCTCTTGCGGGCGATCTTGTCGACCTCGTCGATGTAGATGATGCCCGTCTCGGCCTTCTTGACGTCGTAGTCAGCGGCCTGGATGAGCTTGAGCAGGATGTTCTCGACGTCCTCGCCGACGTAGCCCGCCTCCGTGAGCGCCGTCGCGTCCGCGATGGCGAACGGGACGTTGAGCATCTTGGCGAGGGTCTGGGCCAGCAGCGTCTTGCCGCAGCCGGTCGGGCCGAGGAGCAGGATGTTGGACTTGGCCAGCTCGACCGGGTCCTTCTCGTTGCCGCCGGCCTGGACCCGCTTGTAGTGGTTGTAGACGGCGACGGCGAGGGTGCGCTTCGCGGTGTCCTGGCCGATGACGTACTGATCGAGGAAGTCGAAGATCTCCTTCGGCTTGGGGAGCTCGTCCCACTTCAGCTCGGAGCTCTCGGAGAGCTCCTCCTCGATGATCTCGTTGCACAGGTCGATGCACTCGTCGCAGATGTACACGCCGGGGCCCGCGATGAGCTTCTTGACCTGCTTCTGCGACTTGCCGCAGAAAGAGCACTTCAGCAGGTCGCCACCGTCGCCGATGCGTGCCACCTGGACCTCGTCCCTGTCGGGCGCCGACGGATGTCGGGGCGGGCGTGCCGATCTTCAAACGGTACAGCCTGCAACCGCGCTGTGGGCCCGTTCGCACCGTCTGTATCGGTCGCGTCAGGGCCTGGCAGGAGCCTGGGCGGCCCCGTTTCGGACTACTTCGCGGCCGCCAGCATGGACGTCTTGCGGGTGCTGACCACCTCGTCGATCAGGCCGTACTCCACCGCCTCGCGGGCGGTGAGGATCTTGTCGCGCTCGATGTCCTTGCGGACCTTCTCCGGCTTCTGACCGCTGTGGGTGGCGATCATGTACTCAAGGAGCTCCCGCATGCGCATGATCTCCCGCGCCTGGATCTCGATGTCGGAGGACTGCCCCTCGCCGCCGCCGGACGGCTGGTGGATGAGGACGCGGGCGTGCTCGAGGGCCAACCGCTTGCCCTTCGTGCCGGCCGCGAGGAGCACCGCCGCCGCACTGGCCGCCTGCCCCATGCAGATCGTCTGGATCTCGGGCTTCACGAACTGCATCGTGTCGTAGATCGCGGTCAATGCCGTGAAGGAACCGCCGGGCGAGTTGATGTAGATCGAGATGTCGCGGTCGGGGTCCTCGGACTCCAAGTGCAGCAGCTGGGCCATGACGACGTTGGCGACCCCGTCGTCGATCGGCGTACCGAGGAAGATGATCCGCTCCTTGAGCAAGCGGCTGTAGATGTCGAACGAGCGCTCCCCGCGAGAGGTCTGCTCGATGACGATCGGGATCGTGTACGCCGTAGGGTCAGAGAAAGTCATCAGGTCCTCCTCAGGCCCTCGTGCCGGCGCCGGACGGCACCTGCTTGGCGCCGCTGACGACGTGGTCGACGAAGCCGTAGTCCTTGGCCTCCTCCGCGGAGAACCAGCGGTCGCGGTCGGAGTCTTTCTCGATCTGCTCCACCGTCTGACCGGTGTGGAACGCGATGCGCTCCTGCATGACGCGCTTGGTGTAGAGCATCTGCTCGGCCTGGATCGCGATGTCGGCGGCCGTGCCCCCGATCCCGCCGGACGGCTGGTGCATCATCACCCGCGCGTGCGGCAGCGAGTAGCGCTTGCCCTTCGTCCCGGCGCAGAGCAGGAACTGGCCCATCGACGCGGCCAGGCCCATCGCGTAGGTCGCGACGTCGTTGTTGACGAACTGCATGGTGTCGTAGATCGCCATGCCGGCGCTGACCGAGCCGCCGGGGCTGTTGATGTAGACGTGGATGTCGCGGTCGGGGTCTTCAGCGGCGAGCAGCAGCAGCTGGGCGCAGATGGCGTTGGCCATCTCGTCCATCACCGCAGTGCCCAGGAAGATGATCCGCTCCTTGAGCAGCCGGTTGTAGACCTGGTCGTCCAGGCCCATGCTGCCCGTGGCCGAGCGCATCGATGGTCCGGCGGGGGTCGCGACGCCGAGCGTCGGGACCAGCAGTCCGGTGGACGGGTCGTGGTGGTTCACGGGGTGCCTGCCTCGATCGGGTGGAACAACGACATCTGTCGCCGACCCTAACCCCCTCTTCGGCACCCGCGTTCCGCGCGACAGCCCTTTTCGCTGCCAGCGCAAGCGGTACGGCGGTCAGTCTTCGTCGAGGTAGTGGACCGCGCCGTCGTCGTGCAGGTGGTACGGGCGGCCGTCGTCGTCGACCTGCGGTGCCGGCTGCCCGGGAGCGCCCGGGCCACTCAGGTCGTCGCGCAGCTGGTCGAGATCGATGGTGTTGCCGGAAGAGTCCGTGATCGTCGCCGCCTCCATGACGGTGGCCAGCGCCTTGCCCCGGCGTACCTCCGAGATGAGTCCGGACAGCTGGCCCGACTGGACGAGCGTCTGCGCATAGTCGTCGGGTGACACGCCTGCGCGCGCGGCGCGACGGACGACCTGGTCGGTCAGCTCGGCGTCGTTGACGCCGATCTCCTCCTTGTCGGCGATGGCGTCCAGCACGAGCTGCGCCTTCACCGCATCCCGGGCACTGCCCTGCATCTCGGACTCGAAGTCCGCTTCCGACTTGCCCTCGTTCTCGAGGTAGCCGGCCAGGTCGGCGCCCGCACGGGACAGCTGCGCCTCGGTCGCCTGCTTGCGCCAGGCGATCTCCGACTCGACGACCGACTCCGGCAGCGGCACGTCGATCTGCGCGAGCAACGCCTCGAGCACCTTGTCGCGCGCAGCGACGCCCTGCTCGAGCCGCTGGACGCGGTCCAGCCGCGAGCGGATGTCGGAGGTCAGCGCCTCGAGCGACTCGAAGCCGGTGGAGTCGGTTGCCCAGTTGTCGTCCAGCGCGGGCAGCTCGCGCTCCTGGACCGCGCGCACGGTAACCGCGACATCGGCCAGGCGGCCTTCGAACTCGCCCGCGACGAGGGTGGTCTGGAAGGTGGTCGCGTCGCCGGCGCTCGCGCCGCGGAGCACGTCGTCGATGCCCTCGAGCAGGTCGCCCGAGCCGACCTGGTAGCTGAGCCCGGCCGCCGTGCCGCCCGGCACCTCGTCGCCGTCGACGGTCGCGGCGAGGTCGATCGACACGTAGTCGCCGTCCTTCGCGGCCCGCTCGACCGGCGAGAGCTTCGAGAAGCGCTCGCGCAAGGCCTCCAGCTGCTCGTCGACCTTGGTCTCGTCGACCGCGACGTCGTCGACCGTGACCGTCAGGGACTCGAACGACGGGATGTCGAAGTGCGGCCGGATGTCGACCTCGGCCGTGAACGCGAGCTTGTCGCCGTCGGCGAACTCCGTGACGTTGAGGTCGGGCTGGCTGACCGGGGCCAGATCCTCGGCCTGCAGCGCCTCGCCGTACAGCCGTGGGATGGCGCTGTTGACGGCCTCGTCGAGCACGACGCCGCGACCGACCCGCTGGTCGAGGATGCGCGGCGGCACCTTGCCCGGCCGGAAGCCCTGGATGCGGACCTGCCCGCCCACCTTCTTGTACGCCGCGTCGAGCTCAGGCTTCAGCTCGTCGAAGGGGACCGTCACGGTGAGCCGGACCCGGGTGGGGCTCAGGGTCTCGACAGCGCTCTGCACAGGGACGTCCTCTCGGGCATGGGGGTGTGGCGGCGACAGTGAAGTCGGGGCGGGGAGACTCGAACTCCCGATCTCCTGCTCCCAAAGCAGGCGCGCTAGCCACTACGCTACGCCCCGCGTGGCGCCATAACTCTACGGGGCAGGCACGCTGATCGATCTCCGCGGGCGTAGCTCAATGGTAGAGCCTCAGTCTTCCAAACTGATGGTGCCGGTTCGATCCCGGTCGCCCGCTCCATGAGCCTCCCGCGGGGTCCTGCGGGCTGCCGGGATGACAGAGGAGCGTGCTTGGCGACAAGGGATGGGCGCCAGCCCCGACGCCCCAGGGCGGCGCAGCCCCAGCGGGCGGCCCGGGCGCGGAGCCCGCGCGGGCTCATCCCGGTGCTGACGTCAGCGGCCCGGGACGTGGAAGCGGCGGTCCAGCGCGGCCGGCTGCGCGCCTCGACCCGTGGCACGTTCCAGGCAGTTGCCCTCCTCGTGCGCGAGGAGCGGGCCCGGATCCAGTCGGCCGCGATCAGCGAGGCGCGACGCGGCGACGAGCTCAAGCGACTCGACGGCGTCGCGACGATCCTTGCCCGGACGGCCGCGCGGGACGGATCCCTTCTGGCCCTGCTCGCCGACGAGGCGAGCCTTCTTGCCGACACGCGGTCGCTGTTGCGGGAGCTGCGTCTCACCGCCGGCATCGACGCGCCACAGGAGGACATCACACCGCCGGCCGCCGAGTCAGCCCCGACGACGGTCGAGCGGCGGGTCGTGCCGCAGTCGGTCGTCTCGCGGCAGCTGGCCAACCCGTTCCTGGCACCCGACTTCTCAGCCGCTTCGACGACGCACCGGCCGCGGCTGCTGGCCAACTGGGAGCTCATCGGTCCGCTGCTGCGGTCGTTCGAGAGCGCGTCCGGCGGGGCTGCGTCGTGCATGAAGCTGCCCGCACCGACGTCGTTGCACGTCGCTGCCGGTCGCGAGCTCATGCCGCACCAGGCCGAGGTGATCGCCGCTGCCGCGGCCGGCCATCGGACGTTCCTGCTGGCCGACGAGCCGGGTCTCGGCAAGACCGCGCAAGCCCTGCTGGCTGCCGACACGGCCAACGCCTACCCCCTGCTCGCGGTGGTCCCCAACGTCGTCAAGACCAACTGGGCGCACGAGGCCCAGCTGTGGACGCCCGGCCGGTCCGCCACCGTCGTTCACGGCGACGGCCACGACGTGGACGCCTTCTCCGACATCGTCGTCGTCAACTACGACGTGCTGCACCGGCACGTCGGCTGGCTGAGCACGTTCGGGCTCCGCGGGATGGTCATCGACGAGGCGCACTTCATCAAGAACAAGAACGCACAGCGCTCCCGCCACGTCCTCGAGCTCTCCAAGCGCGTCCGCGAGCGCACGCCGAGGCCGCTGCTCATGGCGCTCACCGGCACACCGCTGATCAACGACATCGAGGACTTCCTCGCCATCTGGGAGTTCCTGGGCTGGATCGACAAGGGCGAGCCCGGCTCCGATCTCATGGCCGCCCTCGAGCGCAACGGCCTGACACCCACCGAGCCGGGCTTCTCACCCACCGCCCGGGCAGCGGTCATCGACCTCGGCATCGTCCGCCGCCGCAAGGTCGATGTCGCCGCCGACATCCCGGCCCGGCGCATCGCGGACATGCCCGTCGAGCTCGAGGGCGCCCTGGGCCGGTCGATCCTGACGGCCGAGCGCGCCCTCGCCCGGCGCCTGGTGAAGCGCTACCAGAGCGCACTCGAGGCACGCGCTCCGGGCGTCGAAGTCGCAGGGATCGACCACGAGCTGGTGCGCAAGGTCGCGGGCTGGGAGCGGCAGGACACCAAGGAGGACAGCACCGGCGACAACGTGTTCAGCGTCATGCGGCGCATCGGCCAGGCCAAGGCCGTGCTGGCGGCCGACTACACCGCTCAGCTCGCGCGCAGCGCGGGCAAGGTCGTCTTCTTCGCCAAGCACATCGACGTCATGGACGCCGCGGAGGAGACCTTCGCCCAACGCGGGCTCGGCTACTCCTCGATCCGCGGCGGCCAGACGACCAAGGCGCGGCAAGCGAGCATCGCGGCGTTCCAGAACGACCCTGACATCGCCGTCGTCGTGTGCTCGCTGTCTGCCGCCGGCGTCGGCCTCAACCTGCAGGTCGCGTCGAACGTCGTGCTCGCCGAGCTCTCCTGGACCAACGCGGAGCAGACCCAGGCCATCGACCGCGTCCACCGGATCGGTCAGGACCAGCCGGTCACCGCATGGCGGATCATCGCGGCGCAGACCATCGACGCGCGCATCGCCGAGCTGATCGACGACAAGGCCGGCCTGGCGGCGCGTGCACTGGACGGCAGCGACGACGTCACGTCATCGATCGACGTGCAGCTCGAAGCGCTCGTCACGCTGCTGACCGAAGCCCTCAGCGGGGCGCATCCGAGCTGATCAGGGCGACTTCGCGGCGGCAGCAGCTCGGGCGTAGCCGTCGATCAGCTTGACGAACGTCGCCTCGTCCGCCTTGGAGACCGGCCAGACGTCCAGCGGCATCCGGATCCCGGCGAGGTCGTCGGCCGGCGCGTCGCTGTACAGCAGGATCGGTCCGAGATAGCCGGCCTCGCGCAGTCGCGGCACGGTGTCGACGCCGGTCAGGCCCGGCATCAGGTGGTCGAGGATGACGACGTCCGGCATCCGCTTGCGCACCTTGTCCACGGCTGCCGGACCGCTGCGCGCCTCGATGACCCGGTGGTGCCGGTCGGCGAGGCGGGCACGCAGCGCAGCCCGGGCGGCCATCTCGTCGTCGACGATGAGCACGTTGAGCCGGCGCCCGCCCTCGACCCGGCCGCGTGCGGTCGCCAACGACGGCTCCCGCTCGGCGAGCCACTCGGTGGTGGCCTCGCCGCCGGCGGGGCGGGCGATCCCGAAGCCCTGCAGGAAGTCGACACCGAGCCTGAGCAGCCGTTCCGCCGACTGCGCGTCCTCCACGCCCTCCGCGACGACCGACAGGTCGAGGCTGTGGGCGAGGTCGATGATCGAGCGCACCACGCGCTCGGCCCGATCGTCGTTGACGAGGTCCACGATGAACGACCGGTCGATCTTGAGCTCGTCGACGGGGAGCTCCTTGAGATAGGCGAGGGAGGAGTAGCCGGTCCCGAAGTCGTCGATGGAGATGTGGATGCCGGTCGCGCGCAGTGCCTCCAGCGCCTCGCGGACCGTTGTGTCGGCGCCGTCGGCCAGCGCGCTCTCGGTGATCTCCAACGTGAGTGCCGAGGCGGGAAGCCCCGCTGCGGCGAGCGTCTCCGCGATCGAGTCCCGCAGGCGGGGGTCGCTCAGGAGCCTTCCGGACAGGTTCACCGAGATCGCGGGTGACCTCGCGACGGAGGCCCACTGCACCGCCTGCTGCACCGCCCCGGCGAGCATCAGCCTCGTCAGCGGCCCGATGAGCCCGTACTGCTCCGCCAGGACGATGAACTGGTCGGGCGCAACGGCGCCTCGAGTCGGGTGCTGCCACCGAGCCAGGGCTTCGAGCGAGTGCACCCGGCCGTCGCCGTCGACGATGGGTTGGTACGCGACCGTCAGCTGACCCCCTTCGATGGCCGTCTGCAACTCGCTCACGAGACCGATCTCGTCCCGGCTCGCCAGGTCCGATCCGGCGACGGGAAGCGCCCACCCGCTCGAGTGCTTCTTCGCCAGGTTCGTCGCCACCGTCGCCTTCCGGACCAGCGTGGCGGCGTCGGTAGCGTCGCTCGGCGCCGTGGCGATCCCGATCCGCGCCGGCACGAAGACCGGGTTGCCGCTCGCCCAGTACGGCTCGGCCAGCGCCTTGTGGATCCTGACCGCCAGCGCGACGGCGTCGACCCACGAGACGACCCCCGTCGCGATGACGGCGAACCAGTCGCCACCGAGGCGGCAGACCGTCCCGCCCAAGGGATCCATGACGAGCCGAAGGCGACCGGCGACCTGCATGAGGACGACATCAGCGGCCACCTGCCCCAGGCCCGCGTTGACCTGCTGGAACCGGTTCAGGTTGACGACGAGGACGGCGAGCCGGCGACGCGCACGGCGAGGGTGCAGCAGCGTCGACTCGAGCTCGGCGTAGAACGTCGACCGACCGACCAGGCCGGTCAGCCGGTCCGTGGCGAAGCCGGCGAGCGGCCACGAACGGCTCTCGGCGCCGCACGGGCTCTCGAACTGCACGAGGGCCCGCGCGGCTGTGCCGTCCTTCTCGCGGACGACGGTGGCAGTGATGCACACCCGGCGGTTCTCCCCCGCGGGACTCGGCATGTCACGCTCAAACACCACGGTCCTGAGATGGCTGGACGAGCCCTCCTCGACGGCGCGGATCCGCTCGGCGAGATCAGCCGTGAACGCATGGCTGGCCGCAGTCGTCGCCCCGCCAGCGGTGGAGAAGCCCGCCAGCAGCGAGCAGAGCGCCTGGTTGGCCTCGAGCACGCGTCCGTCGGCGTCGGTGACCGCCATCGCGGTCACGCCGCGCCTGAAGGCGATGTCGGTCCACGCCGACGCGCTCAGGGCGAGGTCGTCGGCGGACGCGCCGGAGCGGAGCGGTGTCGGGGGGCGTCTCCCCACGGCGCACTCCCGTCGCCGGCTGCTGGACGGCAAGCGCTTCGACTGTACGCCGTGAACGGCCGCCGCCGGGGGTGAGCCCCGCCTAGCGCGGTCTCCCTGGTGGCCCGTAGTCATTTTGCGCTACTTCGCCGGTCCGGAGCGCGGGCAGGCGGCGCAACGGAGTGGATCACGTCCTGACGATGCCTGTGAGGACGCCGACGGAAAGGCACGCTCGTGAAGGACGACAGCCTGCAGCATGCGGTGCGCGTCTCCGGCATCCGTGGCGACGTACTGCCCTCGCTCGAGCAGATCGAGAAGCGGCGCTTCGAGCTCTGGCTGCTGTCGACCGTGCTGCTGGTGGGCCTCACGCTCAGCCTCGCGATCCTGAGCATGTGGTCGCCCGAGGACATGCACAGTCTCCTCGTTCGCCCCTACGTCCGGTACGGCGTACTCGCCCTGGCCATCGTCCTGAGCGCCTACTCCGTCGAGAAGGAGATGAACCTGCGCCGGCTGTCGCGCATGCTCCTCGACGAGCGGCTGCTGACGACCGCGCTCTCGAACCGCCTGCACGAGATCTCGACGCTGCTCGACGCCGGCCGAGCCGTGAACAGCACGCTGGAGCTCGACCGCGTCCTCTCCTCGATCCTGTCCGGCGCCACCGACCTGATGCCCGCCAGCAGCGGGTCGGTGATGCTCCTCGACGACAACGAGCTCGTCGTCGCGGCCGCGGTCGGCAACAGCGTCGCGCTCGGCCGGCGCGTGGCGCTCGGCGACGGCATCGCCGGGCACGTCGCGCGCACCATGCAGCCGCTCCTGATCAACGGCCAAGCCAGCCCGGCGATCTTCCCCGGGCTCGCCAAGCGCGTCACGCAGGTCGGCAGCTCCCTGTGCGTTCCGCTCGTCGAGCGTGGCGAGCTGCTCGGTGTCCTGAACCTCAGCGCGGAGACCACGGACTGCTTCTCGGAGTACGACCTGCGCGCGATCAGCCTGTTCGCCGAGCAGGCCGCGGCCGCGATCGGGAAGGCACGCCTCTACGCGCAGAGCCAGCAGCAGGCCACGGCGCTCGCGCACGCCGCATCGCACGACTCGCTGACCGGACTGGCGAACCGCTCTGCGCTCGAGGACGCCTGGACCGGGACCGAGACGCTGCTGTTCCTCGACCTCGACGGGTTCAAAGCCGTCAACGACGAGCTCGGACACGCAGCCGGCGACGAGGTCCTGATCGCCGTCGCGCAGCGCCTCAGCGGCAACGTCTCGGGTCGCGACCTCGTGGCGCGGTTCGGCGGCGACGAGTTCGCCGTCCTGCTGCGCGATGTCGCTGACCCGGCGATCGCGAGGAGCATCGCGGAGCGGGTTCTCATGGGCATTGCGCAACCCCTCGTCGTCGACGGGAATGCCGCCCAGCTGACGGCCAGCATCGGGTTGGCGATGCCGGCGATGGCGTCGTCGTCGCTGGCCGGACTGCTCCGCCAGGCCGACAAGGCGCTCTACACGGCGAAGGCCGGCGGCAAGAACCGCATCGAGGTCTACGAGTCCCCTGTCTCCCTCCCCCTCGGCCTGGCGTACCAGGGCCCTGTCCCCCTGCCGCGCCAGGCGCGCGGCGCGGAGGTCTGACGATGTCCCCCGTGCCCCCGGGCGACGAGGCTCCGGCCGTGGTCGTCCCGACGAAGCCCGCGCACTGGGAGCGCCTCGTGACCGGGCGGCCACCGCAGCACGCCGGCCGGATCCAGCTGCTGATCCTCGCGATCGTCGCAGCCATGGCGCACGTCCCCGGCTGGTCCGCACTCGCGATGTCGCTCGGGCTGGTGCTGACCCTGCTCGTCGCCATCTGGGCGCCGGGCCGGGTCGCGTACGCCTGGGTTGCCGCCGCCCAGCTCGTCCAGCTCCAGCTCGGTGCGTCAGCGCTGTCCTACGCCGCGACCGCGGGCGCCGTCGCGCTCGCCCTCGGCACCACCCGCGCGGTGCGGGCTCTGACGACGGTCGTCTCGGCGTCGCAGCAGGCCACGCTGAGGCAGTACGGCGCACGTGACGAGCTCGCGCGGCGCTCGAAGGCGGAGCACGAGGAGCTCTCCGGACAGGTCGCGTACTGGTCGAGTCACGACCGGCTGACGCAGCTGCTCAACCGGACCGCGGTCAACCAGCACCTCGCTGCGGTCGCGGCGACCGGCGCGCCCTGCGGCATCCTCGTCGTCTCCCTCGCCGGGTTCTCCGCGGTGAACGAGGCGCTCGGCGCCGATGTCGGTGACGAGTGCCTGGCGGCACTCGCGGCCCGTCTGCACAGCCGGGCGCGCGACACCGACCTCGTCGGGCGACTCGGCGGCGACGAGTTCGCCATCGTGCTGCCGGGGCTCACGGCCGAGCACGCCGGCATGGTCGCCCAGCGCCTGCTCACCGTGCTCGGCGACCCGTTCACCGTCGGCCCGCACACGGTGCTGCTGCACGCCCGCTCCGGCCTCGCGCTCAACGACGGCAGCTTCTCCGGCGGACCCAGCGACCTCGTCCGCCAAGCGTCGATGGCATCGCGGTCAGCGCGCATCGGCGCGGAGGCGGCGGTGTTCAGCGCAGCAACGCAGGCGGAGCAGCAGGCAGCCGTGAGCCTCGAGGCCGACCTGCACCGCGCACTGGAGCGCGACGAGTTCTTCCTGCTGTACCAGCCGCTGGTGTCGACGACCACGGGGCAGATCGAGTCCCTCGAGGCTCTCGTCCGCTGGCAGCACCCCGAGCGCGGCCTGGTGCCGCCCGACCAGTTCATCGGCGCAGCGGAGCGCACCGGCCAGATCGTCGGCATCGGGATCCGCGTGCTCGAGATGGCCGTCGCGCAGCTGAAGGCGTGGACGAACGGGCTGGGCTCATCCCTGACGGTCGCCGTCAACGTCTCCGCGCGTCAGCTGTCCGAGCCGGACTTCGTCGAGAAGGTCCAGTCCGTCATATGGGCGGCAGGGGTCGATCCGCACCGGGTCATCCTCGAGCTCACCGAGAGCATGCTGGTCGAGGACTCCGAGGTGGCGATCGCCGCGTCGTGGCGGCTGCGCAGCCTCGGTTTCCGCCTCGCACTGGACGACTTCGGCACGGGCTACTCCTCACTGGCCCGGCTGGGCGAGCTGCCGCTCGACGAGCTCAAGATCGACAAGTCCTTCGTCGACCGGCTCGGCGTCGGGCCGACCGACAGCACCGCGCTCGTGACCGCGGCGATCGCCATGGGCCACGGCCTCGGGCTGACGGTCGTCGCCGAGGGCGTCGAGACGCACAGCCAGGCAGCCCACCTGACGTCCTTGTCGTGCGACCTGCTGCAGGGCTACTGGCTGGGCCGCCCGCAGACGGTCGAGGCGCTGACCCCGCAGTTCGGGCAGAACCTCGTCGCCCAGGCCGGCATCCCGGCCCCTCGCGAGGACTCCGTAGATGCCGCACCTGCCGGCCTGCACGTGCCGCAGCTCGTGCCGGACAGCGCGCGTCGCTGACCCCCGTACGGTGGTCCGGTGCGGACCGGCATCGTCGCTGTCTTCGCGGTCGCCTGCCTGACCGCCTGCTCGAACAACCCCGACGCGGGTAAGCCGATCCGCTTCAACCCGGTGCCCACCGGCGCGGCGGTCGCGCCGGCCTCGGCGAGCGCCGCTCCCGCAGCCGGGTCCAGCCGCGTCCGCGCTACGGGCGAGGTCGAGTACACGACGACGCAGGACTTCCAGTGCTCGTACGCGATCGACGACTTCTTCATCCGGGGTCGCATGGGCGAGTACGACGGAGAGCCGCTCTTCATGAGCATCAACGTGGAGTTCTACAAGCGACCGGGGACGTACACGCGGCGCACGCAGGTGCTGTTCCGACGGATCTCTGACGACCTCAAGCACTACGCGTCGTGGTACCACGGCGAGGCGACCATGACCGTTCTGCCGGGACGGAGGGGCGCCGACCTCCAGCCGATCACGCTCATCCCCGAGTCGGGGAGCGCGGCCACGAAACCGGTCACTCTCGAGGGCCACTTCGGGTGCCTGAACGACCCCACGCCGGGGCCGGGGTGAGGCCGCTCCCCCCGGTGCGGCAGCGCGCCGAGACCCTCGGCTGGTGGCTGGTCACGGCGGCCGGCGCGATCGCCGTCTTGAGCGCGATGCTGCCGTGGGTGCAGGTGCCCGTCGGTTTCGAGCAGCTGCGCGTGCGTGGCATCAGCCGGCCGGTCGGCGGGGCCGTTCTGGTCGTCGGCATCGCGCTTCTCCTGCTCGTCGGATACGCCGCGCGGCGGCCCGGCTTGGCGTTCCCGGTGCGCATCGTCGCCGAGGTCGCGGTCGCACTCGGCGTCGCCGCCGTCGTCGGCTGGATGGATGTGCAGGACCTGCTCACGAAGGACCAGCCGGGCTTGGGGGTTCACCCCGGTCACGTCGGACCCGGCATCCGTCTCGTCGGAGTCGCCGCCGCGATCCTGCTCATCGCCGCCGGCTACGTCCGGCGCGCGCTAGTGCGGACGCGCGCTGACGCGAGCGAGCGCGACGGAGCCCACGACGAGTGAGACCACGGCCGTGGCGGTGAGCGCCGCAAGGTTGCGCCCGAGGGTCGGCATGCTGTCGTAGAACAGCACCTCGCGGACGCCCTCGACGGCGTAGTACGTCGGAAACGCGCGGGCCACGCCCTGCACGAAGTCCGGCAGGAACGCGATCGTCGTGAAGCCGCCCCCGAGCAGGAACGACGCCGTCGCGACGTTGACGCCGAGCATCGCCGTCGTCGTCACCCGACGGGTGAGCAAACCGACGAGGACACCGAGTCCGACGGACCCGACAGCGGTGACGAGCAGGAGCAGCATCAGCAACGGCCAGCGCCCGGCGGGTGGCGACAGGACGTCGGTCAGTGTCGCCGCGAGCACGACCGCGCTGAGCAGAGCCCCGGAGGCCACCGTCCCGCCGAGCAGGCGACCGGCGACGACGGCCGTGCGTGGCACGGGGCTGAGCCGCACGAGTCGCAGCGCACCGACCTCGCGCTCGCCGGCGATGGCGAGCGCCGTGACCAGCGCACCCGCCGTCAGCGACAGCAGCGCGAGCACCGGCACCATCTGATAGGCGAGGAACGAGACATCCGGCGTACGGAGGTCTCGCTCTGCCACGTCGATCCGGTACGGGTTGGGGATCCCGGAGACGGTGCCCGGCGGCAGGTCGTTCTCGCCCAGGGTTGCCAGGCTCGGCGCGTCGACCTCGACGACGGCCTCGTTGATCGAGCGTCGTACGTCGTCGGAGAAGTCGAGGTCGACGTTGTTGATGAAGACATCGAGCTTCGCGTCGTGGCTGCCGACCCTGTCCTCGAAGCCGGCGGGAATCGTGATGACGGCCGCGACCCGCTGCGCCTTCATGTCGGCCAGCGCCTCCTCGCGAGTGCGCTCGACGAGGAAGAAGCCGTCGCTCTCGCGGATGATCTGGATGATGTGATCGGCGACCGGGCCGTGGTCCTCGATGACGAGGGCGACGGGCTGACGGCCGACGGCGTAGGTCAGCGCGACGACCATGACACCCATGCTGAGGGCAGGGATCAGCGTCGCCGCGACGAGCGCCGGCGAGCGATGCCACCGGAACAGGTCGCTGCGGGCGAGGGCGAGCACCGCGCGGATCATCGGCGGGCCACCCGCGGCAGCGCCGCCAGGGATGCGAGGCCGATGGCGACGAGGGCGAGCAGCAGCAGCCAGCGCGGCTCGGGGGTGACGACCAGCCCGTGATAGGCGTGCTCCATGACGCCGACGGAGTAGTACGTCGGAGACAGGTGCGCGAGGGCGAACAGCCACTCACCGTCGAAGCGCTGCGGCTCGAGGGCGCCGCTGTCGAGGTAGAACGGCAGCAGCGTCCCGATCAGCAACGGCGCCACCGGCATGACCCGACGCAGACCGGCTCCGACCAGACCGCCGAGCATCGTGCAGGCGAAGACCGTGGCGACCAGCGTGAGCCCGACCTCCAGCGGGTGCACGGGATGCACGCTGTAGCCGAACCACACGATCAGCGCGGTGACCGAGCTCGCGACGACACCCGCGACCGCGGCCGCCGCCAACCGGCCGGCAAGAACCGCGGCGGCTCCCCCCGGTGCGAGCTGCGACAGCCGCGCCGTGCCGAGCTCCCACTCGCGTGCCGTGACCGTGCCGCCGAGCACCGCTCCGGCAATGCACGCGGCCAGGGCGACGGCACTGACGCCGAGGTACTGCACGTAGCCGGTGTCGCGAGGGAGCAGGTTGCGCAGGTCAGCCTCGATGCGCACCTCGGGGAACGCGTTGCGGGCCGCGAAGATGACCGCGGCGGCCGGGACCGCTCGGCGTACGTCCTCGGCCATGTCCAGGTTGACGTTGTCGAGCGTGAGGTTCACGGGGACGGTGTGGCCGGCCTGGACCCCGGCCTCGAAACCCGGCGGGATCTCCAGGATCGCCACGAGCCGCGCTCGCTTGAGCTGGTCCTGCGCCGTCGCGAGATCCATCGGCCGGAGCTCGAAGGAGTTGTGCGTGTCCTCGAGCGCCTCGACGTAGGAGCGCGCCGCAGCTGTGTCCTCACCCATCACCAGCGCGGTCGGGGCGTTGTAGCCGGTGAGGGCGAACAGGCTGAGCAGCAGCAGCAGGTTGATCGGGAGGATGAGCACCAGGAAGGCGGTCATCGGCGTGCGCAGGAACGAGCGGAGCTGGGTGCGCAACCCGCCGTCGAACGCGCGCCACCAGCTGCTCACTCGCGCAGCTCCTGACCGGTCAGCCGCAGGAACACGTCCTCCAGGGTCGGCTGCTCGGTCCGGACAGACGTCACCGTGGCGGCGTCGGCCGCGACGCGCACGACGTGCGCCGTCAGGTCGTCACGGGGCAGCGACACGGCGACGACGCCGTCGGTGACCGTCGCCTCCACATCACATCGCTCCGCCAGGATGCGGGCGAGGAGCTGCGCGTCGCCGTCGGTCTCCAGGAGCAGCGTCGTCCCGCTCTGCCGGCGCAGCGCATCGGGTCGCTCGTCGGCGAGAACCCGCCCCTCGTCGAGGATGACGACCCGGTCGCAGAGCGCCGTCGCCTCCTCGAGGTAGTTGGTGGTCAGCAGCACGCTGCGCCCCTCATCGCGGAGCCGGGAGACGTGGTCCCACAGCGCGCGGCGACCGTGCACGTCGACACCGAGGGTCGGCTCGTCGAGGAACAGCACGGGCGGGTCGTGCAGCAGGGCACGGGCCAGGGCGAGCCGGCGCTTCATGCCACCCGAGAACCCGCCGATCCGGGTGTTGCGCCGGTCCCACAAGCCCATCAGCGCCAGCACCTGCTCGATGCGGGCAGGGCTGCTCTTCACGTCGTACATCGCGGCGAACAGGCTCATGTACTCGGCGCCGGTCAGCTCGGGGTACAGACCCGTCTCCTGCGGCACCACGCCGATGCTTCGTCGCAGGTCCGCGCTGGACGTCGTCGCGTCGTGCCCGAGCACGCAGACCGTGCCCGCGATCGGCCGGCGCAGCCCGCAGCACACGTCGACCGTCGTCGTCTTCCCGGCACCGTTGGGACCGAGCAGGCCGACGATCTCGCCGGCGCCCACCCGCAGCGACACGTCGTCCAGGGCAAGGCGCAGCCCGTACCGGACGGTGATGCCATCGAGCCGGATCGCGTCCCGCTGCGGCGCCGACGTGGTGGGTACAGGAAGCACCCGCACGCCGACCTGCGGAGCGACCGTTCGGGACACCGCGATACGGACGCCGCCGCCACGCCACAGGTGATAGGCGAGGAACAGGAGCCCCAGCGCGACGACGCCCACCAGGACGAAGCCCGCCTCGTCGACCCGGCCCTCGTCGTGCGCGGCCTCGGCTGCGGTCACCGCGATAACAGCAGCAGCAGCGCCCAGTGCCGCGGTGGAGCGCATCGCGACACCGCGCACCAGCGGCCCGGTCAGGCCCGAACCGTCCGACCCCGCCATCGGGCCCCCTCCCTCGTCAGGGAGTAGAGCCCGTCAGCGGGGTCGAAGGTTCGTCTGCGGACGGGAAATCTCTGTCAGGCGCAACAGCCCGCTGAGGACGTCGTCACGTTCAGCAGCAGGAGGTGGCGGTCTCGGTGGCGGTAGCAGTGGCGGCGGTCGTGCCGTCGGAGGTGGCGGCGCCGCAACAGACGTCGGTCGCACCGGCCGCTGTCGAGTCGGGGGCCGTCTTCGGGCTCGCGCCGAAGGTCTCGCTGTCGGCGAGGACGGTGTAGATCTCCCAGCGCTCGCCGCCGGGAGACTGCACCCAGACCTTGTCCTGGGTCGCGAAGCAACAGGTCGTGCCGAGCTCCTCGGCGGTGAACAGGCCCGCGTCGGTGAGCCGGGCGATCTCGGCGTGCACCGTCTCGCTGCTCGGCACCTCGACACCCAGGTGGTTGATCGAGCCGCCCTTGCCGGGGTTCTCGATCAGCACCAGCTTCAGCGGCGGCGCGGCGACGGCGAAGTTCGCGTAGCCCGGGCGCAGCTTGGCGGGCGGCGTGCGGAACAGCTTCGTATAGAAGGCGACCGCCTCAGTGAGGTCGTCGACGTTGAGGGCGAGCTGGAGCCGACCGGTGTCCGGGGTCGTGGCCGGCGTGCTGTCCAGCGCGACGGTGGGTTCTGCGGTGGTGGTCATCGGGCTCCCTCTCTCGCGACGCCGATGGTTCGACGTACGTCTAAACAGAACTGTGTTGCAAGGTTCGACGTACGTCAAGTACTTCTTCAACATTCGTCGAACCTGTGCCATCATGGCGACATGCCCAAGGCCTTGCCGACCGTCGACACCACCGGGCCCGTCTGCTGCGCGCCGCTCGCGGCCGGTGTCCTCGCCGCCGACGACGCCCTGGGGATCGCCCTGCGGCTCAAGGCGCTCGCCGACCCGGTGCGGGTGCAGCTGATGAGCATGCTGCTGGCCGAGCCGGAGACGGGCATCTGCACCTGCGACCTCGCGCCCGCCGTCGACCTGTCCGAGGCGACCGTCAGCCACCACCTCAAGCAGCTGCGCGAGGCCGGGCTCGTCGAGGGCACGCGCAAGGGCACCAACGTCTACTACCGGCCCCAGCCCGAGGCGCTCGACGCGCTGTGCCGCGTGATCGACCCCCGCTGCCGCTAGGCCGTGTTCCTGGCCCATGCGTTCGGGGAGCGCTACGACCTGCCGATCCCCCTTGTGCTGTTCGTCGTGGGTGGCGGACTCGTCGTCCTGCTGTCGTTCGCCCTCGTACTGCGACGCACGCCGGCGTCGGGCGATGAGCTCGGGTACGACGGGGACTCCCCCGCCACGCCGACCCGCGGGTGGGGAGCGCTCGCCCTCGTCGTGCTCGCGGCACTGACCTACGCCGGCCTGGCCGGGAGCCAGGATCTCGAGGACAACATCGTCCCGACGGCCTTCTGGCTGTTGGTCTGGATCGCGGTGCCACTGACGTGCGGGCTGGTCGGTGACTGGACGCGGCCGGTCAACCCGTTCGCCTTTCTCGCGCGGATCGCGGACATCTCATCGGTACGCCGTGTGGTCCTCGCCCGCGAGAGCCCGCTGGTCTGGCCGGCTCGACTCGGCTGGTGGCCGGCCGCGATGCTGTACGCCGTCCTCGCGTGCAGCGAGCTGGTGTTCAACGCGACGGCGACGCAGCCTCGCGTCGTGGCGACCGGCTTCGTTGTCTACGCCCTCGCCAACGTCGCCGCCGGGCTCGTCTTCGGCGCGTCCTGGCTGCAGCGCGGCGAGGTGTTCACGGTGCTGTTCTCGACCTGGGGCCGACTCGGCTGGTTCCGCTTCGGCGCGGCCGGTCCCCGTGGTTTCGCGGGCGGTCTGCGCGTGCCGTTCGACCCGAGTGCCGGCCGGGTCGCGTTCGTCCTCCTGCTGCTGATCTCGGTCAACTTCGACGGTCTGCTGGCCACCCCCGCCTGGGACGAGCTCGAGCGCGGGCAGGTCAGCGGCGACGCTCTCGACCTGTTCCGCCTCGCGTCGTTCCTGCTGCTGGCATTGCTCATCGCCGTCGTGTTCGGCGGGTTCGCCACCGCCTCTGCCAGGTCCGGTCGGCATGACGTCGGGCCAACGGCGGCGCTCGCAGGTCTGCTGCCGAGCATGGTCCCGATCGCGTTCGGCTACCT
This sequence comes from Frankiaceae bacterium, assembly GCA_016650445.1. Classification (GTDB taxonomy): domain Bacteria; phylum Actinomycetota; class Actinomycetes; order Mycobacteriales; family SCTD01; genus RYN-124. The sequence continues at coordinate 1,875 of JAENVS010000047.1, read as the reverse complement.
GCTCGCGCACAACCTGCAGTACCTGCTCGTCAACGCGCAGCTGCTCGGACCGCTGATCGGCAACCCGACGGGGCGCGACCCGCTGCACCTGCCGTACCCGTTCAACGACGCGCTGGACCCGAACCCGACGTTCCTGCCGAGCGCCTTCTACTGGTACGCCGGCCTCGTCGCCATCGTCGCGGCGCACGTCCTCGCGGTCGTGCTGGCGCACCGGCACCTCGCCGCGCGGGCCGTCGACGACGAGCTCGCCCAGCGCAGTGAGTACCCCTGGCTGATCGCCATGGTGGCCTACACGATGGTCAGCCTCACCCTCATCGCGCAGCCTCTGGTGGCCGAGACGTCAGCCGCGGACGCGGTCGGCGTCCTGCCGTCTGGCCCGGCGGGACCAGTCGCAGCTGCGGCACTGCAGCACGGGCACCACATCACCGTCGATGCAGGCCGCTAGCACCGGTACCTCGCCGGCGCAGACCGGACAGCTGATGCAGGGGGCGTCCTGCTGACGGCGCTCGACGTTCGCCCGTTGCTGAGGCACGGCCGTCTCCTGGTCCATGCGCGCAGCGTGCCGCCCGTCGGCGCTGGAGGGAAGAGGCCGCGCCGCAGCGGGCGATCGATCTGCGTCGCTTTGCGAGGCGATGTCCACCGTTGCGTCGGGGGCGAAACCTGGTCAGCGCGCCCGGAAGCGTCGTACCGTTGTGCAATGTCCCCGGGTCGCGAGTCGGTGCTCCCGCACGACCACGACGTGACGTTCTACGACGCGGACAGCCACCTGGTCGACGAGCTCGCGGAGTTCGTCATGGACGGGCTGGCGCTGGGTGAGTCGATCCTGCTCGTCGCGACACCGGAGCACCACGCGCTGCTGGCAGCGACGCTCGCGGCCGCCGGCTGCTTGCTCGACGACGCTGCGAGCCGGGGCCAGTACGTCGCCGTCGACGCAGCCGCCACGTCGGCGACCTTCATCCGCGACGGCTCCGCCCGCGCGGACCTGTTCTTCTCACACGTCGGCGGCTTGCTCGAACGGGTCGCGCGGTCCGGCCGGCCGGTGCGCGTCTTCGGCGAGATGGTCGCCCTGCTGTGGCAAGAGGGCAACGTCACCGCCGCCATCGAGGTGGAGAGGCTGTGGAACCGGCTGGCTCGCCTGCAGCGCTTCTCGCTGCTCTGCGGCTACCCCGCCTCGTCCCTCACCTGCGCGGCAGACCTGGCCTCGGTCCGGTCCGTCTGCGAGGTCCATTCCGAGGTGCTTCCGCCGGCCTCCTACGAGGTCGGAGAAGCCGGCGACATCGCTGCCGGCGGATCGATCGAGACCCGTGTCTTCGTCGCCACACCCCCCGCCATCCGCGCCGTGCGCCAGCTCGTCAGTGAGACCCTGCGTGCGTGGGGCCTGGACGCGCTGGTGCCCGATGCGACGTTGCTGGTGTCCGAGCTGGCGACCAACGCGATGCGGCACGCCTCCTCGCCGTTCCGGGCCGCCATCACCCGGTCTGCAGGGACGCTGCGCATCTCCGTCGAGGACCTCGGCAGCAGCGAGCCCCGGCTCCGTCCGGCCGACCTCGAACGACTCGGCGGCCGCGGCGTCGCGCTCGTCGACGCCATGTCCATGTCGTGGGGCTGTGAGCCGGCACCGGCGGGCAAGGTCGTGTGGTGCGAGCTGCCGGTCGCGCAGCGGCGCGCCGTCTAGCTAGTGCCGTATCAGGCAACGTTGGCCCTGTGGGCTGGTGTTGTCTGATCCTCGTCAGCGGTGCTGGCGAGCGACTCCCCAAGGGGTGGGGCGGGCCACGGCGGGCCATGTCGACCCCGACTGCCGCGCCCGGTGTGCAGGTGGGTGCGGCGGGGGTCACGCCGGGACGGGCCGGCACCGGGTAGGTGCCGGCCGGCTCG
>JAENVS010000046.1 GCA_016650445.1 Frankiaceae bacterium | reverse complement strand
GCCATGCCCTCGCGCTCGAACACCACGCGGGCCAGCCGCTCGAGGTTGACCTGGTGGACGATCCCGGTGTTGGGCGGCACGACGGCGAAGTCCTGGAACGCGGTCTGGCCCCACTTGAGGAACTCGTAGCGCTCGCGGTTGCGCTCGTACTCCAGCGCGCCGTTGAGTCCGAGAGCGTCCTTGCTGCCGAAGAAGTCGGCGACGACGGAGTGGTCGATGACGAGCTCGGCCGGCGCAAGCGGGTTGATGCGCTTCGCGTCACCGCCGAGGGCGAGCATCGCCTCGCGCATCGCGGCGAGATCGACGATGCAGGGGACGCCGGTGAAGTCCTGCATGAGCACGCGCGCGGGCGTGAACTGGATCTCGGTGTCGGGCTCGGCACTCGGGTCCCAACCGGCGAGGGCGCGCACGTGGTCGGCGGTGATGTTGGCGCCGTCCTCGGTGCGCAGGAGGTTCTCCAGCAGGATCTTCAGGCTGTACGGCAGGTCGGCCGCGCCCTCGACTGCCCCCGGCAAGCTGTCGAGCCGGAACACCTCGTAGCTGCGGTCGCCGACGGTGAGGGTGCTGCGGGCGCCGAAGCTGTCCTGGCTGGCCATTGAGGGCTCCTGTTTTCGGGGTTACGTGAGGACGCTACTTATGGGGGACTGCCGGCTTGCGGACGGCGTCCTCGACGAGGTCGAGCACGCCGTCGAGGTGCGCGATCGGCATGCCGGTGGCGCGGCTGCTGACCAGACCGTCGAGGACGAGCCGCAGGAAGTCGGCGAGGATCGCGATGGGGACGTCGTCGCGGACGACCCCGGCCTCCCGCTGGCGTTGGAGGCGCTTCTCGGTGGCCTGCCGCACGGTCTCCTGGCGCTCGGCCCAGCGCTCGGCGAAGTCCGGGTCGGTGCGCAGCTTTCGACGTACTTCGAGCTGTACGCCGAGCCAGCCGGCGTCCTTCTCGCGCAGGTCGCGCATGACCTGCACCAGGCCGTGCTCCGCGACGACCTCGGCGGTGCGGGCGGCGTCGTCCTCGGCGAGGGCGAGGAAGAGGGTTTCCTTGTCGCGGAAGTGGTGGAAGATCGCGCCCCGGGAGAGGCCGGTCTCGGCTTCGAGGACCTTGACGGTGGCGCCCTCGTAGCCGTGCCGCGCGAACGCCCGGCGGGCGGCGTCGAGGATGGCGCCGCGGCGGGCCGCGAGCCGGTCCTCCGACACCTTGGGCACGGCGTCAGATTAGCAAACCGTACGTCCGTCTTGCAAGGTGGGTCAGGCGGAGCGGGCGGGGGCCTTGGTGCGCTGGGCGGGCACCGGCAGCACGTCGTCGCCCTCGAGGAGGATCAGGCCGTTGCAGAGCAGCGCGTAGCCGCAGTCCTGCAGGTGGTCGCTGATGATGCGGGCCGCGCTGCAGTCGGCCGCCTCGCGGGGTGGGCACGCGGGGGAGTGGGAGCAGGTCGGCCGGGCGGTCTGCGGGGCACTTCGTCGGGCGGAGGACATCGGGGGAATCGCCGTCTTCGGTGGCTTCTGGGTGGTCTCAGTGTGCACACCCATGCCCCGTCCTGACGTGATATCGACCACTCACGCACGAACGTGATGCGAACGTGTCTTTCTATGCCGGCGCGTGCTCCGAAACCGGCTGGTCGGTCAGCACGATCGTGTCCGACCCCATCAGGCCCAGCTGGGTCAGCATGTCGATCTGGTCGTAGTGGAACCGGTGCGAGACCGCGAGCCCGTCGCGGACCGTCAGCAGGTCGCACTCGCGGAGCCGGATCGTCCGTCCCGTCGCCGGCAGGTCGCCCTCGGGCGTCGCGATCGGTCCGGTGTTGGTGCCGATGATGTAGCCCTCGTCAATCGCCGTGTCCCCGACCTCGAGCTGGGAGATCGGCTCCCACTCGATCGTGGGGAACGCCCGTGCGAAGCCCGCCAAGTAGTCGGCGACCGCGTCGCGTCCGACGAGGCGGCCCTCGTCAGGCGTGTCGGCCACGGCGTCCTCGGCGTACAGCCTGGCGATGGCCTTCCTGTCACCCGCGAGGATCGCCTCGGTGACTTTGTCCAACACCTCTCGTGCCTGCCCCATGACTACCCCCCAAGACGTCGCGCTGCGGCAGCGCCGACGGAGCGATGGTGCTCCGATCGGGGGGAGGCGAGAATCCCCCGCTCGGGTGGGTTCGGGCGGGGCCCGGTTGTGCGTGGCAGGCTTCGGAGCATGGCTGCGAAGCAGGTGCACCTCGCCCAGGACGCCGACGCCGACGCGCTGCTCAGCGCGGATCCGCTGGCGCTCCTGGTCGGCATGGCTCTCGACCAGCAGTTCCCGATGGAGCGCGCCTTCCGCGGCCCCCACGTCATGAAGCAGCGGATGGGCGCGTTCGACGCGGCGACCATCGCCGAGCGCGCAGACCTCAGGGACGTCTTCGCGATCCCGCCCGTCGTCCATCGCTTCCCCGGCTCGATGTCACAACGCGTTCAGGAGCTGTGCCGGCACATCGTCGATCAGTACGACGGTGACGCGGAGCGGCTCTGGAACGACGTCAAGACCGGTGACGAGCTGCTGAACCGGCTGCAGGCGCTGCCCGGCTTCGGCAAGCAGAAGGCACAGATCTTCCTTGCCCTGCTGGGCAAGCAGCGCGGCGTGCGCCCGAAGGGGTGGCGCGGGGCCGCCGGCGCGTACGGCGAGGACGGCTCGTTCCGCAGCATCGCCGACGTCACGAGCCCCGAGAGCCTGCTGAAGGTCCGCGCGTACAAGCAGGAGATGAAGGCCGCCGCGAAGGCCGGCAAGGACTGACGGTGCGCTTCGACGGCAAGCGGGTGCTCGTCACCGGCGGTTCGCGTGGCATCGGGCACGCCATCGTGCAGGCCTTCCTCAGCGAGGGTGCGCACGTCGCGGTGCACTCCAGTCGGCAACCGGCGCCGGTCGACTCGCCGCACGTCGCCGTCGCCGGCGACATCGCGGACCCGGCTGCCGTCGAACGCTTCGTCGTCGAAGCTGTCGACCGGCTGGGTGGTCTGGACGTGCTCGTCAACAACGCCGGCGTGTACGACGAGCTCGACCCGCTGACGGCGACGTACGACGAGTGGCAGCGGCACTGGCGGCGGACCATCGACGTCGACCTGCTCGGCCCGGCGTGGGTGACCTTCTGCGCGCTGCCGCACCTGCGGGCGAGCGGCCGCGGCAAGGTCGTCAATGTCGGCTCGCGTGGTGCATCGCGCGGCGAGCCCACGGCTGTCGCGTACGGCGCGGCGAAGGCGGGGCTGACGGCGATGGGTCAGTCGCTGGCGCAGGCGCTGGCCCCGCACGGCGTGTCCGTCGGCAACGTGCTGCCGGGGTTCATCGAGACCGACATGGCGGCGCACATCCTCGACAGCCCGGCCGGCGACGCGGTGCGCGCGCAGAGCCCCGCGGGCCGCGTGGGTCGGCCCGAGGAGGTCGCGCAGGCGGTGCTGTTCCTCGCGGCGGACGGCTCGGAGTGGTCCACCGGCGCCGTGCTCGACGTCAACGGCGCGAGCTACCTGCGTACTTAGTCGACCGGCTGGCCGTCGTCGTCGACGACCTCGGCGACGTACATCGACACGAGCTCGAGGCCGCCCCACTCCTGCAGGTTGGCGCCCGAGGCCGCCCACTCCTCGGTCTTGAAGGCCGCCTTCAGGGCGTCGTACGAGTCGAAGTAGAGCTCTGCCATCACGTGCAGGGCAGGCTCGCCGGTGACCGTCTTGAGGACGCGGGCGATCTCGGTCCTCACCAGCCCCGGGGTCTTGTTCGCGATCGGGACGTGCGTCCCGAAGTAGCTCTCGTCGAACGCCTCGGCGTTCGCGGGCGTGCGGTAGAGCGCGACGTACTTGATCATGCGCTCCACCCTAGTGGGAGGCGTCGTACCCTCGGGGTAGCCCGCCCAAGGAGACCAGATGACGCTCGCCACCGAACGACCGGCCACCCACGAGACGTTCGAGTCGCTGGAGCCGCGCACCGGCAACGTGGTCGCGACCTTCCCGGTGCACACGGCCTCCGACGTCGAGGCCGCAGTCGCCCGGGCGCGGGAGGCGGCGGTGTGGTGGCAGGACCTGGGCTGGGACGGTCGGCGCAAGCGCCTCGACGCATGGAAGCGGCTCATCGTGCGCCGTGGCGACGAGCTGGCAGAGCTGGTGCACCGCGAGAACGGCAAGCCGGTCTCCGATGCGCGCCTGACCGAGGTGACGCTGCCCGTCGATCACATCGCGTGGGCGGCGAAGAACGCCCCGAAGGTGCTCGGCTCCCGCAAGGTCTCGGCCGGCCTGCTGATGGCCAACCAGGCGGCCACGCTGGAGTACCAGCCGCTCGGCGTCATCGGGGTCATCGGCCCGTGGAACTACCCGGTGTTCACGCCGATGGGCTCGATCGCCTACGCGCTCGCGGCCGGCAACGCCGTGGTCTTCAAGCCGAGCGAGTACACGCCGGCTGTCGGCAAGTGGCTCGTCGACACGTTCGCCGAGGTCGTGCCGGAGCATCCCGTGCTGCAGCTCGTCACGGGCTTCGGCGAAACCGGCGCCGCGTTGTGCCGCGCCGGCGTCGACAAGGTCGCGTTCACCGGTTCGGCCCGCACGGGCAAGAAGGTCATGGCCGCGTGCGCCGAGACGCTGACCCCGGTGCTCATGGAGTGCGGCGGCAAGGACGCGATGATCGTCGCGGACGACGCCGACATCGATGCCGCCGCGACAGCTGCCCTGTGGGGCGGCATGAGCAACGCCGGCCAGACCTGCATCGGCATCGAGCGCGTCTACGTCGCCGAGAAGGTGTACGACGACTTCGTCGGCAGGCTGACCGAGAAGGCCCGCAACGTCGTTGCGGGGACGTCGTACGGCCCGATCACGATGCCCAGCCAGGTCGACATCATCCGGCGGCACATCGCCGACGCCATCGCCAAGGGCGGTCGCGCCGTCACGGGCGGGAGCATCGACGGCGGTCTCGTCGAGCCGACGGTCCTGCTGGACGTGCCGGAGGACAGCATCGCGGTGACCGAGGAGACGTTCGGGCCGACGCTGACCGTGACGCGGGTGCGCGACGCCGAGGAGGGGATCGAGCGGAGCAACGCGACGACGTACGGCTTGGCCGGCTCCGTGTTCTCCAAGAAGGGCGGCGTCGACATCGCCCGCCGGCTGCGGACCGGGATGACGAGCGTCAACCAGGTGGCGGCGTTCGCGGGCATTCCGTCGCTGCCGTTCGGCGGCTCGGGCGAGAGCGGCTTCGGGCGGATCCACGGCGAGGACGGGCTGAAGGAGTTCACCCGCGCCAAGGCGATCACCCGGCAGCGCTTCGACCTGCCGCTGCCGATCCTGTCGTTCGAACGGACGCCCAAGGTCGACGCCCTGCTCGGCCGCACGGTCCGCTTCCTGCACGGTCGCGGGTAACCCCGCGACACGCTCGCTGCCGAAAAACGCCCCACGCGGCGCCCGGTCATGCCATCGTGTCCGGCGCCGGTCCGGATCAAACGCCGGCCGCCGCACCGCGGCGTCCTGCACCGATCGCTCTGGAGCGTGGGATGAGAACCGCCTTTCGCGTGTTGATGTACCTGCTGGCCGCTGAGGTCCTCGTGCAGGGCATGGCTATCGCCTACGCGCTCGCCGGCATGGGCCACTGGGTCGATCAGGACGGTGGTGTCGTCGACAAGGCGCTGTTCGACAGCGACAACCCCGACTTCCCCGGTGTCGGCGGCTTCATGGCGCACGGCATGAACGGCACAATGATCATCCCGATCCTCGTGCTGCTGCTGCTGATCGTCTCGTTCTTCGCCAAGGTCCCCGGGGGCACGAAGACGGCGGGGATCCTCGTCGGTCTCGTCGTGCTCCAGGTCTTCCTCGGCATCTTCGCCCACGAGGTCCCGTACGTGATCATGCTGCACGTCCTCAACGCCTTCGCGATCTTCTCGGTCGCCGCCCTCACGGCGCACCGGATGGGCGGCGCTGACCGCGACCCGGGTGGGGTTGCCACCGTTTGATCCGCGAGCGACGGCGGCTGCTGCTCGCCCTGACCGCGACCGCGGTCGTCGTCGCGCCGCTGGCGTGGACGTGGAACGGCAGCCGGCTGCCGTCGACGTACTCCGTCATGGACATGGGGTACGCCGACTACGGCGGCGGGCCGGAGTCGATGACGCAGCACGACACCATGGGGCGCAGCGTCGCCGACCTGACGGCTGACCCGAGCCGCAAGGCGGACGTCAGCCTCACGTTGACCACGCGCAAGGAGCGGTTCCGACTCGCGTCCGGCGAGGGGGTCGACGGCTACACCGTCAACGGCTCGTCGCCCGGCCCCACGATCCGCGCCGTCGAGGGGCAGCTCGTCGAGGTGCGGCTCGTCAACGAGTCCGTGCCGGATGGCGTCACGCTGCACTGGCACGGGGTCGACGTGCCCAACGCCGAAGACGGGGTCGCGGGCGTCACCCAGGACGCCATCCGGGTCGGCGAGAGCCACACCTACCGCTTCGTCGCCGAGCAGGTCGGCACCTACTGGTACCACTCCCATCAGGTCTCGCACCGGCAGGTGCAACGGGGTCTGCTCGGGGCGCTCGTGATCACGCCGAAGCACCCGGACCCCATGGTTCGGGACGAGATCGCGCTGCTGCACATCTACAACGGCCGGCAGACCGTCAACGGCCGCCAAGGCGCCCTGGCGCCGGTCGACGTACCCGCCGGCACGAGGGTTCGGGTGCGGGTCATCAACACCGACAACGGGGCAGCGTCGGTGTGGTCGTCCGGGTCGCCGTACAAGGTCGTCGCGATCGACGGCTACGACGTCAACGCGCCGACACCGCTGACCGACCGGGTCGTGCGGCTCACTGCAGGAGGTCGCGTCGACGTCGAGGTCGTCGCGCCGGCGCGGGTCGACCTCGGCGGATCCGGCGCGATCGTCATCGGCGCGGGCGCGCCAGGGACGCGCCAGCCGCGTCAGCAGGTCGATCTGCTGAGCTACGGGTCGCCGGCCGCCTTGCCGTTCGACCCGGCGAAGGCCACGCGCCGGTTCGACTACTCGATCGGGCGGCGCCCCGGGTTCGTGCACGGCCGGCCCGGCCTGTGGTGGTCGATCAACGGCCACCTGTTCCCCGACGTGCCGATGTACGTCGTCGAGGAGGGCGATGTCGTCCGGATGACGATCGAGAACCACAGCCGGGACGTGCACCCGATGCATCTGCACGGCCACCACGCGGTCGTGCTGTCGCGTGACGGTGTGAAGGCGACAGGCAGCCCATGGTGGGTCGACTCGCTCGACGTCGCGAGCGGGCACGAGTACGAGATCGCTTTCCTCGCCGACAACCCGGGCGTGTGGATGGACCACTGCCACAACCTGCCGCACGCCTCGCAGGGCCTGGTCGCGCACCTGATGTACGCCGGCATCACCGAGCCGTTCCGGGTCGGCGGCCAGGCCGACAACGCTCCCGAGTAATCCGGTCCTCTTCGCTGTCGCCAGGTCGGTCGGCTGAATCGCCGGGTGCCGGCCTACTTGTACGTGTAGGTGTACGACGCCGTTGCTTTCGGCGTTCCGGCGAAGTTGCAGATGGCGATCTGCAGGGGCTCGGCCTTCTTGAACTTGACCTCGACGGTCTCCTCGCCGGGGCCCGGGTTGGGCGTGTCGTTGCCGCTGCCCTTGACGATCTCGGTGCCCTCCGCGTCCTTCACGGAGACGTCCCAGTCGCCGGTGAACCCCGTGACCTTCACCGACAAGATGCCCGGGCCGGTCGGCTTGATCGACTGGGTGTCCACGCTGACGCCCTCGAACTCGGGGTTCGCGCAGGCAGCGGACGGCTCGATCCACAGCGGGACGAGGTTCAGGTCGTACGTCTTCGTGATGGGCTTCTTCTTGGGCTTCGGCGCTGCCGTGGCCGGCGAGTAGGCGCCGGCGACGAGCAGACCAAGAGCAGCAACGCTCGCGACTCGACGGATCGTCATGAGGAGCCCTGCTTACTTGTAGGTGAAGGTGTACTGGCCGTGCGCCGACGGCGTACCGCCGAAGTTGCAGATGCGGATCTCGAGGGAGGTCGCCTTCTTGAACTTCTGCGTGTAGGTGTCCTCACCCGGTGTCGGCGAGGTATTGGGGGTGCTGGTGCCGTCACCGACGCCCTCGAGGCCGTCGGGTCCGTAGACGGTGATGTCCCAGTCGCCGTTGAAGCCGTTGACCTTGACGCTCAGCGTGCCGGCACCGGTCGTCTTGAGGGTCTCGGTGTGCATCGAGAGGCCCTCGAGCTCGGCGCGGGCGCACGACGGGGTGCCGGACGGCGGGTCCGGGACCGGCAGCAGCTGCATGTCGTACGACTTGGTGACGGGCTTCTTCTTGGCTGCTGCGGTGGCCGGGGCGTAGGCACCGGCGGCCAGCAACGCGAGCGAGGCAACAGCGGCGACGCGACGGACCTGCATGACAACCTCCGAGGGAGAGCGGACTTGCCCTGGAGGTTCGACGCTCGGCGTCCGTTTCCTGCTAGAGACCGCGAGGTTCTGGGAGCAGATCCGGGAAGACGGGAGCGCGCTTCTCGGCCCTCGCCGCGAACGCCTCCATCATGTCCGCGGGCTGGAACATCCCGGCCTGCCACGTCGCGATCTGCTCGAGCGCGTCGTCCACGGAGTGGTCCCGCGCGTAGTTCATCGCCACTTTCGTGCCCCAGATGGCCAACGGCGACTTCTCGGCGATCTCCCGGGCCGTCTCCAGGGCACCCTCGACGAGTGCGTCGTGGTCGGCGTAGACGTGCTGCACCAGCCCTACCTCGTAAGCGCGCTGCGCCGGCATCCGCCGTCCGGTGTAGGCGAGCTCGCGGGCGACTCCCTCCGGGACGACCTTGCCCAGTCGCTGCAGGGTCCCGACGTCAGCCGTCATGCCGATGTTGATCTCCTGCACGCAGAAGAACGCGTCGCTGCTCGCGTAGCGCAGGTCGCACGCCGTCACCAGGTCGACCGCGCCGCCGATGACCCCACCCTGCACGGCGGCGATCACCGGGATCCGGGCCTTCTCCAGGGCCGTGAACGACCACTGCAGGACCTTCGCGTTGGAGCGCAACCGGGCGTGCCGGCGGCCGGCCTCTGCCTCGGCCATGAGATGGCCGTCGGTGAACACCGACAGGTCCATCCCGGCGCTGAAGTGCCGCCCCGTGCTGGAGATGACGACGACCCGGGCGGACGCGTCGTCGCTGATGCCGGTGACGATCTCCGGCAGCTCGCGCCAGAAGTCCGGGGTCATGGTGTTCAGCTCGGCCGGTCTGGACAGCCGCACGTGCGCGACGGCGGCGGTGATCTCGACCTCGAAGCACTGGTAGCCCATGGCCCCATCGTGTCGCAGGCACACGGCTCCCCGTCGCAGGGCTACGGTCGACTCCGTGTCCGACGCGGTGCTGTCACTGACGGGCGTCGCCGTCGTACGCGACCGAGCGACGCTCCTCGCCGATGTCGACTGGACCGTCCGCGAGGGCGAGCGGTGGGTGGTCCTCGGGCCCAACGGCGCTGGCAAGACCACTCTGATGCAGGTCGCCAGCGCATCGCTGTTCCCCACCCGCGGTCGGGTCGAGCTGCTGGGCGAGGTCTTCGGGACCGTCGACCTGGGGGAGCTGCGCACGAGGGTGGGCATCTCCAGCGCTGCTCTCGGGGACCGGGTCCCCGCCCACGAGCGGGCGCTCGACGTCGTCGTGACGGCGTCGTACGGCGTCCTGGGCCGGTGGCAGGAGTCCTACGACGCAGACGACACGGCCCGGGCCGCCGAGCTGCTGGCCCGGGTCGGCCTGCGGGCCTTCGCCGACCGGCGGTTCGGGACGCTGTCGGAGGGCGAGCGCAAACGGGTGCTGCTGGCCCGCGCGCTCATGACCGATCCGGAGCTGCTGCTGCTCGACGAGCCGGCCGCCGGGCTCGACCTGGGCGCGCGGGAGGCGCTGCTGAGGCTGCTGACCCGGTTGGCGGCCGACCCGGGCTCGCCGCCCACGGTGCTGGTCACGCACCACCCCGAGGAGGTGCCGGTCGGCACCACGCACGCCCTGCTGCTGTCGCGCGGACGGACGGTGGCGGCCGGGCCGGTCAACGACGTGCTCACGGGACCGCTGCTGTCGCGGGCCTTCGGGCTGCCGCTCGTCGTCGAGGAGCGCGAGGGCCGGTTCACGGCCCGGGCGGTGCTGGGCTAGGCGCTGGGCCTAGTTGTTGCTCATCTCGGTCACGAGGGAGTGGGTCTCGTCGACGTACTCGACCGCCTTGGCGCGCAGCTTCTCGTCATAGGCCTTCGCGTGGTGCGCGCAGAACACGAGGTCGCCGGTGACGAGAACGACGCGCACCCGCGCTTGTGCTCCGCAGCGGTCACAGCGGTCGGAAGCGGTCAAGGTGGCAGGGGTGGCGTGGGCAGCAGGGGTCACGGTCGCGTTCACACTCATCACAACACCACACCTACCGTCATCGTTCCCAATCAAACGCTCCGGCAGGATGACGTCGTGTCCGATCCCGGCCCGTTGACGGGCCTGCTCGTCGCCGACTTCAGCCGGGTCCTGGCCGGCCCGTTCGCCGCGATGATGCTGGCCGACCTGGGCGCCAGGGTCGTCAAGGTGGAGCGCCCGGGCAGCGGGGACGACTCCCGTGGCTACGGGCCCTTCGTCGACGGGCGGTCGCTCTACTTCGCCCGGGTCAACCGGGGCAAGGAGTCCATCGCGCTCGACCTGAAGGCTCCCGACGACCTCGCGGTGGCGCGCCGACTGGTCGCGAGGGCAGACGTCCTGGTCGAGAACTACCGGCCGGGCGTGATGGACCGCCTGGGCCTGGGCTGGGCGGACGCGCAGGCGCTGAACCCTGGGCTCGTCTACTGCTCGGTGTCCGGTTTCGGCCACACCGGGCCTTGGCGGGAGCGGCCGGCGTACGACGCCGTCGTACAGGGCATGAGCGGGATCATGGCCGTCACCGGCGCAGCGGCCGGACCGCCGGTGAAGCCGGGGGTGCCCATCGCCGACCTCTCCGCGGGGCTGTACGCCTTCGGCGGGATCACCAGCGCCCTGCTCGGGCGGGCGCGTACCGGCGTCGGGACGCACGTCGACATCGCGATGTACGACGCCACGGTCTCGTTGCTGGAGGGCGCCGCGCTGGCCTGGCTCGCGACCGGTCGCGACCCCGGGCGCATCGGCAACGCGCACTTCGCGATCGCGCCCTTCGACACGTTCTCGTGCGCCGACCGCGACATCACCGTGTGTGCCGCCAACGACGTGCTGTTCGGGGTGCTGGTGACAGCACTCGGCGTACCGCGACTGGCCAGCGACGAGCGGTTCGCCAGCAACGCCCTGCGGCACGACAACCGCGAGGAGCTCAAGGCGGAGCTGGAGGGGGTGCTGCGGACGGCGCCGGCTCCGCACTGGCTGTCGGTGCTCGAGGCTGCGGGCGTGCCGTGCGGGCCGATCAGCGACGTCGCGGAGGCCGTGGGCAGCGAGCAGTCGCGGGTCCGCAACATGGTCGTGCAGGCCGGCGGTCTGCCCGTCCCCGGCAACCCCGTGAAGACGTCGGCCTGGCCGGACCCGGTGTCACGGGCGGCGGCACCCGGCCTTGACGAGCACGGTGCGGCGGTGCGCGCGGAGCTCGCGTAGTCCGGCGATCGCCGCGTGTCGCTGCCCGCGATCGCGGCCTGGCTCCGCCAGAATTGGGTGAGCCCCCTCCAAGTATGAGTTGGAGGGGGCTCGATCGGTCTCGGTGCACCAGCCTGCGATTGCTCGCTGACCCCGCGTTCCGATTCCGAGTCTCCGTTTCCGAGGACCACGTCCGGTTCCGGTTGCCCGGTTCCTTTCGCTTGCCGGAGTTGCCTCCGACTTGGTCTCCGTTCCCGGCGACGTCGCAAGTTGTACGGGGTTCCGAGACGCTGCACAAGGCCTTTCGGTGAAGTGATGTCGACGAGTTTCGCCACCCACAGGATGTCCACAGCGCCCGGCGCTCGGGTGATCTGCTTCTCCACAGCGGTGTGGAGAAAATTGTGGATGAGCAGGGCGCTAACGTCCGGCTCGTGACGCAGTTGAGCGACCGCTTCCTGGCCCGTCGATCTACGAGCAGGGACTGGCGGTCGAGCGGATCGCGGCGGCGGCCGGAACAGGACTGGTGCTGACGGCGCGGGCCGAGAACCACCTGCGCGGCACGCCGGACCGGTCTCGGTCGGCGGTGCGTTCAACCGGGTGGCGCTCGGAGCGCTGGCGCGAGCCGGCCGCGAGCTGCTCGACGAGGGGACGTACGGCTTCCTCGACCTCGCCGGGGAGGGCCGCCGGCTCTGACGGCGGTCAACCGGTGTCGGGCTCTCGCTCGCAGCGGGTCACCCTCCCGATTGGCGCGAACCCGAGCCGGGCGTACACGCTCGCACCGTTCGACGCGTCGAGGAAGGCCCGCCGGGCACCGGCGTCCCGGGCGGCCCGGAGTGCGGCGGTGGTCAGCGCCGCCGCGATTCCGCGGCCGCGGAACTCCGGGATCGTCGCGACCGCGCTCACGAGGGCCGACCGGCCGACGACCCGGGTGCCGGCGGTCGCGATGCAGCTCCCGCCGGCGTCCACGGCGGCGACCAGAGTGACGCCCGGCATGTGGCGAAGGGCATCGGCTTCGAGCGGCAGGTCACGCCGCGACGAGGCTGCATCGGTTCCGCCGTGCATGACGTCGACGAGGAGTGCCTCCTCGACCGACATCGCGGCGCCCTCGTCGTGGACGTCGACCGTCTGCACCGACACCGCCGGCGGCAGCGGCACTTCGGGGAGCGAGGCCAACGTGGGCAGCTGCATGGCGAGCACCGAGTACGTGACGACGCAGCCGCTGTCGCGGACGACCGGCAGCAGCGACGTCGCCGGCTCAGTCATCGCGATCCAGTCCGGTTCCCCGGCGTCGAGAGCCCGCTTGAGATGACATCCGACGTCGGGGCGGAGCACCCAGATGCCCCCGCCGGCCTGACCCGTGGCACCGGTCGCGCCGAAGATGCCCGGGGCCGCGTAGTACCTCAGCCCGCGGGCGCGGCCGAGCTCGCGCAGGGTCCGCCGACGCAGGTCGACGTACGGCTGCCAGCTGTCGTTGCTGCGCGTGTTTCGCGCGGGGTGGGTCCCGGGAATCGGAGTCGGCTTCCGCGTGGCACTGGGGCAATCACTATGCGCGCCCCGCAGGACTCCGGTGTCACCCGTCGGGAGGTCAAGTGGGGGCGGTGGATGCGACGGCGGTGCCAGGATGGCTTCGTGAAGTCTGCCCTCGTGCGGTCACTGGCCGTCCTCGTCGTTGCTTGCTTCGCGGCGCTCTCGGTGTCGGTGGTGGCCCCGGCCTGGGCAGGCCCGACGGTTCCGAAGGCGCCGTGCGGGGCGGGCAGCTTGCCGGAGACAGGACTGCAGGGGGAGGTGCCGATCGCTGATCAGTTCAGCACCCGGTCGATGCAGGGCTACCGCTGCAACCTCGAGCTCGTCGGGCGCTACGCGGGCAACGGCGGCGCGATCATGATGGCCTGGCACGACCGCTGCGCCTACATGGCGACGGGCTACGCGCCGACCGATCCTGACTACGAGCAGAAGAAGGGCGTCGTGGTCATCGACGCCGGCGACCCCCGCCATCCGAAGGAGACGGCGCGGCTGCAGACCGCCGCGATGATCAACCCGTGGGAGGCGCTCAAGGCCAACAGCCGCACCGGCCTGCTGGCGACGGGAGAAGGTGGGTCGTTCCCCCTGACCGGCCCTGGAGCGTCCGGGCCGATGTTCGACGTGTACGACGTGAAGAGCGACTGCGCGCACCCCAGGCTGCAGGCATCGGTCAGCCTTCCCGACGGCAAGGGACACGAGGGCGACTTCGCCCCCGACGGCCGGACGTACTACCAGAGCACCCTGCAGGCGGCGCCGTCGGCGTCGGTGATCCCCGTCGACGTCTCCGACCCGAAGAAGCCGCGTCAGCTGGCGGCATGGGCCTCGCCGCTGGGTCCGGTCCATGCCCTGCAGATCAGCGAGGACGGCAACCGCGGCTACTTCATGATCGCGGGCCTCAACGCCGGGTCCGGGGACGCGAACGGCCTCGTCATCGCCGACACCAGCGAGATCCAGCAGCGCAAGCCGAATCCCCAGATCCGCGAGATCAGTCATGTCCTGTGGCAAGACGCGGGCGAGGCGCAGATCGGCCGGTTCGTGAAGATCGGCGGTCACCCCTACGTCATCACGACCGACGAGTTCGGGGCTGCGGTCACTCCGGCCCTGGCGTGTCAGCAGGGACAGCCGCCGTACGGCTTCGTGCACATCGTCGACGTCGCCGACGAGCGGCACCCGAAGGTCGTCAGCACGATCCGCATGGAGGTCAACGAGACCGCGAACTGCCCGACGACCGTCTCGGAGCAGAACGCCGCTTTCGCGCTCATGTACAGCGCCCACTACTGCACGCCGGACGACCCCGAGAACACGACGGCCATCGCGTGCGCGTGGATCTCGTCAGGTGTCCGCGTCTTCGACGTGCGCGACCCGCTGCACCCGCGCGAGATCGCCTACTACAACCCGCCGGCCAACCTCGATCCGGAGTCGATCCGCGGCGGTGCGCCGTACTACGACGCCTTGGTCGGCCTGCGGACCAAGGACTCTGTGTCCACGCAGATTCGCTGGGTCCACGACGCAGCCACGAACGAGCAGCACCTGTGGTTCATCAGCGGTGAGAACGGCTTCCAGATCGTGAAGTTCACCAACGGCGCGTACACGCGAGCCGCGCCCGCTGTTGTGCCCGGCCGGCCGGCAGTGGCCCCGAGCACTGCTCCGTCCCCGCGCGGATCCGCCAACGGTCCGCTGCCGGCAACGGGTGACAGCTTGCCGCGCTCGGTCATGGGCCTCGCCGCGCTGCTCGTCGCCATGGGCGCGGTGGTCGTCAGCCGCCGAGCGCGCCCACCAGCCCTCGGATCGAGCGACGCTCGAGCTGCTCGGCCATCGTCGTCTCGCCGCTGACCAGCCGCACGAACAGGGGCTACATGCCCGGCAGGTAGCGGAACGAATTGAGATGTGCATCTGCGCCGACCGCAAACCTTCGCTGCCCTTACCGGGTCGTAACATGTGAGAACACGACAGCCTGTGGCTGAGAAGCAGCGGTCGTGTGCCGATTATCTGCACCGTCGCTCCTGCCCTGCTGGCGCGGGATGGGCCGGTCGCTTTGCGGGCTTGTTTTAACCCAGTTATGGGAGTCGCGTCGCGGCAACTCCTCGGCTCGAGTGGTCCCCGCAACAGGGATGCGGAAAGCGCGCCATCTCAGCCGCGTCGCGGCCTCACCCGGCGCGAGGACTGATCGCGAGCTTGATGGTGAAGTTCTGGACATCCGCGTAATTCGCATAGCGCCATTGGCCAGTGTGCGTGAAGGCGATGCTGCCGTCTGCGGCGACGACGGTCGGCACCGCGCACCAGGGGTACTCGTTGCTGTCTCTCGAGAACGATGACGTCGCTACCGTCCCGCTCGGACACGATGAGTTCTGGTAGTTGTGCCGTGGTTGCCCCATGCTGAGCCAGGTTTCGTAGGCTCCGAGGTCTTGCCGCTGCTCGCAAGCGCAACGAGTTGGGGTGTGGCGCTCTTCCGGCGCGGCGATGGCGAGACACGCCCGAGGAGGGCTGGGCCGACGTGACCTACAAGTCACATGTCAATTCATTGTTTTTTCCATCTGCCGGGCTGTCAGGTCCTCCAGGCTCGAACGAGACGATCCACAAATCCCGTGGGTGCTCCGAGCGTTCGCTAAGCGAGCCGGTCGAGGAAGGAGCGGATGTGCGCAGCCAGCTCGTCGAGGACGTCGGACACGCAGATCAGGTGGATGTCGGAGTCGAGCGTGACGAACTCCGCGCCAGGGATGTGCTCGGCGACGTACCGGCCCTGGGCCAGGGGCACGAGCAGGTCGCGCTCGGCATGGACGACAAGCGTCGGCACCCGGATGTCGGCCAGGAGCGGCCGCACGTCCGCCTCCACGGTGGCGCGCAGATATCGCATCGCTGCGGCCGGACTGGCAGACAGCCGCTGGTAGCGGGCCCAGTACGCCTGAACGGCTGGATCGTCCGCCAGGCTCGGCGCAGCGGAGGACAGCGCGACTCCTGTTCCCCAGCCGGCCTCGAGCGCCTGCACGTACGCGTCTACCAGCGCCGGGTCGTGCCCGATGTCGTAGCCGGGCGCGGCCAGCTGGCGGGCGAAGCCGTCGAAGATCACGAGCGCGCGGACCCGCTCGGGGTGCTGGGCCGCGAGCTGCAGCGCAGTGAGGGAGCCCCCGCTG
>JAENVS010000045.1 GCA_016650445.1 Frankiaceae bacterium | reverse complement strand
TCAGATGTGTATAAGAGACAGCGTCGAACACGATCAGGACGTGCTGGCCTTGGTACATCCAGTGCTGGCCGATGGCCGAGCCGGTGTAGGGGGCGAGGTACTTGATGCCGGCGGGCTGCGAGGCCGGGGCCGCGACGATCGTCGTGTACTCCAGCGCGCCGGCCTCTTCGAGGCGGCCGACGACCTCGGCGATCGTCGAGCCCTTCTGGCCGATGGCGACGTAGATGCACTTGACCTGCTTCTTCGGGTCGCCGCTCTTCCAGTTGTCCTTCTGGTTGATGATCGCGTCGATCGCCACCGCGGACTTGCCGGTCTGGCGGTCGCCGATGATCAGCTGGCGCTGGCCGCGGCCGATGGCCGTCATGGCGTCGATGGCCTTGATGCCGGTCTGCAGGGGCTCGCTCACCGGCTGGCGCTGGACGACGGTCGGCGCCTGCAGCTCGAGGATGCGCGAAGCCTCGGCAGTGATGTCGCCCTTGCCGTCGATCGGCTTGCCGAGCGGGTCGACGACGCGGCCGAGGAAGGCGTCTCCGACGGGGACCGACAGGATCTCGCCGGTGCGGCGGACCTCCTGGCCCTCCTCGATGTGGGTGGCGTCACCCAGGATGACGCAGCCGATCTCGCGCTCGTCGAGGTTCAGGGCCAGACCGAGCACGCCACCGGAGAACTCGAGCAGCTCGTTGGTCATCGTGGACTGCAGACCCTCGACGCGGGCGATGCCGTCGCCTGTCTCCAGGACGCGGCCCACCTCCTCGCGCGTGGTCTCGGTCTTGTACGACGAGACGTACTTCTCGATCGCGTCGCGGATCTCGTCCGGGCGGATCGTGAGTTCCGTCATGGCTGGTGCCCCTGTCCTCGTTGCTGGTTACTGGCGGGTGAGCGCGACGCGGGCGGCGCGCAGGTGGTGGCGAATGGTGCCGTCGATGACCTCGTCGCCGACGCGAACGACGAGCCCGCCGAGCACGGCGGGGTCGACGTCGACCTGCAGCTGGACCTGGCGGCCGAGCGTGCCGGCGAGCGCTGCCGCGAGCCGCTCCTCCTGCGCCTCGGTCAGCCGGACCGCGCTGGTGACACGGGCGACGGAGCGCTCACGGATCTCGGCGGCGAGCCGGGCGTACTCCGCCAGACCGTCCTCGAGGGTGCGACCGCGGGGTGCGAGCACGACGTTGCTGATCAGGCGCACGGTCTCGGGACGCGCACGGTCGCCGAGCAGACCGTCGAGCAACGCGGTCTTGCGGTCGGCGTCGAGTCCGCGGTCGGTGAGCACGGCTCGCAGCTCGGGGTCCTGCGCGACGATCCGGGAGAACCGGAAAAGCTCGTCCTCGACGTCGTCGAGCGACCCGTCGGCCTCGGCGACGAGGAACGCTGCCTGAACAGCGAGGACCTCGACGGCGTCGACGAGGTCGCGCGGGCTGGACCAGCGCTGGCCGACGACCGACGTGAGCACGCGCAGCGGCAGCGCGTCGAGCTGGTCGATGAGCAGCGCGTCGAGCAGCGACGCCTTGGCATCCGCTGCGGTCGTCGGGTCACCGAGCGCACGCCGCAGCTGGCCGGAGCGGTCGAGCAGCTGCACGACGGAGAACAGGCCCTCGGACACGCTGGCGATGCCGGCCGCCTCGGGCAGCTCGGCTGCGAGGTCGGTCAGCGACTTCCGGGCGGTGCGGAGCGCACCGCGACTGGCGGCAGCCAGCATCAGGCCGACTCCCCCGCCCCGACGGACGACGTCGTGGGCGGAGCGCTCTCGAGCCCGGCGATGAAGCTGTCGACCACGCGGCTCTGCCGCTCGTCGTCGGCAAGCGACTCACCGACGATGCGCTCGGCCAGGTCGACCGCGAGGCGACCGATGTCGCTGCGCAGCTCGGCGAACACCTGACGACGCTCGACCTCCAGGGCCGCCTCGGCGCGCGACAGGATCGCCGCGGCCTCGGTCTGCGCCTCGGCCTTGGCCTCGTCGACGATCTCACGACGCGTGGCCGCCGCCTCCTCGCGGGCCTTGGCCTGCTCGGCCCGCGACTCGGCGATCGCCTTCTTGTACTCCTCCTCGGCCGCCGCCAGGCGGGCCTTGGCCGCGTCGGCGTCGTCGAAGGACTTCTTGATCGCCTCCTGGCGCGCCGTCATCGACTTCTGGAGCGGCGGCACGACGAAGCGCTGCAGGACGACCAGGATGAGAAGGAACGCGAAGACCTCGGCCAGGAAGGTCCCGTCCGGGATGAGGAAGTTCCCCTCGGCGAGCACCGTGGGCGCGGACACGACTGCTAGACCGCCGCGAGGACGAAGACGAAGTACCCCATGAACGCCAGGTTGATGAAGTACATGGCCTCGACCAGACCGACGGTGATGTAGAAGAGGGTGCTCAGTCGACCGGCCGCCTCGGGCTGACGCGCGACACCGGCGATGTACTGGCTACCGGCCAGACCGTCACCGATGGCTGCGCCGACGGCGCCGCCCGCGAGCGCGATGCCACCGCCGACCATGGCACCGGCCAGCGTCACCGCTTGTTCCATGTTCTCTACGGCCATTACGTGTTCTCTCCTAGGAGTGGTTGTCCGCCAGATCGACGGGTGGTCGGGCGGGCGGTCGGCGAGGGCTAGTGCCCTTCCTCGTTCACGGCGAAGCTGAAGTAGACGATCGTGAGCAGCGAGAAGATCAGCGCTTGGATCACGCCGATGAACATCGCGAACAGCTTCCAGACGACGTTCGGAAGCCACAGGGCGAACGACGGCAGCAGCGCCATCAGGGCGATCATCAGCGCGCTCGCGAAGAGGTTACCGAACAGTCGCAGGGCCAGGGAGAGCGGCTTGGCGACCTCCTCGATGGCCCGGAAGGGAATCAACCAGCGCGGCGCCCCGGTGAAGCTCTTGACGTAGCCGAGCATGCCCTTCTTGCGGATGCCCGTCAGGTGCACCCAGACCAGCACCAGGACCGCCATCGCGGCGGTGAGGTTGATGTCGGAGGTCGGGGAGATCAGCCGCTCGTGCGTCGGCACGATCTCCATCCAGTTGGCGATGAGGATGAACCCGAACAGGGTGACCGCGAGCGGCACGACGAACGGTGCGGAGCGCACGCCCATCGCGCTCTCGACCTGCTCCTCGACGTACTTCACGAGGCCCTCGAAGCCGAGCTGCAGCTTGCCGGGCACGCCTTCGCGGATGCGCGAGACCATGAACAGACCCAGGCCGACCAGGATCGCGCCGGCGACGAGCGTCGAGATGAACGTGTCGCGGTTGATCTCGAGCCCGAACAGGCTCATGCGCGGGTGCTCGCCCACGTGGATCTCGGCAGCCAGCACGCCCACGGAGCTGGTGAGGGAGCCGATCATCCGGTGCGTGCCTCCTTCGCCGCGGCGCCGAGCGCAGCGGCCAACGCGATCAGCTGGTAGACGGCCAGGCCCACGAGGACCGTCCAGCCGTCGGGTCGGGCGAGGAAGGCGATGGCGAGCGCGATGATCGTGATGACGCCGAGCCGCTTCATCGAGCCGGCGACCACGGTGCTCTTGTCGTCGTCGGCCGTCAGCCGACTGCCGGCCCGCTCGGCGAGCACGCCGTTGAGTGCCCCCAGCGCGAGGCCGACCGTGATGAGCAGACCGAGGCCGGGGCGTCCGAGCAGTGTCGTGACGATGATCGCGACGGCGCCGAGGGAGGCCGGGATGACCAGGATCCTGCCGATTCGTGCGGCGGGGCTGAGCACCGGTCCACTCATGGGGGCAGTGGTCACCGCCGACGATCTCCGTTCGAGTCAGGTTCCGGCCGGCGAGGGGTCAGTCGAGATAGCGACGAATCTCGAACACCGAGCCGAGGATGCCCAAAACGATACCTGACACCATTCCGAGGAGAACACCGGCCGGGGCGCTGTCGAAGTGCTGGTCCGCAGCGTGCCCGAGCAGCAGTCCGACGACGAGGCAGGCGGCGTTCGCCACGCCCAGCCCGAGCAGTCCGGCGCCGGTGAGCCGGCGCGGTTCGGTCGGCTCCGACCCGCTCACGGGGGCGCGGAACGGTCGGCGCGCAGGAGCGGCACGCTCGCCGCCACCAGCACGAGCGCGGCGACCCCGCCGATGACCCCCAGGGCCGGGACCGGTCCGCCGCTCACGGACACCGCCACCCCGCCGAACGCGAGAAGGGCGGTCCAGCCGTACATGATCAGTACGGCGCGCGTGTGGCTGTGGCCGATCTCGAGCAGCCGGTGGTGCAGGTGCGCCTTGTCGGGCGCGAACGGAGAGCGACCGGAACGGGTCCGTCGTACAACGGCCAGGAGCAGGTCCATGAACGGCACCGCGAGCACCGCGAACGGCAGGAGCAGCGGCAGCAGGGCCGGCAGCGCGGTGGCGGGCGGCAGGTTGCCGTAGTTGATCTGGCCGGTGAGACTCGTCGCGGCACCGGCGAGCATCAACCCGATGAGCATCGACCCGGAGTCACCCATGAACACGCGGGCCGGGTTGAAGTTGTGCGGCAGGAAGCCCAAGCACGCACCGGCAAGCACGACGGCGATGAGCGTCGGCGAGCTGATGCGGTCCTGCTGGATGCCGTTCGTCACGGAGCCGCTCGACAGTGAGACGGAGAAGGCGAAGAAGGCGAGCGCGGCGATCGCGCCGACCCCTGCCGCCAGCCCGTCGAGGCCGTCGATGAAGTTGATCGCGTTGACCGTCAGCAGCGCGAGCAGCACCGTCAGCGGCACACCCTCGGGGCCGAGGGAGAGGTTCAGGCCGGGCAGGTTGAGGGTGAGAAGCTGCAGCCCCAGCAGGACCATGACGCCGGCCGCGACGACCTGCCCCGCCAGCTTGGTCAGCGCGTCGATGCCCCACTTGTCGTCGACCAGACCCAGCAGCACGATCACGCCGCCGGCGATCGTGATGGCCTGGACGTCGGAGTACTTGAAGACACCGGACAGCGCGGGCAGCTGCCGCGCGACGAGGAACGCCGCGCAGACGCCGGCGTACATCGCGAGCCCGCCGAGCCGCGGCGTGGGGATGGCGTGCACGTCGCGGTCCCGCGGCTCGGCCATGGCGCCGATGCGCATCGCGAGGCGGCGCGCGAGCGGTGTCAGGAGGTAGGTGACGGCCGCGGCGACGCAGAGGACGAGGGCGTACTCGCGCACGAGTGGACGCTAGCGGGGATACGCGGGATGCGCCTGCACCAGGGCGTCGACGCCCCGGCGTACCTCTTCGGCGGCGGTGCCGTCCTCGTCGCGCACCGCACGCGCGATGAGGGAGGCGACCTCCTTCATGTCGCCCTCCTGCATGCCCTGCGTCGTCACGCTCGGTGTCCCGACCCGGATGCCGGACGCGATGGACGGCGGTTGCGGGTCGTTGGGGATGGCGTTCTTGTTCAGGACGATCCCGGCGCGGCCGGTGCGCTCCTCGGCATCCTTGCCGGTCACCCCGATGTCCTGCAGGTCGATGAGCGCGAGGTGCGTGTCGGTGCCGCCGGACGTCGGGCGCATGCCCTCTGCGGTGAGACCGTCGGCAAGCGCTTGGGCGTTGGCGATCACCTGGCGCGCATAGGCTTGGTACGACGGCTGCAGGCACTCCTTGAGCGCGACCGCCTTCGCGGCCACCGCGTGCATCAACGGGCCGCCCTGGCTGAACGGGAAGACGGCCTTGTCGATCCGCGCGGCCAGCTCCTCCGTGCAGACGATCATCCCGCCGCGCGGGCCGCGCAGGACCTTGTGCGTCGTGAAGGTGACGACGTCGGCGTAGGGCACCGGCGACGGGATCGCCTTGCCGGCGACGAGGCCGATGAAGTGTGCGGCGTCGACCATGAGCCAGGCGCCGACCGAGTCGGCGATCTCGCGGAAGCGGGCGAAGTCGATCAATCGCGGGTACGCCGTCGCACCCGCGATGATCATCTTCGGGCGGTGCTCCTCGGCCAGCCGCGCGACGTCGTCGTAGTCGATGAGCTCGGTGTCCGGGTGCACGCCGTACCCGACGACCGAGAACCACTTGCCGGAGAAGTTGACCTTCGAGCCGTGAGTCAAGTGGCCGCCGTGCGGGAGCGACATCGCCAGCACCGTGTCACCAGGTGTGAGGAGCGCGCCGTACGCCGCGAAGTTGGCCTGCGCGCCCGAGTGCGGCTGCAGGTTGGCGTGCTCCGCGCCGAACAGCTCCTTGGCGCGGGCGATGCCGATCTCCTCGGCGACGTCGACGACCTCGCAGCCGCCGTAGTAGCGCTTGCCGGGGTAGCCCTCGGCGTACTTGTTCGACAGCGTGCTGCCGAGGGCAGCCAGGACGGCCGGGCTGGTGAAGTTCTCGCTGGCGATGAGCTGCAGCCCACTGCGGAGACGGGTCAGCTCGTCGAGGACGACGCCGGCGATCTCGGGGTCCTCGGCCTGCAGGGCATCGAAGTCGGGGCCCCAGAAGGGGGTGCTCGTCATGGGGGCTCCTACTCCTCGCGGGCGGTGCCGCCACTCTACGACCGTGCGGGTCAGCCGCCGAGGAGGTCCAGTGGTCCCTGCAGTGTCGCGTGGACCAGCGCCCCGCATGTGGCGAAAGCGGACGCCGGCGCCTGGTACGGGTCGTCCACGTCGTCGTCACGAGGACGCTCCGGCGGGACCAGGCCGCGGTTGGCGGCCGCAGCCACCACGAGTGCCCTTGCCCGCTCCACGGCGTCGCCGGACGGCAGCGCGGTCGGGTCGACGCCCGCAGTCAGCCTGGCGAACTCGCGGAGCGTGAACGTCCGCGCCGCTGCCCTCGGGTGCAGCACGACGGCAGCAGCGCGATGCTCGCGGGTCGCGCCGAGGATGAGGTCGGCGGCCACGACGTGCTCGGCCACGAGCTCACGGGCGCTGAACGCGGACCCGTCGAGCGCGTACGTCGCGAGGGTGCTCAGCGCGTACGTCTCCATCGGAGAGCCCGTGTGCCCCCAGGTGCCCGCCGACTCCACCACGAAGCGGTCAGCCGCATCGCCGAGCCGCGTGCGTAGCCCGTCGCGCATCAGGTGCTCCGCCAGCGGCGACCGGCAGATGTTGCCGGTGCAGACATGCAGCACCCGGAAGACGTCGGAACTCATCGCGCACTCAATGTCATGGGAGCACCTCGAGGTCGGGGGCCAGCTCCCGCAGCAGGTCGACGTCGAGTGCGCCGACGCGGAGCACACGGGCATGGTCGCCGGTGAGGTCGACGATCGTGCTCGGCACCGGGTCGCCGACCGGGCCGGCGTCGAGGTAGACCCGCACCGACTCGCCGAGCTGACGCTGCGCCTCCTGTGCCTCGACGGCGGGCGGCAGACCGCTGCGGTTGGCACTGCTGACGGCGAGCGGTCCCGTCTGGGTGAGCACCTCCAGGGTCACCGGGTGCAGCGGCATGCGCACGGCGACGGTGCCGCGGGTCTCGCCGAGGTCCCACGCGAGGCTCGCGGCCGCGCGCACGACCAGCGTGAGAGGCCCCGGCCAGAACCGCTCGACCATGCTGCGCGCGAGCGGACCCAGCTCGTCGACGAGGCCGTCGAGGGTGCGCCAGGACCCGACGAGCACCGGCACCGGCAGGTCGCGGCCGCGGCCCTTCGCCGCCAGCAGCACGTTGACGGCGATCGGCGAGAACGCATCAGCCGCGATGCCGTAGACCGTGTCGGTCGGCAGCACGACGAGGTCGCCGTTCTGGATCGCGGTGACCGCCGCGTCGACACCGGCGGCAGGGTCGTGGCTGACGTCGTACGTCGTCATGGCTTTCTCGCCGTCACGAAGCGGTCCCGTCCGGTGAGGTCCAGGTGATCCTGGACCTCTGCCCAACCAGCGTCGACGAACAGGTCAGGCGCGGCCTCGCCCTGGCGGTCGGAGTGCTCGACGACGACGAGGCCACCGGGCTTGAGCAGTCGACGCGCCGCCGTCTCGACGAGGCGAACGACATCGAGGCCGTCCTCGCCCGCGAAGAGCGCGATCTCGGGGTCGTGCTCGACCACCTCGGGGTCGGGCAGGTGCGCCTCGTGCGTTGCGACGTACGGCGGGTTGCTGGCGACGAGGTCGAACGTGCCGTCCAGGTCGAGCAGCGCGTCCTCGACCGAGCCCAGGTGCAGGTGCACTTCGGGGTCGCCCGCGGCGAGGCGGTTGGCCGCGTTGCGCCGCGTCCACGTCAGTGCGTCCGCATCGCGCTCGACGGCGTGCACCGTGGCACCCGGCACCTCGTTGGCGAGCGCGAACGCGATCGTCCCGCTGCCGGTGCAGAGGTCCGCCAGCAGCGGGTTGGTCCAGCCCTGCTTGGCGATCGCGTCGACGGCCCATTGGACGACCGACTCTGTCTCCGGCCGGGGAACGAAGACGCCCGGGCCCACCTCGAGCTCGATATAGCGGAAGCCGACCGTTCCAATCAGGTGCTGCAGCGGGACGCGCTGCACCCGCCGCGCTACCAGATCGAGGTACGCGACGGCCTGGGTCTCGTCGAAGCCGTCGGCGAGGACGAGGTCGCTCGGCTTCTTGACGCCGAGCACGTGCATCGCCAGCGCCTTGGCGTCGTGCTCGGGTGAGCTGACGCCCGCGGCGGCGAGCTGCTCGGTCGCGCTGCGGATCGCCTCTCTCATGAGGTGTCCTCCCCAGACAGGACCGCGGCATTGTCGGCGTCGACGAGCGACTGGATGACGGGGTCGAGATCGCCGTCCAGGACGGCGCTGAGGTTGTTGGCCTTGTAGCCGCTGCGATGGTCGGCGACGCGGTTGTCCGGGAAGTTGTAGGTGCGGACCTTCTCGCTGCGATCGACGGTGCGGATCTGCGCACCTCGAGCGGCCGAGTCCTTCGCCGCCTGCTCGTCGAGGGCGAGCGCGAGAAGGCGGGCCCGCAGTACGCGCATGCCGGCCTCCCTGTTCTGCAGCTGGCTCTTCTCGTTCTGCATGCTCACCGTGACACCGGTGGGGATGTGCGTGATCCGGACTGCCGAGTCTGTCGTGTTGACGCTCTGGCCGCCGGGTCCGCTGGACCGGTAGACGTCGATGCGCAGGTCGTTCTGGTCGATGCTGACGTCGACCTCCTCCGCTTCGGGCAGCACGAGCACACCGGCAGCAGAGGTGTGGATGCGCCCCTGCGACTCGGTGACCGGCACGCGCTGCACCCGGTGCACACCACCTTCGTACTTCAACCGGCCGTAGACCGGGTTGGTCGGGTCCTTGCCCTTGACCGCGATCTGGATGTCCTTGTAGCCACCGAGCTCGCCCTCGGTCGCACTGACCACCTCGGTCTTCCAACCCATGCGCTCGGCGTACCGGGTGTACATCCGCACGAGGTCTCCGGCGAACAGCGCCGACTCGTCGCCGCCCTCGCCGGCCTTGACCTCGAGGATCACGTCCTTGGCGTCAGCCGGGTCCTTGGGGATGAGCAGCTCGCGGATGCGCGCGCCGAGCTCGTCGATGCGCCGCGCCGTCTCCGCGGCCTCCTCGTCCATCTCGAGCTCCCTGGCCGCCTCGAGGTCGCCCTGTGCCTGCTGCTGCTCCCGGATGGCGGCGACGAGCGGACCGAGCTCGGCGTACCGGCGTCCGAGCTCACGAGCCCGGCCCTGGTCGGCGTGGACCGACGGGTCGGCGAGCTGGTCCTCGAGCTCGGCGTACTCCGCGAGCGCGTTGTCGACCGGGTTGCCGATCTGCTCGGCCATCGTGGTGCTCCTTCGGCTGGTCCGGACACGACAGCGGCGCCCGTCTCCCTGTGGGAGTCGGGCGCCGCGAGGTCGCTACTTCTGGCGCTTGCCGAAGCGCTGCTCGAACCGCGCCACGCGGCCGCCGGTGTCGAGGATCTTCTGCTTGCCCGTGTAGAAGGGGTGGCACTGGCTGCACACGTCGGCGTGGATCACGCCGTCAGCCTTGGTGCTCTTCGTCGTGAACGTGTTCCCGCAGGTGCAGGTCACCGTTGTCTCGACGTACGTCGGGTGGATGTCGGCCTTCATGTGGTGCGTGCTCCTCGAGTCGGCGGCCGCCGGGTCGGCTGCCTCCGAAATGCGGAGAGCCGTGAACCGGTGCCTGAGGTGAACCAGTGTGCCAGAACGGCGCACGGTGGTGTAACGCCGCGAGCCGACCGGCTACTCCGAGCTGACGGTCGTCTTCTGGATCTGCATGAGGAACTCGACGTTGGTCCGGGTGTGCTTCATCTTGTCCAGCAGCAGCTCGAGGCTGGACGACGTGTCGAGTGCGTGCAGCACCCGGCGCAGCTGGAGCACGATCTTCAGCTCGTCGGGTGCGAGCAGGAGCTCCTCCTTGCGGGTACCGGACGCGTCGATGTCGATCGCCGGGAAGATCCGCTTGTCCGCGAGCTTGCGGTCGAGCTTGAGCTCGGCGTTGCCGGTGCCCTTGAACTCCTCGAAGATGACGGTGTCCATCGCGGAGCCGGTCTCGACGAGTGCCGTCGCGAAGATGGTGAGCGAGCCGCCGTTCTCGATGTTGCGGGCCGCACCGAGGAAACGCTTCGGCGGGTACAGCGCCGCCGAGTCGACACCACCGGTGAGGATGCGGCCGCTCGCCGGCGCGCCGAGGTTGTAGGCACGTCCGAGCCGGGTGATCGAGTCGAGCAGCACGACGACGTCGTGCCCGAGCTCGACCAGTCGCTTCGCACGCTCGATCGACAGCTCCGCGACGGTGATGTGGTCCTGCGGCGGACGGTCGAAGGTCGAGGCGATGACCTCGCCCTTCACGGACCGCTGCATGTCGGTGACCTCTTCAGGTCGCTCGTCGACGAGGACGACCATCAGGTGGCACTCGGGGTTGTTGGTGGTGATCGCGTTGGCGATCGCCTGCATGACCATCGTCTTGCCGGCCTTCGGCGGGCTCACGATCAACGCGCGCTGGCCCTTGCCGATCGGCACGACCAGGTCGATGACACGCGTGGTCAGGATGTGCGGCTCGGTCTCGAGCCGCAGTCGCTCCTGCGGGTACAGCGGCGTGAGCTTGGTGAAGTCCGGCCGCTTGCGCGCCTCCTCGACGTCGAGCCCGTTGATCGTGTCGAGGCGGACAAGGGCGTTGTACTTGTCCTTGCGCTCCCCCTCGCGCTGCTGACGGACGGCGCCGGTGACGGCGTCGCCGCGACGCAGGCCGTATTGGCGGACCTGCGACAGCGAGACGTAGACGTCGGACGGACCGGTGAGATAGCCGCTGGTGCGCACGAACGCGTAGTTGTCGAGGATGTCGAGGATGCCGCCGACAGGCAGCAGCACGTCGTCGTCGCTGATGACAGGGTCGGCGTCGTTGCCGAACCGGTCCTGGCCGGGACGGCCGCTGCGGTTGCGCCGGCCGCGCTCGCGGAACCGGCCGCGCCGGGCGCCGAACTCGTCGTCGTCGTCACGACGCGGGCCGGTGCCCGGGCCGGCGCCGTCGCGGTCCTGACGCGGGCCGCCGTCTCGATCCTGGCGAGGCGCGGCGTCGCGGTCCTGACGCGGGAGGCCGCCACCGTCGCGAGGCTGGCGATCGCGCGGCGGCCGGTCGCCCATCGGGCGGTCGCCGCGGTCGCTCTGCGGCCGGTCGCCGCGGTCGCTCTGCTGACGCTCGGCCGTGCCGCCGCCCTCGCCCTGCTGGGCCAGGCGCTCCTGTCGGCGGGCCTCCCGCTCGAGGAAGCGCTCGCGGCCGCGGTCGATCCGCTCGGGGCGGTCGCCGTCCTGGCGCCCCTCCCCGTCGGTGTCGTCGTCCGAGCGCGCCTCGACGTCGGCCGGAGCCGGGTCGTCATCGCGCTTCGTCGTGGTCCTGCTGCCGTTGGCTGCGCTCTTGGCCGGACCGGACGCCGCGGCGGCGCCGCCGGCCTGCCGTTCCTGGATGGCCTCGATGAGCTGGCCCTTGCGGAGCCGTCCCACGCCGGTGATGCCGAGCTCGCCGGCGAGGGCCTGCAGCTCGGGCAGCACCATCGCGGGCAGGCCACCACTGGTGGCCCGTCGGCGGGTGCGGGGCGCGGGGCCGGCCGCGGTGGCGGTGTCCTGCTCAGTCGGGCTGTTGTCGCCCGAGCCGGGGAGCAGGTCGGTGGTGTCGGTCAAGGAGAGTCCTCCCGGTGGGCCGCCCGGCCACGGGGCGCGGCGGGGCGGACGGTGCTGCCGTCCGGCCAGGTGCCCGGATCGGCGGGTCCCCGTCGTATGTCTTACGGCGGGGTGCTTGTGGCCAGTCAGTGGCGCCCGTTCGCTCACGAACCCATCGACGGCGCCGCGCGATCACGCAGCGGGCGGGAGGAGGGCCGGAGCGCGACGACCTGCACAGGCGGGTCGGACGGCTCGCGGTGAGCACACGGGCCCCGGAGGGGCGACTGGTGCGTTCCTAGCGTAATCGTGCCAGGCGTCCAGCACAACAACGCCCCGCAGCAGCGTGTTCCGGCTCAGTCGAGTGGGACCACCCGGGCACCCTGCTGCTCCACCTGCAGGGGCAGCACCGCCCAGCCCTTCGGCACCTCGGCGGCGACGGCTTCTGCGTCGGCGGACCGCACGAGGGCAAGCACCGTCGGGCCGGCACCCGAGACCACGGCGGCGACGCCCGAGCGACGCAGTGCAGCGACGAGCTTCGCCGTGCGCGGCATCGCTGGGGCGCGGTACTGCTGGTGCAACCGATCCTCCGTCGCGGCGAGCAGCAGCTGCGGCGACGTCGAGAGGGCGGTGGCGAGCAGTGCGGAGCGACCGGCGTTGGCGGCCGCGTCTGTGAACGGCACGGTCGCGGGCAGCATCGCGCGGACCTTGCGCGTCGAGCTGCGGGTCGGCGGGACGAAGGCGACCGGAGCCAGGTCGGGGTGAGCGTCCAGCCGCAGCACCTGCACCGGGTCACCCCAGGCGAACGTGACGCCACCGCGAAGGCAGGCCGCCACATTGTCCGGATGACCTTCGAGCTCGGTCGCCAACGCGAGGGACGCGTCGTCGTCGAGGAGCTCGTCGCCACCGAGCACGAGGGCCCTTGCGGCCACGACGGCGGCGACGATCGCGGCGGACGACGAGCCCAGACCGCGCGAGTGCGGGATGCGGTTGGCGCAGACGACCTCGAGCCCGCGTGGCTGCCCGCCCAGTCGGTCGAACGTCGCCCGCAGCGACCTCACGACGAGGTGCCGCCGGTCGCGAGGAACGCTCTCCGCCCCCTCGCCCGCGACGTCGACGACGAGTCCGCTCTCCGCGATCCGCACGATGACGTCGTCGTAGAGCGTGAGCGCAAGCCCGGCACTGTCGAACCCGGGGCCGAGGTTGGCGCTCGTTGCGGGGACGCGCACGCGCACCGGCGCCGCACGAAACGACGGCACTAGGACAACAGGCCCAGTGCGGCGGCCGCGACCTCGGCGCTCGGCTCGACCGTCACCGGCTTCGGTGCACCCGCGATCGCCCAGTCGGGGTCCTTCAGTCCGTTGCCGGTGACGGTGCAGACCACCCGCTCCCCCGGCTGGACCAGTCCTGCGTCGCGGGCCTGCAGCAGACCGGCGACCGACGCTGCCGACGCCGGCTCGACGAAGACGCCTTCCTTCTGCGCGAGCAGCCGGTACGCCGACAGGATCTGCCGGTCGGTGACGGCCTGGATGGCGCCGCCGGACTCGTCGCGGGCGGCAAGCGCCTGCTGCCACGACGCCGGGTTGCCGATCCGGATCGCGGTGGCGATCGTCTGCGGCGATGCGACCGGCGAGCCGGTCACGATGGGTGCAGCTCCGGCGGCTTGGAAGCCCAGCATCCGCGGCGCCGTCCCGTACTCGACGTAGCCCTTCCAGTACGCCGTGATGTTACCGGCGTTGCCGACGGGCAGGCAGTGCACGTCGGGGGCGCCACCGAGCACGTCGACGATCTCGAACGCAGCGGTCTTCTGCCCCTCGATCCGGAACGGGTTGACCGAGTTGACCAGGGTGACCGCGTAGTTGTCAGAGAGGTCCCGGCACAGGTTCAGGCAGTCGTCGAAGTTGCCCTTCACCTGCAGCAGCCGCGCGCCATGCACGAGAGCCTGCGCCATCTTGCCGAGAGCGATCTTCCCGTCGGGGACGAGCACGGCGCAGGTGAGGCCGCCCTTGGCGGCATAGGCCGCAGCGGACGCACTGGTGTTGCCGGTCGAGGCGCAGATGACCGCGCGGCTCCCCTCCTCCAGTGCCTTGCTGATCGCCATCGTCATGCCGCGGTCCTTGAAGGATCCCGTCGGGTTGAGGCCTTCGACCTTCAGATGCACGTCGCAGCCGGTCAGCTCCGACAGGACCTCGGCCCGCAGCAGCGGCGTCGCTCCTTCGAGCAGCGTCACGACCGGCGTCGCGGCCGTCACCGGCAGCCGCTCGCGGTACTCCTCGATGAGCCCGCGCCAGCCAGCTCTCGATGCGACGGGTGCCGTCATGTGCCCTCCACTCGCATCACGGACGCCACGGATCGGACGGTGTCCAGGCCACGTAGTTCCTCGACGACGGCTTGCAGCGCGGCGTCGGTCGCGGTGTGGGTCACGACGACCAGACTGGCATCACCGGCGTGCCCCTCCTGCCGCACGGTGCGGATGGAGACGTCGTGCGTCGCGAACGCACCGGCAACCGCTGCGAGGACACCCGCCTTGTCCGCGACGTCCAGACTGATGTGGTACCTCGTGATGACCTCGCCCATCGGTGAGATGCGCAGATCGGCGTACGACGACTCGCCCGCACCGCGCGCCCCAGACAGGGTGTTGCGCGCGACCGCGACGAGGTCGCCGAGCACGGCGGAGGCGGTGGGCGACCCGCCCGCTCCGCGCCCGTAGAACATCAGCTGGCCCGCGCTCGCGCCCTCGACGAAGACCGCGTTGTAGGCCTCGCGGACGGTGCCGAGCGGATGGGTGCGCGGGATCATCGCCGGGTGCACGCGGACGCCGACCGAGCTGCCGTCCTTCTCGGCGATCGCCAGCAGCTTGACGACGCAGCCCATCTCCTTCGCACTCGCGACGTCCGCGGCAGTGACCTCGGTGATGCCCTCGCGGTGCACGTCGGCTGCGGTCACGCGGGTGTGGAACGCCAACCCGGCAAGGATCGCCGCCTTCGCGGCGGCGTCGAAGCCCTCGATGTCGGCGGTGGGATCGGCCTCCGCGTAGCCCAACGCCGTCGCCTCGTCGAGCGCCTCTGCGAACCCCATGCCCGCCTCGTCCATGCGTGTGAGCACGAAGTTGGTGGTGCCGTTGACGATGCCCATCACTCGCGTGATCTGGTCGCCGGCGAGCGACTCGCGCAGCGGTCGCAGCAGCGGGATCGCGCCGGCGACAGAGGCCTCGTAGTAGAGGTCGGCGCCGGCGTCGCGCGCGGCGGCGTGCAACGTCGCGCCGTCCTCGGCGAGCAGCGCCTTGTTGGCGGTGATGACGCCCTTGCCGGATCGCAACGCCGACAGCAGCAGGGTGCGGGCGGGCTCGATGCCCCCGATGACCTCGACGACGATGTCGACGTCATCGCGTGCGACCAGCCCGGCGGCGTCGGTCGTGAACAGCGCGTCGTCGACCGGCAGGTCGCGGTGCTTCTGCAGCCGGCGCACAGCGATGCCGGCCAGCTCCAGCGGCGCGCCGACACGGGCGGCCAGGTCGTCGGCTGACGAGTGCAGGAGCCGCACGACCTCCGACCCGACCGTCCCGCAACCGAGGAGCGCGACCTTCAGCGGCGCTGATTGCCCAGTGGCCATCAGATGACCTGCACCGGGTCGTGCACCGTGCCCGTGCAGCACGTGCAGGTGCGCCCTGCGGCCAGCCGCGAACGGCGCTGACGCGCGCGCACGGCGCTCACGACGATCAGCGCGACGATGAGGCTGAGATACGCGTACGCCGCGACGGGTCCAGCAAACGCGGCGATGAGCACACCGAACATGAACAGCAGGCCGAGACCTGCGAGCAGGAACGGCACCGCGACAGTCCGCGGGACCTCCCTCATGTGACGTCCAGGGCGAGCAGGTCGTCCTCGGTCTCGCGCCGGACGATCACGCGGGCCGCGCCGTCGCGCACGACGACGACGGGCGGCCGAGGCACGTGGTTGTAGTTGCTCGCCATGGACCGGTGGTAGGCCCCACTCGCCGGAACCGCGACCAGGTCGCCCGGCGCGAGGTCGGCCGGCAGCGGTACGTCGTGCACGACGATGTCGCCGCTCTCGCAGTGCTTCCCGCACAGGGTCACGTTGCGCGGGTCGGCCGTCGAGCGGCGCGACGCGAGCACCGCGGTGTAGCGCGCGTCGTACAAGGCAGTGCGGATGTTGTCGCTCATGCCACCGTCGACGCTGACGTACGTACGCAGCCCGGGCAGGTCCTTGACGGTGCCCACCTCGTAGAGGGTGACGGTGGTCGGACCCGAGATCGCCCGACCCGGCTCGACGGCGATCCGCGGGACGGCCAACGACGCGGCCGCGCACTCCCGCTCGACGATGGCGCGCAGCCCGTCGGCGAACTCCTTGACCGGCATCGGGTCGTCAGCCGACGTGTAGGCGATGCCGGTGCCGCCGCCGAGGTCGAGCTCCGGCAGCTCGATCCCGTGCTCGTCGCGCACCTGCGCCAGCAGGCCCACCATGCGGTGCGCGGCGAGCGAGAACCCCCTGGTGTCGAAGATGTGCGACCCGATGTGGCAGTGCAGCCCGACGAGCTCGAGCGACGGGAGGCCCACGACGCAACGCACTGCCTCCGCCGCGGCCCCACTGGCCAGCGAGAACCCGAACTTCTGGTCCTCCTGCCCGGTCTGCACGAACTCGTGCGTGTGCGCCTCGACGCCCGGCGTCGCCCGGATCAGCACCCGCTGCCGCACACCCCGCTGCTCGGCCAAGGCGGCCAGGCGGACGACCTCCTCGAAGGAGTCGACGACGACGCGGCCCACGCCGTAGTCCAGCGCCCGCTCGAGCTCGGTCACGCTCTTGTTGTTGCCATGGAAGGTCAGCCGCTCCGGCGGGAACCCGACCCGCTCCGCGACAGCGAGCTCGCCGCCGGTGCACACGTCCATCCCGAGGCCCTCGTCCGCGATCCAGCGGGCGATCTCGGTGCACAGGAAGGCCTTGGCGGCGTAGTAGACGTCGGCGCCGGCGAACGCGTCGCGCCAGGACTGGCAGCGGTCCCGGAAGTCCTGCTCGTCCAGGATGTACGCCGGCGTGCCGAACTCCTCGGCAAGGTCGCGCACATCGAGCCCACCGAGCATCAGCACGCCTTCCGGTGACCGCGTCGCGGTGACCGGCCAGACCGATGCCTCGAGATCGCTGTTGCTCACATGCGCTCCGGGGCGGTGACGCCGAGCAGGCCGAGCCCGTTCTCGAGCACGGTGCGCGTTGCCCGCCACAGCAGCAGCCGTGGTGCGGTCGTCGGCGCGATCTCGGCATCGCCCTTGGGCAGCACCTGGCACTCGTCCCAGAACCGCTGCGCCGCCTTGGCCACGGTCTCCTCCAGGTAGCGGGCGACGCGGTGCGGCTCACGGAGCTCTGCGGCCGATGCGACGACACGCGGGAACTCCCCCAGGGCGAGCAGCAGCTCGGTCTCCTGCGGGTGCGACAGCAGGGACAGGTCGACCTCACCCGGCGTCGGCTCGGGGATGCCCATCTCGGCGGCGTTGCGGAGCACCGACGCGGCACGCGTCGCGGCGTACTGCACGTAGAAGACGGGGTTGTCGCTCGTCTGCCGGGTGACGACGTCGACGTCGAGGTCCATCGTCGTGTCGGACGACGAGCGGGCGAGCGTGTAGCGCGCGGCGTCGACGCCGGTGAGGGCAACCAGGTCCTCCAGGGTGACCATGGTCCCGGCGCGCTTGCTCATCTTCACCGGCAGGCCGGCTTGCAGCACGTTGACGAGCTGGCCGATCCGGACCTCGAGCGTCTGCGCCGGGTCGTCACCCGCGCAAGCCGCGAGCGCCCGAAGTCGGCCGACGTAGCCGTGGTGGTCGGCACCGAGCATGTAGATGCAACGGTCGAAGCCGCGCGCCCGCTTGTCGACGTAGTAGGCCGCGTCGGACAGGAAGTAGGTGCCGGTGCCGTCGCTCTTGACCAGGACCCGGTCCTTGTCGTCACCGAAGTCGGTCGTGCGCAACCACACCGCGTCGTCGGCCTCGAAGACATGGCCTTGCTCGCGCAGCCGGGCCAGCGCGCGGTCGACCGCCCCGGACTCCGTCAGCGATGCCTCGGAGAACCAGACGTCGAACTCGACACCGAACTCCGCGAGCGAGCCCCGGATCTCCTCGATCGCGACCTGCAGCCCGAGCACCCGGAACCGCTCGAGCGCCTCGTCGGGGGGCAGATCGAGGATCCCCGGCTCCCGCTCGAGCGCCCGCTGTGCCCACTCGCCGATGTACTCGCCCTGGTAGCCCTCGGGAGGTGTCGGCGCACCTGAGGCCGCAGCGAACAGCGACTCCGAGAACCGGTCGATCTGCACGCCGGCGTCGTTGACGTAGTACTCCCGCGTCACCTTCGCGCCGCTGGCCTCGAGCAGTCGTGCCAGCGCATCGCCGACGGCAGCCCACCGGACGCTGCCGACGTGCGCCGGTCCGGTTGGGTTGGCGCTGACGAACTCCAGGTTGACGGTCTGACCGGACAGCGCGTCGTTGCGGCCGTACGACGCTCCGGCCCGGACCACGCTGACGGCGACCTTGCCGAGCGCCGCCTCAGCGAGGCGCACGTTGAGGAACCCGGGCCCGGCGATGTCCACCGAGGCGATGCCATCGGCCGTCCGCACCCGGGCGGCCAGCAGCTCGGCGACCTCACGCGGTGGCCGAGCCGCCGACTTCGCCAGCTGCAGCGCGACGCTGGTGGCGTAATCGCCGTGATCCCGGTTCCTCGGCCGCTCGACGACGACCTCCGCCGGGACGGCGGCGGTCAGCTCGCCCGCGTCGACGGCAGCCGCCACCGCGGCACGCAGTACGGCGGCGAGCTCGTCCGGAGTCACCGTTCGAGGCTAGCGCGGTGCACACCCGGATTCCGGTGCAGCACGGCGCCACTAGACTCCAGCGAATGGCCAATCGCCCCAGCTCATCTCGCGGAAGCTCGACAGCCGGAGGCCGTCGGCGCACGCCGCCACCGCAGGTCAAGAAGCCCTTCCCATGGGGCATGGTGCTCATGTCGGGGGTCCTCGGGCTGCTGCTGGTGGGCATCCTGGTCTACGCCGTCGTGAACCAGGGTGCGGGCTTCATCGACCCGCTGGACAAGGCCGACCAGTCGGTGTCTGACGTGCAGAAGTACGACAAGCTCGACCGCGACCACGTTGCGACGACGGTGGACTACTCGCAGAGCCCGCCGGTGGGCGGCAAGCACGCCGGCGCATGGGAGAACTGCGCCGTCTACACCAAGGCGATCGCGAGTGAGAACGCCGTGCACTCCCTCGAGCACGGGGCCGTGTGGGTCACCTACCGTCCCGACCTCGCAGCGGCGCAGGTCGCTGCCCTCGCGGCCAAGGTCGAGGGCAACCCGTACCGGCTGATGAGCCCGTACCCCGGTCTGAAGAGCCCGATCAGCCTCCAGGCCTGGGGCCGGCAGATCTTCGCCGACAGCCCGACCGACAAGAAGGTCGATGCCTTCCTCGAGGCCTACACGCAGGGACCGCAGGCCCCGGAGAAGGGCACCTGCGACGGCGGCACGAGTGCGACGGGGCCGCTGCAGGTCGCGCCGGCTGCGCCGGCCAGCGGTGCTGCGAGCCCGGCTGCCAGCGCCCATGCCAGCCCGGCTGCCAGCGGCCATGCCAGCCCGGTTGCGTCTCCCTAGGCGAAGCGAGCGCCTAGGACAGTGCGGGCAGCCCGGCCAGCCGGCGCACGGTCGCGATGAGCTCGTCCGGGTCGAAGGGCTTCGTGAGGTAGGCGTCCACGCCGATCCGGTCTCCTCGCTGCAGGTCCGCCTCCTGCGCGCGGGCCGACAGCAGGACGACCTTGATGCCGGCGGTCTCGGGGTCTGCGCGCAGCCGGCTCGCGGCTTCCCACCCGTCGAGCCTGGGCATCATGATGTCGAGGGTGATGACGAGCGGGTCGACGCTCTTGACCTTGTCGAGGCAGTCCTGACCGTCGATCGCCGTGGTGACGTCGAACCCCTCAAGCTCCAGGTTGACGGTGATGAGCTGCCGGATGACGTCGTCGTCATCGACGACGAGGACGCGTCCGAGGCTGCTCACGAGCCGCACGTTATACCGGCCGGTAGGCGTACTCGACGAACCGGGCACAGCCACTCAGACTGCTAGCCTTCGACGTCCCCCCGAGCCCCCGTAGCTCAGGGGATAGAGCGCTACCCTCCGGAGGTAGAAGCGCAGGTTCGAATCCTGCCGGGGGCACCCTGTGATGTCTCAGGACATCGGCATAGGCCGGAACTGCGGGGGTGTGCGTTCACGGCTGCTTCTTGGGCAGGGGTTCTTCTGCCGTCGTGGCTATGCCCTCGGGGGACGACGCCCAGCGGCCACTCCGGGACCCTGATGCCTCAACGCATGTGCATCGACGAGACCTCCGCGGTCATAAGCGGGGTCGCACAGAGGGTGTGCGCTTTGGACGATTGATGGTGAATAGTCCCATCGAGAATCGATGTCCGACCCGAGAAGGTCCTTTGAAGCGCACGTGCGTACTGGGCATCGCCATGACCGCTGGACTCATGCTGGGGCCGACGCTCGACTCCCCGGCTGAGGCTGGCTACCAGGACGACGGGTTGCTCCTCACGCTGGAGAGCGGCCCCAACGCCGGTCTCGCGATCCCGGCCGACGAGCAGTACTGGACGATCCCGGTGTGGAGCCAGCCCGGCGGCACAGTGCAAGGCCCGGCGGTGTACGGCGGTTACGGCTGCGCCTCCGACCGCCCGACCCTGCCCAGTCCTGCGGCCGCAGGCCCCCTGGAGCCGGGCGACCGAGCCATCATCGTGCTGCAGCGCGGTCCCACGGGCACGCCCTGCGGCATCGCCGAGAAGGTCGAGTCGGCGATGCTCGCCGGCTTCGACGCGGTCATCCTCGCCAACAGCGAGGGCACCGATGCGCCGTACTGCGCGTCGCCGGAGCGGAAGTTCACGCTCAACGTGACGGCCATGTGTGTGGGCCACCCCGGGCTGCACCTGCTGTTCGGAACCGCGGATGCTGAGCCGGCCCTCGGCGACCTCGGTCAGCGGGTCCGTGCCCAGTCGCTCGGGATGCCGGTCACGTACTCACGCAACGTGCTCGGCCCGGGGTGGGTGGCGTTCGCGGTCCGCTCACCCGGCGGCCTGGTCAAGGTGCCGCTGCGGCTGGACGTCGAGGAGGCGCCCGGTCAGCTCAATGGCTTCCTGTACGACGAGAACGATGCGTTCCTCGGCGGCGTCGGCTTCGGGGTGTTCCGCAGCGAGATCTCGTACTTCGGGACGGTGAAGGGGCCGATCAGCCTCAGCGCTGGAGAGGTCGTGCAGCGCGAACGCAGCGGCATGATGTCGATGATCGTCGAGGTCAGCTCCGACGGCCCGCAGACCTTCAAGCTGCTCGTATGGGGCGGGGGTCGAAAGCTCGCGTCCTTCCAAGCGGCTCTGCGCGGAGAGGGGATTGAGGTGCTCGGCATCGAGACCGGCACCGGAGCAGTGCTGGCGACGGCGGCGCAGTTCGACGCGCCAGTGAACGTCGACGCTCATGCAAACGCAGGAGGTCGCGCCACCATCACGGGCGAGAAGATCGTCACGGTCCAGGACACCCTTGTGGGGTCGTTCGGTCAGATGTCGATGAGCCTCGCGAATCAGCCGCCGTGGACGGGAGTGGACGCCAACTACCTCGCCGTCACGACCCCGACGAGTCAGTCGTTGTGCAACCCCATCAGCTGCAACTTCAACGCCATGACGGGGACGAGCCGCAACGGCCCGGGCACCTACAGCTTCACGATGTCCGGTGGCGGTGCGGGCATGGCCGGCAGCGACGACGTGCTGCTGAACGTTGTCGACGCACGGCTGCCCGCCATCCAGGCAGAGCCACCGCCGGACGTACCGGAGGTGCCGTGGGCGCCGCTTGTGCCGCTCACCGGCGTGATGGCGC
Organism: Frankiaceae bacterium; assembly: GCA_016650445.1. Classification (GTDB taxonomy): domain Bacteria; phylum Actinomycetota; class Actinomycetes; order Mycobacteriales; family SCTD01; genus RYN-124. The sequence goes on along the minus strand of JAENVS010000045.1, from coordinate 3,692 downwards.
TGGCCGCCTCGCTGCACGTAAGGCGCCGCGGTTCGGTCAGGTAATGACGACAGTTCGGTCCAGCTCGTCCGGTACTCCGGATGCACGCACGCCCTCACGTGCGAGCCACGCCAGCACCACGCCGCCCTCGGCGAGGGCTGAGCGGGTCTTCTCCGCGAACCACACCGGCTCGTACATGTTCGGGATCGGCCCGATCGCGCCGACGTCGACGTACCGGTAGAGGAGCACCGCAGTGACACCGGCAAGGCCGGTCATCCCCGCGGCCACCCACACGAGGCGGTGGTCCCAGACCAGCAGCGCGACGGCGATGACAATCGCCACGACCGCCTCGACCCGGAACAGGACGCCCTGCGTGATCGTGCCGCCGATCGGGTCGTAGTCGTCGGCGAGGCCCAGGTGCACCTTCGCGTCGTACGCGAGTCCGAGAACGGCGACCAGCATCAGGACGAGGGACAGGCGGCTGCGCTGAAAGGGCTTCACCTCTGCCGTTCGGCCGAGGAGCGGCTTCGGTTCAGGCGTCGCCCGCCACCACCACGGGCTGCGTGGTCCGTGCCGGAGCGACCCGCCCGTCCTCCTTCGTGACCATGAAGGTCTTCACGGTGTCGACGGGCTGATCGAGACGCAGCCCGTTGACGACAGCCACCTCCGCCGACCGCACGTCGAAGGCGCCGACGGCACGGACGTCACCGAACGTCGTCTGCTCCCAGAGCACGTAGACGCTGTTGCTCGTGTCGTTCGGGTCGATGCCGCTCATCACCAGCGAGACGTCCTGGCCGTTGACGATGACGGCCCCGCGGCCGCCGTCTCCGACCAGGTCGATCTTGCGAGCACCGGGAACGAGCAGCTGTGAGACCGCAGTGCGGAGCTTGTCGGCGTTGATCTGCGCGTCCCGCTGGTCGTTGCTCAGGCCGCGGTTGGCGACCGTCAGGGAGATGACGAGCACGACTGCCGCGGCGGCCCCGACAGCAGCCGTCATCATCCGGACCGTCCGCTGCCGGCGCGTCCGGGCGACGTCCAGCGACAGGGGCGCCGGAAACGTGCCGGCGCGCCCAGAGGCGGCCACGCCCGCCCGGATCCCTTCCTGGATCGACGGGGGCGGCACCTCGGAAGCGGCGTCGTACGCGACGTGCCCGAGGGTCTCGGTGTGCTCGGCGAGGGCGCGCTCGCAGACGGCACAACCGACGAGGTGCGCGAGGAAGCGCTGCTCGTCCTCGGGCTCGAGCGCAGACAGCGCATGGCCGACGGCGAGCTCGTCGTACGGCGGGTGGCTGGTCTCGGCGGCGTTCACGGTGCGGTCCTCGGGTTGTGGACGGAGAGCGGTGCGTCTGGAGCGCTGGTCTGGATGCCGTCGAGGCCCTCTTTGAGGCGCCTCATGCCCATCAGCATCCGGGTCTTCACGGTGCCGAGTGGCGTGTCGGTGATCCCGGCGATCTCGCGCTGCGTGTAGCCGCCGAAGTAGGCGAGCACCAACGCCTCGCGCTGCGCGTCGGGCAGCAGCTGCATCGCCGCCCGGACCCGCTCGCCGCGGATCGTCGACCAGACCTCGTCGTCGACCTGCGGGGTGTCGGCCGGCCGCTCCTCGAGGAGCTCGGCAGCGCTGCGACGCTTGCGGTGGTTCTCCTCGCGGCGTACCGCATCGACGGCCTTGTGGTGCGTCATCGAGAGCAGCCAGCTCGAGAAGCCGCCGCGACTCGCGTCGAACGTGGAGGCGTCGCGCCACACCGTCAGGAAGACCTCCTGAACGACGTCCGCAGCCAGGTGCTCATCGGTGAGGATGCGGCGGGCCAGGCCGTAGCAGGCCCGTCCGTACCGCCCGTACAACGCCTCGAGGGCCCCGCCGTCGCCCTCGGTGACGCGAGCGACGAGCGCCCGGTCGTCGAGGCCGTCATGGCTGCCCGGGTGCTCCGGCTCTCGGCCGGAGCGGCGCAGGGCCCGCGGCATGGTCACGTCTGATGTCCTCACGCGCTGTCTTCGCACGCCACGTCTGAACGGATGTGTCCCGCGGGCGTGAAACCGACGTTACGCGTGGTGGTCGGTGCCGTCGTGCTGATGCTCGAGAAGACAACGGAAGTACGCCGTCACGCCGGTGTCGACACCGCGCTCGTCGACGACTCCGGTCCGGACCGGGGCACTCGGACAGGCAGTGCCCTGGTTGTGGCTGTGGCTGTCACCGTGCTCGTCGCTGTGGCCGTGCTCGTGCTCGTTGCTGGTCGCGAGTGCCGTTGCGCTGGCCGACCCGACGAGCACCAGGCTGGCTGCGAACCCCACAGCCCATCGGGCCCCGAGCCGGGTCTGAAGCGCACCCGGTCGTCGCCCGAGCACCATCGCGGCGATCCCCACCGGAACCTCGAGCGCGCAGCAGAGCAGGTCGGACGCGCCGAACGCCTCGGCCTCGAACGCCTCGGGACCGAGCGGCAACCCGACGGTGCGGCTCAGCAGGTACACCGCGACGAACACGAACGACAGCGCCCCGCCAACCAGCAGCCACTGCGGCGAGTCACGGACCGCGACGAGCAGCCCCCACAGCACTTGGAACACCCCCGCGGCGAGAAAGGCCACGCCGAGCGGCAGGTACTCCCGCACGTGCGACGGGACGAACGCGAGGTGGATGAGACCGGCACCGACTGCGGCAGTGGCGAGGACGAGGCGGGCAGCCGAGCGCTGCGCAAGAACGAGAGACATGCCCTGTCTTCGCACGACACCGCGTGGTGGATGTGGCAATCCGAATCGGCTCCCGGTGCGAACGCCTTGCCGTGACCATGACCCGCCACCCTTCCCGTGTCCTTCGCCGACCCGCGTTGCTCACCGCAGCCGCGTCGCTCGTGCTGCTGTCCGCAGCCTGTGGGGCTTCATCAGCCGACTCGCCGCCGTCCGCCGCACCCGCGAAGGACGGTGTCAGCGTCAACACCGGGCTGCTGACGTTCGACCCGGAGACGGTGACCATTCAGCCCGGCCAGACCGTCACCTGGGTCGGCGGCGACAACATCACCCACGTGCTCGTTGAGGGCGCCTACACGGTCGGCAGTGACGGCCTGCGCACCGAGCAGACGGACGACAAGGCGTTTTCCCTCGAGCTGACCAAGAAGGGCCAGCAGGTCAGCCACACCTATGACAAGGCCGGCACCTTCACCTACTTCTGCACGATCCACAAGGGGATGAACGGCACCGTCACGGTGTCGTGAGCGTCTCCTGACCGCCCCCCAACGGACGCTCGACCTGAGCGTGCCCTGCCCCTGCACGACCTCACGGAAGAAGACCTTCATGCACCGCAACTCGCTCCAGCTGGCGGCCGTCGCCGTCGGCATCACCCTCGCCGCCACCGCGTGCGGCGGCGGCAGCACGAACGACGCTGCGGATACGGCCGCCGCCCCGTCGGCCGCGGCTGAGACCGAGGCAGTGGGCCAGGCCGCGACGACGACCAAGGCCGTCGCCCTGCGCGCTGGGCTCACCTACCTGCTCGAGGAGCATGTGCAGCTCGCCGGCATCGCGACCGGAACCGCCATCGCGAAGAAGGGCAACCTCAAGGACCCGGCCGTCACCGCCGCGGTCGGCGCTCTCGACGCCAACTCGGTCGCCCTGAGCAAGGCCGTCGGTGCGGCGTACCCGAAGGCCGAGGCGCCGTTCCTCGACTCGTGGCGCCAGCACATCGGCTTCTTCGTCGACTACACCCTCGGCAAGGCCACCAAGAACGC
>JAENVS010000044.1 GCA_016650445.1 Frankiaceae bacterium | reverse complement strand
GTCGAGGGTGACCTGGAGCAGCACCCGCTCAGCCGGGTCCATGGTGGTGGACCACAGCTCGGCCGCGTTCATCTCGCCCAGGCCCTTGAACCGCTGGATCGCCTCACCGGACTTCGGCAGCCTCTTGCCCGCCTCCTGGCCGGCGGTCACGAGGCCGTCGCGCTCGCGGTCGGAGTAGGCGTACTGCACGTCGCCGCCGTTCCACTTGATCTTGTACAGCGGGGGCTGGGCGAGGTAGACGTAACCCGCCTCGACGAGCGGCCGCATGAAGCGGAACAGCAGCGTGAGCAGCAGGGTGCGGATGTGCTGGCCGTCGACGTCGGCGTCCGCCATGAGCACCACCTTGTGGTAGCGCAGCTTCGTGACGTCGAACTCCTCGTGGATCCCGCAGCCGAGCGCGGTGATCATCGCCTGGACCTCGTTGTTGTTGAGGACCCGGTCGATGCGTGCCTTCTCGACGTTCAGGATCTTGCCGCGAATCGGCAGGATGGCCTGGAACCGCGAGTCCCGGCCGCCCTTCGCACTCCCCCCTGCGCTGTCGCCCTCCACCACGTAAATTTCCGACTCGCGGGGGTCGGTCGACTGGCAGTCGGCCAGCTTGCCCGGCAGCGAGGACGACTCCAGCAGGCCCTTGCGGCGGGTCAGCTCGCGCGCCTGGCGGGCGGCGAGCCGGGCCCGGGCCGCCTGCGACGCCTTGAGGACGATGTTCTTGCCCTCGTTGGGGTTGCGGTCGAACCAGTCCTTGAGCCACTCGCCGGTGGCCTTCTGCACGAAGCCCTTGGCCTCGGAGTTGCCGAGCTTGGTCTTGGTCTGCCCCTCGAACTGCGGCTCGGCCAGCTTCAGGCTGATGATGGCGGTCAGCCCCTCACGGATGTCGGAGCCCTCGAGGTTGGACTCCTTCTCCTTGATGTGGCCCTTCGCGCGCGCCCAGGTGTTGAAGGTGTTGGTCAGCGCCGCCCGGAAGCCCTCCTCGTGCGCACCGCCTTCATGGGTGTTGATGGTGTTGGCGAACGTGTAGACCGACTCGGTGTAGGAGTCGTTCCACTGCATGGCGACCTCGACGGTCATCCGCATGCCCGAGGTCGTCTCCTCGGTGAAGCCGATGACAGTCGGGTGGACGGGGTTCTTCGTGCCGTTCAGGTGCCGCACGTAGTCCTCGAGCCCGCCCGGGTAGAGGAAGACCTCCTCGAGGAGCTCGGCGTCACGCTCGTCGCGCAGCGTGATCGACAGCCCCTTGTTGAGGAACGCCATCTCCTGGAGCCGGCGGTGCAGCGTCTCCCGGGAGTACGACGTCGACTCGGTGAAGATGTCGGGATCGGCCCAGAACGTGATGGTCGAGCCGGTTTCGTCGGTCGGCGCGCCCTTGACGAGCGGCGTGGGCACCGAGCGCAGGTAGGACTGCGTCCAGACCCAGCCGTCGCGGCGGATCTCGACGTCCAGCCGGGTGGACAGCGCGTTGACGACGGCCGCGCCCACGCCGTGCAGGCCGCCGGACACGGCATAGCTCTCGCCGTCGAACTTGCCGCCCGCGTGCAGGGTCGTCAGCACGACCTCGATCGCGGGCCGCTTCTCGACCGGGTGCATGTCGACCGGGATGCCACGGCCGTTGTCGGTGACGCGCACGCCGCCGTCGGCGAGCAGCGTCACCGTGATCGTGTCGCAGTGACCGGCCAGGGCCTCGTCGACAGAGTTGTCCACCACCTCGTAGACGAGGTGGTGCAGGCCCCGCTCACCGGTCGACCCGATGTACATGCCGGGCCGCTTGCGGACCGCTTCGAGCCCTTCGAGGACCGTGATGGACGAGGCGCTGTACAGGTGGGCGTCGGCGTTCGTCTCACTCATACGGGGCGGGCTCCGCTTCCTCCCGCACCGGCGGGCAGACGTCCTCGGACCCCGAACGGGCCGAAGGCGGTCATCTGCGTCGAGTGTAGTCCTCTTTCGCAGGGGTGTGGGACCACGAGCGGCCCTGTGGACGTGCGTGGCGCGCTCACCCCCAGCGCGCGTGGTCCCCCACAGCCTGGGCACATTCACGCCGTACGGAGCCCGAGCGTGTTACGCGTCGGCTCAGCCGTAGGTGTCGCGGGGGCCACGCGCCCCCGGTCCCTGGACCCGGAAGGCACCCTTGCGCCAGTCGGGCTGGGCCGGTCCGCGCACGACGATCGAGGTCACCACGCCCTCGCCCACCTGCTCGCGCAGCCGGGCCTGGATCGTCCGGGTAAGCAGCCGCAGCTGCGTCGCCCACGCGGTCGACTCCGCGACGAGGACGAGCGCCCCGTCGACCAGGCTCTCCGGCCGGCTGTGGTCGGCGATCTCCGGGCCGACCAGCCGGTCCCAGTTGGCCAGCACCCCGGCCGCGGTCGTCGTCTCCTCCCAGCCGCGCTCGGCGACCAGCCGCCGGATCGCCGCGCCGAACAGCACCGGGTCGCGAGCATCCGCGCCGCTGCCCGACCGGCCCTCGACCGCACGCAGCCGGCGCTTGGGCGTCACCCCGGGCGCCAACCCCTTCGCGCGCGCCCGCGCCCTGGCCTGGGTCAGCGCAGCCCGCACCAGGTCGGGTCCCCGCACCGGCTCGGTTGTCGACGCGTCGGGCGGCTGGCTGCCCGGCTGCTCCGGCTCGTCAGCGGACACGCGTCACCGTCCCGTCGTGCACGTCGTACCGCCCACCGACCAGCGCCTCGGGCACGTCGTCGGGCACGGCCGCGGTGACGAGCACCTGCTCCGCGCCCTGCACCAGCTCGGCCAGCCGCTGCCGTCGGCCGACGTCGAGCTCGGCGAACACGTCGTCGAGGATCAGCACCGGCTCGCCGTCCGTGCCGGGGGCGTCGTCGCGCAACAAGGTGTACGACGCGAGTCGCAGCGCGAGAGCGACCGACCACGACTCGCCGTGCGACGCGTAGCCCTTCACCGGCAGCGGCGTACCAGCCGAGCTCAGCGTCAGGACGAGCTCGTCGCGGTGCGGCCCGACGAGCGACACGCCCCGCTCGACCTCCTGCGGCCGCACCCGGGCCAGCTCCGACAGCAGCGCGGCACCGAGCACCTCGCGGTCGCTGCTGTCGGGCATCGCGTCACCGAGCGAGCACTTGTAGGCCAGGCCCGTCTCGCCCTGGCCGTTCGAGATCTCCTTGTACGCCGACTCGACATGCGGCGCCATCGCCTCGACCAGCTCGAGTCGCGCGGCGAGCAGCTCCGCGCCGGACTGCGCGAGGTGCGCGTCCCACACGTCGAGGGTGCGCATGTCACCGCCGCCACTCCGCTTGGCCAGGAAGGCGGTCTTCAGCAAGGCGTTGCGCTGCTTGAGCACCCGCTCGTAGTCGGCCCGCACGCCGGCCATCCGCGGCGCCCGCGCGACGAGCAGGTCGTCGAGGAACCGGCGGCGCTCGGACGGGTCGCCGCGCACGAGCGAGAGGTCCTCGGGCGCGAACAGCACGGTGCGCAACAGCCCGACGACCTCGCGGGCCCGCGGGACCGGCGAGCGGTTGATGCGCGCCCGGTTGGCCTTGCCGGGGTTGAGCTCCAGCTCCACCAGCGTCTGCCGGCCGCCGCGCTCGACCCGGGTCCGGATCACCGCGCGGTCGGCACCGCTGCGCACCATCGGCGCATCCGCCGCGACGCGATGCGACGCCAGCGTCGCGGTGTAACCGATCGCCTCGACGAGGTTGGTCTTGCCCTGCCCGTTGGCGCCGATCAACGCGGTCGGTCCACGGCCCAGCTCGAGATCGATCTCCGCCCACGACCGGAAGTCGGTGAGCTGCAGGCCGCTGACGTACACCGGTCAGGCGCCGGGGGGCGTGCCGGCTTCGCCGCGCTGCCGGCTGTCGGCCGGGTCGTGGCCTGCCTCGGCGTGCGCGTCGGCACCCGGACTGTCGGCGCCCTTCTCGTGCGAACCGGCGGACGAGGTGACCGCATGGCCGCCGAACTGGTTGCGCAGCGCCGCGATCATCTTCATCGCCGGCGAGTCGTCCTGCCGCGAGCCGAACCGCGCGAACAGCGCCGCGGTGATGACCGGCAGCGGCACGGCGTGGTCGACCGCCGCCTGCACGGTCCAGCGGCCCTCGCCGGAGTCCTCCGCGTAGCCGCGCAGCTCGGACAGGTCGTCGTCCTGCTGCAGCGCGTTGACCATCAGGTCGAGCAGCCAGGACCGGATGACGGTCCCCTTCTGCCAGCTCGCGATGACGGCCGGGACGTCGGTGACGACGTCGGTCGCCATCATCAGCTCCCAGCCCTCGGCGTACGCCTGCATCAGGCCGTACTCGATGCCGTTGTGCACCATCTTCGCGAAGTGGCCCGCGCCGACCTCGCCGGCATGTACGAACCCCGACTCACCCGCCGGCTTGAGCACGTCGAAGAACGGCTGCACGAGCGCGACGTGCTCCTTCGTCCCGCCGCACATCAGCGCGTAGCCCTCGGTCAGGCCCCACACGCCCCCGCTCACACCGCAGTCGACGAAGCCGATGCCCTTGGGCGCGAGGTCCTGCGCGTGCCGCTGGTCGTCGGTGTAGCGCGAGTTGCCCCCATCGACGACGACGTCGCCCGGCTCGAGCAGCTGTCCGAGTGCATCGACCGTCTGGTACGTCGGCTCACCGGCCGGGACCATCACCCACACGACCCGCGGCGTCGGCAGCGCCTTGACGAGGTCCTCGAGCGACTCCACGTCGCGATGTCCGGCCGCGCGGTCGTAGCCGACGACCGTGTGACCCCCCTGGCGCAGCCGCTCGGCCATGTTGCCGCCCATACGGCCGAGACCGACCATCCCCAGCGTGCCCATCCGAGCTCCTGTCGTCGTACCGGTTGCGGGGTGCCCTACCCGTCAGCCCGACAGGCGCACCGGCATCAGCAGGTAGCGGTAGTCGGCGGTGGCCGACAGGTCGCCCGTGGCGTCACCGTCGCGCTTCCCGGTGAGCACGGCCGGCCGGGTCGGGCCGGTGAACGACAGCGTCGTCGTGTCGGAGTCGACAGCCGCCAGCCCGTCGAGCAGGTAGGCCGGGTTGAACGCGATCTGCAGCGGCTCGGCACCCTCCCAGCCGCACTCGAGCCGCTCGGAGGCCTGCGCGTCGTCGGCACCGCCCGCCTCCAGCACCAGGCCGTCGGCGGAGAACCCGAGCCGCACCGGGGCGTTGCGGGCAGCCACCAGCGCAACCCGCTTGGCCGCCTCGACGAGCTGCAGCGTCGACACCTCGGCGATCGAGGTGCTCTCGCTCGGCAGCAGCGACCGGTACTTCGGGAACTCGCCCTCCAGCAGGCGTGACGTCGTACGACGAAGCGACCCGGCCGGGCCGCCCTCGAAGCCGATCATCCCGTCGCCGGCCGAGCCACTGCCCGAGCTCGACAGCGCAAGCGTCACCTCGGCACCGCCGGTCAGCGCCTTCGCCGTCTCGGCCAACGTCCGGGCGGGCACCAGCGCCGTGACCGACAGCCCGGTCTGCTCCGGCCGCCACGTCAGCGTCCGGACGGCCAGCCGGTAGCGGTCGGTGGCGGCCAGCGTCAGCTGCTCGCCCTCGATCTCGAGCCGTACGCCGGTCAGGACCGGCAGCGTGTCGTCGCGGCCAGCAGCGATGGCCACCTGCGCGACGGCCGCGGCGAACACGTCGCTCTCCAGCGCACCCGTGGTGGTCGGCATGTCGGGCAGCGCCGGGTAGTCCTCGACGGGCAGCGTCGGCAGCGTGAACCGGGCGGCACCGCAGGTGAGCACGACTCGTGCGCCCTCGAGCCGGAGGTCGACGGGCTGGGCCGGCAGCGACCTGACGATGTCGGCCAGCAGGCGCCCGGGGACCAGCACCCGCCCTGGCTCGGCAACCGTCGCCGGCAGCTCGATCCGGGAGGAGACCTCGTAGTCGAACGCGGAGACCGCCAGTCCTTGGTCGCCGACCTCGAGCAGCAGCCCCAGCAGGACCTGCATCGGCGGCCTGGCCGGCAACGACCGGGCCGTCCAGACGACTGCGTCGGCGAGCGCGTCGCGCTCGACCCTGAGCTCCATGATCTCGCCTTTCCTGCTGCTGCGAACCGGACGGCTCACAGCGTGTCAGAGGGGTGTGACGTCCGGGATCCGGTGGGTTCACCCACAGGATCGGCCCGGCCCTAGACCGGTCTTGGTGTTCTGGAGGATGGAAGGACAGCCGTCGTCGTCTGTAGGCGCAAGGCTGTGGACGGACGGCGTTCGTGCAGGTCAGACGGCATGTCGAGCAGTACGCCGGCTGTGGACCGGCCCCCGCCGTACCGGGTGCGGTCGGTGGATGAGCCGATGGCCGTCGAGCCCGCTCCACCGATCGGAGAGGTTCTCCACACCCTTGTCCCCAGCCTGTGCACTGGTCCTGTGACCGGTGTCACCGCCGCCGACAGGGGCCACCCGACCGTGACCGTCACGACTGGCGGGACCGCGTCTTGATGCGGTTGGTGAGCTCAGCGACCTGGTTGTAGGTCGCCCGGCGCTCGGACATCTGGCCGCGGATCTTGCGGTCGGCGTGGATCACCGTCGTGTGGTCCCGGCCGCCGAACATCTGGCCGATCTTGGGCAGCGACAGGTCGGTCAGCTCGCGGCACAGGTACATCGCGATCTGGCGGGCCGTGACCAGGACCCGCGAGCGCGAGGAGCCGCACAGGTCCTCCATCGTCAGGCCGAAGTACTCCGCCGTCGCCGCCATGATCGTCGCCCCGGTGATCTCCGGGCCGCCGTCGGCCGGGATGAGGTCCTTGAGCACGATCTCGGCCAGCGACAGGTCGACCGGCTGCCGGTTGAGCGAGGCGAACGCCGTGACCCGGATCAGCGCGCCCTCGAGCTCGCGGATGTTCGTCGAGATCTTCGAGGCGATGAACTCCAGCACGTCCGGCGGCGCCGCCAGCCGGTCCTGCGCGGCCTTCTTGCGCAGGATGGCGATGCGGGTCTCGAGGTCCGGCGGCTGGACGTCGGTGATCAGACCCCACTCGAACCGGGTGCGCAGCCGGTCCTCCAGCGTCGACAGCTGCTTGGGCGGCCGGTCCGAGCTGATCACGATCTGCTTGTTGGCGTTGTGGAGCGTGTTGAAGGTGTGGAAGAACTCCTCCTGCGTGCGCTCCTTGTTCTCCAAGAACTGGATGTCGTCGACGAGCAGGATGTCGACATCGCGGTAGCGGCGCTGGAAGGCCTGGGCCTTGTCGTCGCGCAGGCTGTTGATGAAGTCGTTGGTGAACTCCTCCGAGCTCACGTAGCGCACCCGGGCGCCGGCAAACAGGTTCTGTGCGTAGTGCCCGATCGCGTGCAGCAGGTGGGTCTTGCCCAGGCCCGACTCGCCGTAGACGAACAGCGGGTTGTAGGCCTTGGCCGGCGCTTCCGCGACCGCGACCGCGGCGGCGTGCGCGAAGCGGTTCGACGCACCGATGACGAAGGTCTCGAAGGTGTACTTCGGGTTGAGTCGGGCCGGCTCTGCCGTGCGCGCGCCCCCTCCGTTGGAGCGGTGGCCCGACCCGCCGTGGTTCCCGGGGCCGTCGGACCCGTGCCGGTCGCGGCCGGTGCCGGGCAGCGCCCGCACGTTGGACAGCCGGTCGTCGCGGTCATCCGCGCGGGCCTGCTCGCCGCGCCCGCTGTCGCGGCCGGCGCTGTCCCGGTCGGGGTAGGCGTCGTCGTCGTAGCCGGCGTCGTCGGTGCCAGGCGGCAGCGGCTGCACGGTGACGGCGACCCGGATCTCCCGGCCGTACGCCGTCGAGAGCGCGTCGGCGATCATCGGTCGCAACCGGCTCTCGAGCACGTCCTTGGCGAACTCGTTGGGTGCGGCGAGCAGGGCGGTGTCCTCGACCAGGCCGAGCGGCCGGGTCAGGCCTACCCAGGCGCGGTGCTGCGGGGACAGCTGCCCGTCGGACAGGCCGTCCAGGGCCCGAGCCCAGACCTCCTCGAGCTCGAGCGTGGCCACCGCCACGGGGGTTGAGCTGGAGCTCGTCTCCTGGTCCGTTCCGGGGTCGGTCGGCCGGTCAGTCACGCGTGCGGGGTCCTTTTTTACGTGGGTGTGGTACGGGACGTCCCGAAGCGGCCACCTCGTGTCCACACGGTTGTCCACAGCCTGTGGAGGCGACGATCTTCGGGAGGGTGGACCGAACCGGCAGCGCTCGTCGTGACTGGGGAAGGGTGACGACGCGGGTGCGTCCACCGTCGCGGATCCGACGATGGCGGGGAGGACCGGCGCGGGGACGCTAACAGCCCCGCGACCGCCCCGCAAGCAGTTGTCCACAGGGCGAGACACCAGATTTCGGCGCGTCGAGGCGGGGTTGTTTGACCCCCCGCTCGGCGGTCCGTACCTTAGGACGGTCGTGTGCCCTCATCCCGGGGCTTTTCGTCAGACACGATCGTCAGCCCCCGCCAGCCAGGAGCCCCGTTCCCGTGAGCAAGCGCACCTTCCAGCCGAACAACCGCCGTCGCGCCAAGACCCACGGCTTCCGGCTGCGCATGAGCACCCGCGCCGGCCGCGCCATCCTCGCCGCGCGCCGGCGCAAGGGCCGCACCGAGCTCTCGGCCTGACGCCGTTCTGTCGCCTGAGAACCGCCTGCGTCGCCGGACCGAGTTCACCGACGTCGTACGCCGGGGTCGCCGCGCGTCCCGGCCGCTGCTGACCGTCCACCTGCTCGCGGCTGCCGACCCGGCGCCCGCGCGGGCCGGACTGGTCATCAGCAAGGCGGTCGGTGGCTCCGTCGTCCGGTCGCGGGTCGCCCGGCAGCTCCGGCACCTGCTGCGCGAGGTGGTCCCAGGCCTCCCCCCCGGCAGCCGGCTGGTGGTGCGGGCCGCGCCTTCGGCGGCCGACGCCGGCAGCGCCGCGCTCGATCGCGACCTGCGCAGCGCCCTCGACCGCTTGGTCCCCTCGTGAAGCACCTGCTGCTCGCGATCGTCCGCGGCTATGCGCGGTTCGTCTCGCCGCTGATGCCGCCGCGGTGCCGGTTCGCACCGACCTGCAGCGCCTACGCCGCCGAGGCCATCACGGTGCACGGAGCGCTCCGCGGGAGCTGGCTGGCCCTGCGTCGCATCGGCCGGTGCCACCCGTTCCACCCCGGCGGGCACGACCCGGTGCCGCCAGCCCGTTCTTCGTCGGCGACGATGATGGCCACTGCGTCCCCTGCGCCGCCGGCCCGTCCGCCCGCCGCCGCCGTACCCCTGACCCGTCGTCTTGGAGCTGCACCGTGATTGCCCGATGAATGGCCTCATCGCCGCCATCGCCACCCCTGTCGCGACGGTGCTGCGCGCGATCCACGCACTGCTCTCCCAGGTCCTGATCCCGGGCAGCGGGCCTGCGTGGGCGCTGTCGATCGTGCTGCTCACCGTCTGCGTCCGGCTGCTGCTGTTCCCCCTGTTCGTCAAGCAGATCAAGTCGCAGCGGCGGATGCAGGAGCTGGCTCCGAAGATCAAGGAGCTGCAGACCCGGCACAAGGGCGACCGGGAGACGCTGAACAAAGAGCTCATGACGCTCTACAAGGACAACAACGCCAACCCGATCTCCGGGTGCATGCCGCTCCTGCTGCAGCTGCCGGTGTTCTTCGCGCTGTTCAGCGTCATCAACGAGTTCCGCCCGGGCAAGTCCGCGAAGTTCGGTCTCTCAGCGGAGCAGCTCGCCGAGGGCGGCCGGGCCAAGGTGTTCGGCGCGCCGATCGCGGCGTCGTTCACCAGCGGCCAGGACCTGCTGACCAAGCTCGACGGCAACATCACGACCGTCCGGGTCGTCGCCGCGCTCATGATCGTGCTGATGGGTGCGACGACGTTCTGGACGCAGCGTCAGATGATGGCGCGGGCCGGCACGGTCGTCGACAAGCAGCAGCAGCAGATCCAGAAGTTCATGCTCTACGTCCTGCCGCTGTCGTTCGCCGTCTTCGGAGTCAACTTCCCGGTCGGCGTGCTGCTGTACTGGCTCACGACCAACGTGTGGTCCATGGGCCAGCAGGCCTGGGTCATCAAGCGGATGCCGCCCGTGGTGCCCGGCAGCGGCGGCACCGGCGGCGGCCCTGCCAAGGGCGGTCCCAGCGGCGGCGGCAAGGGTCCGGCCGGTGGCGGCAAGCCCAAGCCCGGCGGCAAGGCGAACAAGATCGAGCCCGACAAGCCGGCGGCCCCAGAGGCGACCACCGCCGGCAGCGAGATCCTCGCGACCACCCCCGCCGGACCGGTGCGCCCGACCGCGAACCGGCCCGCCGACAAGCGCGCCGCCGGCAGTCGCAAGAACAAGAAGCGCGGCAAGCGCTGATCCACGAGCCCTGCGTCGTACGACGCACCGCACCCCGACGAAGGACCGAAGACCCGTGACGGACAGCGACACCGATACAGCGACCGGCACCGCGAGCACCGCCGACCTGCTCGTCCGCGAGGGCGACATCGCAGGCGACTACCTCGAGCGGCTGCTCGACATCGCCGACGTCGACGGCGACATCGACATGGATGTTGAGGGCGACCGCGCCATCGTCGCCATCGTCGGCGAGGGGCTCGACGCCCTCGTCGGCCCCAACGGCGCCACCCTCGATGCGCTCCAGGAGCTGACCAGGCTCGCGGTCGTGCAGCAGACCGGTGTCCGCAGCCGGTTGATGCTCGACATCGGCGGCTGGCGGGCCAAGCGCAAGGCCGACCTGACCGAGGTGGGCAACCGCGCCGCAGCTCGCTGTCTCGAGTCGGGTGAGGCGATCTCGCTGGCACCGATGACACCGTTCGAGCGCAAGATCGTGCACGACGCGATCGCCGCGATCGACGGCGTCGAGAGCGAGTCGGAAGGCGTCGAGCCCGAGCGGCGCGTCGTCGTGCTCCCCGTGGGGAACGACTAGGTCCGCGTGCAGATGCCTGCGTCCGTCCTGCAGCTCCCCGACGTGCCGGCCGCGGCGCAGTCGGTCTTCGGCGACCGGCTGCCGCTGGCGGTGCGCTACGCCGCGCTCCTCGCCGGCCCCGGCGTCGAGCGCGGGTTGCTCGGTCCTCGAGAGGCACCTCGGCTCTGGGACCGGCACCTGCTCAACTGCGCCGGCCTCAGCGAGCTGCTCGAGCCGGGCCAGGACGTCCTCGACGTCGGCTCCGGCGCCGGCCTCCCGGGGGTCGTGCTCGGCATCCGTCGCCCCGACGTGTCGATCGTGCTCGTCGAGCCACTGCTGCGACGCGCCACCTTCCTCACCGAGGTCGTCGAGGACCTCGGTCTCGACAACGTCTCCGTACGCCGCGCCCGCGCCGAGGAGCTCGCCGGCAAGGCACTCGTCGACGTCGTCACGGCCCGCGCCGTCGCGCCCCTGGACCGGTTGGCTGCATGGACGCTGCCGCTGCTGAGGTCGGGCGGGCGGCTGTTGGCGCTCAAGGGCGACCAGGCCGACGCCGAGCTCGGGGCGGGTCGCCCGGCCCTTCGCCGGGCCGGCGCCGAGAGCGCCGAGGTGGTCACCGTCGGCAACGCCGCCGAGCAGACCGAGGCACGGGTGGTCGTCGTGGTGCGCGGTGCCGGCGCCGTCGATCGTCGACGGGTGGACCGGCGATGACCGAGCTGGGCTGGCCGGAGGGGCGCACGCAGTCGTCCCGTGACGCACCGCTCGGCTGGCCGGGCGACCCGGACAAGAGCCCGACGTCCAACGACATCCCGGCGGCGCCCGCGCGGTCGGGGCCCGCCTTCGACCTGGCCGGACAGCCGATGCCCGACTACCGACCCATCGACCTGGCTGCCGGCTCCGGAGAAGACGCCCTTCCCCGTGTGCTGCTCGATGAGCCGATCGAGCGGATCCGCGCGGTGCTGCAGAACGACGCGGAGGCCGTCCCGCACACGACGGTGACCGGGCTCGGCGACGACACCCCGATCGGCGTCGCGGCGGCCGCCGCCGTCCGGGTCCTGAACCCGGGAGGGCGCGACGACTTCCCCAAGCCGGTGCACCGTCGCATCCTCACGGTCGCCAACCAGAAGGGCGGCGTCGGCAAGACGACGACGACCGTCAACCTGGCCGCCGCGCTTGCACTGCACGGGTGCCAGGTGCTGGTCATCGACCTCGACCCGCAGGGCAACGCGTCCACGGGCATGGGCATCGAGCACCACGCCGGCGTCCCGAGCATCTACGACGTGCTGCTCGACAACGTTCCGATCGCCGATGTGGTGCAGCCGGCGACCGGCATCCCCAACCTGCGGGCCGTGCCGGCGACGATCGACCTCGCCGGCGCCGAGATCGAGCTCGTCAGTGTCGTCGCGCGCGAGTCCCGTCTGCAGCGTGCGATCGCGGCGTACTGCGAGGGGCCGGGCAGCGACCTCGACTACGTCCTCGTCGACTGCCCCCCGTCGCTCGGCCTGCTGACGCTGAACGCGATGGTCGCGACGGAGGAGGTGCTCATCCCGATCCAGTGCGAGTACTACGCCCTGGAGGGGCTCGGTCAGCTGCTCAAGACCGTCGACCTCGTGCGCGCCAACCTCAACCCGAAGCTGTCGGTCTCGACCATCCTGCTGACCATGTACGACGCGAGGACGCGACTGGCCGACCAGGTCGTGTCGGAGGTGCGTGGTCACTTCGGCGACATCGTGCTGGAGTCGGCCATCCCGCGCAGCGTCCGCGTGTCCGAGGCCCCCGGATATGGGCAGTCCGTTGTCACGTACGACCCGGGGTCGCGCGGCTCGATCGCCTACCTGGAGGCCGCACGCGAGATCGCGACCCGCGGCGCAGCCGAGAGGATCTCAGTGTGAGCACCCCACGGCACGGTGGACTCGGCCGCGGGTTGGGTGCCCTCATCCCGCAGGCCGCGGACGGCGACCAGGCCGTCGAAGGAGCCCGCTTCGCTGAGGTTCCCGTCGAGCGGATCGCGCCGAACCCGGCCCAGCCGCGCACGCACTTCGACGACGAAGCGTTGCGCGAGCTCGTCGACTCGATCCGCGAGGTCGGCCTGCTGCAGCCGATCGTCGTGCGGCCGACCGGGCCGCAGTCCTACGAGCTCGTCATGGGCGAGCGCCGGCTGCGGGCCGCGAAGGAGGCCGGGCTCGAGCGGATCCCGGCCATCGTCCGCGACACCGGCGACGAGGTCATGCTGCGCGACGCGCTGCTGGAGAACCTGCACCGCCAGCAGCTCAACCCGCTCGAGGAGGCGGCGGCGTACTCCCAGCTGCTGCAGGACTTCGGCGCCACGCACGAGGAGCTGGCCACCCGCATCGGCCGGTCCCGCTCAACGATCACCAACATGATCCGCCTGCTGCAGCTGCCGTCGGGTGTGCAGCGCCGGGTGGCGGCCGGAGTGCTGTCGGCAGGGCACGCGCGCGCGATCCTCGGGCTGGCGAGCCCGGAGGCGCAGGAGCGGATGGCCGAGCGGGTCGTCGCCGAGGGTCTGTCGGTGCGAGGGGTCGAGGAAGCCGTCGCGATGGCGGGCGGCGACGACGACGCGCCGGCTCGCAAGAAGCGGTCCCGCGGGGAGTCGCCGGCGGAGTTCGGCGTGGTCGCCGACCGGCTCGCCGAGAGGTTCGAGACGCGGGTGCGGGTCGACGCTTCCGGCAAGGGTCGCGGGAAGGTGATCATCGAGTTCGCCGGGCTGGAAGATCTGCAGCGCATCGTCGACGTGATCGACGGCCCTACTTCTTCCTGAGACGCCCCCTACCTTTTGCCCTCCCCGTTGCGCGACCGGCGCAGAAGCCGCAAACTGCAGGAGCGGTTCCGGGGGGATCATGACTGTCACGAGTGTTCACGTGCTTCGGTACGACGCCGGCCGCGGTTGGCCGGAGCTGCGCGCGGCGCGGCCGGACACCGCTCTCTACTGGCACCCCGGCGTGCCCGCCAAACGTGACAGCAGCGGCATCCCGATCCCCGACGAGCGCGAGTGGACCGTTCTCGCAACCTGGGCGGACCGTGACCAGTGGCGGCGGGCCGTCGACCAGTTCGGTCCCTGGACGGGAGCGCGCGAGTCGTGGTCCTGCTTGCTGTCGGCGGGTGAGACGCGCAACAACCCGGCGGCGGCCGCCTGGGCTGACGGTGGTTCGGTCCCGCCCTTCGGATCACCATGGATCGAGGAGCCGACCGGTCCGGTCGCCGTTGTCACCACGGTGTCATTGGCGCCCGACTTCGCCGAGGCCTTGCGGTTTGCCCGCGACGTCGAAGCCGTCGTCGACACGATGGCCGAGGCCCCGGGCTCCCTTGGCTACCGGCTCGGTGGCGCGGAGGACTTCCCGCAGACCGTTGACGCCTTCACCTTCTCGTTGTGGGCGTCCTGGGCGGACGCCCGCGCGTGGGCGTACCGCGGCGGAGTACACGCTCGCGCGATGCGCGACCACATGTCCGGTGAGCATGTCGTGCGCGGCAGCTTCACGACGTTCGGCGTACTCGATGCTGTTGGTTCGACAGAGGTGATCGACGCTGCGTCGCTCGAGCGGTTGCTCACGCAGCCGACGGACAGACGGTTCCGGCTGACGCAGGTTCTGACGACGTAGCCGCGTCGATCTGCGGACTCACCTCAACGGGGTTGGTGTCATACACGAGCGGCGGACTGCTCGAGCCGCACCCGCACGTTGCGCACAGCCGCATCGAGCTGGCGAACGTCACGGGGACCGATGGCGGCCCGAGCTCCGGCGAGCACGAACGCTTCCGTGTGGTCAAGCTGCCGTGTCAGCACGAGCAGGGCGCACTCCGGTGCTGCGTCATGCAACGCGTGCAGTGCTGCGAGCCCCTCGACCGCGAGATCGAGAACCGCGACGTCCGGCCGGTGGTGACGAAGCAGGTCCATCCCGTCGGTCAGGCTCGCGGCAGCACCGACGATCTGGAACCCCGCGTCCTCAAGGACCCCGCGCACCGCTTCGTACGACGACGGCTGGTCGTCGACGACGATCGCGGTGGGTGCGTGCATACCCGTACTGTCCACCGCCGGGCCGCCGGCTGCACGAGGAAAGGCGTTGAGATCTCTCAACGCCGAGCGGCCCGCTCCAGCAGCTCGCCGAGCACCGCACCGAGCTCCAGGCCATCGGCCTCGACGGCCATCGGCAGCAGCGACGTCTCGGTCATCCCGGGCGCGACGTTGACCTCGAGCAGCTGAACAACGCCCGACGCGTCGACGATGAGGTCGGCGCGCGACAGGTCACGCAGCCCGAGCGCCTGGTGGGCGGCGACGGCGACCCGCGACACCTCAGCGGCGACGGCAGAGGACAACCGCGCCGGTGCGAAGTACTCGGTCTGCCCAGCCGTGTAGCGCGCTGTGTAGTCGTAGACACCGGACAGCGCGTGCACCTCGACCGCGGGCAGCGCCCGCGCGCCGCCATCACCCGTTGCGCCGGCACCGTCGAGGACGGTCACAGCGACCTCCGTGCCGACGACGAGCTGCTCGATGAGCGCCGCCTCGCCGTACGAGAAGCACTGCACCATTGCTGCCGGCAGCTCATCGGGCTTGTCGACGGCGGTGCAGCCGAGCGCCGAGCCGCCCCGCGCGGGCTTGACCATCAGCGGCAGCCCGAGGTGGGCAACGATGCGGTCGAGCACTGCCGTTGCGCCGAGCTCGCGGAACGTCGCGTGCGGAAGCGTCACCGACTCCGGTGTCGACAGCCCCGCCGCGACGGCTGTCGCCTTCGCTGTCGGCTTGTCCCAGGCTGCGCGGCACGCGTCGGGCGTCGACCCGACGTACGGGACGCCGGTCAGCTCGAGGACCTGCCGAAGCGCACCGTCCTCGCCGGCACCGCCGTGCAGTGCGATGAGCACGGCGTCGTACGGCGTCTCGGAAAGCCTTGCCAGCAAGGAGGAATCGGCGTCGCAGACCTCGACGTCATGGCCGGCCGCCCGCAGTGCGTCGGCACAGCGCCGGCCGGACCGCAGCGAGACGTCGCGCTCGTGCGACAGGCCGCCGGCGAGGATCAAGTACGTCATGCCGGCCTCTCAGGCCATGTCGGGCGACGGGGTCTCGGCTTGGGCGTGGCCGAGGCGGATGGGCTGCGTGGTCGGGCCGAACGTCTCGAGCAGCTCGAGCTCCTGCTCCAGCACACCGGCGAGCCGGCGTACGCCTTCCCGAATGCGCTCGGGCTCGGGGAAGCAGTACGACAGCCGCATGTCTCGCCCGCCCTGACCATCGGCGTAGAAGCCGATGCCCGGCACGTACGCGATGCGGGCGCTCAGCGCGCGCGGCTGCATCACCTTGCTGTCCAGTCCCTCCGGCAGGGTCAGCCAGACGTAGAACCCGCCCGTTGGCTTCGTCCACGTGGTGCCCTCGGGCATGAGCTGCGTCAGCGCGTCGAGCATCGCGTCACGTCGCTCGCGGTAGATGTCCTTGAAGACCTCGACCTGCCCGCGCCAGTCCTGCGTCGTGAGGTAGTCGACGACGACGAGCTGGTTGAGCTGCGGCGGGCACAGCACGGTCGCTTCGCTGGCCAGCACGAGCTTCTCGCGCACGGCGTGCGGCGCGAGCACCCAGCCGACCCGCAGCCCCGGCGCGAACGTCTTCGAGAAGGACCCGAGGTAGACCACGTCGTCGAGCTCGGCGCGGGCCCGGATCGCCTGCGTCGGCGGACCGTCGAACCCGAGCAGGCCATAGGGGTTGTCCTCGAGGACGAGCAGGCCGGCTTCCTGGCAGATCGCGAGGACCTCGTCGCGTCGCGGCTCGGCGAGGGAGACGCCGGCGGGGTTGTGGAAGTTGGGGATCGTGTACAGGAACTTCGCGGTCTTGCCGCTCGCCTGCACCGTGGCGATGGCCTCGCGCAGCGCCTCGGGGACCAGCCCGTCGGCATCCATCTGCACGTGGACAACCTCGGCCTGGTACGCCGCAAAGGTGCCCAGCGCGCCGACGTACGACGGTGCTTCGGCGAGCACGACGTCGCCGGGGTTGCAGAACACCCGCGTGACCAGGTCGAGCGCCTGCTGCGACCCGACCGTCACGACCACGTCGTCGGGCGACGCGATCACGCCCTCGAGCGACATGACCTCACAGATGAGCTCGCGCAGCTGGGGGTCCCCCTGCCCCGAGCTGTACTGCAGGGCCTGCGCGCCACGCGTCGCCATCAGGTCGGACATCAGCTTGCCGACGGCATCGAGCGGAAGTGCCGTCGTATAGGGCATTCCGCCCGCCAGGCTCACGACCTCGGGCCGGGACGCAACGGCGAACAACGCTCGGATCTCCGACGCCGTCATGCCCGCCGTGCGGTCGGCGTAGCGGTCGGTGAAGGCGTCGAGGGTCGAGTGCAGCGGTCTGCTCGGCGGGCGGCCTTCCATGCGTCGAGGCTACCCGCGCAGGGACAAGGGGGCCTTCTCGTTTTCGCCCGGCGTCGTTACCCTGCGAGACGTGATCCGCTCCGAGTCGCGTCGTTCCCGCGCGCGTCCGAGCGGTCGAGCCGTCCGGCGCACCGGTCTCGGCCTGGTTCTCGGTGTCGTGGGCGGGTGGGTTGCCGGCCTGCTCCGCGCACCGCGCGACGGGGCGTCGCGCTCATGAGCCGGCGCGCGGTCAACATCACGCTGGACAACCTCGACGACCTGCCCGGTCGCTGCCGCAAGTGCGTGTTCTGGCAGCTCGACCCGGTCGGTCTCGAGCGGGCGATCGACGCCGGTGACACGGAGTTCGAGAAGGAGTCGTGGGTCTCCGCGACGCTGCTGGAGTGGGGCTCGTGCGGGAAGATCGTGTACGCCGACGGCGTCGCGGCGGGCTACGTGATGTACGCGCCGCCGGCGTACGTGCCTCGATCGTTGGCCTTTCCCACGAGCCCTGTCTCGCCCGACGCCGTGCTGCTGATGACGGGACACGTGCTGCCGGAGTTCGAGGGGGGCGGGCTCGGCCGGATGCTGCTGCAGGGCGTGGCGAAGGACCTGACCCGCCGCAACGTGCGGGCGATCGAGGCGTTCGGCGACGAGCGCTGGGAGAAGCCGGCGTGCGTGCTGCCGGCCGGTCACCTGCGCGCCGTCGGCTTCAAGACGGTGCGGCCGCACCACCGCTACCCGCGGCTGCGCCTCGAGCTCAAGAACGTCGTGTCCTGGCGGGAGGACGTGGAGGTGGCGCTGGAGCGGCTGCTCGGCTCGATGTCGCCGGATCCGGTGCTGCGACCTGTCTGACTCGGAGAAGTACGCCGCACCTCCGGTGACGGTCACCCGACCGGATGAGCTTCCTGCTGGACCGGATGAGCTCCTTGCTGCACCGGATCCCGGGGAGCGCCGACCGCGGATCCCTGGCTGGGCGAAGGTCTCGGCAGTCGTTGTCGTCGTGGGCCTCATCGCGGTCGGCAACAACGCGGCGAAGAACCGAGAGGAGAAGCCGGAGGACGCCATCTCCGCACGGACGACGTTGACGTCGACCGTGACGCCGCCCGAGGTCCAGCTGATCCTGACGGTCCGCAACAGCGGTCAGGCGCTCTGGCTGTCGAGGCCGTTCCTCACGGCAACGGGTTTCGTTCTGGAACCGCACCAGCAGTTCCCGGTGGTGCTGGCCGCCGGCGCCACCGCGGTCTACGTCATGCACCTGGAAGCACCATGCGTCGAGGGGCAGCTGAGGGAGCCCGTGCCGGACGACGCGCGAATGCTGCTTCCGGCGCTGACGCCGTCGGGCGAGCGGCACAGCATCTCGATCGCCTTCACGACCCAATCGCTGTCGCAGCTCGGTGAGCGGGCGTGCGGCTTGACCGGTTCCGAAGAACCCATCGGCATCAACTGGTCCGAGGTGAGACTCGAGAAGAAGGCGGTCTCCTTCACGCTGACCGTGAGCAACCAGGCACGCGACAGGCTGCTCCTTCACAGCATCGCCGGGCCAGGGTTGTCGGTGAGCGTCGCCGGCGGCTTCCCGAAGGAGCTCGCACCCACGAGCGACAGCCTCCTGCGGACACGGTTGACGATCCCCTCCTGCAAGGGGTTGCCGGAGGAGCTGGACCAGCTCCATCGGTTCCAGGGATACGAGCCCTTCTCGCTCGTCACGAGCTCCGACAGTGCGCGGGAGGTGACCTTGCCGATCCACGTTGAGCCGGACCAGCCGCTCCTCGTCGCCATCCGCGACCTGGTGCGCGCCCTCTGCCCGACGGGGTCGTTCCGCTCCGGTTGAGCCGCAGCTTCCAGCGGCCGTAGCGCCGGCGGGACTGCCCCCGATCCCTCAGTGTGTTTTCTTGCCCGCCCGTAGACAGACAGGCAGGAGGCCGGCCGATGCCGCTGCCGTTACCCGACGACCTCCCGCCGGTCACCATCACCAGGCCCGGTGACGCAGAAGCGATCGACGTCCTCGCGTCGGAACCGGCCGCTCATCGACGCATCCCGACGTGGGTAAAGCTGGCCGCCGCGGTAGCGGTGGTGGTGCTCGTCGCGGTGGCCAACGAGGCGGCGGCTCGCCGTGAGCGGCGGCAGGAGCGGCTTGCTGCGGATCGGGCCGAGGTCACGCTTCTGCTGGCGGGAGGCGACGTGCGCGCGGGTGAGTTCGAGCTGGCGCTGGTCGTCACGAACCGCGGCGGGCCGGTTGCGGTCGGCACGCCTCGGCTGGTCCCGCCGTCGTACGGCGTCGCCGAGTCGGTCGCCGAGCGGATCGACACCGGAGCCACGGCGCACCTCGAGGTGTGGCTGCGCGCGGTCTGTCCCGCGGGTGAACCGCTGCCGTTCCAGCTGGCGGTTCCGGTCACGCCTGCGTCCGGACGCACGCGCGACCTGCTCCTCGACGTCGACCGGTCGATGGTGGCGGACCTGTCAGGCCGCGCGTGCGACTACCTCACCGCCGCCGAGGCCGCACAGATGTTCGTCGGCGGTGTCTCCTCGAGCCGGTACAGCGTGCGGTTCACGCTCACCGTGCACAACCGGTCCGACCGGCCGTTCGTGATCGCCGACGTGACCTCACCTGGCCTGGCTATGGGTATTCGTGATGGCCTACCGGTCACGGTGGCACCCACGTCGGGCCTGCTGCTGCACGTGACCGGGTCGCTCCCGGCCTGCTCGCGGCTGCCCTCGCCCGGGCCGCCCGGCCGCGGGGGCGCCGTGCGGTTCGGCACCATCACCCTCGAGCTGCTGGACGACAGCGGCGAGCCGCAGACCACGCAGTACGTCGCCGGCGCCGAGGGCGGACTGCTGACCGCCCTCGGCGCCCTGCGCAGCCGGATCTGCCCCGGCGCCGGCTAGCGGGAGGCGAGGTCGACGAGGCGGAGAACGCCGGTCGGCGGGTCGAGGTCCGGGGGGAGGTAGAGCCGCTGCACCGCCACCAGCAGCGCTTCGGCGACCGTGTCGAGGAACGCCGGGTCGCTGAGCCGGGCGGCGTCGCGCGGCGAGGTCAGGTGCCCGAGCTCGAGCCGTACGGCGGGCATCCGCGTCAGCCGCAGCAGCTCCCACGTCTTGGCGTGCACCTTGCAGTCGAGCAGGTCCGTCCGGGACACGACCTCCCGCTGCACGAGCCCCGCGAGCTGCTCGCCCACCGTCGACGTGGTGCCGGTGCCGGTGCCGAAGTGGTACGCCGCGACACCGTTGGGCTCGGCACTGCTCGCCCGGTCGCAGTGCAGCGAGACGAGCAGGTCCGCGCCAGCGTTGTTGGCCAGGTCGGCCCGCTCCGCGTCGGTGGGGCAGCTGTCCGGGCCCCGCGTCAGCAGGGTGCGCACACCGGAGGCCTGCAACCGCCCCTCGAAGCGGGCCGCCAGGTCCTCGGCGACCGCGGCCTCCTCGAGTCCGTGTCCGGTCGCACCGCGGTCCGCGCCGCCGTGCCCGGGGTCGACGACGACGATCTTGCCCGCCAGCGACGAGCCGGAGCGGTGCAGCGCCTCGCTCTCGCGCAGCTGCTGGGGCCGGCCGCCGACCACCAGCCGCCCGAGCTGGCGCAGCGCCCGCAACGTCGCCGGTCCGCAGGAGCCGTCAGGGAGCAGCCCGTACTCGCGCTGGAACGACCGCAGCGCCGCCTCGGTCCGCTCCCCGAAGACGCCGTCGACGCGGCCGGCGTCGAAGCCGAGCTCGAGCAGGCGGTCCTGCAGCGCCCCGACGTCGTCGCCGACGTACAGCCGGCCCGGTGACAGCGAGAGCAGCCGATCGCCGAGCCGGAAGCGCGCGGCCGTGATCGCGCGATAGGTCTCCGGGCCCACGATGCCGTCGACCGACAGGCCCCGGCGCTGCTGGAACACGCGGACGGCCTGCTCGGTGGCGTCGTCGTACTCCGCGTGCGGCGGCGGCCCCGTCAGGAGCCCGAGTCCGGCGAGGGCAGCCTGGATCTCCGCGACGGCGGGGCCGGTGTGCCCGCGACGGAGCAGCTGCACGGTGGGGACCTCTCGGGAGACGGTTCGCCACTCTAAGCGGGCCGGAAACGGCGGCAGCCGGGCCCTCCGTGGAGGTACCCGGCTGCAGTCAGTCCGAAAAGACTGCCACGCGCAGGCGACCTAGAGGTAGGCCTCGAGGTCGCGCAGGATCGCGGCCTTGGGCTTGGCGCCGACGATCGACTTGACCAGCTGACCGCCCTGGAAGACGGCCATCGTCGGGATCGACATGATCTGGTAGTCGCGGGCGGCGTTGGGGTTCTCGTCGATGTTCAGCTTGACGACCTGCAGCTTGTCCGCGTGCTCGCCGGCGATCTCCTCGAGAACCGGGGCGACCATCTTGCAGGGCCCGCACCACTCGGCCCAGAAGTCGACGAGCACCGGCTTGTCGCTCTGCAGCACCTCAGCCGCAAAGGTCGCGTCGGTGACGGTCTTGGTGTTGGCGCCCACAGCGTTGCTCCTCGGTCGTTTGGGTGTTCCCTCAGGAGAACAGGGCCGTACGACGGTCTCTTCCCTGCCGTCAGGACATCGACCCGCCGGCCGGTGGTCCCGGCAGGTGGGTGGCGTCCTCCTCCAGGGCGGCCAACCAGCGCTCGGCGTCGAGTGCCGCCGCGCAGCCGCTGCCCGCGGCGGTGATCGCCTGCCGGTACGTGTGGTCGACGAGGTCACCGGAGGCGAAGACCCCCGGCAGGTTGGTCTCGGTCGAGTGCAGGCGCTGCGGCAGGACGTAGCCGTTGGCGTCGAGCTCGACCTGCCCCTGCACCAGCTCCGAGCGAGGGTCGTGGCCGATCGCGATGAACAGCCCGGTCGCCGCCAGCTCGGACTCCTCTTCGGTCCTGAGGTTGCGCAGCCGCAGCGAGCTCAGCTTGCCCTCGGGACCGACGGCCTCCAGCACCTCGGTGTCCCAGACGTACGCGATCTTCTCGTTCGCGAACGCCCGCTCCTGCATGATCTTCGACGCCCGCAGCGAGTCACGGCGGTGGATGAGCGTCACCGTGCGCGCGAAGCGGGTCAGGAACGTCGCCTCCTCCAGCGCACTGTCGCCACCCCCCACGACGACGATGTCCTGGTCGCGGAAGAAGAAGCCGTCGCAGGTCGCGCACCACGAGACCCCGTGGCCGGACAGCTCCTTCTCGCCGGGGATGCCGAGCTCGCGGTACGACGAGCCCATGGCAAGCACGACGGTCTTCGCGTAGTGCGTGTCGGCGCCGACCTTGACCACCTTCGGGTAGCAGGTGAGGTCGACCTCGGTGACGTCGTCGGTGACGAGCTCGGCGCCGAACCGCTCGGCCTGCTTGCGCAGGTTGTCCATCAGCTCCGGGCCCATGATGCCGTCGGCGAAGCCGGGGAAGTTCTCGACGTCGGTCGTGTTCATCAGTGCCCCGCCGGCCGTCACCGCCCCCTCGAAGACCAGCGGCTGGAGCTGCGCGCGGGCGAGGTAGATCGCCGCCGTGTAGCCCGCCGGGCCCGATCCGATGACGATCGCCTCGCGGACGTCCTGCTCGGTCACGCCGGGTCTCCTGTCCTCGGTGGGCCTGCTGCGCGCAGGCCTGAACGACCACTCTAGGGAGAGCCTTCCCCCGGCGATGAGAGGCTGCCGGCGTGACAGCCCCAACGTCTGCCCAGCGCGGTGTGCGGCCCCGCTGCGCCGTCCATCCGAGCCGGCCCGCCGTCGACGCCTGCCCTGTCTGCGACCGTCCGCGGTGCGGTGCCGACGCGGCGGCCGTCTCCATCGGCTGCCTGGGCTGCGCCGGCGACGCGGTCGCCGAGGTCAGCACGGTGCGTCCCCCTGGCGACCTCGAACGGCTGGTGCGCGCGGCCCTGGCGGCGTACGTCGTCGGCCTGGTCGGGGGCCTCGTCGCGAGCGAGTACGTCGGCGCCACGGTCTTCGCCTACCTCGGCCCGTTCGTGGTGGGAGTCACCTGCGGCGGCGCGGCGACCCGGGCCGCGAGGACCGACGGCCGCGGACTGCTCGGCACGCGGGTCAGGACGGTGGGCGCGGTGCTCGCGGTGCTGGGCATCGCGCTGAGCTTCGTGGTGGAGGGCAGCCTCGGGGTGCTCGAGCTGAGCCCGGACGTCCTGCTGCCCTACGCGGCCGCGGTCGCCGGGGCGTTGCTCTGGACGATGCCGCCACGTCCCCGCAAGAGCCAGGGTCAGGGCGCGTCGACGGACGTGTAGAACAGCATGCTGTCGTTGGCGCGGGAGCAGGCCGCGCCCACGACGAAGACGTCGAGCTTGCCGGCGATGCTGCTCGGCAGCACGACGACCATCGCCGGCGTACCGCGGAAGGTGGCGTAGTCGATCGCGAGCGGCCGGACCGACGGGTCCTCGGGCGGGAGCAACGCGAGCAGGCACTCGGCCAGCCCGGCGTCTCCGCGCAGCCCGGCGAGCGGATCGGCCGCCGCCTTCGACGCCGCCTCCGGGGCCGTGCTGCCGGGAGCGCCGAGGGTCGTGACGGCGTCGTCGGACGACCGCCCCGCGGCGTCCTGCTGCGTTGCCGCGCCACCGAGCAGGCCGGGCATCGCCGCCGCCAGGCTCGCCCGACCGTCGTAGTCGGCGCCCGTGCTGTTGCGGCTGACGTTCCCGGCCGGGCCCGCTGCGCCGCTGTCCGCGCTGGTCGCCGCCGTGTCGCCCGCGCTGCCCCCGAGCCGGCTCAGGCCGAAGCCCGCTCCTGCGAGCAGCACCGCGACGGCTGCCGCTGCCGGCAGCCACCGCATCGCCCGCTCGCGCTGCCGCGGCAGGGTCGTGAGGGTTGCCGTGCCGTCCGCCGTGCCGTCCGCCGTGCCGTCCGCCGTGTCGTCCGCCCACGATGCGGCCAGGCGGGCGCTGACGTCGTCGGGCAGCACGAGCGGGGGCAGCGCCACGAGCTGCGCGACCACGGTGGCCGAGGCCACGCGCAGCTCGTCGAGCGCTGCCCGGCACTGCGCGCACTCCGTCAGATGAGGCCGGCTGTCGCCGTCGGCAAGGACGTCGGCGAGCGCGTCGAGGTCGAGGTGCTCGTTGCCGGTGCTCACGCTGCGCCTCCTTCCGCGACGGACGGTGTCGTAGGTGGGACGGCGGGTGGGGTCGGCCGGTTCCGCAAGTGACCGAGCTGCAGTGCGAGCCGGGCTCGGCCGCGGGAGCAGCGGCTCTTGATCGTGCCGACCGGCACCCCGAGGACGGCGGCGACGTCGTCGACCGGCATGCCCTGCACGTCGACCAGCACCAGCGCCGCCCGCTGCTCCGCCGGCAGGGTCGCGAGCGCGGTCTCGATCTCGATGGCCGTCTCCCGGTCACCCAACCGGTCGTGCGGGTCGGGCGGACCGCCGTCGTCCGGCATGGGAACGGTGGGGCGGACCTTGGCCCGCCGCACCCGGTCCAGGCAGGCGTTGACGACCACCCGGTGCAGCCAGGTCGTCACCCGTGCCTCGCCGCGGTAGGTCGCGGCGGAGCGGTACGCCGACAGCAGAGCGTCCTGCAGGGCGTCGGCCGCCTCCTCGCGGTCGCCGAGCGTGCGCAACGCAACCGCCCAGAGCCGGTCCTGGTGCTTGCGGACCAACGTCGTGAAGGCGTCGGCGTCGCCCGCGACGTGCGCGGCGAGCAGAGCGCGGTCCTGCGCGTCGTCGTCGGCCTGCATGCTGTCAGCCCACCGCGCGGTTGAAGACGAGCTCCGCGACGCCGTCCCGGAAGCGCCCGCGGTCGCCCTTGGGGAGGGCGGTGAACCAGACCAGCCAGTACCTGGCCGGGCGGACCGACGACGGCGTCAGGGTGGCGACCTGCTTGGCGTCGGACTGGCGGTCGACCACGGTGAAGGCGTCGGCGCTGTCGGCCGCGGCGTCGCTGCTGCGCAGCTCGACATCGGCGCCCGGCGCGAGCAGCCCGACCTGGACGCTGGCCAGCGTGGTGGGCGCGCCGAGATCGACCAGCAGTCCGACGCCCTTCTTCAGCCCGCCGAATGCGGCACTGCCGTAGCCGTCCGTCAGCCAGGCGGTCGTCGGGTCGCCGTCGATGGCGTTGGGCACCGTGCCGCGCTGCTCTGTGCCGTCCCTGCCCTCCGGGTCGAAGTCGCGGACGACGACGGGCTTGGCCGACAGGTTGATCCGCACAGGCTGCGCACCCGTCGCGCCGGGCGACGGGCTCGGCTGGGCCAGCGCGTCGAGCGCGCCGTCCTTGCGCGGGAGCTCGCCGACGTTCTTGCCGGCCGTGTAGCCCACGACCCCGATGGCGACGATCACCCCGAGTGCGATCAGCTTCGGCATGACGCGCCTGCGGCGGGAGGGGCGGTGCCGCGCGGGGGCGGTTGTCGGTCCTGGCGTGGGACGCAGGTCCGGTCCCGCCTCGTCGAGGGCCTGCGCGAGCGCACGGGGCGTGGTGATCGGGTGGCGACCGGGCTCGCGGCCGGGCTCCAGGGCGCGCACGACCACCGCGTCCAGTGACCGTGGCACGCCCGCCCGCACCTGCCGCGGCGCGTAGAGGGCGCCGCCCGCAGGCTTGGGAGCGAGTGCCAGGCCGGCCGACGGCTGCGGGCTGGACGCGGCGGGCCAGCGCGCGGTGAGCATCGCGTAGACGACGGCCGCGAGGTCCCGCGTGTCGCGGGCGATCTCGGGTCCGCCGAGTGGCTCGCCGGGCTGCAGCGACGGCAGCGGGTTGCCGTGCACCGCGGCGGCCACGGCCGCATCGGTCACGGTCAGCCGCCCGGCGGGGGTGATCATCAGGTTCCCGGGGTGCACCCGCCCGTGGCCGACGCGGCCGGCGTGCGCCGCACCGAGCGCACTTGCGGCGTCGTGCGCGAGCCGGACCGCGTCGACCGGGTCGAGCGGTCCATCGGTGCGCAGCAGATCGGCAAGGGTCCGGCCGTCTACCCACTCGCTGATGACGTAGGCGACGTCGACGGTCCGCGCGCCGCGCTCGGCGGGGCGCTCCTCGAGCGCCGCGTCGAAGACCCGCGCCAGCCCGGGGTGCGACAGCGAGCTCGCCCGCCCGGCCGCTTCGAGGAAGGGGCGCGCCGCAGCGGCACCGGCCCGGCCCGATGCCGGCAGCGTCTTGACCGCCACCCGACGGGCGAGCACCTCGTCCGTCGCCTGCCAGAGCGCCGTCGGTCCGCCGTCTGCCCCGTCGCCCGCTCCCTCTCCGGCTCCCTCGCCCGAACTGACGGCGCGGACCAGCCGGTAGCGGTTGGCGAGCACGTCGCCGACGTCGAGGGCGGGGCGCGCAGGGGCGCGGGGTCCGGACGGCGACGTCACGGGCCCCCTCCCTTCCAGCAGCGCGGTCCGGCCGGCCCGCGGCGACGGCCGGTCCGGCGACCGCGCCCACTGTACGGGCGGTGACCGGGCAGTCCCACGGTCGGTCGGGCGCCCGTTAGATGCGGCCGACCACGTAGTTCGTGCTGTACATCGCGCGCAGCCGGACGTGGTCGCCGGCCTTGGGCGAGTCCCACATCCGGCCGTTGCCGGCGTAGATGCCGACGTGGCCGATGCTCCCGGACGAGGTGCGGAAGAAGATCAGGTCCCCGACCTGCTTCGCGCTCGTGGCGATGTGCTCTACGGCGCTGTACTGCGCCGAGCTGCTGTGCGGGAGCCGCTTGCCGAAGCGGCTGAAGACGTACAGCGTGAACCCGCTGCAGTCGAACCGGTACGGGCCGACGGCGCCGGCGGCGTACGGCTTGCCGTTGTGGCGAGCGGCTTCCTGGACGTACGCCGAGCCGGGGGTGGTGGCCTCGGCCGGGCTGCTGGTCGAGACGAGCAGCGAGCCGAACAGCGCGGTCAGCAGGAGCAGCAGGGCCGGGATCCGGCGGGGGGTCTCGGGGCGTGCGGACAGTGCGTGGGCGTGCGTGGGCACAGGCGGTCCTTCCCGGACGCCTGCGAGGTGAGCTGTCGGGTTCGGGCTGGAAAGGTGCCCGGCCGCGTCTTCGCCTGACGAAAGGCGAGGGAAGCGGCTTCACCCCGAGGCCGGGTCTCTGACGAGATCCGGCCGTGGGACCTGGGTCCCCCGCTCCTGCCCCTGGAGCTTCGAAGGGCACGTCGTGGTCGGGGGGCAGGACTCGGCGTTCCGACCGGACGCGGATGGTTCTCCTGACCCTAAGTTGGTTCGCGAAGGAGCGTCGACCTCCTCCGCCTGCGGGTTGTCTCACACTGTGACGCCGGTCACAGCGGCTCCCCGGCGCGCGTGGCCGGCGGCTATCCGCCCGGGCGGCCCGTGCCGGTCTCGACGGCGTCGGTCCACTTCTTGATCGGTCCGATGCGGTGCACGACGAGCGTGGTGGCCTCGTGGTGCAGACGCAGGGTGACCTTGCCCTCGGCGTCGACACGGAAGGTCTTCGTCTCGATCGTGTCCAGCCCGACGACGGTGGCGTAGGCGGCGTTGTAGGCCTTCTGCACGTCGTGGCTGGTGCGGTACTCGTCTGCCGCCGCCGCTGCCGCCGTCGTCGCCCGGTCGGACGCCTGGAAGCGCGCCTGCATGAGGGAGATCCCGTCAAACACGACGACGCCGAGAACGCTGAGCACCACGACAAGCCGGGTGAGCCAGCCGAGCACGATGTCGCCCCGGTCGGCGCGGATCCTGGGAACGCGTCGGCCAACGCGGGTGAGCACGGGACCGAGCACCTCGTCCACCTCCGGGACTCCCAGCCGACGGGCGGCTGCGACGTAGCCAACACCAAGGACGGCGGCCCCGCCGACAAGACCCACCAATGCGCCACCCGTGCCGGTGCCGAGGCTGTGCGACGTCGCCGCGACGACCCCGGCTGCCACGGCCGCGGGCACGAGGGCGGCGGCCACGCAGCGCGCCGCCGTGCGGACCACCAGGTCGCCGTCGAGACCGTCGAGGCGGCGCGACAGGACGCGCGAGCAGATCATCAGGCCGACCGCGAACGAGCAGGCGTGACCGGCAGCGAGCCCGAGCACCTTGAGGTCATCCGGCAGCACGAGGTAGAGCGGCACGTCCACGGCAACGAGGGTCACGTTGACGCCGAGGTTGATCAGCGTCGGCGTCCTCGTGTCCTGTAGCGCGTAGAACGCGCGGAGCTGCAGCTGGTAGGCGCTGAACGGGACGAGGCCGAGCGCGAACACGGCGAGCAGCGTCCCGATGAAGCGCGCCTCCTCGACGGAGGTGTTGAGGTGCCCGAACACCACCGTCGCCAGCAGCTGTCCGAGGACGACGAACCCGAGTGCCGCCGGGATCAGGACCGACGCCGTCAGCCGGAGCCCGCGGTTCAGCGCGGCACGCAGGTCCACCAGCCGCCCGTCTGCGGCCGCGCGGCTCATCCTCGGCAGCAGTGCCGTGATGACGCTGACCGCGATCACCGCATGCGGCAGCTGCCACAGGACGAAAGCGTTGACGTACGACGCGTAGCCGCGTCCGCTGTCGTTGAGCTCCTGCTTGTTCGCGAGGTTCACCACGACCAGGTACGCCGCCTGGTTCGCGACGACGTACAGCAGCACCCAGCGCGCCAGTCGGCCGATCTCGCCGAGGCCGACCTGCGCGAGGTCGGCGCGCAGCCGGAAGCGGAAGCCGGCGGCGCGCAGGGACGGCACCAGGGCGATGGTCTGGGCGACGATCCCGAGCGTCGTGCCGAGCCCGAGGAGCAGCTCCTGCCGCGACGTAATGGTCGACGCGGACACGCCGCTCGTCCCTGGCAGGGCGAGGAACATCGCGCACGTGGCGATCACCACGAGGTTGTTCAGCACCGGCGCCCACATCGGCGGGCCGAAGCGCTCGCGGGCGTTGAGGACGGCGCCCATCACCGCCCCCGCGCCGTAGAACAGCATCTGCGGCAGGAAGAACCGCGCCAGCACGGTCGCGAGGCGACGGGTGTCGTCGTCGGCGTCCTGCATGTACAACGCCACGAGCTGCGGCGCGAAGACGACAAGCAGCACCGAGGCGGCGAGCAGGGTCACGACGACCAGCGAGAGGAGCCGCTGCGCGTAGGCGTCGCCGCCGTCCGCGTCGTTCTTCGCGGCGCGCACCAGCAGCGGCACGACGACGCTGGTGAGGATCCCGCCGAGCAGCAGCTCGTAGACGATGTTCGGCGTCGTGTTGGCGACGTTGTACGCCGCACCGACGCTGTGTACGCCCAGCACCGCGACGATCGCGGCGTTGCGCAGGAACCCGGTCCCGCGCGAGGCGACCGTCCCGAGGGCCATCGTGCGCGTCGAGCGACCGAGTGACCTCTCGGGTGAGCTCATGCCGAGGTGCGGCGCATCGCCCTGCGCGCGATCCGTACGCCGGCCGCGACGAGGAGCACGCCGGCGGCGATGCCGGTCACGGCCAGGGCGACGCGGCCGTACTGCGTGCTGCGCACCACGAGCCGAACCTGGCCACCGAACGGCTGGCCGTCGTGATCGACGAGCTGCGCGGTCACCGGGAACGTGCCGGACGTCTGCGCGGTCACCTTGAGGTTGATCTGCGCGGCCGACTCGGGGCGGACCGTCGTGATGGGTGTGCCCCTGGTGGACAGGCGGGCCCGGTTGCGGGCGTCGAGGACGACCCCGACGCGGACGGGCTGCGACAGCTCGTTGACGACGTTGACCGAGATGACCCCGGTGGAGCTCGTCAGCGTCACCGTCCCGCTGCCGACCTGCAGGTGGACCTTGCCGCGCAGGTCGGCGAGGTCGTCCTTGAGCTGGCGGAGCATCTGCTCCCCGTCACCGGGACGGTCATGCCACGCGCTGGATTCGGCCCTGGCGCGGGCGCGCAGCAACCGGCCGGTCGTGCCGACCGCCTCTTTGCTCGTCGGCTCGGCGAGGACCTCGTCGGTGAACTGCGTGGAGATGGCGCGCAGTGCGCGCACCTGGCGCAGGTGTTCGGTGGACAGGACGACGTCCTCGGCCCGCGCTGGCGCGAGCTCCACCGACGGGATGTCGGTCTCCTCCGTGACAACCTCGTCGGCGCAGGTGTCGCGGGCCGACGCGATGCTCGCGAGCGACACCGGGCACAACCAGGGCAGCCGGCCGGTGTCACGGATCGCATCGGCCGCCACCGCGGTGTGCAGATCCGCTCTGCGGGCCGGCGCCACCAGGATCGTCCGCGACACCGACGGTGCCTCCGCCGAGATCATGGCCGTCTCCGCCAGCCACCTCTGCTCGACGACGCGGTCGCCCGGGTAGTCGGCGTACGTCGGTGTGAGCAGCGCCGACAGCGCGGGGTCGATGGTCAGGACCTTGGGCTGGCCCGTGTTGGTCGGGAGCTGACCGACATCGGTGTCGGGCGTCCGCCCCGGCTCGTTCTCGGGCTCGGGCAGCGCGACCGGGTCGACGACGAGCGCGGTGGCGCCGCCCGACGTCAGTGTCTCCACGGTGCGCCGCGTCAGCCGCCCGGCCGGCGGCCAGACGACCGACGTCATCGGCTGGCGCCCGAGAACGTTCGCCGTCTCCTTCTTGCCCTGCTCCCTCAGGAGGGAGACCTCGTCGGCCAGGCCGTTCTCCGGTGCCGTCAGCGCGACGACGTCGGGGTCGGCATACGGCAGTGACAGCACCTCGCCGGGCCCGACGGCATCGCGCAGGCCGTCCAGCCATCCCCTGGCCGGCCCGGTGTCGTCGACCCGCTCGGTCTTGGTGCCGTCGAGCAGCTGGTACGGACGGGTCAGCGCATCTGCGGTGAACAGCAGGTCAGGGTCGACGGCGTAGGTCATCGGCACGGCCTCAGCGCGGCACGGCCCGGTGCGCGGCGGCCTCGGGAGGGTCACCGGCGGGTCCGGCTCGGGGTCGCAGCCGCCCTTGGCGCCGTCGGCGGCCGACCGCAGCATCCGGTCGAGCCGGCCACCCTTCGCGAAGGAGGTGGCGAGCTCGTCGTCGAGCATGACCTCGCGCGGTCCCCGTCGCGGCTGGTCGACGAGCGGCCAGAGCCACGCGACGCGGATCTTGCCGTGCGGCGGCCCATCGGGGAACCAGGGGACGTAGGTCGTGATGCCACCGACCGAGTCGACGCCGCCCCCGTCGCCGAACCGGGCCCGCGCCTCCACCCGCAGCGGGTAGACGCCGATGGCGCCGAGCCGCAGCGAAGAGACCCGGATGCGAATGTCGAAGGTGGTGCTCTGGCCGGGCTCGAGGTCCTGGACGGCGGCGCGGACCGGGGTGCGACCGACCCGAGTCGGAGTGACGGGGGGCTCGACGTCGGCGGTGGCAAGCTCGCCGCGCGTCGAGAGCTTGTCGCCGCGTCGCAGGCGGACGGTCAGCTCGTGCAGCGTCTGCGACCCGCGGTTGACGAGGATGCCGCGCACCTGGAAGAAGCCGTCGGGATCCAGCGGGGCGCGCGGTGCGAGCTTGGTGACCAGGACCTGCGCGGGGGCGTCGTCGTTCGGGCTCGGACTGGCCGTCGGAGCCGGAGTCGGGTCGTCGGCGTACGAGGCGCCCATCCCGGCGATGGGCAGGAGAGCCGCGCACAGCGCGACGGCGAACGATGCGACCCGACGGCGCGGGGAGCGGGTGACGCGGCGCGCGGGCATGTTCCCGCGGCTCAGGCTGTCTCGGCGAGCAGGTCCGGCACCCGCTCGAGCAGCCGTCGCTCGTCGGCGTACGCGAGTCGGACGGGCACCTCGGCGAGCGGCACCCAGGCGACCTCGCTCACCTCGACATCGGCGTCGGACAGCTCCAGGCCGCCGACGGGGTCGACGGCGACCAGCAGGAAGTGGTGCACGGTCTTGTGGATCCGGCGGCCGTCGGCGACGAACCAGAAGTCGATGGTCCCGAGCTTGCCGACCACAGCCCCCCGGATACCGGTCTCCTCCATGACCTCGCGGACCGCGGTGTCCTCGTCGGTCTCACCGGGCTCGACGTGACCTTTCGGGAGCGACCAGAGGAGCCTCCCGCGGCGGTCGAGCCGCCCGATCAGCGCTCCTC
This sequence comes from Frankiaceae bacterium, assembly GCA_016650445.1. Classification (GTDB taxonomy): domain Bacteria; phylum Actinomycetota; class Actinomycetes; order Mycobacteriales; family SCTD01; genus RYN-124. Next base: position 5,588 of record JAENVS010000044.1, on the reverse strand, counting down.
GCGCCTCCGGACCGCGGCGGTCGAGCACCAACCCGCCCGCGCTCGTCTCGTCGACGCGCCGCAGCGGCCGTCGGCCGGGACGCGGCGTGGCGGAGGAGGACACCGGGCCAATGTACGGCGGCCCGGTGGGTCGGGCGGGGAGCGCTCAGCCGGTGCGGCGGGTGCCGGCCAGCCGGTGTGGATCGAGCGGCAGCACCGTCCCGCTGGCGGTTTCGAGACCGGCGCCGACCTGCCAGTTCGACCGCTCGCGGGCGGCGAGCGGCCGGGCCGTGAGGTTGGTGACGAGGGCGCGGCTGGCGACGAGCAGGTCACGCGTGGCGATGCCGAGCGCGACGCAGCTCTCGCCGGTGGGGGCGTACAGGACGTCGGCGCCGCCGAGCGCGGCGTCGGCGAGCAGCAGCACCTCCGCGGGCAGGCAGATCGGGCTGACGAGCGCGCAGGCGTAGTCGGTGGCGGTGTTGACCTCCGCGCCGGTGGCGACCCGGACCGCGACCGCGTCGAGGGCCTCGAGCAGCGAACCCGGGTCGGGGGTGTCCCCCGATCGCATCATGACGGCGCAGAGCTGCGTCGTGCCGTCCCGCCGGGTGACGCGGTAGCAGCGGACGACCACACAGGCGTCCCGGGCGACCGCGAGCGCCCGCGGCAGGTCGTCCGCCCCGGCGATCGGCGTACGGAGCCGGACCATCTCGTGCGGTACGTCCGCCGCGAGCAGGGTGCGGTGGACGTCGAGAGCGCTCTTCATCGCCGGACCGCCTTCCCTGGTCGCCGTGTGATGTCGCCGGACCGGACCCGTGCGCTACCCGGTCTCCCGGTTCTCAAAACATCGCAGCCATACCCGTAGCCTCGGGCGGCATGTCCGCCCTGACCGAGGTCCAGCAGAACGCCGTGCGTGAGCTGATGCGGGTCTCGCCGGTGGCGGTCGAGCTCGGGGAGCTGTTCGCGGCGGCCGGGCACGCGCTCCACCTGGTCGGCGGCTCGGTCCGCGACGCCCTGCTCGGGCGACTGGGCAACGACCTCGACTTCACGACCGACGCCCGCCCCGAGCGCATCCAGGAGGTGCTGGCCGGCTGGGCGGAGGGCACCTGGGACGCGGGCTTCCAGTTCGGCACCGTCGGCTTCGTGAAGGCCGGTTTCAAGCTGGAGGTGACGACCTACCGCGACGAGTTCTACCGGAGCGAGTCGCGCAAGCCCGTCGTCACCTTCGGCGACACCGTCGAGGGCGACCTGGCCCGGCGCGACTTCACGATCAACGCGATGGCACTGTCGCTGCCCGACTGGCGCGCACCGACCGCGTTCATCGACCTGCACGGCGGCATCGACGACCTGACCGCGCGGGTGATACGGACGCCACGGACCCCGGAGGCGTCCTTCAGCGACGACCCGCTGCGGATGCTGAGGGCGGCCCGGTTCGCGGCCCAGCTCCGCTTCACCGTGGAGCCCGCGGTCGTCGCGGCGATGACCGCGATGTCGAGCCGGCTCTCGATCGTCAGCGCCGAACGGATCCGCGAGGAGCTGACCCGGCTGCTCCTCGGTGCCGACCCTCGGGTGGGTCTGGAGCTGCTGGTCGCCACCGGGCTCGCCGACCAGGTGCTGCCGGAGCTGCCCGCCCTTCGGCTCGAGATCGACGAGCACCACCAGCACAAGGACGTCTACGAGCACACCCTGCAGGTGCTCGAGCGCGCGATCCGGCTCGAGCACGAGGGCCCGGACCTCGTGCTGCGGCTGGCCGCGGTCCTGCACGACATCGGCAAGCCGGCGACCCGTCGGCACCAGCCCGGCGGCGGCGTCTCCTTCCACCACCACGAGGTCGTCGGCGCCAAGCTGGCCCGTCAGCGGCTGCGGGCGCTGACCTACGGCAAGGACGTCGTCGAGCCGGTCTGCCGCCTGATCGACCTGCACCTGCGCTTCCACGGCTACGGCTCCTCGGGCTGGACCGACAGTGCGGTACGCCGCTACGTCCACGACGCCGGGGAGGAGCTGGCGCGGTTGCACACGCTCGTGCGGTCCGACTGCACGACCCGCAACAAGCGCCGAGCCGCGGCGCTGGCGGCGTCGTACGACGACCTGGAGGCGCGGATCGCCCGGCTGGCCGAGCAGGAGGAGATGGCCAAGATGCGGCCGGACCTCAACGGCGACGACATCATGGCGCTGCTCGGCATCCCCCCCGGCCGTCAGGTGGGTGAGGCCTGGGCGTACCTCAAGGAGCTCCGCATGGAGCACGGCCCGCTTCCCCGTGACGAGGCGGAAGCTGCGCTGTTGGCATGGGCCGTCGCGCGAGGCCTACAGCCACCGACCCGCGACGCCGATCCCGTAGAGGAGCAGCCGGACACCGGGCGTGACTAGTTCTTTCTAGCCATGGCCTGGACCGGGCCGAGAACGCACCATGGGGGCATGACGGGCAGAGCCGGACATCTCGGACGGCCGGCGGGCAGGGGCATGACGGCGACCGCCGTTCTTGCCGCCGGCTCGATGCTGGCCGCACTCGGGCTGTCCGCCTGCGGTCCCGACGTGGCCAAGGCGAGCACTGTCCTGCGCGCCGCCCGCTCTGCGACCGTCGACCTCCCCAACGGCAGCACCCGTCCCGCGACGGCGGGGATGACCGTGCCCAACGGCGCCACGGTCCGCACCGCCGAGGGCGGTTCGGCCACCCTGGTGGCGGCCGGCCGCAGCGTGCTGCTCGGCTCCGCCACCGCCGTCACGGTCGTCGACGGGGAGCGCGAACAGCTTCGGCGGGGCCTGGTCATGGTCGATGCGCGCCGTGCACCGGCGCTGTCACTCGCCGCCGGCGCCGCCACTGTCCGGACGCCCCGCGGCGGCCTCGCCCGCGTCGAGCGCGGCGTGCTGCTGCGCGCCGCGTCGTTCCGCGGCACCGTGACCGTCCGCGCCACCGGGCGACGGGCCGAAGCCGACGTGGAGCGGCTCAAGCAGGTGCAGGTGCCGGACGGCGGCGTCCCCGGACGCGTCACCCCGCTCGCACTGACCCGCGACGGCTGGGAGCGGCGCTACGCCCTCGACCTCGTCACCGCCGACATCAACCTCGGCGTCCTCGCCGACGGTCTCGACCGCGACGCCGGCTCGCGGGCCGCCGTACTTCGGGTGCTGCCGGTGTCGTTCAGCTCATCGCCCGCCGCCGGTCAGTCGCCTACCGAAGCGGCACTCGCCTACGTCGTCGCCAAGGCCGCCGGCGCGAAGCCGGAGGACGTGCGCACCTGGCGCGCCGATGGCGGGTCGTGGGGCGTGGTGGCCGCGCTCGCGGGTGCCGACGTCGCCGACGTCAGCGCCGCCCTCGACAGCATCCTCGAGCCGGCCGACGACGGGCCCGCAGTCGCCCTGGGCAACGGCGGTCTGCCCGGTCCGTCGACCGGGGGGTCACAGGGTCCGACGGGCGGCCCGTCGCCCGCGCCGTCACCGCAGCCCGGTGGCCGGCCTTCGAGCCGGCCCACCCCGTCGCCGTCCCCGTCCTCCGACCCGGTGGACGACGTCGTGACGACGGTGACGGGTCTGCTGCCGACGCCGCCGCCGTCACCGCTCGCGATCCTGCCGAGTCCCTCCGGTTCACCGCTGATCTCCGTCCGTGTCGGCGGTCTCGGCCTCACCGCCGGCTGATCAGACGACGATGGGCTCGGGCGGCTCCTGCGCCATGCGCCGTCGCGTCGCCAGCATGTAGCCGGCGGCCGTGAGGGCGTACCCGCCGGCGACGACCGCGATCACGACGTAGCTCTTGCCGTCTGGCGGGAGCAGCACCGCGGCGACCGCCGCCGCAGACACGAAGCTGACGTTGAACAGCGTGTCGTAGAACGAGAAGACCCGGCCGCGAAAGTCGTCGTCGACTGCTTCCTGCACGAGGGTGTCGACGCAGATCTTCGACGCCTGCGCTGCGAAGCCCAGGAAGAAGGCGGCGACGAGGAACGACCAGTGCAGGTACGGCGTACCGAACGCGACCTCGACGACGGCCGCCACCGCGAACACGATCGCGATCCACCGCTGCGTTCCCAGCCGTCGGGTGACGCCCGGTGTCACGAGCGCCGCCAGCAGGCCGCCCACGACCGAGGCGCCGATCACCTGGCTCAGCCCGGCGAAGCCGCGGTGCAGCGCACCCTGGTCGGTGTACAGCAGGAGGGCCCCGATGAAGGACAGCCCGTAGAAGAACCGGTGCGCGGCGATCGCGGCCAGAGCCCGGCCGGCCTGGCCGCGCTGACGCACGTGGACCGCGCCCTGTGCCACCCCGCGGGCCACCCCGGACAGCGCCGTCAGCACGCGCTCGTGCAGCGGTGGGTGGGTGGGCCCGAGCTCGTCCTGGCCGAGCCGGCGGGCGAGCAGGCCGGCCGCGATGTACACGACCGCCGCGATGAGCGCAATGCGACCCGCACCGACGTCGTCCTTGCCGAGCACCTCGCGCAGGCCGACGGCGCAGATCCCCCCGACGGCCGCCGCGCCACCGCCGACGGTCGTGCTGAACGAGTTGGCGGTGACGAGGTACCGCGCCTCGACCACGTGCGGCAGCGCGGTGCTGAGACCGGCGAGGATGAACCGGTTCGCCGAGACGACGAGCAGGGCGACCCCGACGCTGAGGGCGCTGGTCGCGCCGAACGCCGCGAGCAGAGGGGCCAGGCCGACCACGACGGCGCTCCGGCCGATGTTGGCGTTCAGCAGCACGCGCTGGCGGCGCCAGCGGTCGAGGAAGACGCCCGCGAACGGTCCGACGACGCTGTAGGGAAGCAGGGTCGCCGCGAAGATGAGCGATGCGCCGCCGGCGGTCGTCGCCTTTTCCGGGTTGAAGAAGGCGGAGGAGAAAAGGGCTCCCTGGAACAGCCCGTCGCCGAACTGCCCGGCGAGCCGTACCCCCATCAGCCGGCGGAACCCCGGCACCGCGAGCACGTGCCGCAGGTTGTGGCGGCCGGCGGTCATCGCCCGCAGCGTAGGCGCGCAGCTGGCGTCGTACGGATCATCTTCGGCCGGGCCACGCTCGCATCTTTGGAAGTTGATCCGTACGGCGGGGTGCGCTGGGCGTCGTCTGTGCGGGAGGCACGGCGGGGCGAGCAGTACGGCGCGACGCAGAACGGCCCGGCGTCCCTTGCGGGACACCGGGCCGTCGTACGCCGTGCTGTTACTCGGTCGCTGCGGCGGCCTCGTCGCCGACGTACTCCGCCACGTCCTCGCCGTTGATCCAGGCCTCGAGGGCCGGACCCGCGATGTCGTCGCGGACCTGCTTGGGCGGGGACTTCATGAAGTACGTCGAGGCCGCGTGGCACGGGCCGCCCTCGCCGCGGTCCATGGCGATCTTCGCGCAGCGGACCGCGTCGATGATGACGCCGGCGCTGTTCGGGCTGTCCCAGACCTCGAGCTTGTACTCGAGGTTGAGCGGGACGTCGCCGAACGCGCGACCCTCGAGGCGGACGTAGGCCCACTTGCGGTCGTCGAGCCACTGCACGTAGTCGGACGGGCCGATGTGCACGTTGCGCTTGCCCATGTCGTGCTCCATGTTGGAGGTCACGGCCTGGGTCTTGGAGATCTTCTTCGACTCGAGGCGGTCGCGCTCGAGCATGTTCTTGAAGTCCATGTTGCCGCCGCCGTTGAGCTGGTACGTG
>JAENVS010000043.1 GCA_016650445.1 Frankiaceae bacterium | reverse complement strand
GTCGACGAACGCCGCCAGCTTCTCCGGCGACATCGCCGACGGCACCGGCCGTGACAACCAGTCGACCGGCGAGGCAGTGGTGGGCATGCGACAAACCTAGATGCGACCTCCGACACTTTCGGGTCGGAATCCCTTGCTGTGCAAAGAGATTTCGGGCTGTGGACAAGTGCAGAGACGGCACCGCGCCGCCGACGAAGAGCTACTCGAACAGCGCGTCGACGATCGCGATGAGCGCAACGGAGGCGACGACGTAGCCGAGAGCCCACGTGCCCGCCTGCCGCTCTGACGCCGGCCCGCCGCGCAGGCCTCGGACGAGCGCAACCACCCCCACGACAAGCGCGGCGATGCCGGCGAAGAAGTACAGGAGCCAGAACGTGTCGCCGGCCGCCGTGCTCTCGCCGCCGTTGTCGAAGCCCTTCCAGCCCGCGATGTGACCCACCATCGAGACGGCGAAGCCGACAGCTGAGGCCGCGAGGAGGAACAGGACAGCCTTCGCAAGTACCGACCGGCCAGTCACGTCGGAGGTGTTGACGGTGCCCTGATCGGTCATGCCGGCTCCTTCGTCGGATCGATCGCGCCAGCGCGCAGCTGACAGGATGCAGGTATCCCAGCCTCCGCGCGGTGCAGGCGCGCCGAAGCGCCCTACCTACCTACCTAGCCGCGCAGCAGTGGACGACGGTCCGCAGCGAAGGGGAAGCGCTGGCGGACCTCGGCCACCGTCGCTGGGTCGATGTCGACGAGCAGCGTCGTCTCCACCTCCGACGCAGCGGCAAGCACGTCGCCCATCGGACTGACCACGGCGCTGTCGCCGACATAGGTGAGCTTCCCGCCCTCCCCTACCCGATTGCAGCCGACCACGAAGGCCTGGTTCTCGATCGCCCGCGCCACCAGCAGCGACGACCAGTGGCGCCGCCGCGCCTCGGGCCAGTTGGCCGAAACCACGTAGGCATCGGTATCGGCGGCCACCTCCCAGAACACGTCGGCGAACCGGAGGTCGTAGCAGACGAAGGGAGTCACCCGGACACCGTCGACGTCCACCGTGATGATGTCCTTCCCGGCAGAGAAGGCCTCGCGTTCGCCGCCGTACGTGAAGGGGTGGATCTTGCGGTACCGGTGGACCAGTCCGTCCGGTGCCGCGAGCACGAACGTGTTGTAGGGGAGCCCCTCCCCCGGCGACCGGATCGGCACGGTGCCGCAGACCCAGGCCCGGTGGCGCTCGGCCTGCGAAAGCAGCCACTGTGTCGACGGCCCGTCCTCGTCCTCGGCCGTGAGCTGCACGTTCATCGAGAAGCCCACCGCGAACATCTCACTGAGAACGACCAAGCGCGCGCCGGCCCCGGCGGCCGCCGCGACGACCGGTTCGAGCCGGGCCAAGGTCTCGGCCCGCGACTCCCAGACGATGTCGTGCTGCACGACGGCGATCCGAAGCCCGGTCATCGGTGCAGCCCTTCGAGCCGGCGTACCCCTTCGTTGATGTCGTCCTCGCTCTTGCAGAAGGCGAAGCGCACGAGGTGCCGACCGCGCCGCTTGTCGTCGTAGAAGCTCGAGCACGGGATCGCCACGACACCCACCTCCACCGGCAGCATCATGCAGAACGCGACGTCGTCGTCGTAGCCCAGCGGGCGGATGTCGGCGTTGACGAAGAACGCGCCCTCCGGACGGATGACGTCGAAGCCGACCTTTGCGAGCCCGTCGCTGAGCAGGTCGCGCCGGTGGCGGTAGCCGGCGAGCATGTCGTCGTAGACGCCGTCGATCGCCAGCCCGGTCGCGACGGCGTGCTGGAAGGGCGTCGCGTTCGTGTAGGTCACGAACTGCTTCGCCGTCCGCAGGGCGACCGTCAGGTCCGGCGGCGCGCAGGCCCAGCCGACCTTCCACCCGGTGCAGGAGAACGACTTGCCTGCGGACGAGATCGTGACCGTGCGATCAGCCATCCCCGGCAGTGCGGCCATGGGCAGGTGGCTGCCCTCGTAGACGAGGTGCTCGTAGACCTCGTCGGACACCACGATGACGTCGTGCTCCAGGCACAGATCGGCGATGGCTTGCAGCTCGACGCGGTCGAAGACGCGGCCGATCGGGTTGTGCGGGTTGTTCAGGATCAGCAGTCGCGTCTTGGCCGAGAAGGCCCGTCGCAGCGCGTCGGCGTCGACCCGGAAGTCGGGGGCCTCGAGCGTGACGACCTTGGGCACCGCACCCGCCATCGCGATCGAGGGGAGGTAGGAGTCGTAGAAGGGCTCGAGGACGATGACCTCGTCGCCCGTCTCGCACAGCGACATGACGGCAGCGAAGATGGCTTCCGTCGCCCCCGCGGTGACGGTGACCTCGGTGAGCGGGTCGACGTCCAGGCCGTAGAACCGCCGCTGGTGGTCGGCGATCGCCTCGCGCAGCGGCGGGATGCCGATGCCGACGGCGTACTGGTTGTGACCGGCCCGGATCGCGTCGATCGCGGCCTGCGCGACTCTCGGCTCGGTGGGCAGCCGCGGCGCCCCCTGACCGAGGTCGACGGCCTCGTGCTCGATGGCGAGCATCTGCATGGTCGCGAAGATGGTCGTCCCGAACCCCTGCAGCTTCGACGAGAGCCGCGGCTGCCGGGTCATCGCGCCGCCAGCCCGGCCGCCACCGAGAGCAGGCACATCGCGGCGAGATCGACGGTGATCCCCGTCGGGTCGGCGGTGGCGTCCACCTCGACGATGTCGACTGCTCGGACCGCTGGATGCCGGCCCGCCTCCTCCGCCGCCTTCAACAGCTCGCCGGGCAGCAGGCCGCCGGGTCGAGCGCCCGGACAGCCCGGCACGAAGGCGCGGTCGACGACGTCGACGTCGAGATCGACATATACGTGGTCGCACGACACCGCGAGGTGGTCCAGTGACCGACGCACGAGCGTCCGCACGCCCTCGGCCTGCGCCGCCGCAACACCGTGGATCTCGATGCCCTGCTCCTCGCACCACCTCCGGTAGGCCCGAGAGTTCGTCAGGTTGCCGATCCCGACCTGCACGACGTGTCGTCCCGCCAGACCGTCTTCGATCAGCCCACGCACCGGCGTGCCGTTCGTCGGACCGGCATGGAACCCCCGCACGTCGTGATGAGCGTCGAGGGTGAGCAGCCCCGCGTTGTCCAGCGACAGCAAGGTGCGCATGGCTGGTCGCGTCACCGCGTTGTCACCTCCCAGGAGGACGAGCAGGTCGTACGACGGAAGCAGCGCCAGGCCGGCGTCGACCGCGGCCAACGCTTCCTCGCCAGCGAGCTGGGCCACCTCGAGGTCGCCGGCGTCGTGCACCGACACCGCCTCGAGGTCGACGCCGAGCCCGGCGTGGAAGGTGGCGAAGCGACGCAACGCCGAGCGCACGGCAGCCGGGGTCTCCGACGCACCGGAAGGCGAGATCGACGTGCGCGACAGCGGGACCCCGACGATGCCGAGCCGCGGGCCGTCGGCCGCCCCACCGGTGGCGAGCCACTCCGAGGCGCGGGGCCACAGCGGGTCGTTCATCGCACGACCTCGCCGCGGCGGATGACGCTGCGCACCAGGTCGACTCCCGGCCGATACGCGAGGTGCACGTACGACGGGGCGTCCAGCACCACGAGGTCGGCGCGAGCGCCGACCCGCAGGTGACCGACGTCCCGCTGCGCGAGCGCCGAGGCACCACCCGCAGTCGCCGCATGCAGCGCCTCTCGGGGAGTCATGCCGAGCTCTCGGCACGCCAACGCGATCACGAAGCCCATCGACGTGGTGAAGCTCGTGCCGGGGTTGCAGTCGGTGGCGACCGCGACCGACACACCGGCGTCGAGCAGACGCCGCGCGGGCGCGTAGGCCGACCTCGTCGAGAACTCCGCGGCCGGCACCAGCACGGCGACGACGCCGCTGTCGCGCAGCGCCGTCACGTCCTCGTCGGTGACGTGCGTGCAGTGGTCGGCGCTCAGCGCACCGAGCGACGCAGCAAGCTGCACACCCGGACCTGGTCGCAGCTGGTTGGCGTGCACGTGCACCGCGAGTCCCCGAGCGGCGCCGGCCGTCAGCACCCGACGGCACTGGTCCTCGTCGAACGCACCCTCCTCGCAGAAAGCGTCGATGGCCGACGCGACGCCGGCCACGGCCTCGAGCATCGGGCCCGTGACGAGGTCGACGTAGTTCGACGCATCGCTCCCCTCCGGCACGACGTGCGCACCGAGGAACGTCCGGTGCGGGGTCAGCGTGGACGCGACCTCGAGCGAGCGGAGCTCGTCCTCCACGGTGAGGCCGTAGCCGCTCTTGATCTCCAACGTCGTTGTGCCTGATCGCAGCGCCTCGGCCGCCAGCCTCGTCGCGCGGACGCGAAGCTGCGGCGTAGGCAGCGCGCGCGTGGCCGCCACGGTCGTCCGGATCCCGCCCGCTGCGTAGGGCTGCCCGGCCAGCCGAGCTTCGAACTCCTCCGACCGATCGCCGCCGAAGACGAGGTGCGTGTGGCTGTCGACGAACCCCGGCACGACAGCGGCGCCGTCGACATCGATCCGCTCGTCGGCGAGCGGGGTGACCGAGGACGACCCGACCCAGGCAACCCGGTCGCCCTCGATGACGAGGGCGGCCTTCTCCCGGATGGGCTGCTCGTCGTCCCAGCTGACGAGCTGCCCGATGTTGGTGAGGAGAGTCGACGTCATCTAGAGCATCGGCATGTCGACGCCGCGCTCCGCCGCCACGCGACGAGCGATGTCATAGCCGGCGTCCGCGTGCCGGACGACTCCGGTGCCGGGGTCGTTGGTGAGCACGCGCTCGATTCGCAGCGCACCATCAACGGTCCCGTCGGCGAGCACCTGCGCACCCGCGTGGATCGACTTGCCCATGCCCACACCGCCCCCGTGGTGCACCGCCACCCAGGACGCACCGGACGCGACGTTGAGGAGCGCGTTCAGGATCGGCCAGTCCGCGATGGCATCGGAGCCGTCCTGCATCGCCTCGGTCTCGCGGTACGGCGAGGCGACCGACCCGCTGTCGAGGTGGTCGCGCCCGATGACGACCGGCGCACTGATCTTCCCGGTCGCGACGAGGTCGTTGAGGATGGCGCCGGCCTTCGCCCGCTCGCCGTACCCGAGCCAGCAGATGCGTGCAGGCAGGCCCTGGAACGCAACCTTCTCCCTGGCCATCGGGATCCAGCGCTGGACATACGGGTTGTCCGGGAACGCCGCCAGCAGCGCATCGTCGGCGACGGCGATGTCCTCGGGCTTGCCACTCAGCGCGACGAAGCGGAACGGCCCGATCCCCTCGCAGAACAGCGGCCTGATGTACGCCGGCACGAACCCCGGGTACTCGAACGCCTCCGTCAGCCCCGCCTCGCGTGCCTCGCCGCGCAGGTTGTTGCCGTAGTCGAACACCTCCGCGCCCGCTCGCGAGAAGCCGACCATGGCGCGGCAGTGCTCGACCATCGACGCGCGCGCGAGGTCGACGTACTCCGACGGCTTGGTACGCCGGAGCTCGACTGCCTCCTCCACCGAGAGCCCCGCCGGCACGTAGCCATTGAGCGGGTCGTGCGCGCTGGTCTGGTCGGTGACGATGTCGAACTGCTCGCCGCGTGCGAGCAGTGCCGGCAGGGCTTCCGCAGCGTTGGCGACCACACCCACCGACAGCGCTCGGCCGGCGGCGGCGGCCTCGCGCACCCGGCGCAGGCCGTCGTCGAGCGAGTCGGCGACCTCGTCCAGGTAGCGCGTCTCGATGCGCTTGCGTACCCGGGTCTCGTCGACGTCGAGGCACAGTGCGACGCCGCCGTTCAGGGTGACGGCGAGCGGCTGCGCGCCGCCCATGCCACCGAGCCCCGACGTCAACACGACCCGGCCGCGCAGCGTCCCGTCGTACTTCTGCTCCGCGATCGCGGCGAACGTCTGGAAGGTGCCCTGCACGATCCCCTGCGTGCCGATGTAGATCCATGACCCGGCCGTCATCTGGCCGTACATCGTCAGGCCGAGCGCCTCGAGCTCCCAGAAGTCCTTCCAGGTCGCCCAGCTCGGCACGAGCAGCGAGTTGGCGATGAGAACACGCGGCGCATGCGGGAAGGTGCGGAAGACCGCGACCGGCTTGCCGCTCTGCACCATGATCGTCTCGTCGTCCTCGAGCCGCATCAAGGTCCGTTCGATGGCGGCCAGTGATGCGTGGTCGCGCGCGGCCTTGCCGTTTCCGCCGTACACGACGAGGTCCTCGGGGCGCTCCGCGACGTCGGGGTGCAGGTTGTTGCGCAAGCAGCGCAGCGCCGCCTCCTGGTGCCAGCCTTTGCACTCCATCGTCACTCCAGTGGTCCGGTGACAGCTTGGGCCGCGTCGAGTACAGCACCGGACCGCACCAGCGACACGACGGCTTCGATCTCCGGAGTCAGGTAGCGGTCCGGGCCGACCCCCGCGACGGTCGCCCGCAGCGCGGCGACAGCAGCAGCCGTTGCCGGCGCCGGCGTCAGCGGCGCGCGCAGGTCGAGGGCGCGCGCCGCCGTCATCAGCTCGATCGCGAGCACGCGCGTCAACGCGTCGACTGCGCGGCGCAGCTTCCGTCCTGCCGACCAGCCCATCGAGACGTGGTCCTCCTGCATCGCTGAGCTGGGGATGGAGTCGACGCTGGCCGGCACGGCCAGTCGCTTCAGCTCGCTGACCAGCGCCGCCTGCGTGTACTGCGCGATCATCAGTCCCGAGTCGACGCCGGGGTCGTGCGCCAGGAAGGCCGGCAGTCCGTGCGAGCGCTTGGCGTCGAGCATCCGGTCGGTGCGCCGCTCGCTGATGCTGGCGACATCGGCAGCCGGGATGGCGAGGAAGTCGAGCACGTAGGCGAGCGGTGCACCGTGGAAGTTGCCGTTGCTCTCCAGCCGTCCATCGGGGAGCAACACCGGGTTGTCGATGGCGCTGGCCGCCTCGCGCGCGGCGATGAGACGGGCATGGGCCACGGTGTCGCGGAGCCCGCCCGCGACCTGGGGTGCGCAGCGCACGGAGTAGGCATCCTGCACGCGGGCGTCCTGCGGGCCGCGGTGCGACGCGACGATGAGCGATCCGTCGAGCAGCCGCCGCATGTTGCTCGCGGCGAGGGCCTGCCCGACCTGCGGACGCAGCGACATCAGGTCGTCGGCGAGCACCCGGTCGGTGCCGAGCAGCGCCTCCAGGCTCATGGCAGCGGTGAGGTCGGCCGTGCGGGCGAGCCGCTCGAGGTCGGTGCACGCGAGCATGAGCATCGCGAGCATCCCGTCGGTCCCGTTGATGAGGGCGAGGCCCTCCTTCTCCGCGAGCACCACCGGCTCGATGCCGGCCTGCGCGAGTGCGTCCGCGGCGGTCGTCGCAACGCCGTCGACCCGGACGTCGCCCTCCCCCATGACCGCGAGCGCTGCGTGCGCGAGCGGCGCAAGGTCGCCGGAGCAGCCGAGCGAGCCGAACTCACGCACGACCGGCGTGATCCCAGCGTTCAGCATCGCGGCGTACGCCGATGCCGTCTCGGATCGCACGCCGGTGCGTCCCGTCGTCATCGTCTGGAGCCGAAGGAGCATCAGGCCGCGGACGACCTCGGTCTCGACCTCACCGCCGCTGCTGGCGGCATGTGAGCGCACCAGGCTGCGCTGCAGCTGCGTGCGCAGCTCCGTCGGGATGTGCCGCGTTGCCAGGGCACCGAACCCGGTCGAGATGCCGTAGACGGGCGTGGCCGAGGCCGCCATCTCGTCGACGTGCACCCGCGCGGCACGTAGCTGGTCGAGGGACGCAGGCGAGATCTCCACGGGCGCACCGTCCCGTGCGACCGCCACGACCTCGGCCTCGGTCAGCGGCCGACCCGCCTGCAGCACCACGCCCATGCCGCCATCACACCGCACCTTGGGCCCGGCAGCACAGGAACTCTGCCAGGTACCCCCTGCGGCCGCGTCCCAAGTATCAGTCGGACGCCATGCCGCCGCCCAGCAGCGCCGGTCGCGCGGTCGCCCTCATGCGCCTGAGCACGCGGCTCGTCACGGGCGTGACGGCAGGATGCACGCCGCCGTGCGCAGCCGCGGCGGTCCACCACGACTCAGCCCGGCGCGCCGCCAGCTCCGGGTCGGCGAGCTCGATGCAGTCGATGGTGTCTGCGTTGACGTCGACGACGATGGTGTCGCCGTCCTCGATCAGGGCGATCGGGCCGCCGAGGAACGCCTCCGGCGCGACGTGGCCGATCACGAGCCCCACCGATCCTCCCGAGAAGCGGGCGTCGGTCATCAACGCGACCGTGATGCCCCGCTGCCGGCACAGTGCGGTCATCCGCGACGTCGGATCGAGCAGCTCGGGCATGCCCGGCGCCCCACGCGGTCCGAGGAAGCGGATGACCACCATGTCGCGATCGGCGAACGAGTCGGGCTGGTCGGCCAATGCGGCGACCAATGCCGCCTCTCCGTCGAACACCCGCGCGCGGCCGGTGAAGACGCCGTCGACCAACCCGCCTTCCACCCCCGCCAGCTTGAGGATGGCACCGCCGTCAGGCGCCAGGTTGCCCCGAAGGATGCGCAGCCCCCCGGTGTCCTTGAACGGCTTGGCGACCGAGTGGATCACGTCCTCGTCGGGCGCCACCGGGTCGAGCCGACGGACCTGCTCGGCCAGGGTCTCGCCCGTGCACGTGATCGCACTGCCGTCGAGCAGGCCGGCGTCGAGCAGCTCCTTGACGACGACCGGCAGGCCGCCGCAGGTGTCGACGTCCATCATCGAGTAGGCCCCGAACGGGCGCATGTTCACCAGCACGGGGAGCCGTCGCGCCAGCGCGTTGAACTCCTCCTGACTCAGCACGTCCTGCCACAGGTCGAGGCCGGCCGCGCGCGCGATCTCGACCGCGTGCAGGGCGACGTTGGTGGAGCCGCCCATCGCGATCGTCACAGTGAGCGCGTTGCGCAGCGACCCGGGCGTCACGATGTCACGCGGGCGGATGCCCGCCTGAGTCATCGCGACAAGGCAGTCGACAACCTGCTCTGGGAACTCGGTCAGCCGGCGCGGGTCGTCCGACGTCGGCGCGACCATCTGCAGCGGCTCCATGCCGAGGACACCGATGAAGGTCTGCATCGTGTTGTAGGTGAACATCCCACCGCAGCTGCCCTGCCCGGGGCAGGCGTGCAGCGCCATACCGGTGCGGACCTCGTCGTCGGGATCACCGGCGAGCTGGAACGCCGAGACGAGATCGATGCGCTCGCCGGTCCGCGGGTCGATGCCCGGCCGGATCGACCCGTCCGACAGGAGCACGGTGGGCACGTTGCGCTCGAGGGCACCGGCAAGGGTTCCGACGGGCGGCTTGTCGCAGGCGACCACCGCGATCAAGCCGGCGACGTCGTTGGCATTGAGGTGGACGTCGACCGTGTCGTGGACGAGCTCCCGGCCGATCAGGGAGTAGCGCATCCGGTCGGTCCCGTTGAGCTGGCCGTCCGAGACACCGAGGGTGTACGCCGGGGCCACGAGCCGGAAGGCGAGGTCGTCGCGGCGGATCCGTCGGGAGATGGCCTCCTGGACGGCCGCGACCTTGGCCTGCACGCCCAGGTAGCACTGGCTGTCGCCGAGGTTGCCGATCACCGCCCAGACGGGCTCGTGGATCTTGACGGGGTCCTCACCGAGGAACCGCGCGGTGCCCACCCGCTGCACGTCGCGACCCGGGTTGTCGGAGACGAAACCGGCCGCGCCGGTGCCGATGTCCACCACGGCTGCATCCCCCACATCGACGTCGTCGTACGCCTCCTGAGCGCGACGGTCACACTAGCGAGCGGCTAGCGCGCCGGGTGCAGCGTCATGGGCAGACCACCGTGCGGCCGGAGCGTGACTGCTGCGTGGAGCCGCTCACGCCACGACGGGTCGGTCACCGGCGCCCAGTGCGGCGCCATGGTCGCCAGGACGAGGACGGCCTCGGTCCAGGCGAACGACTCCCCGACGCACTGCCGGGTGCCCGCCCCGAACGGGAACCAGGCTCCCCGCGGCTGGCCCGGTGCGTCGTCGGAGAACGCACCGTCCGGTGTGAGCCAGCGCTGCGGCCGGAACTCCGTCGGCTCCTCCCAGAAGCGTGGGTCCCGATGCAGCGCGAACTGGCTGGCCAGGACGATCGAGCCGACCGGGATGGTCCAGCCGTCGAGCTCGACCTCCTCGGTCACCTCCCGCTCGAGCACCCAGGCCGGCGGGAAGAGCCGCAGCACCTCGGCGACGACGCCGTACGTGAACGGAAGGGACAGCAGGTCGTCGTACGACGGCGCATGCCCCAGCGCAGCCACCTCTCGTCGCAACCGCGCAGCGATATCCGGGTTGCGGGACAGCAGGTGCCATGCCCAGGTCAGCAGGTTGGCGGTCGTCTCGTGACCAGCGAGCAGCAACGTCATGGCCTCGTCGCGGACGGCTTCGGCCGGTAACCGCTCACCGTCGACCTCGGCGTCCATGAGGTCCCCGACGACGTCGACGCCGTGCACGGGTTCGGTCTTGCGCTTCGCGGCGGCGTCGATCAAGCGGCGTACGACGGCGTCGAGGCCGTCTGCAGCAGCCCACATCCGCTTGAAGGCGGGGATCGGCAGCTTCATCAGGTGCGTGCCACCGGGCAGCATCATCTTCTCCCAGCCCGACATCGCCAGGCCCATGTCGGCGTAGACCTCACCGGCGCGGTCGCCGAGCTCGGCACCGAACAGCGCCCGCCCGACGATGTCGAGCGTCAGCGCCGCCATCTCCTCGCTCATGTCGACGCGCTCGCCCTCGCGCGACGTCCAGCGCTTGAGGTGCTCCTCGGTTGCGGCCGTCATGACGACGCTGTAGTCGGCCAACCGGCTGTGGTGAAAGGCCGGGTTGACCAGCCGGCGCCGTGCCCGGTGCCGATCGTTCGGCATCGTCAGCAGCCCGTCTCCGAGCACCAGCCCAGCGCTCTTGAGTGCCGGGCCCTTCTCCACCGACTTCGACTGCACCACGAGCAGCTCGCGGACGAGATCGGGATGCGTGACGAGGTAGACCGGCCCCGCGCCGAAGCGCAGCGACGCGATGCGCGGGAAGGTGTGCGCCATCTCCGCAAACCGCCACGGGGGTGTGTCGCGCCGCAACATCTGCAGCATCGCCGTCGGACGCAACGGCGGACCGGGTGGGCGGGCCTGGCGGGTAGAAGCCGTCATGTCGGCTCGTCCTCCCCTGGTTCCTGCTGCTGCTCGCGCAGCTTGCGGACGTTCTTGCGCTCCTTCACGACGAACGCGATCACGATCAGCAGCGGGATGAGCACGGTCGCTGCCTCGGGCGCGCCACCGCCATGCGCGAGCACACCAGCGGCCAGCCCCATGTCCAGACGATAGGCGTGTCACCATCACGGCATGCCGCTCGCGCCGCTGGTCGACGTCCGCCGGGCGGCGGACCGCCGGGCCACGCGGCTGGCCTGGCTGGACTCCCACCACTCGTTCTCGTTCGGCCGGCACTACGACCCCGACAACACGCACCACGGGGTGCTGCTCGTGAGCAACGACGACGTCGTTGCGCCGGGCACCGGCTTCGAGACGCACCCGCACCGCGACATGGAGATCGTGACGTGGGTGCTGTCGGGTGCACTGGTGCACCAGGACTCCACCGGCAACGCAGGTGTCATCTACCCAGGGCTGGCGCAGCGGATGAGTGCCGGCCGCGGGATCCTGCACAGCGAGAAGAACGACGCCTGGCGGGTCGACCCCGAGAGGTCGACCGAAGCGCCGGTCCACTTCGTGCAGATGTGGGTCGTGCCCGACGAGACCGGGAGCGCGCCGGGGTACGAGCAGCTCGAGGTCGACGGCGAGCTGCTGCTCGGGGGGCTCGTCCCGGTCGCGTCGGGACTGGCGAAGCACGACGCGGCGATCCGCATCGGCAACCGCTCCGCTGCCCTGTACGCCGCGCGCCTTCGCCCCGGTGCCGACGTCACCCTGCCGGAGGCGCCGTACCTTCATGTGTTCGTCGCGAGCGGGACACTGCAGCTCGAGGGTGCCGGTGAGCTCGCGGCGGGTGACGCCGTCCGGCTCACCGCCAGCGGCGGCCAACGCGTGTCGGCAACGGGGGCGGCGGAGCTCCTCGTGTGGGAGATGCACGCCAGCGTCTGACCTTGCCGCGCGGTAGGTCAGGATGCGCAGTCGTGGACACCGCCGACCTCACGACACGCGAGGACGTGGCGGCGGCCGCCCGGCGGCTCGACGGACGCGTGCACCGCACACCCGTCATGACTGCGCGCAGCCTCGCCGGCGAGCTCGGCTGCGAGCTGGTGCTCAAGGCCGAGCTCTTCCAGCGCACGGGCAGCTTCAAGGTGCGCGGCGCACTGAACAAGGTGCTGCAGCTCGACGAGGACGAGCGCCGACGCGGCGTGGTCAGCCTCTCGGCGGGCAACCACGCCGCCGCACTGGCGTACGCCGCCCGCGAGGTCGGTACGACGGCGCTCGTCGTCATGCCCGCGACCGCGAGCCGGGTGAAGGTCGCGGCCACCGAGGCGTACGGCGGCCGCGTGCTCCTGACCGAGGGCAACCTGCTGGAGGTCTGCCTGGCGGAGCAGGCCGCGGGTGACCTGACGCTCGTCCACCCCTTCGACGACGTCGCCGTGATCGCGGGTGCGGGCACGGTCGGGCTGGAGCTGCTCGAGCAGGTCGGCGACCTCGACATGGTGGTGGTGCCCGTCGGGGGCGGCGGCCTCATCAGCGGTGTGGCCGCAGTCATCAAGGCGACCCGACCGAGTGTGACGGTGCTCGGTGTGGAGCCGTCGGGCGCGAACGCGATGACGCGGTCGTTGCGGTCGGGAGTGCCCGAGACCGTCACGCCCGTGACCGTCGCTGACGGTCTGGCGACGCCCTTCGCCGGAGCGCACACGCTGCGCCACGTGCAAGCGTTCGTGGACGACGTCCTCGAGGTCGACGACGACGAGATCGTGGCCGCCTTCCAGCTGCTCGCCTCCCGAGCAAAGCTCGCCCTGGAGCCGTCGGCAGCAGCCGGCCTTGCCGCAGTGCTGCGGTCGCCCGATCGCTTCGCCGGCCGCCGCGTGGCCGTCGTCGTGACCGGCGGCAACGTCGACCCGCAGGTGGCTGCCCACCTGCTCACGGCGCAGCGATGAGCAGTGACCTGACCCCCGACGCCGTCGCTGCGGCAGCAGCCCGGATCCATGACCTGGTCCGGCACACGCCGCTGTGGGAGGTCGAGCTGCGGGGTCGGCGCCTGCTCCTGAAGGCCGAGCACATGCAGCGCTCGGGGTCGTTCAAGTTCCGCGGCGCCAGCCACGCGACCCTCCGCGCTCAGGGCCGAGGCGCGACCACGGTCGTGACCGCGTCGGGCGGCAACCACGGCCTCGCCGTGGCCGTCGCCGCGGCAGCGCTCGGCATGCAGGCCGACGTGTTCGTGCCGGCGGCGATCCCGCCCGACAAGCTCGGGCGCATCCGCCTCGCGGGTGCGCGCGTCGTCGAGGTCGACGGCGACTACCAGGACGCGGCCGACGCGGCCGCCGACCACGCCGAGCGCAACGCGTTGCCTTACGTGTCGGCCTTCGACCAACCCGACGTGATAGCCGGCCAGGGCACCGCCATTACCGAGGTGCTCGCGGAGCGGCCGGACTGCGACGCCGTCGTCGTCGCGGTCGGCGGCGGCGGGCTGCTCGCCGGCGCTGCCCTCGCATCCGCTGGTCGCGTCGCGGTCTTCGGCGCCGAGCCCGAAGGCATCCCGACGGTCACGCAGGCGCTCGCGGCAGGAGAGCCCGTCGACGTAACCATCGACTCGGTGACGGCGAGCGCGCTGGGAGCCCGGCGTACGTCCGCGGTCAACCTCGGCGTGCTCCGCGAGTGGCCGGTCACGATGGGTCTGGTGTCCGACTCAGCGCTGCTGCGGGCGAGGGACGAACTGTGGGAGGAGCACCGCATCGCGGTCGAGCCGGCCGCCGGCGCGGCACTCGCGCTCGCCCTCGACGGCCCACCTCTCGGCGTACTGCCCTGCGTCGTGCTGTGCGGGGCCAACAGCGGGTGGACGTCGTCGCCCCCGGCGCCCTGACCCCGCTATCTTCCGGCTGTGGAGATCTTCGACGACCTCGAGGTTGAGCAGGACCGCATCGAGGCGGTGTTGGCGGGCCTCGACGCCGCTGCCTGGACGTCGCCGTCCGGTGCTCCCGGCTGGTCAGTCGCCGACGTCGTGCTGCACCTCGCGCAGAGCGAGGAGGCGGTCGTCGCGAGCGTCGGCGGTATCAGCCTCCTCGACAGCCTGCCCGCGACCGTCGCCGGTGCCACGTCGATCGACGACGTCATGGCTCGCTGGGTCGCTGCCGAGCGCGAGGCGCCCGCGGCCATCTTCGACCGGTGGCGCAAGGCACGGCGCGCTGCCGTCGCGGCCCTGCGCGGCGCCGAGCCCGAGAGCCGGTTGCCGTGGGCGGCGGCCCCGCTGAAGCCGACGGCCCTCGCGACGACGCGGCTCGCCGAGCACTGGGCGCACGCGCTCGATGTCGTCGACCCGCTCGGCATCGACTTCCCCGACACCGACCGGCTGCGGCACATCGCCTGGCTCGCGCACCGGTCGCTGCCGTACGGCTTCTCCGTCGCCGGCGAGGAGCCGCACGACGTCTTCTGCGACCTCACCGGACCGGACGGCACACAGTGGACGTACGGCGACGCGACGGCTGAGTCGCAGATCACCGGATCGGCCGGCGCGTTCTGCCGCGTCGGTGCGCAGCGCCTCTCCCCCGAGGCGTCCGGGCTTGTCACGTCGGGACCGCACGCCGATGTCGCGCTGCGGGTGCTGCGCAACTACGCAGCCTGACTCCGCCGGGCAGTCAGCCGACGGCAGCCGCGGCCGCTCGACCGGCGGCACGACCGCTGAACAGGCAGTTGCCGAGGAAGGTGCCCTCGAGCGCGTTGTAGCCATGCACGCCGCCACCACCGAACCCGGCCACCTCGCCGGCGGCGTACAGACCCTCGATGGGCTTGCCGTCGGCGCCGAGGACGCGCGAGTCCAGGTCGGTCTGGATGCCACCGAGGGTCTTGCGCGTCAGCACGTGCAGCCGCACGCCGATGAGCGGCCCCGCTGCGGGGTCGAGGATCCGGTGCGGTGCGGCCACGCGGATGAGCCGGTCGCCGAGGAAGCGGCGCGCGTTGCGGATGCCCTGGACCTGCGAGTCCTTGCTGAACGGGTTGGCCATCTGCAGGTCACGGGCCTCGATCTGCCGGCGCAGCACGGCCGCGTCCAGCAGCGGTGCGTCGGTGAGCGCGTTCATCCGGTCGACCAGCTCTTCGAGCGTGCTCGCGACGACGAAGTCGGCGCCGTGCTGCTTGAACGCCTCGACCGGCGCCGGTGCTCCCTTGCCGAGGACGCGCTCGCGGACGATGCCCTTGCGGTCGCGGTTGGTGATGTCGGGGTTCTGCTCCGAGCCGGAGAGCGCGAACTCCTTCTCCAGGATCTTCTGCGTCAGCACGAACCACGAGTGGTCGTGCTCGACGAGGTCCGGCGTCGTGCGCAGGTGCTTGAGGGTGCCAAGGGTGTCGTAGCCGGGCAGGCACGGGTCGGGCAGCCGCCGGCCGAGCGCGTCGAACCACATCGACGACGGCCCCGGCAGGATGCGGATCCCGTGGCCCGGCCAGATCGGGTTCCAGTTCTGCAGGCCCTCGGTGTAGTGCCACATCCGGTCGCGGTTGACCAGGCGGGCGCCCGCATCCGCAGCGATGTCGAGCATCCGGCCATCGACGTACGCCGGAACTCCGGTGACCATCTCTCGTGGCGGGGTGCCGAGCCGCTCCGGCCAGTACTGCCGCACCAGGTCGTGGTTCGCGCCGATGCCGCCCGTGGTGACGATGACGGCCTGCGCCTCGAGCTCGAACGTGCCGACCTCGTCGCGGCTGGTCTTCTCCCCGCGCGGCCGGTCGTCGGGAGCGAGGAGCGCACCGCGTACGCCGGTGGCGACGCCGCCGGAGATCACCAGCTCGTCGACACGGTGCCGGTGGTGGAAGGTGAGCAGCCCGCGCGCGGCGGCCTCGTGCGCCTCAGCAGCGAAGGGCTCTACGACGCCGGTGCCGGTCCCCCACGCGACGTGGAAGCGCGGCACGCTGTTGCCGTGCCCGTCGGCGCGCAGGTCGCCGCGCTCGGCCCAGCCGACTGTCGGCGTGAGGGTGATGCCGCGCTCGTGCAGCCACGCTCTCTTCTCGCCCGCCGCCCACTCGACGTAGGCGCGAGCCCAGCGCACCGCCCAGCCGTCCTGGTCGTCGAGGCGGTCGAACTGCGCGCTGCCCTGCCAGTCGTTCCAGGCGAGGTCGAACGAGTCGTGCACCCGCAGGCGGCGCTGCTCGGGCGTGTTGACGAGAAACAGCCCGCCGAGCGACCAGAAGGCCTGCCCGCCCAGGTCGTTCGGGCCCTCCTGGTCGACGAGGGCGACCCGTTTGCCGGCCGCGGTCAGCTCACGGGCTGCGGTCAGCCCGGCGATGCCCGCTCCGACGACGATGACGTCCACCACGTGCGGCAGTATCGCCCACTTCTGATCGACGGACATCTCGTCGGCTCAGCAGCCGGGAAACCAGACACAACGTCCGTCGATAAGCAACGGGCGCTACGCCCGGATCATGCCGCCGTCGACGTGCAGGCAGGTGCCGGTCACGAAGTCGGCATCCGGGCCGGCCAGGTAGGAGACCGCACCGGCGACCTCGGCCGGCTTGCCGAAGCGAGGGATGGGCAGCTCGTCGATGGAGTAGGTCTGGCCGGCGGTCATGGCGGACTCGATCGGTCCGGGTGCGATGGCGTTGGCCGTGATGCCCCACGCACCAACCTGACGGGCGATCCAGCGCGTCAGGTTCAGCGATCCCGCCTTGGCGGCGGCATAGGCAGCACCGGAGCGGCCCCCTCGGCCGTCGAGGTAGACGGGCCCGACCCCGCCGGCCTTCGAGCTGACAGACACGATGTTGATGAGTCGACCCCACCCCTGCTCGCGCATGTGCGGGAACACCGCAGCCTGGCAGCCGAACATGACGGCGGTGAGGTTCGTGTCGATGTCCTGCTGCCAGTGCTCCAGGGTCATCTCCTCGAAGCCGAGGCGACCGCAGGTGCCGGCGCAGTTGACCAGGACGTCGAGCCGTCCGTGACTGGCCGCCGTCTCGTCGATGGCCGACTTGAACGCCTCGGCTTGACGGACGTCCACCTGCACGGCCCCGGCCGCGCCGAGGCGGGTCGCCGCCGCCTGCACGGTCTCCTGGAAATCGGCGAGCACGACCTGGTGTCCGTCGAGCAGCAGCCGCTCCGCGATCGCGTACCCGATGCCTTGAGCCGCCCCGGTGACCAGCGCAACGCGTTGCTCCGCAGCCGTCATGACGTTGCCTCCATGGCTTCCGCCGCAGCCTTGAGCTGGAAGCGGCGGATCTTGCCGACACTCGTGCGCGGCAGCTCGTCGAGGAGCTGGTAGGCGCGCGGTCGCGCGGCTGGGACCAGGTTCGCGGCAGCCCACTCCTGGAGCGCCTCTACCGCAGGCGGTTGTGAAAGGTCGCGCGGTACGGCGAACGCGACCGGTACCCGGTCGAGCATCTCGTCGGGCCTTGCGACCACCGCGACCTCCAGGATGCCCGGCGCGCCGGACAGGACGGTCTCCACCTCGCTCAGGCTGACGTTCTCACCGCCGACCTTGATGACGTCGTCGTCGCGGCCGTGGAAGCGATACCTGCCGTCGGCCTCGCGCGAGACGAGATCGCCGGTGCAGAACCAGCTCGTACCTTCCTCGTCCTCTTGGAAAGGGCTGGGCAAGCCCAGGTACTCCTGGAACAGCTCCACACCGGGGCGGCCCGCCAGCGACAGCATCCCCGGACTCCCGTCCGGTGCGGGTGCACCCGCCTCGGGGAGCTGCACGGCGATGACCCGACCGGGCGCGGGCAGACCGATCACGTCGTGCCTCGGCGCCGGGCCGGTGTCGGCGAACACCACCGCGAGCGTCTCGGTCATTCCGTACAGCTGTCGTGGACGGCAGCCGACCAGCGCGCTGAACTCGTCGAACTGCGCCGCACTGATGTTCTGTGCGAACCACACGTGCTGCAACCGGAGGCTGGGCGGGTCGGCCGGCCGTCGGGCCAGGATCATGCGGATCGGTGCCGCGAACAGGCTGGCGTGCGTGACCTTCAGGTCATGCGCTTGCTGCAACCAGCGTGATGCCGAAAAGCTCGCCGTCAGCGCCACGCTCGCCCCGACGCTGATGGCAGGCGCGAAGCAGTAGTACTGCGCGTTGGCGTGGAACAGCGGCAGGCATACCAGCCAGCGGTGGCCGCCCTCGAGGTCCGCCAGCGCGGCCATGCTGCGCGCGACGTACGCGTAGTTGCCCTGCGTCAGCACGACACCCTTGGGCTCTGCCGTCGTGCCCGACGTGAACATGACTGCCAACCGCGTGTCCGCCGTGACGGGAGAGTCAGTGACGCGCCGGTCCGCACCCGCGATCAACGGCGAACCGGCGCTGAGATCCTCCGCGCCTTCCGTGACGGACAGGACAACCGGCACCCGACCCTGCGCACCTTCGTCGTACACCGCTCGTCGCTCGTCGGCGCACACCGCGAGGCGGGGGGACACCCGTCGCACCTGCCGATCGATGTCGGGAACGGTTGACGCGGGGTCCACCGGCACCATGAACGCCCCGATCTCCGACACGGCGAGCCAGATCGCGACGAAAGCGGGGGAGTTCCGCAGGACGACATGGACGGCATCCCCAGGTCGCACGCCGTGGGCGGCGAGGGTGTCCGCCACCCGCTCGACGGCCTTGTCGAAGGCGGCGTACGTCCAGCTGTGCTGGTCGCCCGCGCGGTCCTCAAAGACGAAGAAAGGCGCGTCGGGGAACGACGCCGTGGCGCGCTGCCACAGCTCCGCGAAGGTACCCGGCTCGGCAATGACGGTCACCGATTCAACAGGAGGCTCGGGCACACGCAAGTGCCGTGTCGAGGAGCGCCTGCTGCCGCGGGTCGCCGCGGAAGGCCATCCCGATGAAGTTGGGCGCGTAGGCGAAGCCGACCTTGGTAGCGGGGTCGGCGAGACCGATGGATCCGCCGGCACCGGGAGTGGCATAGGCCCGACCGTCCGAACCGAACTGCCAATAGCTCCCCGGCTTCCACATCCCGAGACTGAACGACGCCGGTGCCTTGAGCACCAGGTCCTCGTCCGGCGTGCCGCCGGGCGCGTCGGCCTCGAGCATCGTGATCGTCTTCGCCGAAATGCCGAGCTCCTTGCCGCCGGCGGCGAACACACCGAACGCATGCGCGATGCTGCGCACCTGACCGATGCCGTTGGCCGCAGCCATCTCGATGCTGCGGTACGGCGGCTTCATCATCGCGTCCACGGTCTTGACCTTGGGGAAGGTCATGACGCGCTGCGTCAGGGAGCCGCGCCTCATCCGGGCCTTCAGGAACGCCCTCTCCATCTGCTTGCGGCGCTTCATCAACCCCAGTGGGCTGTAGGTCTTGAGCCCCGCGACGCGGTCGTCCGGCACGCTGGCCGGCGTACCGAAGTAGAACTCGAGGTCGAGCGGTCCCGCGATCTCCTCGGCGAAGTACTGCCCGAGGCTCCGTCCGGCCGGGTCGACCTGACGGATCAGCTCGCTGAGATACAGACCGACCGTGACGGCGTGGTAGCCGTGAGCCGAGCCCGGCTCCCACAACGGGGCCTGGCCCTCGAGGAGCGGCCGGAGCCTGGCGCTGTCGGCAAGCACCTCCGCAGGCACCGGGGGGTCGTCCAGGACGGCCAGCCCGGCCTCGTGCCCGAGCAGCTGGCGCAGTGTGATGCCGGCCTTGCCGGCCTTGCCGAACCCCGGCCAGTACGACGCCACCGGCTCGTCATACGACAGCAGCCCGGCCGAGACGGCGTGGGCCACGGTCAGCGCAGCCAGCCCCTTGGTCGTGGAGAAGACCATGACCAGGGTGTCCTGCTGCCACGGGTCCTTCTGCACATGGTCGCGGTAGCCACCCCACAGGTCGACGACCGGCTGGCCGGCCCGGTAGACGGCGACGGCGCCGCCGACCTCGCCCCGCTCGGAGAAGTTTCGTTCGAACTGCTCGCGGACCGGTTCGAAACCCGGTGCGACGAAGCCCTCGATCGGTGCCGTGGTCATGTCAGTTCACCCGCTCGGACGCGCGGTCGCTTGTGAACGCGGTGACGGCAGCGGCGACGGCCCGCGCTCCTGATACCGACGTGAGGATGGTGTGGTGGTTCGTGCCGGGCACGTCCACCACCTGCGTCTGGGGAACCGCCTTCACGATCGCGTCGCGGACCTCGTCGGGGATGACGGCATCGCCGGTGCCCATCAGGCCGCCAGGCGCTCGCAGCAACAGGACCGGCACCTCGATGCCGGCAAGCCGCTCGGTCACAGCCGGGTAGTCCAGCACGTCACGCCAGTCCGGCGCCACGCATTCCTCGACGATCTTCGAGCGCAGCTCCGGCGGTTGCCCTGTGAGGTCGTAGCGGAAGTGCTCGAGGCCGTACTCGTCGATGCCGCCGGCGTACATCGGGGTGGCGCGGTAGTAGTCGCAGTACTCCTCGAAGCTGGTCCACGTGCGGCGCAGCTTCTCGAGGAAGGTGCCGAGCATCATCTCGAGCAGCATGTCCGGCGTGAGCTCGGCCGGGTAGTCGAGGAAGTACCCGCCGTCGACGAAGACGAGCTGCTCGACGCGCTCGGGGTACGCAGCGGCGAACGCCTCGACGACGTAAGCGCCCATGGAGTGCCCGACGAAGGTGGCCCGCTCGATCCCTGCCGCGTCGAGTGCCGCCGCGAGGTCCTCAGCGTGCTGGCGCATGCCGAAGGGTCCCTCCTTGGAGGACTCCCCCCGCCCCCTGCAGTCGACCGCCAGCAACCGCACGTCCGGCAGCTCGCTGGCCAAGCCGGCGAACGCTCTCGACGACGACGTCAGGCCGTGCACGCAGACCAGCGGCCCTTGGGTGCCGGGCCAGTCCGCGACGTTGATGGTCGCACCGTCGGCTCCGGGAAGGAGGCGGTCGACGAACGGTCGTACTGCAGGCATAACGCTGGCTCCAGTCGGTGGGTGATCGGCACTCGAAGTCATGGGGTGGATGCGGGGTCGTCGGGGACCCGGGTGTATCGGGTGGTCTGCTGCCAGTCGAGCCGGGCGCCCACGCTGCTGGCGGAGTTCGAGCCGGACAGGGTCAGGCTGTCCTCGACGGACAAGCCGCCGAACTGCGTGGCGATCTGCTGGTTCCACGTGACGGTCAGCTGTTGCGTCGGCGTGGTGATGGTGCCGGTCAGGGCGAGGCTGAAGCTGTCGACGACCGCGCCGCACAGGTCGACGCGCTTCTTGCCGGGCACCTGCCCGGTGAGCGTCACAACGGTCTGCGAGGCCGGGTCGGTCTGCGACGCGGCGAACGGCGTCGTCGTCTGCTGGGCGGGGAGCGGGAAGATGAGCAGCCCGCCGCCGAGGGGCTGGAAGGTGAGGTCGCCGCGAACGTCGTCGTCCCAACGCAGGCCCGAGAGGTAGATGCCCGCCGGTGTGGCCTGCGGCGACGACGATGGCTGGAACAGAACGAAGGTCGCGACCGACGCTGACTTCCCGTCGGTCTCGGTGACCGACCAGGCGTCGACGCGCTGCCCGACGGTCGAGGTGGGCGGTGTCAGCGCCTTCACGGTGCGGCTCGTGCTCGTCGGCAGCACAGACTGCGTCGTCTCAGCGGCAGACGTGACGGTGTACTTCCCGCCCTGCTTCAGGTTGTACGCCGCATCGCCCGGCCGGCTCTTCACGAGCACCGTCGCCTGCTGCGCCGGGACGGCCAGCTGGTCCGCCGTCGGGCAGGCGGGCGGTGGGGGGGCCGTGGGCGGACTGGCTAACGGCGCCGGCGCGAGCGGTGGGAGCTCAGGAAGCGGCGGCAGCACGACGGGTGCGGGCACCGGCGCCACCGGCGGCGGCACGACCGCGATGACGGCCGGCGGCAGCTGGCGCGGCACCGTGATCTGCACGCCGCGCAGGTTCACCTTCAACGGGTTGTCCGGACCGCACGCCGCAAGCAGCGGGAGCAGGGTCACACACGCGAGCAGCCGGGTGCGATACATCGGCGTCATCTACCGGCTCCGGCGGCGAACGCTGCGACGAGGATGCGCTCGTCGTACGGAAGTCCACGGCCGTAAGCGATGAGGCCCCGGGCGAGCAGCTCGGCCGCACCCACCGGCAGCTCCGCGCGTACCACCAGCAGCGCCATTGCTTGTGCTTGCTTCGGGAACCACAGGTAGATGCGCTGGCTGGCGTCCGTCGCGACGTACAGGTCCTGCCCGTCGGCTGAGGCGAGCTTGCTGACGCGACCGATGCTCTCCGAGATCGCCCTGACGACCTCGGGATCGCTGCTGTCGTAACCCGGCTTCAGCTGGGCCACCTGCAAGGCGGCTTGCACGAGGCCGTTGCGGCTCATCGACAACACGCGTCCGTCGGAGACCAATACGTTCTTGTCGCTCTGCGCCTTGGTGTACGCCGCCGCGGCCTTGGGCTCCTCGGCAACCTGCAGACCTGCGATGCTGCTGGGAGCCAGGCGGGTCGGCAGCGGAGCGGGTGTCCCCGCAGCGCGCGCGTCGCCGCCACCGCTACACGCGCCGAGGAACATGGCGAGGACCAGCATCAGGCTCGGCAGCGCGACCTGTCGCCGGCCACGCGGCAAGCCGATCGCCGCCCACACCCTTCGCAGCCGGCGCAGCAGCCGTCGTCGCGGCTGGAGGGTGATCCACACGTTGGGCACCTCACGGGTGTACGGGTCCTTGAGCGAGGAGCGCGACAACGCGCACAGCAGCCGAGCGCTGCCCGGCTGCGCCGCAAGCAGGCGCGAGCGGACCGAGGCTGCAAGTCGCCGGGCGTTGTCGGCGTCGGGCTGGCCGGCGTCGGCAGCCAGGTCACCCCACAGACAGCGGGTGACGAGCCACGCCAGCTCGGCATGCTGCTCATCGGGCTCGATGAGCTCGTAGAACTCCAGCGGCGTTGCGTGCCGTCCCGGCAACGCGAGATCGATGCAGGTGTCGCGCAGGTCGGCGTACGACCTCGCGATCTGCGCCCGCGGGCCGCGGGCCTTCTCCCACGCGCTGCGACGCCGTGCTCTGACCCGCTTCAGGGCGAGCGGGTAGAGCAACAGCGCGGCCAACGCGAGCGCGATCGGCGGGAGGGCGCGCACGAGGTAGTAGCGGGCGACGACGTACGCCGGGAGGCCTCGGTTGTCCTTGACCGGGAGGTAGACCACGATGCCGAGCTCGTCCGAGGCCCTGATGTTGGGGTTCGGTTTCTGCTGGTTCTTGGACAGGCTCGGCTGCGCACGCGGCGGGACACCCACGACCGGGACCCATCCGTACGGAGGCAGGTGGAGCTCGAGCCAGGTGGCCCCGTGCGACGGCCGGATCTCCTGGAATCCGTTCGGGAGCTTCGTCCCGCCGTAGTAGCCGTAGCCGATGCGAGCGGGTACACCGGCCCAACGCGCCAACAGGGCCTCGGCGGCGGTGATCTCGTAGGGGTTGGCGCTGTCACCCGCCAGGATCTCGACAACCCGTGCCGGGGAGACGTCGGTGGGCTGGCCCACGCCCGCAGCGACCACCTTGTTGTACAGCGCGGTCCGCAGAGCCTGCACCCGCGCGTACGGTGCCTCCGATGCCTTGGCCAGGAGCTGCTGCACGGCCGGCGGCACCGGCGGCGCCTTGAGGAACTCCCGGACAGATTCCGGCACGCCGGTGCTCTCGCTCAGCTCGCGCCCGGTCGGTCCTTCGCGTGCCTCGACGGTGTAGCTGAACCCGTCGAAGACGGGACGCTCCGCGATGGCGACCGTCTGGCTGCGGGGGTCGTACTCGACGGTCCCGTCGCCGGCGAGCCGGACAGCAGCGGCCAGCACCGGCAGGCCGTGTCCGCTCGCCTGACGCACCCGGAAGGTAGTCAGAAACGTGTCGCGCGCCGCCGCCGAAGCATCGACCGGCAAGGCGGCGGGCAGCTTCAGCCGCTCGAGTCGGCCGGTGTCGTACGGCGGGAGGAACCACGCGCCTTCCTTGACGTCGTACACGTCGATGACGCCGAGACGCAGCGGCGCGTCCTGCGGTGCCTTGACCTCGAACAGCGGGACGTCAGGACCCGGCTCTGCGACCGGGGGTCGGCGCGGCGGCACGGTGCGGTCGCGGTCCGGTTGCGGGAACAGGAAGGTCAGGTGGCTCGAGGCGATGACCATGCCGATCATCAGCACGGCGACGGCAGCGCTGCGGCCGATCCGCCGCAGCTCGAAGCTGACGTTGAGCCCCTTGCTTGCGTCGTCTCCTGCGTAAGACACGGTGAGCGCCGCGAGGACCAGTGCTACGCACACCGCGCTCGTGGCGATCTCGCTCGCGGCGGGCTGGACCAACGACGCCGCCAGGGTAAGTGGCATCGGGATGGCAGCGGCCAGCCGAGGCCGGCCGCGGGAGACGGCGAGCGAGCAGGCAGCAGCGGTGATCAGGGCGAGCACGACGACGAGCACGAGCCGCCAGCCGGGGCTGAAGTCGACCGGCGGTTGCAGCACGCGGCCGGACTTCACCGCGTCCTTCACCAAGCCGGGAAGGCTCGAGCTTCCTGAGTGCGCCGCGGGCGCGACGAGCGCAGCGCCGACCAGCAGCGACAGCGGGAGCACGAGGTACTGCAGAAGGCTGCTCCGAAACCGTGCCGCGGCCCACGCGAGCAGCGCCCCGATCAGCACCCCGAGGAGCGCGGTGAGACGTGCCTCCGTGCCGCGGAAGACGCCGCCGACCATCCAGGCTGCTGCCCCTCCCGAGAGAGCGGCACTGACCGCCGCGAGACCGAACGACAACGGGCTGTCGACTCTCTCCGGCGCGCCGCCGTCGGCGGCCGACGCGACCTCGGCGACAGCGGCGTGCGGGTGGACCGCAACCGGATCCGGGGAGACCCCTTCGGCGTCACTCGCTCGGTCGAGCACGGGCGTGGTCATCGCAGCGCCAGTCCGAGCGCGTGGCCGAAGACGTCCTCGAGCGGGTCGCCGGCGCGGACCTGCACGACCTGAGTCCCGATCCCCCGCGCGCGCCGGGGAGCGTTCGGGTCGCCGTCCTCCCACGTCAGCAGCGCGACGACGATGGACATGCCGCGGTCGACCAGAAGTCGAGCCCGCGCCGCCGTGGCGGCGTCCATGTTCGGCGTGACGATGACCAGGTGGGTGTCGCGCCGGGTGTCCCGCAGTTGCCGCTCCACCGCCTCACCGAGGTTGGTCGTGCCCATCTCGAGACGGGCCAGCCGGTCGAGGAACGGGATGCGCGCGCGCGGCCCGCGAAGGGCAGCTTCCAGCACGGCCTCGTTGGTGGCGAGCCCGACCGAGAAGCCTTGCTTCAGGTGGTGCGTGCCGAGCGCTGCAGTCGCCCGCACGGCCAGTTCGAAGGTCTCCGAGGGTCGTCCCGGGCTGTGCACCTTCGCCTCGGTGTCGATGATGAGCGAGACCCGGTCGGTGATGCCCTGCTCCGACTCGCGCACCAGGAGCTTTCCGGTGCGGGCGGCGGCGTGCCAGACGATGCGGCGCGGATCGTCGCCAGGCACGTAGCTGCGCATGCCGTAGAACTCAAAGCCCTGCGGCCACGGCTTGGACACGGGCGGGCGGAAGGGCGGGTCCTCCCACATGCGGGTCAGCGGCCGATCGAAGATGGCTTCGGTCGAGGGGTGCACGATGACCTCGGTCGGCTCCAGCAGCAGCTGCTGGCGACGGGCCATCCCGAAGGGGTCGGTCCACTCCGCGGCAAGTGGTCCGATCGGGTAGACGCCGCGCAGCGCCGGGCGCAGTGCGTAGCTGTGCTGGAAGGGCTGATCGGCCGCCACGGTGCTGACTTGCACGCGCACCGGGTCGCCGAGCAGCGACGGCAGGTGCTCCTCGAGGACGAACGCGCTCAGCCGACCCGGCGTGGTCACGACCAGCTCGACCTCGGCCGTCTGCCCGACCCGCATCCGAAGCGGCAGCTCCGAGCGCTCGGCGCCGAGGTCGCGCTGCCGCCGCACGGTGACTGCGGCAGCGACCACCAGGAGCAGCCCGGTGTAGACGATCAGGTACAGCGAGCGGCCGCCGAGGGCGCGGGCGACCAACCACCCGAGCACGACACCGCCGACGACGGTGGCGCCCGTGGCGGTGAGCCCGACCCACCGCTCGATGGCGGCGGCCAGGCCTCTGCTCGCGGCCGGCATGGTCACGGACCCTTAGGCCCCGACGAGGGAGGGCGCCGCAGGTCCATCCACGCCCAGCGGCACGGGGATGCGGGCGAGGATGCGCTCGATGACGTTGTCCACGGTCTCGTCGCGCAGCTGCGCGTCCGGCGTCAGGATCAGCCGGTGGGCCAGGACGGCGGTGAGCAGCGCGCGCACGTCGTCGGGAAGGACGTGGACGCGTCCCTGAGAGGCGGCCCGCACCCGCGTCGCCCTCATCAGCGAGATGGATGCGCGGGCGCTCGCGCCGAGCATCAGGGAGGGGTCGGTGCGGGTGGCCTGGCAGACGTCGACGATGTACATCTTGACGGGCTCGGGGACGTTGACCGTCTTCGCGTACTCCTGCAGCGCGACGATCTCAGCCGTGGATGACACTGCCGTCAGCCGGGTGATCGCCTCGGTGGCGCTGTTGGCGTCGAGCAGGTCCGACTCGGCCTGACGGTCGGGATAGCCGATCGAGAGCTTCAGCAGGAACCGGTCGAGCTGCGCCTCCGGCAGCGGGAAGGTGCCGGCGAGCTCGAGCGGGTTCTGCGTGGCGAGGATCAGGAACGGCGTCGGCAGCCGGTGGGTGTGCCCGTCGATGGTGACGTTGCGCTCCTGCATTGCCTCCAGCAACGCGGACTGCGTCTTGGGCGTGGCGCGGTTGATCTCGTCGACGAGCAGCACGTTGGCGAAGATCGGCCCCTCGCGGAACGAGAACGTGCTGGTCCGCATGTCCAGGACCGGCGCGCCCGTCACGTCGGAGGGCAAGAGGTCGGGCGTGCACTGGATGCGGTTCACGTTGGCATCGATGGACTGGGAAAGCGACCGTGCGAGCATGGTCTTGCCGGTGCCTGGCATGTCCTCGAGGAGCACATGCCCGTCGGCGATCATGGCCGTCAGGACCAGCCGGACCGCAGCCTCCTTGCCCTTGATGACCGTGTCGACGTTGTCGACGATGGTGTCGAAGGCGTCCTGGAACCCGGCAGCGTTGAGAGCTCGGGTCCTGGGTGTGCTCTTGGCGGTCCGCTTGGGCATGGCCATGACGGTGTTGCGTCCCTTCGTCGGGCGGGTCATCGGGCGGACACGAGCGTGTCGTTGCGGTCGCGGGCGGACTGGTCCGGGTCGTCGTCGACGGCGCTGCCGAAGTAGGCAGCGCGGACGGCGGGGTTCTGCAGGACGTCCCGCGGCTCGCCGACGGCGATGACGGACCCGAAGTTCATCGCGAGGATCCGGTCGGTGATGGTCGCGAGCAGGCCGATGTCGTGCTCGATGATCAGGACGGCGCAGTCGAGGTCCTTGCTGATCCGGCTGACAAGCGGCCCCAGGGAATCGGTCTCTGCCTGGGCCAGCCCGGAGGACGGCTCGTCGAGCAGCAGCACCTTGGGTCGGGCGGCCAGCTGGCAGGCCAGGTCGACGATCCGCCGCGTGCCGAGGGACAGCGATCCGACCGGCCGGTCCGCCACGTTCTGCAGCTCCAGCAGCTCGACGAGAAGAGCAACGCGTTCTGCCGAGCGGCGCTCCTCGGCCCGGCTCGTCGGGAGCCACAGGGCGGCAGCCACCGCGTTGCGGGTCTTCAGGCGGGTCTCGAGCGCGACGGTGATGCACTCGGCAACGGTGAGGGACGGGAACAGCCGCACGTTCTGGTACGACCGCATCAACCCAAGCGCCGCGCGACCATGCGGCGCGCGCTTCACGATGTCGTTGTCCAGAAGCGTCAGCTGACCGCTGGTCAGCGGGAGGGTGCCACTGATGGCGTCGAAGAGCGAGGTCTTGCCGGCGCCGTTGGGGCCGAGGATGCCCAGCACCTCGCCCGCTGTGACGGCGAAGGACACGTCGTTGACCGCGACCACGCCGCCGTACCCGGCGACGAGCGCTGTCGCCTCCAGTACCACGTCGCGGGCGGCCCCCATGCCCGAGCTGCGCCGGCCCGCGAACTCGCTGCCGCCGCCGAGCGCGCCAGTGCCGCCGCCGGCGCCGAAGGCGACGGAGGCAAACAGCTCGGGGTGGGCGCGCAGATCGCGCGCGGGACCGGCGTACCGGACCGCGCCGTTGTCGAGGAACACCGCGGTGTCGGCGGCATCGATCGCCGTACTGATCGACTGCTCGACCAGCACGACGGCGGTGCCGCGATCGGCGAGGTCACGGATGAGGTCGAGGACGTCGGCAAGGGCCTGCGGCGACAGGCCGAGCGACAGCTCGTCGACGAGCAGCACCCGAGGCTCCTGTGCGATCGCCTGGCAGAGCGCGAGCAACTGCTGCTCTCCGCCGGAGAGGTTGCCGGCCATCGTCGTGAGACGGTCGCGGAGCTGACCGAACCGCTCCAGGAGCGGCGCGATCCGTGCAGCGGCTTCACCGTCACCGACCGACCACAGCGCCAGCCGGAGGTTGTCCGCGACCGTCAGGGTGGGCAGAACGCCGGCACCGCCGGGCACCAGCGCGATGCCCCGCCGGGCCAGATCGTCCGTCGAGGCTGTGGTGATGTCCTCGCCGTCGAAGGTGAGGCGACCACTGTGAACAGGGTGCAGTCCGGCGATGGCTCGAAGCAGCGTCGTCTTGCCGGCGCCGTTCGTCCCGACGATGGCGAGGATCTCGCCCGGGTGCAGTGCCAGGTCGACGTCGAACAGCGCCTGCGACGACCCGTAGCGGACGTCGAGCCGGGTGCCCGCGAGCAGTGGCTCGGCGCCGGTCCCTGCGACGTCGTCCGTCGGCCGTGCGGAAGGAAGTGCGGTGCTGGCTCCACCGGCAGGCGGCAGCCGGGTGCCCTCGACCGGTCCGTAGCCCGCACCCGTGAGGCGGTACTCAGTCGGGACGAAGGGAACGCCACCGCGCTCGGTCAGCGCCGCGATGGGCACCGGCCCGCTCGAACCGGCCCCCGGCCCGGCGATCCCCTGCAGGTGCAGCAGGATCCGCACAGCGGCGTTGCGGGCCGCGATCAGCGCCCCGGAGAGTCCGGCCGGCGCCAGGAGCAGGATGGCAAAGGCCCCCGCGCCGATGCCGAACACGAACCAGGTCTGGCCGAGCAGCTGCAGGAGGGCGAAGAAGGCGCCGCCGAGCAGCGGGCCGATCGGCGCCGCGAGGCCGCCGATGAGCACCGCCAGGAAGATCAGCACGCTCAGGGTGGCCGAGTAGCTGTTGGTCTCCACGCCCCGGGTGGCGTAGGCGAGCAGCCCGCCGCCGAGGGCCGCGATGAAGCCGGCTGCCGCAAAGCCCTCGAGCCGAAGCCGCATCACCGGTACGCCGAACGACTCCGCTGCTGCGGCGTTGTCGCGCGCGGCGATGAGCGTGCGGCGCATGCGGCTGCGGTGGAGGCCGACGACGAGGAAGATCGCCACGGCCAGGACAGCGAGGGAGAAGTAGTAGAACGTCCTGTCGTCGGCCAGGTCCAGGCCGAGCAGCAGCGGCCGCGGCAGGCTCTTCGGCAGAGCGCTGCCGAGCAGGTCGCGGTTGAGCAGCACCGCCGCCACCGCGAGGCTGAAGGCCAGCGTCGTGATGACGACGAACGGGCCGGGAAGTCGCAGTGCGGGCAGCCCGATCAGCGGCGACACGATCGCACCGGCGACCGCTCCGACGAGCAGGGCGAGCGGCAGCGGGAGGCTGAGCTGCGCCGCGACGATCGAGGCGACGTACCCACCGACTGCGGCGAAGGCGAACTGACCCAGGCTGACCTGGCCGGCCCAGCCGGTAAGGACGAGCAGGCTCAGCCCGATGATGGTGTAGCTGACCGCGGTGATCCCGAGACTGAGCTGGCCGGGGCTGGCCAACAGCGGGTAGGCGACGACACCGCCACTCGACAGGAGCAGTGCCCAGCGAAGGAGGCCACGGACCGCAGGCAGCCGCTTGACGGCGGGGTCGAGGTCGGCGAGGCGACCCTGGCCGGTCCAGGTCTGGGCGGCCAGCTCCGCGCGGGTCTGACGACCACGCTGCAGGAGGAGGGCAGCGCCGACGAGCAGGACGAGGCAGCCCTGGAACTGCACGTGCGCACCGAAGTTCCAGAACATGCCCTGGTCGAGGATGCCGAGCAGCAGCGACGCGACGACCGCGAGGCTCGGGCTGGTCAGCCGCGCGAAGACGACGCCCGCGAGGATCAGGGTGAGGTCGTTGACGTCGATGGAGGCGCCGGGCGGAACTCCGGAGCGGACGAGTGTGAGCAGCGCCGCTGTGCCGGACAGCAGCCCGGCGAGCAGCCAGGCACGGGACACCTGCCGGCGCACGTCGACGCCGAGGCTGGCCGCGCGCTCTGGGTTGTCGGCGACGGCGCGTGCGAGCAGCCCGGCCTTGCCGAATCGGAAGTACGCGGCTACCGCGATGGCGGCGAGGATGCAGGCCAGCACGGCCACCGCGTCGTACAGGTGAAAGCGCGCGTCGCCGCCGACGCCGAACTCGAAGGCGTCGGTGTACGGCGGGCTGAACCGCCCCTCCGGGCCGTCGCCGTCGCGGAAGAACCACCACGAGAACGGGTGCCAGCCGAAGACCGAGAACTCGTTTGCGATCGGGATCGCAGCGGCACCGGAGGTCATGGCGAAGCCAAGGGCGAGCAGAGCCATCGTCGGCACCAACGCGGCCTTGCTGCGCATGAGCCGGCGCGTGAGCG
The DNA here is from genome assembly GCA_016650445.1 of Frankiaceae bacterium. Lineage (GTDB taxonomy): Bacteria > Actinomycetota > Actinomycetes > Mycobacteriales > SCTD01 > RYN-124. Next base: position 984 of record JAENVS010000043.1, on the reverse strand, counting down.
TGTTGACGTCGTGCCCGGTGCGGACCGAGATCACGAGGGCGATCACGACGCCGATGACCAGGTTGAGCCCGATGAGCAGCGGGGACTCGGCGCGCAGCACCGCGGCCAGCTGGTCGGGGTTGCGCTGCAGGGAGCGACCGACCCCGATGTCAGGCACGCAGCTTTCGCAAACGAGGTTGGTCAGCACCGCGATCTCGTTGTGCATGATCCACTCGTAGAACAGCACCGCCGCTGCCGCGCCCAGAGCTATCTGGGCAAAGTTCAGCACCTTCGTCGTCCGGTACAGCAGCACGATGCCGAGCGCGTTGAGCCCCAGGATGCTGCCGGTGACGACGCCCAGGGCCGCGATCCCAGGCGGCAGGCCGTCGGGCAGGAGCAGCAGGCCGCAGGTGAGCGCTCCGAGGAGCAGCAGCTCGGGGCGCGACAGCAGCCGGCTGCTCGTCGAGCGCCGCTGCCGGCTGCTCGGCGGAGCGTCCGCGGGCTGTCCGTCCTGCATCACGTCTCCTTACGAGCGTTCGTGCATCTTGCAGGACCCCGCCCCTTGCGTGTCAAGGCAGGTACAGGCACACTCCGAACGTTCGCTAGGGAAAGGATGGCTCGTTGTGGCTGATGTCGGGGCGGCCCGTGCTGGCGAACCCACCCTGCTTCCGCCCGCGTTCGACTCGCCGTCCGGGACCCTGGGTCGGATCCGGGACGCCGCGCTGCAGCTGTTCGCGGAGCGGGGGTATCACGGGGTGTCGATCCGGGACATCACGGCTGTCGTCGGCGTACAACCCAGCTCGTTGTACGCCCACTTCGGTTCGAAGGAGGAGCTGCTCGCAGAACTGGTCACGCTGGCCAACCAGGCCATCCATGACGAGGTCAGTCGCGCCATGCTCGAGACGAGCGCCGACCCGGTCGACCAGATCCGCACGTTCATGACGGCGTACGTCTGCGTCCATGCGCGCTACCCGCTGATGACGACCATCGCGCACTCCGACCTGC
>JAENVS010000042.1 GCA_016650445.1 Frankiaceae bacterium | reverse complement strand
GGCACCCGCCAGTACGGCGCCGAGGTGCAGCGGCCGCTCGATCGTGTACTTCGCCGACTTGAAGCGGGCGACCCGCAGCGCGCTCTCGACAGTGCCACCGCCCCCTACCTGCTCGAGCAGGTCGAGGTACTGGCCGGCCATCAGCTCGACGCGCATCTCGTCGTACACCGGTTGTGCGCGTCGCAGTGCGGCAGCGTCGAGGCCACAGGTGTTGAGCATCTCGTCGGCCCAGATCAGGCACAGGTCGCCGAGCAGGATCGCGGCCGACAGCCCGAACGACTCCGGGTCGCCGTGCCAGGTCTCGCCCCGGTGCAGCGCGGCGAACCGTCGGTGCATCGCGGGGCGCCCGCGGCGCGTGTCGCTGCCGTCCATGACGTCGTCGTGGATCAGCGCGCAGGCCTGCAGCAGCTCCAGGCACGCCGCGGCCGTCACCGCGGCGTCGCTGTCCGGGCCCCCGGCGCCCCGGTAGCCCCAGTAGCAGAACGCCGGCCGCATCCGCTTCCCACCGGTCAGCAGGAAGTCGGCGGCCGCGTCCTGCACCGGTGACAGCGACGGGCTCACGGCGTCGAGCCGACTGCCCTGGCCGGTCAGGAAAGCAGACAGCGCCTTCTCCACCCGCTCTCGCAGGTCATCGCGGTCCAGCGGGCTCATGGTGGCGAAAGGGTAGGCCCCGGTTGCCGGGTGGCGCACGCCTGGACGACTAACCTGCCGACATGGCCAGTCGCTCGATCCGCGACCTCCTTGCGGGGGGAGAGCCGACGTTCTCGTTCGAGTTCTTCCCGCCGCGGACGGAGGAGGGCGAGCGGACGCTCTGGCAGGCGCTGCGCGAGCTCGAGTCGCTGCGCCCGAGCTTCGTCTCCATCACGTACGGCGCCGGCGGGTCCACCCGCGACACCACCGTCGAGATCACCGAGCGCATCGGCAGCGAGACGACCCTTCTGCCGATGGCGCACCTGACGGCCGTCGACCACTCCGTCGCCGACCTGCGCCGGGTGATCGGTGAGTACGCCGCGGCCGGAGTCCACAACGTCCTCGCGCTCCGAGGCGACCCGCCGGGCGACCCGCAGGCCGAGTGGCGCAAGCACGTCGACGGCCTCGAGTACGCCGACGAGCTGGTCTCGCTCATCAAGGAGCACGGCGACTTCACGGTGGGTGTGGCCGCATTCCCCGAGAAGCACCCGCGGTCACCGGATCACGAGACGGATGCGCGCTTCCTGGTGCAGAAGTTCCGCGCCGGCGCCGATTTCGCCATCACGCAGATGTTCTTCCACGTCGAGGACTGGCTGCGGCTGCGCGACCGGGTTGCGGTGCACGGATGCGACCTGCCGATCATCCCGGGGATCATGCCGGTGACCAACGTGAGCCAGATCGAGCGGTTCGCGATCCTGTCGGGTGCTGCGTTCCCGCCGGAGCTCGCCGAGAAGCTGCACGCGGTCGAGCACGACCCGCACGCGGTCCGCGCCATCGGCGTCGACTGGGCCACGGACATGTGCGAGCGGCTGCTCGCCGAGGGCGCGCCCGGGCTGCACTTCATCACCCTCAACCGCTCGACCGCCACGCGGGAGATCTGGGACCGGTTGCAGCTGTCGACGGTGAACCGGTAGCCCTGTCGCTGCGTCCTATCGGCACCAGTCCCTGCCGTGGAGGCCGGTCATGCGCCGTACCGCTCTGCTCGCCATCCCGCTCGTCGCGATCGTCGCCGGCGGCTACCTCGCCGGCACGGTGCACACTCCCTCGGCCGCGACCGCAGCGGCAGAGGACCCCGCCCAGCAGGGCATCCTCGTCTCAGGGATCGGCAAGGTCAGTGGGACCCCCGATGTGCTGCGGGTGCAGCTCGGTGTCGAGGTCCACCGGGTGGACGTCTCGACTGCGCTGCGCGACGCCAACGGGCTCCAGAACCGCATCCGCTCCGCGGTCCGCCGCAACGGGGTCGATGCCAAGGACATGCAGACCGCGGACGTGTCGATCTACCCGTCGTACAACAACAAGGGGGTCCCGAACGGCTACCAGGTGACCCAGTCGCTGACACTGAAGCTGCGCAACCTGGTCAAGGCCGGCAAGACCATTGGCGATGCGGTGACGGCTGGTGGCAACGCGGCTCGCGTGCAGGGCGTGTCGTTCGCGCTCGAGGACAACGCGGCGCTGCTCGAGCAGGCGAGGGACGCCGCGTTTGGTGAGGCCAAGAAGAAGGCGCAGCGCTACGCGCAGCTGTCCGACCGGCAGCTCGGCGCGGTCGAGCTGGTCAGCGAGCAGATGCCGCAGGGTGAGCAGCCCATGCCGTATGCGCGCCAGGCCTTCGACGCGGCCGCCTCGAAGGCGGCCGAGGTGCCGCTCGACGCGGGTCAGTCGCAGGTCAGCGTGTCCGTGACCGTGCGCTGGTCGATGCGCTGACGGCTGGCTGCACTGCTACAGGCGGCGGTACTGCGCCTGCAGGTCGCCGGCCCCGCCGTAGCGGTAGGCCTTCTGCAGGGCGCGCTCGAAGGCCCGGTAGTTGCGCCGGGCGATGATCCGGGCGCAAAGGCTGTGAGTGGTCATGGCTTCCTCCTGATGTCTCAACACCAGGTTCGTCCCGGTCATGGCGGATCTGGTGCTCCGCGGGATGTGAGCCGCGAGACAATTCGCCGTCATACGCAGGCGACGAGATGGACGTCACACAGGGCGCAGCGTGCTGCGAAGCTTGGCAACAGCCGCGCTGAGTGCGCGCCGCGATGTCTCGCCGTGCTGCTCGAACCAGTCGGGCTCGTCGTCGGTGAGGTCGTCGTACGCGTCCTCGAGTCGCGCGAGCTCGGTGCCGACCGGATCGTCGATGAGCAGGTGCCAGAGCTCGGACACCTCCGCCGTCGTCGGCACCGGTACGCCGGTCGAGAGCCAGCCGCCGAGGTCGAGGTCGATCTCGTCGGGCAGGTCTTCGATCAGCTCGAAGCCGTGCTCCTGCGCGTGGTGCTCGAGGCCGGCGCGCGACGTCCACACCGGGACGGTGCCGCCGACGTGCAGCAGCAGGTCCGCGTCCTCCTCGACGACCCAGCCCGCGTGCCAGCGCGTGTCGCCGTCGATGAGCAGGACCTCGTACATCTCCTTCATGGCAGCAGCCGCTTTCCCAGTACGGCGAAGGCGCGTGGGTCGCCGGGGAACATCAGGCCGCGCAGCAGGTCGACCCAGCCGGCGTCGCGGTAGAAGCCGCGCGCCCGGGTCTCGCGGTCTGGTGTCGTGAGGACCGCGGTAGCCGCCGGCGGCCCGGTGAGCAGCTGCTCGAGCAGCGCCCTGCCCAGGCCCTGCCCCTGCGCGGCTGGACGGACGTGCAGCTCGCACACCTCGAACGCACCCGTCAGCCAGCTGTCGACGATGCTCGGCGTCAGCGCGGCCGCCACCTGGTCGTGCCACCACTGGCCGGGTGCGCCGAGGTACCCGTAGGCGACACCGACGAGCCGACCGTCGTCGTCGGTGCCCCCCACCGCCCGCAGCCCGGGGCGGTCGAGGTGGGCGCTGACGATGGGCCGTCGCGCCCGCGCGGCCGACGCCGACACCTGCATGGCCTCGGCGTAGACGTCGAGGAGCTCGTCGCGGCGGCGGCCGAGCTCGTCGCGATCCCACTCGAGCAGGGCGGGAACCGTCATGGGGCGACCGTGGCGGGCGTGCCGCCGGTGAGACGCACGAGCTCGTCGTACGACGTCGGGAACACGGCATGGGAGTGACCGGCAGCCGCCCAGACCACGTCGTGCTCGGCCAACGCGACGTCGACGAGGGTCCGCACAGGAGCGGGATGCCCGACGGGCGCGACCGCGCCGATGGCGTAGCCCGTCGCGGCCCGCACCGTGTCGGGGTCGGCCCGCTTGACCTTCGCGACGCCCAGCTGCCCGGCCACGAGGTCGGTGTCGACCCGGTGCGCCCCGCTGGTCATGACGAGCAGCGGCTCGCCGTCGGCGGTGAAAAGCAGCGAGCTGGCGATGGCGCCGACCGCGCACCCCAGGGCTGCGGCGGCTTCGGCCGCCGTCCTGGTGGAGTCCGCCAGCAGCACCGGCTCGCCCGTCGCGCCGGCGGCGCGCAGGATCTCCGCGACGCGCGCGACGTTGGGATGCACCGATCGAGCCTGTCACGTGGAAAAGGCCTATCCATCTGAGTGCACGGGAAACTTGCGGTTCTCAGGCACTCGTGGGACAGACTTCCTTGCCGCAGAAGGCGTACCCGCCACTGCTGTCACGCTCTTCCCACGGCCCTCACCCAGTCCTGCACCCGAGGGCACTGGCTGGCTTACGACTTCCGTGGGGTCGAGCGTCCGGCAAAGTTGCGTAGCGACCGCCCCCGACGCGGCTCGGCGCGGAGCCGGGCGTTGTCTCGGGTGGTTGCGGCTTCCCTCTACAGGCGCGGACGAGTCCTCGGCTGCCAGCATGTCTGCTGTGATGAGAGAGCCAGGCCTGGAGGCCGCTACGCCGAGCAGCCTTTCTGCTGCCGCCACCGGTCCCAGCGTGTGCTGGGCAGTGGTCGCCTCCAGGAAGTCACGGGTCTTGCCGTTGCCGCCAGCCAAGTTCTCTTTTACAGGGCCAGCCGGCCGCGGCCTTCCCGGACGACTGCCCGGTAGCACTGGAACCCGGCCTCGAAGCGGCGGTCCAGCAGTACGTAGTCACCACCGGCAGGGCGCAGCGGCATCACGATCGTGTGCAGCGGGACCGCCGGCCGGGACGTCACCTGCTTCATGGTGCAGCCCGGCACTGACAATCGCGGTCAGGACCTCAAGGTTCCGCTGCACTCACATGGATAGACCTCATGCGGAATGTCGAGCGCCAGTTCAGGTTGACTCATGTGTGGAGCTGCAGCAGATCGCCGAGCAGGCAGGCCATGACCTCGAGACAGCGTCCGCTCAGGACGTGCTGCGCTGGGCGACGTCGACCTTCGGTGACCGGTTCGCCATCGCGTCATCCATGGGCGATGGGCTGCTCGCGCACCTCGCCGCGTCCGTCGTGCCCGGGGTCGACATCCTGTTCCTCGACACCGGCTATCACTTCGCCGAGACCATCGGCACCCGCGATGCCGTGGCGTCGTCGTACGACGTCAACGTCCGCACCGTCCTGCCGCTGCTCACCGTCGCGCAGCAGGACGCCGAGCACGGCGCCGAGCTCTGGAACCGCGACCCGACGTCGTGCTGCGCGATGCGCAAGGTCGAGCCGCTCGCGCGGGCGCTCGAGCCCTACGTCGCGTGGGCCTCCGGCGTACGGCGTGACGAGGCCGTCACCCGTCTCGAGACGCCGGTCGTCGAGTGGGACGCGAAGCGGGGCAAGGTCAAGGTCAACCCGCTCGCGACATGGACGCAGGCCGAGGTCCACGCCTACGTCGAGAAGCACGGCGTGCTCGTCAACCCGCTGGCGTACGACGGCTACCCTTCGATCGGCTGCGCCCCGTGTACGCACCGGGTCGCGCCGGGGGAGGACCCCCGCAGCGGCCGGTGGTCAGGCCAGGCCAAGACCGAGTGCGGCATCCACGTCTGACACGTCACCCGGCCGGGGGAGCCCAGGTGTCGCGGTCGGCGACGTACAGGACGTGCGGTCGCACGGGGTGGCCCTCGGGGACGCGCGGGTGGTCGAAGTCGAGCTCGTGCCGCAAGCCGATGCGCTGCATCACGCGCCAGGACCGCTCGTTGCTGACGGCGGTGAAGCTGGTGATCCGGTCCACGTGCTCGAAGCCTCGGCGTACCGCCTCGATGGCGGCCTCGGTCGCATAGCCCTTGCCCCACGCGGTTCGGGCCAGCCGCCAGCCGACCTCCAATGAGGGGTTGAAGTCGGCCTCGAAGCTCGCCCAGTTCAGACCGGTGAAGCCGAGGAAGCCGGTGTCGTCCGCCAGCACCCAGAGGCCGTAGCCGTGCTGCTCGAAGTGCGCCTCGATCCGGTCGACGAACGCGTCGCTCTCCACCCGCGTCATCGGGGCCGGGAAGTGCTCCATGACGACCGGGTCGGCGTTCATCACGGCGAACGGCGCGCGGTCCTCGTCGCGCCACGGCCGCATCACCAACCGCGCCGTCCGGATCTCCTCGCCCATGTGCGCGATCCTGCCTCACCCGAAACCGTCGTCGCCCGATGATCGGCGTGCGCGCGCCAGGCTCGCGCGGGGAGCGCGCCTCGCGCACGGCGATCTTGTACGTCGGGGGTCAGGCGTCCTCGGTGCCGCTGATTCCCTTGTACCTCAGGGTGAACACGCGGGTGCAGTCCTCGCAGCGCCAGTCGCCGTGACCCTTGTCGGGGTCGTCCCCCCAGGGCCGCAGCTGCTCCTCGCCGCAGTACGGGCAGAACATCGGCGCCGCCCGCTCGCTCACCGCGTCCGCCCTCGCCCGTGCCCTAGCCCGGTGATCAACGCAGGAGGTCCTCGTCGGCGCGCCTCGCCCAGGTCGCGAAGCGCTCACCGGGCAGGCGGTGGTCGAGGTAGGTGCGCAGCAGCTTCTCGACGTAGTCGACGGTGTTGTCGGCGGTCACCTTGAGGCCGCGGGACTTGCGCCCGAAGCCCGAGTCCGTCCCGAGTGAGCCGCCGAGGTGGATCTGGAAGCCCTCGACGCCCTCGACGATCGACCCCTTCAGCCCGATGTCGCCGGTCTGGAAGCGCGCGCACGAGTTGGGGCAGCCGTTGACGTTGATGGTGATCGGCTCGTCGAAGTCGGGCAGCCGCTTCTCGAGCTCGGTGTAGAGGTCGACCGACCGCGCCTTCGTCTCGACGATGGCGAGCTTGCAGAACTCGAGGCCCGTGCAAGCCAGCATCCCGCGACGGAACCGCGACGGCCGGGCCCGCAGGTCCTGCGCCTCCAGCTCGGAGACGACCTTCTCGGCGTCCTCCGGCGCGACGCCCAGCACGATCAGCCCCTGCTGCGCCGTCGTTGAGACCAGCCCTGAGCCGTACGTCGACGCGAGCTCCGCGACCGACTGCAGCTGCAGACCGCTCGTCCGGCCGGCCCGTGCGACGGTGCCGACGTAGACCTTGCTGTCGCTCTGCTGGTGGACCCCGACATGGTCGCGGTCGTCGGTGGGCGGCGCCTCGGGGCCGTCGGGCAGGGCATAGCCGAGGTAGTCCGCCGACTCGAGCTTCTGTCGGAAGACGGCCGGGCCCCAGTCGGCCATCAGGAACTTCAGCCTGGCGTGCATGCGCGACCTGCGGTAGCCGTAGTCGCGGAAGATGCCGGTCACGCCGGCCCAGACCTCCGCGACCTGGTCGGGCTGCACGAACGCACCGAGCCGTACGCCGAGCTTGGGGTTGGTCGACAGCCCGCCCCCGACCCAGAGGTCGTACCCCGGTCCCAGTGACGGGTGCTGCACGCCCACGAACGCGATGTCGTTGATCTCGTGGTTGGTGCAGTGCTGCACGCAGCCGCTGATCGAGGTCTTGAACTTGCGCGGCAGGTTGGCGAACGCCGGGTCGCCGATGTAGCGGGCGGCGACGTCACGGATTGCTCCCGACGCGTCGAGCACCTCGTCGGCGGCGACGCCGGCCAGCGGGCAGCCGATGATCACGCGCGGGCAGTCACCGCAGGCCTCGGTCGTCGACAGCCCGACTGCCTCGAGCCGCTCCCAGATGACCGGCATGTCCTCGATGCGGATCCAGTGCAGCTGGATGTTCTGCCGGTCCGTGACATCGGCCACATCGCGGCCGAACTCCGTCGCGATCTCGCCGACGGTCCGGAGCTGCTCGCTGGTCAGCCGCCCGCCGTCGATCCGGACCCGGAGCATGAAGAACGGCGCCTCGAGCTCCTCCGGCTCGAGGATGGCGGTCTTGCCGCCCGCGATGCCCTCGGCCCGTTGCGTGTAGAGCCCGTACCAGCGGAAGCGCCCGCGCAGGTCACCCCCGTCGATCGAGTCGAACCCGCGCTGGGAGTAGATGTCGAGGATGCGCTGCTTCACGGTGAGGGGCGAGCTGTCCTTCTTGGACTGCTCGTTGGCGTTGAGCGGCTCGCGGTAGCCGAGCGCCCACTGGCCCTGTCCGCGCGCGGCGGGCATCAGGACTCCTCAGGGCTGGGAACGACGGGTGCGTCAAACGTATGGGATGATCTACACATGACCGGCTCCTACCTCGTCGCGCGGCTGCATGTCGATCTGCAGCGCGTCGCGAGTGCCGTCTGTTCCGCTCTCTGACATCTCACCTCGCCGGGTTCGGCCGAGATGAGAACACGTTCTAGTCTTATCCGTCAGAGCAGCTGACCAAGGAGCCTCCCCGTGACCGCCCTCGACGAGCGGCAGCCCCCGCGGCCCCCGCGCTCCGGCGCGGGCGCGACCGTGTGGCTGACCGGGCTCCCGAGCGCGGGCAAGACGACCCTGGCGACGGCCCTGGCAGAGCGGCTGCGCGCCGACGGCGTCGCGGGCGTCGAGCTGCTCGACGGGGACGAGGTCCGGGAGTTCCTCAGCAAGGGGCTCGGCTTCGACCGCGAGGACCGTGACACCAACGTCCTGCGGATCGGGTGGGTCGCGGCCACCTTGGCCAAGCACGGCGTTCTCGTGCTGGCCAGCGTCATCTCGCCGTACGCCGAGACGCGAGCCGGCGTGGCCAAGCTGCACGACGATCGCGGCGCCGGCTTCGTCGAGATCTACGTCGCGACACCCGTCGAGGTGTGCAGCGAGCGGGACGTGAAGGGGCTCTACGCCAGGCAGCGCTCCGGCGAGATGACCGGGCTGACCGGTGTCGATGCGCCGTACGAAGCCCCGACGTCCCCGGCCGCGGTCATCAAGACGCAGGACCAGACGCTCGCCGAGTCCGTCGACCAGCTGTACGCCGTACTCCAAGCCCGAGGTCTCGTATGACCGAGATGCTGACCGGGCTGAGCCAGCTCGACGTCCTCGAGGCGGAGAGCATCCACGTGATGCGCGAGGTCGCGGCGGAGTTCGAGCGGCCGGCGCTGCTGTTCTCGGGTGGCAAGGACTCGATCGTCATGCTCCGCCTCGCGGAGAAGGCCTTCTGGCCGGCGCGCATCCCGTTCCCGCTCGTGCACGTCGACACCGGCCACAACTTCGACGAGGTGCTCGCGTTCCGCGACAAGCGCGTCGCCGAGCTCAACGCGCGGCTCGTCGTTGCCAAGGTGCAGGACGACATCGACGCCGGCCGGGTCGTGGAGATCCCCGGCGGCCTGCGCAACCCGCTGCAGACGACGACCCTGCTGCGCGCCATCGAGGAGGGGAGGTACGACGCGGTCTTCGGCGGTGCCCGGCGCGACGAGGAGAAGGCCCGCGCGAAGGAACGGTTCTTCTCGTTCCGCGACTCCTTCGGCCAGTGGGACCCGAAGAACCAGCGGCCAGAGCTCTGGAACCTCTACAACGGCCGGCACAACAAGGGCGAGCACATCCGGGTCTTCCCGCTGAGCAACTGGACCGAGCTCGACATCTGGCGCTACATCGCCCGCGAGGGCATCGAGGTGCCGTCGATCTACTTCGCGCATGAGCGCGAGGTGTTCGCGCGCGACGGCATGCTGCTCGGCGTCACGCCGTACTCCATGCCGAAGCCGAACGAGACCGTCGAGACCCGCGTCGTGCGCTACCGGACCGTCGGCGACGCCTCCTGCACCGGCGCGGTCGAGTCGCCGGCGAAGACCCCGGACGAGGTCATCGAGGAGGTCGCGTCGACGCGCATCACCGAGCGCGGCGCGACGCGCGCCGACGACCGCACCAGCGAGGCCGCGATGGAAGACCGGAAGAAGGAGGGCTACTTCTGATGGCCGTCCCTGGCTTGCGCGCCCACGCGACCCTTCTCCGTTTCGCGACTGCCGGCTCCGTCGACGACGGCAAGTCGACCCTCATCGGGCGGCTGCTTTTCGACAGCAAGTCGGTCTTCCAGGACCAGCTCGAGAGCGTCGAGCGCACCAGCGCCGACCGCGGCGACGACTACACCAACCTGGCGCTGCTCACAGACGGCCTGCGGGCCGAGCGGGAGCAGGGCATCACCATCGACGTCGCCTACCGCTACTTCTCCACGCCGGTCCGGTCGTTCATCGTGGCCGACACCCCGGGCCACGTGCAGTACACCCGCAACATGGTCACCGGTGCCTCGACCGCCGACCTGGCCCTCGTCCTCGTCGACGCGCGCAAGGGGGTCGTCGAGCAGACCCGCCGGCACGCGTCGCTGTCGGCGCTGCTGCGGGTGCCGCACCTGGTGCTCGCCGTCAACAAGATGGACCTCGTCGACTACAGCCAGGCGGCGTACGACGAGATCGTGGCGGACTTCCGTGCCTTCGCGGCGGAGCTCGACCTGCCTGACGTCACGGCCATCCCGATCGCCGCGCTGCAGGGCGACAACGTGGTCCACCGCAGCGAGGCGATGCCTTGGTACGACGGGCTCGCGCTGCTCGAGCACCTCGAGCAGGTGCATGTCTCACGCGAGGACGCGCAGCAGCGGCCGGCGCGCTTCCCGGTGCAGTACGTCATCCGCCCCATGAGCACCGAGCGCCCCGACTACCGCGGCTACGCCGGCACCCTCTCGAGCGGGACGCTCAGCGTCGGTGACGAGGTCGTCGTCCTCCCGTCAGGGCGTCGTACGACGATCGAGGCGATCGACACCTTCGACGCGTCGCTGCCCCAGGCGGTCACCGGACAGGCAGTGACGGTGCGGCTCGCGGAGGAGCTCGACGTCAGCCGCGGCGACATGATCGTCGCGGCCGATGCCGGGCCGACGGTCACGTCGTCGTTCGACGCGACCGTCTGCTGGATGGCGGACACGCCGCTGCGGCCGGGCCAGCGGGTCCTCGTCAAGCACACGACCCGCACGGTCAAGGCGCAGGTGTCGACGCTGCACGACCGGCTCGATGTGACGCAGCTGCAGGGCGAGCCCGCCGACACGCTGCGCCTCAACGACATCGGCCGGGTCACGGTGCGCACCGCGTCGCCGCTGGCGGTCGACGCCTATGCCGACGACCGGACGACCGGCGCGTTCATCGTGCTTGACGAGGCCACCGGCACGACCGTCGGCGCCGGAATGGTCGCGTCATGACGGTCACCCTTGTGAACTGGACCCGTACGCCGTGGGTCGGCTGGTGCGAGGACTCGTGCCGGCCGGGGATGCGATGTCAGGGAGCGCTCGTCCCGCTCCCGTAGCGCTGTCCCTTGCCTTTTTTGGCGAACTTCCGGAAGGACCCATGAACCGCACGGCACGTCTCCTTGTTCTGACCGCTACATCGCTCGCGCTCGCCCTGACCTCCGCCTGCGCGACGACGGACAACACCTCGACCGATACCAACGCCAGCAAGGCCGCAGCAACCGGGTCGGCGACCGCGCCCGAGCTGCGCCTCGGCTACTTCGCCAACGTCACGCACGCCGGTGCTGTCTACGGCGTCGGTGAGGGCATCTACGCCGACGAGCTGGGCGCCACGACGCTCAAGACGCAGGTCTTCAACGCCGGACCCGCTGCGGTCGAGGCGTTGTTCGGTGGTGCGCTCGACGCGACGTACATCGGGCCCAACCCCGCCATCAACGCGTTCGTGAAGAGCCAGGGAGAGGTGATCCGCATCGTGGCGGGCGCGACCTCCGGTGGTGCCTCGCTCGTCGTACGGCCCGAGATCACGACGCCGGCGCAGCTCAAGGGCAAGCGGATCGCGTCGCCGCAGACCGGTGGGACGCAGGACATCGCCCTGCGCACCTGGCTCGCGAAGAACGGCTTGCAGACCGACGTGCGGGGCGCCGGCGACGCGAGCGTTATCGCGCAGGAGAACAGCCAGACCCTGCAGCTGTTCAAGGACGGGAAGATCGACGGCGGCTGGGTCCCCGAGCCCTGGGCCTCGCGGCTGGTCCTCGAGGGCGGGGGCAAGGTCCTCGTCGACGAGAGGTCGCTGTGGCCGGAGGGCAGGTTCGTCACGACGCACCTGATCGTGCGGACGGAGTTCCTGCGCATGTACCCCGGCACGGTGAAGGCGCTCATCAAGGCGCAGATCGAGGCCGACAAGCAGATCGCCGCCGACCCGGCCAGGGCGAAGACGGTCGTCAACGCGCAGCTCAAGGAGCTCACCGGCAAGGCACTCGCGCCGGCGACGATCGACCGCGCCTTTGCGCAGATCACGCTCACCGAGGACCCCATCGCCGGCTCGCTCAAGCAGAGCGCCGCCAACGCCGTGGCGACGGGCTTGGTCAAGGAAGCAGGCCTCGAGGGGATCTACGACCTGACGATCCTCGAGGGGTTGCTCGGCAGGACAGTGGACGATGCAGGACTAGGGAGCTGACGTGACCGTCCTCGAGGAGCAGCGCGTGACCCGATCGACCGGTGCCGTCTCGCTGCGCGGCCTCACCAAGCGGTTCGGGGACGGCCCGAACGTCCTGGAGGACGTCAGCCTGGACGTCGCCGAGGGGGAGTTCGTCTGCCTGCTCGGCGCGTCCGGCTGCGGCAAGTCGACCCTGCTCAACCTCGTCGCGGGCCTGGACCGGCCGAGTGCCGGCTCGGTGCACGTCCCGGGCGGGCGGGCAGCGCTGATGTTCCAGGAGCCTGCGCTGCTGCCGTGGCTCACCGCGACGCAGAACGTCGAGCTCGCGCTGCGCCTGCGCGGTGTCGGCAAGAGCGAGCGACGCGTCCGGTCCAACGAGCTGCTCGAGCTGGTGCGCCTGAGCGGCGCTGGTGGCAAGCGCGTGCACGAGCTGTCGGGTGGCATGCGCCAGCGCGTCGCGATGGCGCGGGCGCTGGCCCAGGACAGTCACGTGCTGCTGATGGACGAGCCGTTCGCGGCGCTCGACGCGATCACCCGCGACGTGCTGCACGAGGAGCTCGTCCGCATTCGCGAGTCGCAGCAGCTCACCGTGCTGTTCGTGACGCACAACGTCCGCGAAGCGGTCCGCCTCGGTGACCGGGTGGTGCTGCTGTCGTCGCGTCCCGGCCGAGTGGCGAAGGAGTATCCGGTCGGGATCGCGCATCCGCGGCGCATCGAGTCGCCCGAGGTCGCGAGGCTGTCGGTCGAGATCACCGACGACCTGCGCACCGAGATCCGCCGCCACGGAGCCCACTGATGAGCGTTCTCGACAGCCGGCGCGGTGGCGGCAACGGCAACAACGACGACCTCGCCTCGCTCGAGGCCGGCCTCGACGCCCTCGAGACCCACCTCGACACCCGTGCGTCCCGGTGGCGCAAGCTGCTGTCGGCGACGTGGCCGCCGGTGCTCGCGATCGTCGGCCTGCTCGGCGTCTGGGAGCTGATCTACCGGTCCGGCGTGAAGCCGACGTACGCGCTGCCGTCGCCGGCGGATGTCGGACTGGTCCTGCGTGACCAGCTCAGCGACGGGACGCTCCTCGAGGCGATGGGCACCAGTCTCACCCGCGGCGGCCTGGGTTTTCTGGCGGCTCTTGCGATCGGTACGCCGCTCGGTCTGCTGATCGCGCGGGTGCGGCCGATCCGGCGCGGCATCGGTCCGCTGGTCTCCGGCTTGCAGAGCCTCCCGTCCATCGCGTGGGTGCCTGCGGCGATCATCTTCTTCGGCATCGGCGATGCCGCCATCTACGCCGTCGTGCTGCTCGGCGCGACACCGTCGATCGCCAACGGCATGGTGTCGGGCATCGACCAGATCCCGCCGCTGTACCAGCGCGTGGGCAAGGTCCTGGGAGCACGCGGGCTGTCCGCCGCCCGCCACGTGCTGCTGCCGGCGGCTCTGCCCGGCTACGTCGGCGGGCTCCGTCAGGGCTGGGCTTTCTCGTGGCGGTCGCTGATGGCCGCCGAGCTCATCGTGCACTCGCCGGAGCTCGGTCAGGGCCTCGGCCAGCTGCTCGACTTCGGTCGCAGCAACAACGACATGAGCCTGGTCTTCGCCGGCATCCTCGGCATCCTCGTCGTCGGCATCGCGGTGGAGCTGTGCGTCTTCGCGCCGCTCGAGCGCCGGGTGCTGCGTCGACGCGGCCTGCTCGTCGCGCGATCCTGATCACATGAAGTTCCCCCTGCACCTCGACCTGACCGGACGCCGCGTCCTCGTCGTGGGTGCAGGGGCACTGGCAGTACGACGGGTGCAGGCGCTGCTGGCCGCGGGCGCGGTCGTCGACGTGGTCGCGCCGGAGGTGTCGGACGAGCTCCCCGACGTGCCGGTGCAGCGACGCGCGTTCGTCCCCGACGACGTCGCGGGGGCGTGGCTGGTCCTCGCCTGCACCGGCGTCGTCGACGACGTCATCGCCGAGGTCTGCGAGCAGTGCGGCATCTGGTGCTCACGCGGTGACGACGCCGCCAGGTCGGCGGCATGGGTGCCGGCGGTGACGCGGCTCGACGACGTCGTCGTGTCGGTCAGCACCGCAGATCCGCGACGGTCGCTGGCTGTCCGCGATGCCATCGCCCTGGCTCTGCAGACCGGCGAGCTGCCGCTGCGCCGCCGGCGCCCCGGCCAGGGCTCGGTCGCGCTGGTCGGCGGGGGACCGGGTGACCCGGGGCTGCTCACGGTGCGCGGCCGGCAGCTGCTCGCGGGTGCCGATGTCGTCGTGCGCGACCGGCTCGCACCGCTCGTCGACCTGCCCGCCGAGGTGGAGCTGATCGACGTCGGCAAGACACCCGGCGGGCCGTCGTACGACCAGCGCGCGATCGAGCAGCTGCTCGTCGACCGAGCCCGCGCGGGCCAGCGCGTGGTGCGGCTCAAGGGCGGCGACGTGCACCTGTTCGGCCGGGGCATGGAAGAGGTTGCCGCCTGCGTCGAGGCAGGCGTACCGGTCGAGGTCGTGCCGGGTGTGTCCAGTGCCTTCGCCGTACCGGCGTACGCCGGCATCCCGGTGACCGCGCGGGGGGTGACGCAGTCGGTGTCCGTCGTGAGCGCGCACGTGCCGCCGGGTGATCCCGGCTCGACCGTCGACTGGGATGCCCTGGCTCGCCTCGGTGGAACGATCGTGCTGCTGATGGCCGTCGGCAGGCTGGAGCGGGTGTGCGCCGCGTTGGTCGGCGCCGGCCGAGATGCGAAGACGCCCGTGGCCGTCGTGCAGGACGGGACGCTGCCGACACAACGGGTCGTCGTGACCACGCTGGCGGACGCGGCCGCTGACGCGGCGGACGTGGCGTCGCCCGCCGTCGTCGTGATCGGTGACGTCGTCGGTCTGCGATGACGGTGTTGCTCGCCGTCGCACACGGCTCGAAGGACGACGACGCGCAGGCCGTCGTCCATGCGCTGCTGGAGAGGGCAGCGCGGCGCCGACCCGGGCTGCGCACTGCAGCGGCGTTCGTCGACAACGCGTCCCCGTCCATCGCCACAGCGCTCGCGAGGCTTGCCGACGACGGCGTGGCGGACGTTGCCGTCGTGCCCCTCCTGCTCACCGCGGCCTCGCACTCGAAGACCGACATCGCGGCGTCGGTCCAGGCCGGGCGCGTCGCGCACCCGGCTCTGCGGCTGCGCTACGGCCGTCCCCTGGGCCCGCACCCGGTCCTGGTGGACGTGCTCGCGCAGCGGCTGGCCGAGGCGGGCGCAGGTGCGGACGATCCGATCGTGCTCGTGGCGGGAGGGTCGCTCGACCCCGACGCCAACGCGCAGGTCGCCGCCACGTCGCGGTTGCTGTGGGAGGGACGCGCGTTCCCCGTCGTCGAGACGGCCTTCGCGTCCACGACGAAGCCGTCGGTCACGGATGTGCTGCACCGCCTGCGGTTGCTGGGCTTCGCGCGCGTGGCGGTGGCGCCGTACTTCCTCGGACCCGGACACCTGCCGCGTGTTGTCGAGCGGTCCGCCGTCATGGACGGGCTCGAGGTCGTCGTCGCGCGACCACTCGGCGCGGCCGAGGAGATCGCGGCGCTGCTGCTGGAGCGGTACGACGAGGCGCTCGGCAACGACATCAGAATGAACTGCGACGCGTGCCTGTACCGCCTGCCGTTCCCTGGCCGCGAGGCGTCGGTCGGCGCGCCGCAGCTGCCGCACGCGCACCCGGACGACGTCGCGCCCTAGGTTGCGGTCTCATGCGCGCCCGGCTCCCTGACAACGCGTGGAGTGCGGTCGCGGTCGCCGCGGTCCTGATCGCGGTCTTCCTTGCCGTGCGCTTCGCGATGGTCGGCGGCCCGTCGTCGTTCGTCGTCGCCGGTGACGACTACGTCGATGCGTCGAGCGCGCCCGCCGAGCTGGCGGTCATCGACGGCACCGGCTACGACGGCCAGTTCATCTACCGGATGGTGCTCGAGCCGTTCCCCGAGACGACGACGGGGCACGGCATCACGTTCGACTCGTCGGCGTACCGCGCCCAGCGCGTCGTCACCCCGCTGCTCGCCTGGACCGTCGACCACGTCACCCCGGCCGGACCCGCCCTGAGCCTGCTGCTCGTCAACGTCGTCGCACTGCTCCTCGGGGCGTTCTTCGCCGGTCGGCTGGTACGCCGGCTCGGTGGGCATGTGGCGTGGGGCGCGCTGCTGGTGCTGTCATTCGCCACCGTCATCCCACTCGCCCGCGACCTGACCGAGCCGGTCGCCTGGGTCGCGGCACTGGCCGGTCTCGAGCTGTGGCTCGCGGGTCGCCGGCCCTGGGCGGCCCTGCTCTTCACCGTCGCCGTGCTCGCCCGCGAGACTTCCCTGCTCATCCCCGCCGGGCTCGGGATCTGGGCACTCCTCAGCTGGTTGCGGACTCGCACCGATCTTCGCGCTGTCGCGCTGCTGCTCGTGCCGTTGGCGGTCGAGGTCGGCTGGCAGCTGCACCTGCGCAGCGTGTGGGGCGAGCTGCCGGTGCGGACCGGCAAGGAGAACGTCGGTACGCCGTTCGTCGGCGTGCTGCGGACCGTCACCGATGTCGATGGCGCGAGGGCGCACCCGGTGTGGGAGGCGGAGCGTCTCGCCGTCCTCGCGCTGCTCGGCTGGGCCGCGGTGCGGCTGCGCGCGTCGCCGCTGCCGGGTGGGGTCCGGCTGGCGTGGGGGATCTCGGCGGTGTTCGCGCTGTCGCTCGGCGGGTGGACGTACGACGTGCAGTTCCTGCGCGCCATCAACGAGGCGATCGGCCTGAGCCTGCTCGTGCTCGTCGTGGACCGCAACCGCATCAGCCGGCTGCTCGTCGCGGGCGCCGTACTGCTGTCCCTCTACGTCGCCTGGCAGTACACGACCGTCGTGTGAACGTCGGCGGCCGATGCCGGCCACGCCCTTGCCGCTACGGCACGGTCTCGATGCAGCGCTGTCCCGCGTAGCTGTAGACGTCGGGCTGCGCGCCCTCCGGGGAGTCGTCCTGCGGTCCGAGCGTGACGTGGATCGCGGAGGAGGTTCCTACGGGGAGTGAGAGCTCGCTGAGGATGCCACCGCCGACGAGCGTCGTCCCGGTGAAGTTGGTGCCGAGGACATCCATCACATAGTCGGCCGCGACACCAGCACGGTCGGTGATCGTGAAGGACCAGGTCGTCCGGATGTTGGAGCCGGTGAAGTCATCTGCCGGCACGATGTTGCTGAGCGTTCCTGGCAAGGAACCGGTTGCCTTCCCGGTGAAGGCGCCTGTTCCCGTGATCGTGATCGTGCCCTTCACACTTCGGCACTGGGTCGTTGGTGCAGCGCTCGCGCCGCCCACAGTGGTGACTCCGACCGCACTCACGAGCAGGGCCGCTGCGACGGCGACACCCAACTTTGGCCACATGGCACTCACCCTTTCCTGGGAGGTCCGCCGGTAACGCTGCGCCATGGCGGGACGGCCGGGTAGAGGCGATGGTCACCCATCGCCGCAACTCGACAGCGCGATGTGGCCCTCGAGGGCGTACGGCGGGCGGGTGAGCCGGGTCAGGCGTAGCGGCGTACGTCGTCTTCCTCGGTCAGCGCGAGCCGGCCCTGTGTGACCAGCAGGTCGAGGTGGGCGCCGGTCTCGAAGACCGCGAGCATCGCGTTGAACGGGTCGAGGTCCTCGAGCTTGTGCTGGCGGCGCGTCCACCGCAGTACGCCGGCCACCTCGAAAGCGGTGCTCGCACCGGTTGACGTTGCCGTCGCGATCTCGTCGAGGCGGCGGCCGTGGAAGTCGATGAGCTCGTCGACGCGGGCGTGCACGCTCGGTGCGACCGGCCCGTGCGCCGGCAGCAGCAGCGCGTCCGGTCGCGACCGCATCAGCGCCAGCGAACGCAGGAAGTTCCCGAGCGGCTCGGCGGTCAGCACCGGCTCGAAGCCGATCGACGGGGTGATGGTCGGGAGCACGTGGTCACCGGCGAACAGCAGGCCGGCATCGACGTCGTGGAACACCAGGTGGCCGGCGGTGTGACCCGGGGTCGGCACGGCCTCGAGGACGCGTCCGCCGGTCAGCGCGATCTCCCCGGGCTGCAGCCACTCGTCGGGTGACTCCCACTGGTCCAGGTCGGGCCGCGCGCCATGCACGAAGGCGCCGATCGTCTCGGCCAGCCCTGGCGCCCCGAGCACGTGCAGGTGGCGGAGCTGGCCCATCAGCGGGCTGCGGTCCGGCGACTGCAGCAGCTCCAGCGTCGGGCGCTCACCGATGCCCAGGCCGACCTTCGAGCCGAACTGCCGGCGTACGGCGATGGCCTGCGTGTAGTGGTCGCGGTGCACGTGGGTCACGAGGAATCGGCGGATGTCCCCGAGGGACGCGCCAATGCCGCCGAGCGCTTCGCCCAGGAGCTCTCGCGACTCCGGGATGTCCCAGCCGGCGTCGATGAGCACGACGCCGTCGTCGGTGGTGACCGCGTAGACGTTGACGGCGCGCAGGCCGTCGTTGGGCAGCGGAAGCGGGATCCGGTGCACGCCGGGGGCGACCTCGAAGGCGCCCGGTTCGGTCCACGCTTTGCGGTCGGTGTTTCGGTCGGTCACCCAGCGTGTCTACCAGCGGTCAGGCGGGGCGGACCGTGCTGCCGAAGCGCAGGACCTCGGGCTCGCGGCGACGGGCGATCGCGAGCTTCGGGTCGCGACGGTCGATCCGGTGCTGCACGAGCAGGAACAACGCGACGACCGTGGCGATCGCGACGGGCGCCTCCGGGTGCTCCACGGACCGCTGCACGAGCGTCTGCACGACGGGCAGGACGTCAGATCCCGGTACGACGCCGACGTCGGCCCGTGGTCTCGCCAGGGGACGCGTGGGCGGGACGACGGTGACCTGGCGCATCGGCCCGGCCGCTCGGGTGGTCACCGTCGCCGCCGCGGGTCGGCGGGAGGCGACCGGTCCGACGAACGGCGGGGGCAGGGGACCGATGAAGGGTGCCGCGGCCGGGCGCTGCGGATCGGCGACCGGGGGAGCGGCGACGCGGGTGTCGGGCCGGACCGGTGACGGGCTCGGGCTCGCGTGCTTGGTGCTGTGGCCGCGCGCGGGCCCGGGCGGAACGACGGCGCTGGCCGTCGGCGATGCGGCCCTCGGAGAGGTGCTCGGAGAGGCGCTCGGTGTGGGTGTCGGACCAGGCTTGCTCTTGTCTGCCGTCGGTGACGCGCTGGGCGTGCCGGGAGCCGTCGCAGCAGGGCTGGCGGTGGAGCCCGGTGTGGCGCTCGGCTCAGGCGACGGGCGCTTCTGCTGGGGGGTTGCGTGGGCAGGATGTGCCGCGGCGAGCAGCAGTGCTGCCGAACCGGCCGCCACGAGCAGAGCGCGCCGGAACCGCACGTGTCGCACGGTCTCTCCCCCCCGGGTTGCCGTCCACTTCGACTGCCCTGTCTGGGGATCGGTTCGAAATGACTAGACGCGTACGGCCATGCGGAGCAATGCCGTGCCGTTGTCCGTTCAGCCGAACAGCGTCAGGGCGCGGTCGGCGACCCGCGCCTCGTGCGCGAGCAGCCAGCGCTTGCGGTCGAGACCGCCGGCGTAGCCGACGATGTTGCCGCTCGCGCCGATGACGCGGTGGCAGGGGACGACGATGCCGATCGGGTTGCGGCCGTTGCATGCGCCGACCGCCCTGGCCGCGCCGACCGGCCGGCCGAGCTCACGGGCGAGCGCGCCGTAGGTGGTCGTCTCGCCGTACGGGATCTCGCGCAGCGCGGCCCAGACCTCGTGCTGGAACGGCGTGCCCGTCGCGGCCAGCGGCAGGTCGAAGTCCTGCAGCTCGCCGCCGAAGTACGCCGCCAGCTGCGCCCTGGCGTCGGCGAACGCGGCGTCGTCGCGGCGGGCGTCCTCGGGTGGCCGGCCGGCCGGCGGCGGGTCGCAGTAGAGCCCGGTCAGGGCGGTGCGCCCGCTCGATCTCTCGCCGAGCAGGAGCAGGTCACCGATCGGGCTCGGGACGGTCGTGAACAGGCTGGTGTCGGCCACATTCCCCATCTTGTCCCCGGCCTCGGACAGTCGGCTTGACGGTTCTGTCGGTGGCGGGGTCTACTGTTCCCAGTGTTCGAACACGCGTTCGAACACTGATGGAGAACAACAGCGGTGGGAGCCTCGCGGATCCCACCGTAAGGGCGGACTCCCGCCCGGCGGTGCGACTTCGACCCTCGCGCCCGCCGGGCGGGATCCACCGGTCCGGCGGGGCGTGGGGAAGCGTCTCCTCGGACCGGTGGCCGCCCAGCACCCCGCCGTCTTCCCCCGGCACCACGCGGACAGCGCCCGCTGCCCGCACTCGGAGGGAGGACGGCCATGACTCGGCTCATCAGCCCCGGGCGCCGCGGCGACCCGGTGGAGGTGCGTCGCGGCGAGCTGGACGGCGGCCTCTGGGGCAGCGATGCGCCCGAGCAGTTCCTGTGGCGCGGCCGGCTCTACGTCGTGCGCGCCGTGCTCGCCCGCTGGACCGAGTCGGGCGGGTGGTGGCGCGGCGCCGCGGTCCGCACCCTCACCCAGGGCGACGCGGCCGACGGCCCGGCGGCGATCGACGACCGCGAGCGCGACTGGTGGCGGGTCGAGGCCGACAGCGGCCGGCTCGCCGCGATGTCGGCAGGCCGTGGCGTCTACGACCTCTGCTTCGACTGGTCGCGCGGCGACTGGTCGCTCGCGCGGGTCCTGGACTGATGGCCGTCATGACCGCGCCCACCTTCTCGACCGGGCTGCTGCCCGCCGGCACCCTGCTCGCCCTCGCCCGCCGCGGTCTGGTCGAGGCGACGACCACCGACCGGCCGGCCGAGCGCTACGCCACCGCGCACCTCGCGGCCCTGCGCGCCGCCGCGGCCGTGCTCGCCTGCCGGGCCCGGCCTGCCGGGCCCGGCAGCGGCCGGCGGTCCCGGCCGACGAGCGCCTGGGTGCTGCTCGCCACCGTCGCGCCCGAGCTCGGCGAGTGGGCCGCGTTCTTCGCCGCCGGGGCGCGCAAGCGCGCCGCGGCCGAGGCCGGGCTGCCGTCCGCGGTCACCCCGCGGGAGGCCGACGACCTGGTCCGCGACACCGAGACCTTCCTCGCCGTCGTCGAGACGACGCTCGGGTTCGACGGCCACCAGCTCCTGCTCGCCTCCGGCTGAGCTCGTCCGCCCCACATGGATCCGTTCGTCCACCTCCACGTCGCCTCCGGCTACTCGCTGCGGCACGGCGCCTCCCACCCGCACGTCCTCGTCGAGCGGGCCGCCGAGCACGGCATGGACACCCTCGCCCTGACCGACCGCGACGGGATGTACGGCGTCGTGAAGTTCGCGACCGCGTGCCGCAAGGCCGGCATCCGGCCGGTGTTCGGGGTCGACCTCGCGGTCGCGCCGGTTCGACTCGGGCCGGCACCGGCCGAGTCGCGGGCCGGCCGCCGCACCCCGGCCCGCGGCGGTGCCTTCCTCGACGGACACCCCGATGCCGGTACGCCGACTCTTCCGCGCGTGGTGCTGCTGGCCCGCGACGGCCGCGGCTGGGCGGCGCTGTGCCGGCTCGTCTCCGCGACCCACCTGGCCGGCGAGCGCGGCGCACCGGTGTGCAGCCTCGACCTCGTGGCCGACTACGCCGGCAGCGCCGCGCAGGCCGGGTCCGTCGCGGTCCTGCTCGGCCCGGCGTCCGAGCTCGGCCGGGCCCTCGCCGTCCGTCGCCCCGATGCCGCCCGCGCGCATCTCGACCGGTGGCGCGACGTGCTCGGCCGCGACGCGGTCGTCGTCGAGGTGGTCTCCCACCGCGGTCCTGGTGACGCCGCCAGGGCGGCCCGGATGCTCGGCTTCGCCGACGAGGTGCGCGCTCCCGCGGTGCTCACCAACGTCGTTCGCTACGCCGACCGCAGCGATGCCCCCACTGCCGACGTCCTCGACGCCGCCCGCCGGCTCGTCGCCCTCGACGCCCGGCACGTCGACCGGGTCAACGCCGAGGCGGCGCTGCTGTCGGGCAAGGAGATGTCGCTCGTCGCCGCGGAGGTCGCGCGGATGGCCGGCCGCGTCGACGACGGCAAGGCGCTGCTCGCCCGCACCCGCACCGAAGCCGACCGCTGTGCGGTCGACCCGCGCGGCGACCTCGGCATCGGTGACGTGCACTTCCCGGAGCTGATCTCGAGAGGGGGCGTTGCGGGGGAGCCGGAGGCGGTGCTGCGCGAGCGGGTCGAGGCGGGCTTCGGCCGGCGGGGCATGGCCCGTGACGCCACGGCGCTGACCCGGCTCGAGGAGGAGCTCGGTGTCATCCATCAGCTCGGCTACCCGTCGTACTTCCTGACCGTCGCCGACGTCGTCGACCTCATCAAGGGCATGGGCGTGCGGGTCGCGGCGCGGGGGAGCGGTGCCGGCAGCCTGGTCAACTACCTGCTCGGCATCTCCGACGTCGACCCGATCCGCTACC
Organism: Frankiaceae bacterium; assembly: GCA_016650445.1. GTDB lineage: Bacteria > Actinomycetota > Actinomycetes > Mycobacteriales > SCTD01 > RYN-124. Next base: position 81,590 of record JAENVS010000042.1, on the reverse strand, counting down.
GGCTGCTGATGGAGCGGTTCCTGTCGCCGCTGCGCCACCAGCTGCCCGACATCGACGTCGACGTCGAGTCGGCCCGCCGCACCGAGGTCTACGAGCAGATCCTCGAGACCTACGGCGGCGACCGGTGCACCTGCGTGTCGATGATGGACACCTACCGCGCCCGGCACGGCATCCGCGACGTCGGTGCCGCGCTCGGGCTGCCGCCGGGCGAGATCGATGCGCTGGCCAAGGCGTTCCCGCACATCCGGGCCAACCAGGTCCGGCAGGCGATGCGCGACCTGCCCGAGCTGCGCGCGAGCGGCCTCGGTGACGGTCGCGTCGACCTCGTGCTGCGGCTGGTCGAGCGGCTCGACGGACTGCCGCGGCACGTCGCGCTGCACCCGTGCGGCGTGCTGCTGTCCGACGCGACGCTGCTCGACCGCACGCCGATCGAGTCGAGCTGGCTCGGCTTCCCGATGAGCCAGTTCGACAAGGACGACGTCGAGGAGCTCGGCCTGCTCAAGCTCGACGTGCTCGGCATCCGCATGCAGTCCGCGATGCAGCACGCGGTCGCGGAGGTGAAGCGGGTCGACGGAGCCGACATCGACGTCGACGGCATCCCCCGCGACGACCCGGCCACCTTCGACCTCATCAAGGCGACGAGGACCCTCGGCTGCTTCCAGATCGAGTCGCCGGGGCAGCGCGAGCTGGTCGGCAAGTTCGGACCGGAGACGTTCGAGGACCTCATCGTCGACATCTCGCTGTTCCGGCCGGGGCCGGTCAAGAGCGACATGGTGCGGCCGTTCCTCGAGGCCCGTCATGGTTGGCGTGCGCCGGAGTACCTCCACGACGACCTCATTCCGGCGCTCGAGCAGACGAAGGGCGTCGTCGTGTTCCACGAGCAGGTGCTCGAGATCGTCGCGACGATGACCGGCTGCTCGTTGGCAGAGGCCGACGAGGTGCGCCGGTCGCTCGGCGACCCGCAGGGGCAGGACGAGATCAGGGTGTGGTTCGTGCCGACCGCGCTCGGCCGCGGCTACGACCTCGAGGTCGTCGAGAAGGCGTGGGAGGTGCTGAAGGCGTTCGCGTCCTTCGGGTTCTGCAAGGCGCACGCCGCGGCCTTTGCCCTTCCGACGTACCAGTCCGCCTGGTTGAAGGCCCATCACCCGGCGGCGTTCCTCGCCGGGGTGCTGACCCACGACCCCGGCATGTACCCGAAGCGGCTCATCCTCGACGACGCGCGGCAGTTCGGGATCGCGGTGCTGTCGCTCGACGTCAACCTGTCCGACGCCGACTACCGGATGGAGAAGGTCGGCCGGTTCGACGAGCCGCCGCCCGCGGTGCTCGACCAGGTCGCTGGATCTGCTGAGTCGCCGCCGCGGCGTGCGCCTGACGACCTGCGGCTGCCCGACGGCCGCGGCTACGGCATCCGCATCGGGCTGTCCGACGTGAAGGGCATTTCCTCCAGTGAGGTCGCGCGGATCGTCGCGGGCCGGCCCTATGCGAGCCTGTCCGACTTCTGGCACCGGGCTGCGGTGAGCCGGCCGATCGCGGAACGGCTCGTCGTCGCGGGCGGGTTCGACTCGCTCTACGGGCTCGGCTCGACGGTCCCCGGTCGCCGCCGCGGCCAGGTGACAAGACGCGACCTGCTCCTCCAGGTCACGGAACTGGACCGCTGGAGCCGCTCCGTCTCCATCAGGACGCGCGCTGGCGGCGTTCTCGGTCGCTCACGTGCTGGCGCACGCAGTCCTCTCCAGGGTGCTCCCTCGGGCCTTGCCAGCACACGACCTGATGTCGCGGACGTCCGTGGCAGGGCAAAGGCACAGTCGCAGGCAGCTGCAGTCCCCAAACCGGTCGACATGCAGCTCGCCCTCGACCTCGGTGACGCACCGGAGACGACCACGGCGAGCGGGCTGCCGGAGATGACCTCGGCCGAGCGGGTGCGCTCCGAGCTCGACGTCCTCGGCCTCGACGTCAGCGCGCACGTGATGGAGGCCTACGCGCCGTTCCTGTCCGCGCTCGGCGCGATAAGGGCGCGCGACATGCTGGGCTGCCGCAGCCGGCAGGAGATCCTCGTCGCCGGCGTGAAGGTCGCGACGCAGACCCCGCCGATCCGGTCCGGCCGGCGGGTCATCTTCGTGACGCTCGACGACGCGACCGGTCCGATCGACGCGACGTTCTTCGAGGACGCCCAGGTCGGCTACGCCTCGACGATCTTTCACTCCTGGCTGCTCGTCATCCGAGGACTGGTACGCCGTACCGGGCCGCGCGGGGTGTCGATGCAGGCGCTGGGCTGCTGGGAGCTGCCGGTGCTGCACGCCGCCTGGCAGGCCGGCGGCCTCGACGCGGTCTGGCAGGAGATGGAGCTGCCTGCCAGCCTTGGCGACGGCGTGCGGGAGGAGTCGGTGCACGGGATGGCGGCGAGCCGATCGACCCGGCCGGTCATGGTCCCACCACCGGCCAACCACTCCGGGGGCCATTCCGGTGTGGGCGGTGCGGTGCACGTCTACGCGACCGGGTTCAAGGCATCGCCGTACGCCGATGTGAAACCGGCGGGAGACGGCACCGGGACAGCGCGGGGCAGGGGAGCACCACATTCCGCCCCACATTCCGCCCCACCCTCCGGTCCACCGCGTCGCTTGTGGCACTCCAGTCCCGGTAGTGCAGGCGGGTGAATGTTCCCGCGAGATGTCCGATCTTGTCCCGATACGCCGCTATCGGCGTGGCAAGAGGACCCTTGCTGCTGCTCCGATCGGCTGGTTCGCGCGCCGAAGAAAGGGGTACGCGCACCCGATCGCCTCGGGCGCGCGTCTCCTTGTCGCCGCTGCTGAGGATCCCCTCCTGTGTCCCGCGTTCCCCTTCGTCGCCCGTCCCTCGTGATCCTCGGGCTGGTCGGCGCCCTGACCGTCTCCGTGGTCCCGGCCGCTGCTGCCCCCGTCACGCGGATGCCGAGCAGGGCGATCGAGGTCATGTCGCCGTACCAAGCGCAGAGCACCTGCAACCCGACCCCGAAGCCGGGCACCCTCGCGCTCAGCACGATCGTCATGGCGGCCTACCCCGGCACCGGGACGTCCGGCATCGCCCGCGACTGCGCAATCGGCGGCAGGAGCGAGCACAAGGAGGGCCGGGCCTGGGACTGGCACGTCACCTACGCGAGCACCAAGCAGCGGGCCCAGGCCGCCGACTTCGTCCACTGGCTGTTCGCGACCGACCCCTACGGCAACAGGTTCGGGCAGGCCCGTCGGCTCGGCGTCATGTACGTCATCTGGAACAAGAAGATCTGGAGCTCGTACAACGCCGGCGCCGGCTGGCGCCCCTACACCGGTGCCGACCCGCACACCAGTCACATGCACATCAGCCTGTCCTGGGCCGGCGCGCTGAAGAAGACGTCGTACTGGACCGGTGCGGTCTCGCCGGTGCTGCGGGCGCCGGGTTCGCCGGCGGTCCCCGCGAAGCCGGCCACCCCGATCGAGCCGCCGGCCCGCGACCTGTTCCCGGTCTCCGACCCCGACAACCACGACCACAGCTCGTCCTGGGACGGCCGCCACGAAGGCGGTACGTCGACGGCGAGCCCACGTCCGATCGACAACCCCGACAACCTGCCGGTGCTGGCCGTCGGCGAGGGTGGGGTCGACGTGCAGGCCGCCGACAACGGCGTGAAGACCCCGTTCCTGCTGCAGGGCGGCCGCCACTACCTGCTGACCGTCACCGGCACCTACTCCTACGGCGACAACCCGATGCAGGCCGACGCCGAGTGCAGCCGCTGGCCGCGCGACCAGAAGTGGCACCGCAACACGCAGTGGGAGCGGTCCGGAGGCAGCGGCGGGCTCGACCTGCTGATCCAGGGCCGGTCGACGTCGTGGTCGCCGATGGTCGACGACGGCACGGGCTGCGACACCGCGACCCACACCTACACGACCGTCGTGCAGCCGCGCTTCGACGGGCCGCTGCGGTTCGCGCTGCGCGACGACAACCGCGACGACAACAGCGGCGCGGTGCACGTCACGATCCGTCCCCTCGACGGAGCCGCCACCAACGACTGACCCGGCCGACCCGCTCGCTTCGCCCGATAGCGTGGCCGGTGGCCCGTCGCACGCCCGCGTCGCGCCGATCGAGGCGGTCGGGAGGTGCGCGGTGGTTCTGGCACCAGGCGGTCCCGGCGCCAACGCGCGGACCGCGGTGGTCTGGGAGGTCCTCACTGCCGCGATCGCGGAGGCGCAGGCCGCACCCGGGCGTGGCTCGGCTCCGCTGCAGGTCGTTGACGCCGGTGGCGGCACCGGCGGGTTCGCGGTGCCCCTCGCCGAGGCCGGCTGCAGCGTCACCGTCGTCGACCCGAGCCCCGACTCGCTGGCTGCGCTCTCGCGGCGGGCCGACGAACGCGGGCTCGGTGAACGCGTACGTGGCCTGCAGGGTGACCTCGACGACCTGCCGCAGCTGGTCGACGCCGCCAGCGCCGACCTCGTGCTGTGCCACAGCGTTCTGCACGTCGTCGACGACCCGGCCGCCGCGCTGCGGGCCGTGGCCGGAGTGCTGCGGCAGGGCGGCCGGCTCAGCCTGCTCGTCGGCAACCGCAACGCCGTCGTCCTCGCCCGCGCCCTCGCCGGTCGCCCTGACGAAGCGGCGCACGCCCTCACCGACCCGGCCGGTCGGTGGGGCGAGGCCGACGGCGTGCGACGCCGCTGGACACCGGACCAGCTGGCCGAGCTCGTCACCGGCGCCGGGCTCGTCGTCGAGCAGCTGCACGGCGTCCGTGTCGTGGCCGACCTCATCCCGAGCGCGGCGCTCGACCTCGAGCCGGGCGCACCGGCTGCGCTGCTCGCGCTCGAGCGGTCCCTCGCCGACCGGCCGCCGTTCCGTGACATCGCCACGTCGCTGCACGTCCTCGCCGTACGCCGGTAGTCCATGAGCCGGAGCCAGCTGCGTCCGGTCGGTCCCTCGGCCGGTCCGCCCGGGGACGACACCGGCTGCACCGTCCTGCACGTCGACATGGACGCCTTCTACGCCTCGGTCGAGCTGCTCGCCCGGCCCGAGCTGCGCGGCAAGCCGATGATCGTCGGCGGCAGCGGCAACCGCGGAGTGGTGCTGTCCGCGACGTACGAAGCACGCGCGTACGGCGTGCACAGCGCGATGCCGATGATGCGGGCCCGCCGGCTGTGCCCCGAGGCAGTGGTCATCTCACCTACACCCGGTGTGTACGCCGAGGCGTCGGCGAACGTCATGGAGGTCTTCCGCTCCGTCACGCCGCTGGTTGAGCCGATCTCGCTCGACGAGGCCTTCCTCGACGTGCGCGGCGCGGCCCGCCGGCTCGGGTCGCCGCGGCAGATCGGCGAGTGGATCCGGGCGACGGTCGAGGACGAGCAGGGCATCACCTGCTCGGTCGGGGTTGCGACGACGAAGTTCGTCGCCAAGCTCGCCAGCGCCCGGTGCAAGCCCGACGGCCTGCTCGTCGTCCCGGCCGAGCAGGTCGTGGCGTTCCTGCACCCGCTGCCGGTCGGTGCGCTGTGGGGCGTGGGCGAGAAGACCGAGGAGGTGCTGCGGCGCCTCGGTCTGCACACCGTCGGCGACATCGCCAACACCCCGGTCAGCACGTTGCGGCGGGCGCTCGGCTCGGCCGCCGGCAGCCACCTGTCCGCGCTCGCGTGGGGCCGGGACGAGCGGGTGGTCGTGCCGCACGAGCCCGACAAGAGCATCGGCGCGGAGGAGACCTTCCCCGTCGACGTCGACGACCCGGTCGTGGTGACCCGCGAGCTGCTGCGCCTGTCCGAGCGCACGGCCGCCCGGCTGCGCGCGTCCGGGCAGGTGGGGCGCACGGTCAGCATCAAGATCCGGTTCGCCGACTTCACGACGATCACCCGGTCGCGCACGCTGCCGGAGGCGACCGACGTCGGCCGCACCGTCTACGAGACCGCGGTCGCGCTCTACGAGGCGCTCGGTCTGGAACGGGCCCGCCTGCGGCTGGTCGGTGTCCGGGTCGAAGGCATCGCCGACGCGGCCGGCGCGCCACACCAGCTCCAACTGGGGGAGAAGGCGAGCGGTTGGCGCGAGGCCGAGCAGGCCGTCGACAAGGCATCCCGTCGGTTCGGCACCGGTGCGGTCCGCCCGGCGGCGCTTGTGGAGCCCGGCGGGGAGGCCCCGCCGGCACCGTCAGCCCGGCCGCCGTCGAGCCGCGGCAAGCGCGATCGATGAGCGCTGGCGAGGGCCGGTCTGCTTCTCGTGGTGACGTAGCGGCGATGCGCTCGTATCCTGACCAGTGGGCCGTGGTCCGCCACGGCCCGCGTTGGCAGCACTTCATGACGTCCGGATCGCTCGACATCTCCTGGAGGGAGCGCCGTGCCGCTCTCTGAGCACGAGCAGCGACTGCTCGACCAGATCGAGCGCGCGCTCTACCAGGAGGACCCGAAGTTCGCGTCGTCGGTCCGCTCGACCGACCTGCGCACGCACATGAAGCGCCGCCTGCGCCGGGCCGGCTTCGTCTTCGTCGTCGGGATCGTCGTCATGCTCGGCGGGCTGGTCAGCAACATGCCGGCCGTCGGCATCGGCGGCTTCGTCGTCATGGTGGGTGCGCTGGCGCTGGCCCTGTCGAGCTGGAAGCGACTCGGCACCGGAAGCCCCGGGCTGCGCGTCGTCGGCAGCGAGGGCCGGCCCAGCAAGGAGCAGCGCTCGTCGCGGCCGAAGGCCGCCAGCTCCGGCGGCCTGCTGAACCGTCTCGAGGAGCGTTGGAAGAAGCGCTGGGACGAGCGCGGCCGCGACTAGTGTTCCTCGCCAATCTTCGGGGTCGGTAAGCGGCGTTCTTCTCCCATGCCGGAGGCTCGTTGGCCATCATCAATCGGCGCACTATATGATGCTACTCTTGATGTGGACTCGGGAGCAGGCATGCGGACCACGGTGACGATCGACGACGACCTTCTCGACCGCGCGGCCGAGTTGACAGGGGTGACAGAGCGGACTGCGCTCCTCCGCGAGGGCCTCGAGACCCTCATTCGCGTGGAGAGCGCCAGGCGACTCGCCGCCCTTGGAGGCAGCGATCCGAAGGCCGAGGCAGCCCCGCGAAGGCGTGGCAGCACGCAGTGATCCTGGTCGACACCTCTGTGTGGATCGACCATCTGCGCACCGCCGACTTGACGCTGACAGACCTCCTTGGCCGCGACGAGGTCGCCTGCCATCCGCTGGTCATCCAGGAGCTGGCGCTGGGCAGCATCAAGAACCGTGCCGTCGTGCTCGCCTCTCTCGGCAGGTTGCGGCAGTGCCCGTCTCTGAGCCACGACGAAGTGCTGACGCTGGTGTCGTCGCGGGGGCTCTGGGGCAAGGGCTTGAGCGCGGTCGACGTCCACTTGCTTGGCTCTGCCCTGCTGTCTGCGGGGACCCAGCTGTGGACGCGGGACAACGGGCTCCGCGCCAGCGCGCGTTCTCTCGGGGTGGTTCCGGTTGTATGGCACTGACCGCCCTGACAAGGCTGAACTGAACAGCCTGGGTCGGTCAGGCAACGCCGGTCCCTGGCAAGGGGTGGCCTGAGCCCCAGACTGCGTCAGGCCTCGCGGGGGCGACGGGTGACCATCCGCCGCAGTGCCGACCAGCCGTTGTCGAAGCCGTCGAGGACGTCGGCGACGAACGTGCCGAGCCGCGACGACGCCCATCGCAGCGTCGACGTCGGCAGCAGCCACGAGCGCACGCGGGTCGCCCGACCGGCCGACGCGCGCAGAGCCGCGCGCACCACAGCCGCATCGTCGTGCAGACCCGCCGTGTCGGCGCTGCCGTCCCGCGAGTAGCGGACGCGCTCCGCGGCGACAGCGATCCGTCCGAGAGCTGCCCGGGCCGTGCCGTCGAGCTCGCGTCGTTGCGCGAGTGCGGCGGCCGCCGCCCGAGGGGAGTCCGCCGGTCGCCAGACGTGGCCGACGTCGACGGCGTCGTCGTGCACCTGGGCCCAGCCGGCCGGTGCGCCACCGACCTGCCAGCGGCGGCGGCGGCGGAGCACGTGCAGGACTCGTGGAAGCGCGGTCGCAAGGGCAAGCGCCACCAGGCCGATCGCCACGAGGGGACCTCGGCCGCGATCGGGAGCGGCGACGGTCTCGTCCTCGGCGATCGCCGGCGATGCGTTGTCGAGCCGGTCGAGCTTCTCCTGCAGGGCGCTCGTCGACTCCTCGTCGCTGCCGGGCGCGAAGTCCGGCAGGTCGGGTCCGCCCAGCCCCGGCTCGGGTCCGCTGGTCGAGCTGCCGTTGGCCAGCGTGTACGCCGGAACGGTCGTCTGGCCGTCGCGACGCGGTGTCGGCTCGAACCGGATCCAGCCGGTCCCCTGGAACCACGCCTCCGGCCACGCATGCGCGTCGTCGGTCGTGACCTTGTACGTGCCGTCGGTCTGCGGCTGACCCGCGGTGAAGCCCACCGCGACGCGCGCCGGGACCCCGGCGATCCGCAGCATCGCCGCCATCGCCGAGGCGTACTGCTCGCAGAAGCCCTGCTTGCCCTTGAGGAAGTCCTCGAGCGCGCTCGAGCTCTCGATGCCCGGCACCGTGCTGGTCTCGGAGTACGTGAAGCCGTTCTTGGGGTCGAAGTAGGCCTGGATCAGAGCGGCGCGCTGGTAGTTGTTCTTGGCCTTGCTGACGATGCCTTCGGTCAGCTTTCGAACGTACGACGTGACCTCGTCGCCCGGGTCGAGCGCGTACTGGCGGATGTCGTTGTCGCCGCCGGTGTCGATCCCCTCGGCCAGCAGCGCCCGGTCGGGCCGGACCTGGATCGCCGTCACCGAGTAGGTCTTCTTCAGCTTCTTCGTCCCGGTGCGGATCCCGAAGACCGTCTCGCTCTTCTCGTCGTACAGCCACGGGCCGTCGACGCGCACGCGGCTCGGGACCGCGGGCACCGGCAGCCACTGCGCATCGAGGCTGCGGATCTGGATCTGCATCTTGATCTCGCTGCTGTCGGCCGAGGTCAGCCCGTTGGGCCGTGGCAGCGTGCCCTTGACACCGTCGCGCTTCGGGTTGCCGGACAGCCGTGACGACGACCAGCCGGCGTCGTTGAAGCGATCGAGCGTCGTCATCCGCAGGTAGTCGGGGGTCTTGCTGGGGCTGTAGACCAGGATGTCGCGCGGTCGCGGCAGCCGCAGGTCGTCGCGGAGCTTGGTGATCGGGTTGTACGTCGTCGTGGTCCGCGACCCGCTGCCCTCGCCGTCGCCGCCGCCACCGCCACCCAGCAGGCGCGCGTCGAGCCCCGGGATCATCGCCGGCACGACGACGGCGACGCCGAGTGCGGCCGCACCGATCCGGCGGCCGACGCGACCCAGGGAGGTGTCGTCGTAGCGGGCGGTGCGATCGGGCCGCGCCGTCTTCAGCGGCGTCCCCCAGCGGCTGACGCGGTCACCACCCTCGACGAGCATCAGCCAGAGCCAGCCGGCCGCGACGAAGACGAACGGGATCCAGCCGAGCCCGCCGGGGAGCACCGCGGACGGCACGGCGAACAGCACGAGCAGCGGAAGCCCGGCGGCGGCGGCACGTCCGAGCACGACCGCGACCAGGTCGACCACGATCGCGACGGCGCCGACGCCGAGCACCGCGATCAACGTGAGGCCCTGGTTGGACGGCACCGGTGGTGCGAGCCGCTCGATGTCGGTGAGGCCGGCCTGCAGCAGGTTGTTCAGCGCCGTGACGGTCTCACCCGTCGGCAGCAAGCCGTAGGCCAACGTGGTGCGCGCGAAGACGACCGCGACGTAGGCGAGCAAGGCCGCGGCACCCGCCAGGGGCTGCAGGATGCCCGGCACGTTGGCCCGCCGGGTGAGCAGCCCGGCGGCGGCGACGGCGGCGATCCCACCGGCAGCCTTGAGCACCCAGTGCAGGTCGGCGTACAGCGGTACGACGGCAGCCGAGCCCAGGGCGACGGACAGCGCGACGGCGAGGGTCAGCCGCTCCCGGCTGCTCATCTCGGGGGTGCGTTCATGCCAGGGCCTGCTTCGCGGGCGCCTCGGCGGACAGGGTGCGGGTGCCGGCGAGCGGCCAGACCGACGCGAGTGTCGTGCCGTAGGAGACCGGCAGGACGCGCCAGCCGGCGCCGGACAGCAGCGCGCGGATGCGCTCGGTTCCCTGCTGCGCGCTCGTGCGCTGACGCGCGCTGATCGGTGCCCAGCTGTCGACGTCGAGCAGGACCGCGATGCACGTGCCGACGCCGACGCGCAGTCTGGCGAGTCGCTCTGCGTCCTCGACGTCGAGCGCGCCGAGCACCGCGACCAGCACCCCGTCGGTGCCGCTGCGCAGCCGTGCCGTCGCCGGTCCCAGCGAGTGCCCGCGTGACGTCTCGACCAACGCGAGCGAGTCGAGGAACACGTTCTCGGTGAGTGTCACGTGCGGCGGCCCGATGTCCTCGCCGTTCTCACCGAGGAGCCGCAGCAGGAAACCCGCCCGCAACAAGCTGATGGCGATGCTGGCGACGGCACTGACGGCGTACTCATACGACGAACCGGGGCCGTCACCGCGGTGCGCGTTGAGCCGGCCGTCGAGCAGCATCGTCGCCCGGCTCTGGAACGGCTGCTCCTCGCGCCGGACCATGAGCTCGCCGACGCGCGCCGTGGACCGCCAATGCACCTTGCGCAGGTCGTCGCCGTGGCGGTACTCGCGCGTCGCTGCGTCATCGGACCCGCTCGCCGCGACCGACCTCGCTGTCGAGTCGCCGCCACCGGCCCAGTCGCCGCCGAGCCGCACCGACGGAAGCGAGCTCACGACCGGCGTCACGATCAGATCGTCGACGGTGGCGAACGACCGCGTCAGCTCGCACAGCCCGAAGGGGTCGGTGAGGCGCACGGCGAGCGGCCCCACGCTGTAGCGGCCGCGGGTGTCCGCCCGCACGGGGTAGGTGACGTCGCGCACCCCGCGCGGCTCGATCTTGTCGAGCACGAACCGCGGCCGGCCGCCGAGGGTGTAGGGCAGCGTGTCCTCCATGAGCAGGACGCCGCTGGGCAGCCGCGACACGTTGTCCAACCGCAGCCGCACCGTCGCGACCCGTCCTGACTCGACGCGCGGAGGCTCGAGCCGACGACTGCACGCGAGCCGGTAGCGCGTCCGCGCCACGACGGCGACGGCAGCGACGGGCAGCACCGCGAGGAACACTCCGGCGCGCAGCAGGTCGCGTTGGCCGAGAGCGACGGCGCAGGCGACGAGGGCGATGCCCGCCGCGAGCAGACACCTGCCGCGCGTCGTCAGGCCGCTCAGTGCGGCCAGTGCACCGGTCAAGCGCGGCTCACCTCCGTCGCGTCGCGGCCGCGTCAGCGAGGGGGACGCGGGCGACGAGGTCGGCGACGACCGCCTCGGGCGAGCGACGCGAGACCTGCGCCTCCGCCGTCGGGAGCAGCCGGTGGGCGAGCACCGGACCGGCGAGCTCCTGGATGTCGTCGGGCAGGACGTAGTCGCGGCCCTCGAGCGCGGCCTGGGCGCGGCCCGCGCGCAGCAGCTGCAGCGTCGCGCGGGGAGAGGCGCCGAGCCGCAGGTCGGGGGACTCGCGGGTGGCGGTCGCGAGGTCGACGACGTAGCGGCGTACGTCGTCGGAGACGTGGATGCCGCGCACGACCTCGATGAGCTTGCGGACCTCGAGCGCGTCGGCGACCGGCTCGAGGTCGTCGAGCGGATCGGCACCGCCGTGGGTCTCGAGCATCTCCAGCTCGGCGCTCGCGGACGGATAGCCCATCGAGACCCGCGCCGTGAAGCGGTCGCGCTGCGCCTCCGGCAGCGGGTAGGTGCCCTCCATCTCGATCGGGTTCTGCGTCGCGATCACCATGAACGGCGCCTCGAGCACGTAGGTGATGCCGTCGACCGTGACCTGCCGCTCCTCCATCGCCTCGAGCAGCGCCGACTGCGTCTTGGGCGAGGCGCGGTTGATCTCGTCACCCACGACCAGGTTGGCGAAGACGGCGCCCGGCTTGAACTCGAAGTCGCGCGACTCCTGGTTGTAGACGCTGACGCCGGTCACGTCCGAGGGCAGCAGGTCCGGCGTGAACTGGATGCGGCGGACGCTGCAGTCGATCGAGCGGGCGAGCCCCTTGGCCAGCAGCGTCTTGCCCACGCCGGGCACGTCCTCGATGAGCAGGTGACCCTCGGCCAGCAGGACCACCATCGCCAGCCGGATCGGCTCGGCCTTGCCCTCGATGACCTGCTCGATGTTGGCGCTGATGCGGGCCGTGGACTCGAGCAGGTCATCGAGTCCGGCGGCGGCCGTGGTGCGCGGCCGAGAAGTTCGTCGAACCACCGGGAGGGCCTCCTGTGACGGCGGCCTGGTGGCCGGGCTGACTGCAGTCACAGCATGCTCGCATTCGCGGGGGATGTCGGCACCCGTTAGACGACAACGGTTCGGCAAAGGATCCCGCCCCCGCTGTTGCGTCCGGGGAAGCGGGCGCCGGGGCGCCCCCTTCCCCGGACGTCCGTCGGTGTACGACGCCGTTGTGTCCGGCTTTGCCCGACGTGTCCGGCGCCGGCGCCGAAAAAGGGGGAGGAGACGTGGGGACTTAAGGAGGTCTGTTGCGTTGACGATGGGGGAAAGTGGAGTAACGTGGTGGACATCGGAGCAACGGGGAAGGAGCGGCCGTGTTTCTCGGCACGCACACCCCTCGTCTCGACGACAAAGGCCGGCTGTTCCTGCCGGCGAAGTTCCGGGACGAGCTGGCGGGAGGTGTGGTGATCACCCGAGGCCAGGAGCGATGCCTGTACGTGTTCACCCGCGCCGCCTTCGCCGCCAAGGCCGAGGAGCTGCAGAGCGCGTCGTTGAGCTCCAAGGCCGCCCGCGACTACGGCCGGATGTTCTTCAGCAGCGCCTCGGACGAGATCCCGGACAAGACCGGCCGGGTCACGCTCCCACCGCCGCTGCGCCAGTACGCCGGCCTGACCAAGGACTGCGTCGTCATCGGCGCCAACACCCGGCTCGAGATCTGGGACGCCGCCGCGTGGGCGACCTACGAGGCCGAGCAGGAGCAGGCCTTCGCCGACCAGGACGAGGGGGTGCCCGGCCTGCTCTGACCGCTGCGGCTCCTGGGCCAGTGCCCTGTCTCGAGGCCTCCGACCGCTCCCTTCCTGGCGCACCTTCCCCGGCGCCAGGCGGGGAGCGGGCGGGGACCTGGCGACAGGGAGCTGCCAGCCCAAGAACCAACGCACACCGAACCCGGGTCCGCGAGCCCGGGAGGCAGCACGAGGCACCACCGAGAGGGTCGAGATGGACAGCACGACAGCGCACAACCCGGAGAACGACGGCGGCCTCGGTGAAGAGGTGCGCGAGAGCCTCGTCCTCCTCGGGGTCTGCATGGCCGTCACCGCCGCCGTGACCGTCGCCGCGCAGGCAACCCTCACCCTCCTCGGCTGACATGACCTCTCCTGGCCGCCCGGCGCACGTGCCGGTGCTGCTCGACCGGTGCGTCGGTCTGCTGGCCCCGGCCCTCACCGGACCAGATGCCGTCGTTGTCGACTGCACGCTCGGCATGGGTGGGCACGCCGAGGCCCTGCTCGCCGCGACGCCCGCCCGGCTGGTCGGTGTCGACCGTGACCCGGAGGCGCTGCGGCGCAGCACGTCCCGCCTGTCGTCGTACGCCGATCGCACGACCTTCGTGCACGCCGTGTACGACGAGCTGCCCGCGGTCCTCGCCGAGCTGCGGCTCGAGCGCGTCCAGGGCGTGCTGTTCGACCTCGGCGTCAGCTCGCTGCAGCTCGACGAGGCCGAGCGAGGCTTCGCCTACGCGCAGGACGCACCCCTCGACATGCGGATGGACCCGACGCGCGGCCGCACCGCCGCCGACATCGTCAACACGTACGCCGGCAAGGACCTCGCGCGGGTCCTGCGGGAGTACGGCGACGAGCGGTTCGCGGGCCGCATCGCCGACGCGATCGTGCGCGAGCGCGACAAGGAGCCCTTCACGAGCACGGCCCGGCTCGCCGAGCTGGTGCGCAGCGCGATCCCGGCCGCGACGCGGCGGACCGGCGGTCACCCCGCCAAGCGGACCTTCCAGGCCCTGCGCATCGAGGTCAACGACGAGCTCGGCGTCCTGCGACGCGCGATCCCTGCCGCGATCGATGCGCTCGCCGTCGGCGGCCGCCTCGTCGTGCTGTCGTACCAGTCCCTCGAGGACCGCATCGTGAAGGCCGAGCTCGTCGCCAGGTCGACCAGCGACGTGCCGATCGACCTGCCGTTCATCCCCGCGGGCTCGGAGCCCGAGCTGCGGTTGCTCGTGCGCGGCTCCGAGCAGGCCTCCGTGGCCGAGGTCGAGACCAACCCGCGCGCCGCATCGGTGCGCCTGCGCGCCGCTGAGCGAATGCGCGAAGCAGCGTGAGCGCGGCCACCGCGCGGTCGCTGACCCGGCCAGCAGCGCGACCGTCTGCGCGGTCCGCTGCCTACCTGCGTCTCGTCGCCACCCGGCGGTCGAGTGCTGCTCGGGCGCCGTTCATCGCGGTCGTCGTCGGCATCCTCGCCGTCGGTCTGCTGCTCCTGCTGCTGCTCAACACGGTTCTCGCCCAGGACGCCTTCCGGCTGCACTCGCTCCAGGTGCAGGGCCGGCAGCTCGCCGACCAGGAGCAGGCGCTGCAGCGCGAGGTCGAGCGACTGCAGTCCCCGGCATCGCTGGCCAACCGCGCCGGCGCGCTCGGGATGGTGCCGGGCGGGCCGCCCGCGTTCCTGCGGCTCGCGGACGGCAAGGTCATCGGTGCAGCCGTCCCGGGGCAGGCGGCGCCGCCGCCCGTCGTTCCCTCGAAGCCGGCCCCCGCTGCGAAGCCGGCCACGGCCAAGAAGGCCCAGCCCGCGGCTCCTGCCGAGGGCACCTGGGTCGTCGTCCCGGGGACGCCCCGATGACCACGACGCGCCGCGGGACGCCCCCGCCGAAGCGGCGTCCGGCCGCCGCCTCCGCCTCCGCCTCCAGGTCCGCGTCCGCGTCCAGGTCCGCGTCCGCCCGCCGGGCCGCTCCTGACCGCAAGAGCGCGACGCAGACCAGGACCCGGCCGACCCCCCGGCCCGCCGGTCGGCGCCCGGTCCGGCGGACCACCCCGCTCGGTCAGCCCGGGCTGAGGCTGCGCGGCGGGTTCGCGTTCGTCCTGGTCATCCTCGTGATCCTCGCCGGCCGGCTCGTCTGGCTGCAGGGGCTGCAGGCGACGGCGTACGCCGCCGACGCGACCTCGCAGCGGCTGCGCACGACGACGCTGATTGCGCCGAGAGGGGAGATCACCGACCGGAGCGGCCAGGCGCTGGCGCAGTCGGTCGATGCCCGCGCGGTCTACGGCGAGCCGCGCATCATCGCCAAGGCGGACTGCCGGCCCGGCGCGACCAAGCCGTGCACCCCGCAGACCATTGCCGCCGCGCTGGCGCCGGTGCTGCGCCTGCCGGCAGCGGAGATCGCGGCCAAGCTCGCCCGCTCGAGCGCGTTCGTCTACCTCGCCCGCGGCCTTGACGCAACCGTCGGCAGGCAGGTCCGCGAGCTCGGCCTCGTCGGTGTCGGCGTGCTGCAGGAGACGCAGCGCACGCACCCCGCCGGCGACCTCGCCGTCAGCGTGACCGGGTTCACCGACCGCGACGGGCGTGGCCTGGCCGGCGTCGAGTCCGGTATGCAAGCTGTGCTCGCCGGCAAGAACGGCAAGGCGACCGCAGAGGTCGACCAGGCCGGTCGCGTCATCCCGACCGGCTCGACGACGACGGTGGAGCCGGTCCCCGGCCGCGCGGTGCAGCTGACGATCGACCGCGACCTGCAGTGGTACGCGCAGGACCTGCTGACGAAGAAGGTCGCCGAGACGCAGGCTGTCAACGGCACCGTCGTCGTGATGGACGTGCGCACCGGCGAGGTCCTCGCGCTCGCCACCGCGCCGACCTTCAACCCCGACGACCGCACGACCAAGCCGGCCCCGCAGACGTTGAAGAACGTCGCGATCGTCGACGTCTTCGAGCCCGGCTCGGTGAACAAGATCATCACCGCGGCGGCGGCTCTCGAAGCGGGCGTCGTCACCCCGGAGACGCCGATCACCGTCAACGACACCTATCGCGTCGGCCGGCACATCGTGCACGACTCCCACCCGCACCCGACCTGGAACCTCACGTTCGCCGGCGTACTGGCCAAGTCGTCCAACACCGGCTCGGTGATGGTGGCGCAGCGGGTCGGCGCGCAGGGCCTGTACGACGCGATGCGCCGGTTCGGCTACGGCGAGAAGACCGGTCTGGGTCTGCCGGGCGAGAGCCGCGGGCTGCTGCCCAAGCCGGAGGACTGGTCCGGCACGTCGATCGCCACCATCCCGATCGGGCAAGGCGTCTCGACCAACGTCATGCAGGTGGCGTCCGTCTACGCGACCGTTGCCAACGGCGGCGTCCGGGTCGCTCCGACCGTCGTCAAGGGTGTCGCCGACGCGTCCGGGCATCTCGTCCCGGCTGCGAAGCCGCAGACCCGGCGCGTCATCTCGGCGGAGGTTGCGGCCCAGCTCCGGCTGATGCTGGAGGCCGTTGTCAGTGCCGAGGGCACCGCGCCGCTCGCGGCGGTCCCCGGCTACCGGATCGCGGGTAAGACGGGTACGGCGCAGCGCGTCGTCAACGGCCGGTACGCCCTCGGCAACTACACGAGCTCGTTCATCGGCTTCGCGCCGGCGGACGCACCGCGGCTCGTGACCGCGGTCGTCCTGCAGGGGACCGGTCGCAACGGCTACTACGGCGGGTCCACCGCGGGACCGGTGTTCAAGGACGTCATGTCGTTCGCCCTGCGCGGCTTGAAGATCCCGCCGACCGGCACGACACCGCCGCCGTTCAAGCTGACCGCCGGATAGCCTGCCGACGTGCCCGCGAATCCCGACGGGACGACCGCGCAGCCAGCATCGCTGCGCCCCTCGTCCCCGCCGCGGCGCCCGCTCGCATCCCTGCTGACCGCAGTGCCCGGGCTGCGCGTGCGAGGCAGTGTCGACGGCGTCGAGGTGACCGGCTGCACGCACGACTCCCGCGCCGTCCGCGCCGGTGACCTGTATGCCGCGCTGCCCGGCGCGCGCGCCCACGGCGCTGACTTCGCCGAGGCCGTGGTCGCGGCCGGTGCCGCGGCTGTGCTCACCGACGAGCGCGGGTCGGGCCGCTTCCCGGAGCTGCCGGTGCTCGTCGCGGCTGATCCGCGCGGCGTCCTCGGCGAGGTGGCGCGGTGGGTGCACGACGACCCCGCGGCCGGCCTGCTCCTGCTCGGCGTGACCGGCACGAACGGCAAGACCACGACCGCCTTCCTCCTCGAGGCCGGGCTGCGCGCGGCGGGGCACACGACGGCACTTCTCGGGACCGTCGTGACCCGCATCGGCGACGAGGTGCTGCCCAGCGTCCGCACCACCCCCGAGGCGACCGACCTGCACGCGATGTTCGCCGTGATGCGCGAGCGACGCGTCACCGCGGTCGCCATGGAGGTGAGCAGCCACGCCCTGGCGCTCGGCCGCGTCGACGGTCTCGTCTTCGACGTCGCGGCGTTCACGAACCTGAGCCAGGACCACCTGGACTTCCACCCGACGATGGCGGACTACGAGGCGGCGAAGGCCTCGCTGTTCGCGCCGGAGCGCAGCCGCCGGGGCGTCGTCAACTGCGACGACCCCGCGGGGCGGCGCATCCTGCACGACGCGCGGATACCGATGACGACGTACGGTGAGGACTCCGACTGGCGCGCACGGGAGGTCGACCTCAGACCCGAGGGGAGCGCGTTCCGACTGCTGGGGCGGGACGGCGCCGACGTCCGGCTCGAGATCCGGCTGCCCGGTGCCTTCAACGTCGCCAACGCGGTCTGTGCCCTCGCGACCCTCGCGTCCGGCGGGGTGCCGTTGGACGAGGCGGTCCGCGGCATCAGCGGGCTGCCTGGCGTTCCCGGCCGGATGGAGCGCGTCGACGTCGGCCAGCCGTTCCTCGCGGTCGTCGACTACGCGCACACACCGGAGGCCGTCGCGACGCTGCTCGCCGCCGTGCGCCAGGTCACGCCCGGACGGGTCATCGTCGTGCTCGGCTGCGGCGGCGACAGGGACCGTGGCAAGCGCCCGCTCATGGGCCGCGCCGCCGCCGAGGGCGCCGACATCGCGATCCTCACCAGCGACAACCCCCGTAGCGAGGACCCGCTCGCCATCCTGACCGAGATGTCCGCCGACGCCCCCGCCGCGGTCGTCGAGCCGGACCGCCGCGTCGCCATCGAGCTGGCCGTCGCCCGCGCCCGCGAGGGCGACACCGTCGTCGTTGCCGGCAAGGGCCATGAGACCGGCCAGGAGGTCGATGGGGTCGTGACGCCGTTCGACGACCGCGTCGTGCTGCGCGAGGCGCTGTCGTGATCCGCATGAGCCTGGCCGACGTCGCCGGTGCGGTCGGTGCATCCCGGTCTCCGGAGGGGGTGCTGACCGGAGAGGTGCGCATCGACAGCCGCCAGGTGCGTTCGGGTGACCTGTTCGTCGCCCTGCGCGGCGAGCACGGCGACGGCCACGACTTCGCCGCCGCCGCGGTCGACGCCGGTGCCGCGGCCGTCCTCGTCGACCGCCCGACGACTGCCCGCGACATCGTCGTGCCCGATGTCCTCGAGGCACTGCAATCCCTTGCGCGCCAGGTGTTCTCGGTCGACCAGCCGCTGACGTTCGGCATCACGGGGAGCAGTGGCAAGACCTCGACGAAGGACCTGTTCGCGCAGGTCCTGTCCGCGTTTGGACCGACCCTGGCACCAGTGGGTTCGTTCAACAACGAGATCGGCCTGCCGGTGACGGCGACGCAGCGGACGAGCGACACCGCGTACGCCGCCCTCGAGTACAGCGCCCGTGGCGTCGGCCACATCGCGTTCCTGTGCGAGATCGTGCGACCGCACGTCGGCGTCGTGCTCAACGTCGGATCCGCGCATCTCGGTGAGTTCGGCAGCGTGTCCAACATCGCGCTCGCCAAGGGAGAGCTCGTCGCGGCGGCCACCTCGCTCGTCGTGCTGAACGCCGACGACCCGCTGGTGGCCGCGATGTCGAGCCGGACGTCGCACCGCGTCAGCTGGTTCGGCACCGCCCCCAATGCCGACTACCGCGCCGCGGTGATCTCCGTCGGCGACGACGGTCGAGCCTCGTTCGTCCTCGAGACCCCGCACGGCAGCGCGCCGGTCCGGCTCCAGGTGCGCGGCGAGCACCAGGTCTCGAACGCGCTGGCGGTGGCGGCGGCCGTCCTCGGGGAAGGTGTCACCACCGATGTCGCGCAGGTCGCCGAGCTCCTGACCGCGGCCGGCCCCGTGAGCCGGTGGCGGATGGAGGTGACCGAGCGGACGGACGGCGTCACCGTCGTCAACGACGCGTACAACGCGAACCCCGACTCGATGCTCGCCGCGCTGCGCACTCTCGCGGTGATGGGCGGCGGGTCACGGCGCACCTGGGCGGTGCTCGGCCCGATGGCCGAGCTCGGTCCCGACGGCGACGAGGCGCACCGCGAGGTCGGGCGCTGTGCGGCGCGGCTCGCCGTGTCGCGGCTGGTGGTCATCGGTTCCGGGGCTGCTGGCATCCATGCTGGGGCCGTGTCGCAGGGACTGCCCGCCGAGGCGGCCGCGCGCGTCGACGACATCGACGGGGCGGCCGCGCTGTTGCGCGCCGAGCTCGAGCCCGGTGACGTCGTGCTCGTGAAGGCATCCCGGTCGGTCGGCCTCGAGCGCCTCGCCGACGCCATCCTTTCTGGAGCCGACTCGTGAGGTCGGTCCTCATCGCGGCCATGACCGCGCTCGTCCTCAGCCTGCTCGGCACCCCGTGGGTGGTCCGGCTGTTCCGCCGCCGCGGTTACGGCCAGGAGATCCGCGAGGACGGCCCGTCGAGCCACGCCGTCAAGCGCGGTACGCCGACCATGGGCGGCGTCGTCATCATCGTGGCGACCCTCATCGGCTACTTCGTCGCCCACCTGTTCGTCGCCAACCAGCGCGGCCGGGGGCCCACGGCGAGCGCGATGCTCGTGCTCGCGCTCATGACCGGCCTCGGCCTGGTCGGCTTCCTCGACGACTTCATCAAGATCCGCAAGCAGCGCTCGCTCGGGCTGACCGCGGCCGCGAAGTTCTTCGGCCAGCTGCTGACCGGCGTCGGGTTCGCGCTGGCCGCGCTGCAGTTCAAGAACCAGCACGGGCTGACGCCGGCGTCGACGCACCTGTCCTTCGTCCGCGACTACACCGGCATCGCGCTCGGGACCGTGGGCTTCGTCATCTTCGCGTACATCGTCGTCACCGCGACCTCCAACGCGGTCAACCTCACCGACGGCCTCGACGGCCTCGCGAGCGGCACCAGCGTCATGGTCCTGGCGTCGTACGTCGTCATCGCCTTCTGGCAGTTCGGCAACGCCTGCGCCCGGGTGAGCCAGGGTGTCGCCGAGGCGTCCTGCTACAACACCCGCGATCCACTCGACGTCGCGCTGGTCGCCGCTGCCGCCATGGGTGCCTGCTTCGGGTTCCTGTGGTGGAACGCGTCCCCCGCGAAGATCTTCATGGGCGACACCGGCTCGCTCGCCCTCGGCGGGCTGCTCGCGGGCATCGCGATCGTCACCCGCACCGAGCTGCTGCTGATCGTGCTGGGCGGCCTGTTCGTCGTCGAGACGCTGTCGGTGATCCTGCAGGTCGGGGTGTTCAAGATGACCCGCAAACGGATGTTCAACATGGCCCCGATCCATCACCACTTCGAGCTCGCCGGCTGGGTCGAGAACACCGTCATCGTGCGGTTCTGGATCATCGCCGGGCTCGCGGTCGCCTTCGGCCTCGGTGTCTTCTACGCCGAGTTCCTCTCGGCCGGCCCCCTCGGCTGATGCCCGGCTCCGCCCGATCCCGTGATCGGCGTGCGCGGCCCGAGCTCAGCTCGCCTGCGTACGGCCCGCACGGTGATCTGAGCTTGGTCGCGGGCGGGATGGCGGGGTGATGCAGTCGTACGACGGCGTGCGCGTCGTCGTCGCGGGCGCCGGGGTCTCCGGTACGGCGGCGGCGGAAGCGCTGCGGGACCGCGGCGCCGAGGTCACGGTCGTCGACGCCCGTGGTGGTGAGGGTGTCCTCGTCAGCGACACCGTCCCCGCGGGCATCGACCTCGTCGTCACCAGCCCGGGCTGGCGACCCGACGCCCCGCTCCTCCTCGACGCCGCAGCGAAGGGCGTCGAGGTGTACGGCGAGGTCGAGCTGGCCTGGCGGCTCCGGCCGGACGACGCCGCCCCATGGCTCGCGGTCACCGGCACGAACGGCAAGACGACGACGGTGAAGATGCTCGCCTCGATCCTGACGGCCGCCGGGCACCGCACCGTCGCCGCCGGCAACGTCGGCTTGCCGCTGCTCACCGCGGTGCTCGACCCGTCGTACGACGTCGTCGCCGTCGAGCTGTCGAGCTTCCAGCTGCACTGGTCGTCGTCGCTGCGTCCGGTCGCCGGAGCGGTGCTCAACGTGGCGCCGGACCACCTCGACTGGCACGGCTCGATGGCCGCCTACGCCGACGCCAAGGCTCGGGTCTGGGCGGGCGAGACGAGCATCGGCAACGCCGACGACGAGGTGACCCGCACCCTGCTCAGCCGCGCCCCGGGTCGACGGGTGACGTTCACGCTGCGCCCGCCGCGGGTCGGGGAGCTGGGCCTGGTCGAGGATCTGCTCGTCGATCGGGCCTTCGCCGACGTCGAGGGCGAGGCGACCGAGCTCGCGACCCTCGGCGACCTCTCGGTCTCCGGGTCGCACAACGTCGCCAACGCCCTCGCTGCGGCGGCGCTCGCCCGGGCCCACGGCGTGCCGGCCACCGCCGTCCGCGACGGGCTGCGCGCGTTTGTCGCCGACCCGCACCGCAACGCCGTCGTCGCGACCGTCGACGGCGTCACGTGGGTCGACGACAGCAAGGCCACCAACCCGCACGCCGCCGCCGCGAGCCTCGCGGCCTACGACCACGTCGTCTGGATCGCCGGCGGCCTGCTGAAGGGCGCTGCCGTCGACGACCTCGTGCGTACCGCCGCTGCGCGCCTGTCCGCGGTCGTGCTGCTCGGTACCGATCGGCAACCGATCCGTGACGCGCTGTTGCGACACGCGCCGGATGTCCCCGTCGTGGAGGTCGCGCGGCTCGACACTGAGGCCATGTCCGAGGTCGTTGCTGCCGCGCGCCGTCTTGCGCGCCCCGGCGACACCGTGCTGCTCGCGCCGGCCGCCGCCTCGATGGACTGCTTCCGCGACTACAAGGAGCGCGGCGATCTGTTCGCGGCGCTGGCCGCGCCGTGACCTCGGCCACGACCAGCCTTCGCGCCGCCCTCAAGGGCACCGACGGCCGGACCGCCGACGCCAAGGCGACAGTCGCGACCCGCACCCCCGTGCTGCAGCGGCCGCTGGCGTCGTACTACCTGGTGCTCGCGTCGACCGCCGCGCTGCTCGGCCTCGGCCTCGTCATGGTGTTCTCCGCATCCAGCGTGCGGTCCTACGCGACGTACAACTCGTCCTATGCCATCGCCATGAAGCAGGCGATCTTCATGGCCATCGGGATCCCCTGCATGTGGGTGGCGTCCCGGCTGCCGGTGAAGGTCTGGCGGATGCTCGGCTACCCGCTGCTGCTGGCTGCCTTCTCCGGGCTGGTTCTCGTCCTCGTGCCCGGGATCGGCCGCAACGTCGACGGTGCGACGCGCTGGATCCCGCTGCCCGGCGGCTTCAACATCCAGCCCAGCGAGCTCGGCAAGCTGGCGCTCGTCCTGTGGGGCGCCGACCTGCTGGTCCGCAAGAAGAAGCTGCTGGGGGAGTGGAAGCACCTGTTCGTGCCGCTGCTGCCGGTGGCCGGGCTGATCTGCTTCCTGGTGATGCTCGAGCCCGACATGGGCACCACCCTCGCGACGGTGTCGGTCGTCGTCGCGCTGCTGTGGGTGGTCGGCACGCCGCTGCGGTACTTCGCTGCGTTCCTCGGCGTGCTGGTGAGCCTGGCCGCGGTGCTCGCCGTCGCCGAGCCGTACCGGCTGGAGCGGCTGCTGTCGTTCCTGGACCCGTTCAAGGACCCGCAGGGCTCCGGCTACCAAGCCGTGCAAGGGCTCTACGCGCTGTCGTCCGGCGGCTGGTTCGGGCTCGGCCTCGGGGCCAGCCGGGAGAAGTGGGCCGGTGGGCTGCCCAACGCGCACACCGACTTCGTCTTCGCGATCATCGGCGAGGAGCTCGGTCTGCTCGGCACGTTCGCCGTCCTGCTGCTCTTCGGCACCCTGACCTACGCGGGCGTCCGGATCGCCAAGCGCACGAAGGACCCGTTCGCCCGGCTCGCGGCCACCGGCGTCACCGCATGGCTCGCGGCGCAGTCGCTGATCAACATGGGCGCGGTCGTGGGCCTGGTGCCGATCACCGGCATCCCGCTGCCGCTGATCTCGTTCGGCGGGTCGGCGCTCATCCCGACGCTCGTCGCCATCGGCATGCTGCTGTCCTTCGCCCGCGCCGAGCCGGGTGCCGCCCAGGCGCTGGCCGCGCGTCGGATCAACCCGTTCCGGCGCGCCGCCCGCCGGGGCCGGCCGACGCCGGCCACGAGGACCCGCACGGCGCGCCCCACGCCGCGGACCAAGGGCCGGTCGCCGTCCCGACGCCCCGGCGCCCGGACGCGGTGAGCCCGGTGCACGTCGTCCTCGCCGGGGGAGGGTCGGCGGGTCACGTCGAGCCCATGATGAACACCGCCGACGCGCTGCGACGGGCCGACCCCGCCGTCGGGATCTCCGCCCTCGGCACCGCGGAGGGGCTCGAGTCCAGGCTCGTCCCGCTGCGCGGCTACCCGCTCGCCATCGTGCCGAAGGTCCCGCTCCCGAGGCGGCCCGGTGCCGACCTGGTGCGGGTCCCCGGCCGGCTCTGGAAGGCGGTCAAGGCCGCGCGGGCTCACCTCGACGCGGTCGACGCGTCCGTCGTCGTCGGGTTCGGGGGCTACGTGTCGGTGCCGGCCTACGTCGCCGCCCGGCGGCGGGGCACGCCCATCGTTGTGCACGAGCAGAACGCCCGCGCCGGCATCGCCAACCGGCTCGGCGCCAGATGGGCCAGGACCGTGGCGGCGGCCGTCGACGGCTCCGGGCTGAAGGGCGCCCACGTCATCGGCATCCCGCTGCGGCGGGCGATCTCCTTCCTCGACCGTGCGGCCGAACGCCCGGCGGCGCGGGCGTCGTTCGGCCTCGGCGCCGGCCCGGTCCTGCTGGTCTTCGGGGGCTCGCTCGGGGCCCGGCGGATCAACACCGCCGTCGCGCAGGCGGCCGGCGCCCTCGCGGCTGCTGGCGTGCAGGTGCTCCATGTCACCGGAACCGCCCGCGCCGACGAGGTTCGCGACGAGCTCGGCGCCGACAAGCCCGCGACGCACCACCTCATCGACTACGTCGACGGGATGGACGCCGCCTACGCCGCAGCCGACCTCGCGCTGTGCCGCGCCGGGGCCAACACCTGCGCGGAGCTGGCCGCGGTCGGCCTGCCCGCCGTCT
This sequence comes from Frankiaceae bacterium, assembly GCA_016650445.1. Lineage (GTDB taxonomy): Bacteria > Actinomycetota > Actinomycetes > Mycobacteriales > SCTD01 > RYN-124. The sequence goes on along the minus strand of JAENVS010000042.1, from coordinate 57,260 downwards.
ACGTGCCGCTGCCGATCGGCAACGGCGAGCAGGCGCTCAACGCGCGGCCGGTCGTCGACGCCGGTGGTGGGCTGCTCGTCGACGACGCGGCACTCGATGCGGAGTGGATCAGGCGTCACCTCGTCCCGCTGCTGCAGGACCCAGCCCGGCTGGTCGCGATGGGCGCGAAGGCCGCGGCGCTCGGGCATCGCGACGCCGACGACGCGCTCGCGCGGCTCGTCCTGGCGGCGGCCCGATGACGGTCGGCAGCAACGAGGCCTTCGGGACGGTCCACCTCATCGGCATCGGCGGGGCGGGGATGAGCGGGATCGCCCGGGTCCTGCTGGCGCGGGGCGTGGCCGTCACCGGCAGCGACGCGAAGGACTCCCGGCCGATTGCCGCACTGCGTGCCCTCGGCGCGACCGTCCACATCGGGCACTCCGCCGACCACGTCGTCGGCGCCGACACCGTCGTCGTGTCGAGCGCCATCCGGGAGAGCAACCCGGAGCTGCGAGCCGCCCGCGACACCGGCCTGCGCGTGCTGCCCCGGGCGGACGCCCTCGCCCAGCTGATGGTGGGTCGGCGCGGCGTCGCCGTCGCGGGCACGCACGGCAAGACCACGACGACCTCGATGCTCACCGTCGCGGCGTTCCACTGTGGCGTCGACCCGTCCTTCGCGATCGGCGGCGACCTCAACGAGGCGGGGAGCAACGCCCATCACGGCAGCGGCGACCTGTTCATCGTCGAGGCTGACGAGAGCGACGGCTCCTTCCTGGCCTACCACCCGCACGCCGCCGTTGTGACCAACGTCGAAGCCGATCACCTCGACCACTACGGCGATGCCGCCGCCGTCGATCGCGCGTTCGAGGAGTTCGTCGCCACCGTGCAGGGCTTCGTCGTGATGTGCGCCGACGACCCCGGCACCCAGCGGCTGGCCGCGCACGCCAGGGGTCTGGGCGCCGACGTGCGCACCTACGGCCTGCACGAGGACGCCGACCTGCGCCTGCACCGGCTGTCGACGGGTGCCGCGGGGAGCCTGTACGAGCCGGTCCTGCGGGGACGGCGGCTGCCGCTCGTGCGCCTCGGGGTCGCCGGCAGTCACCACGCGCTGAACTCCGCCGCGGCGCTGCTGACCGGGGTCGGCCTGGGGCTGCCCGAAGCCATGCTCGTCGAGGGTCTGGCCGGCTTCACGGGGGTCCGGCGCAGGATGGAGCTCAAGGGCACGGCCGACGACGTGCGGGTCTACGACGACTACGCGCACCACCCCACCGAGGTCGCGGTCCAGCTCACCGCGGCCCGCGACATGGCCGGTGCCGGGCGGCTGATCGTCGCGTTCCAGCCGCACATGTACAGCCGGACGCTCGCCTTCGCGGAGCGGTTCGGCGCGGCGCTCGGCGCCGCCGACGAGGTCGTCGTCATGGACGTCTATGGCGCCCGCGAGGACCCCGTGCCGGGCGTCACCGGAGCGCTGGTCGCGGCCGCCGTACCGCTCGGGGACGACCACGTGCGCTTCGAGCCGTCCTGGTCGGCTGTCCCCGGGCTGCTCGCCGACCGGGCCCGGCCAGGTGACCTCGTCCTGACCATGGGCGCGGGCGACATCACGCAGATCGGCCCCGAGGTGCTGCGGCTGCTCGCCGAGCGGGAGAGCGGGCCATGAGCCCGCGTGCGAGCAAGGTCCTCCCGGCCGCCGCCCGCCTGGCCGCGAAGGCGAAGGCCGACCGCTCCGCCCGCCGCAAGCGCGTCGGCAGGCGGCTCGGCCTGGGCCTGGCCGTCCTCGCCCCGCTTGCCCTGCTGGGCTGGCTGCTGCTCGCGTCGCCGCTCCTCGCGGTCCGCACCGTTGCCGTCAGCGGCACGGAGCGGCTGACACCGGCACAGGTGCGGGCCGCGGCCGACGTCGTGCGCGGCACCCCGCTGGCCAGGGTGGACGCGGGTGCCGTCGTCCGCCGGGTCGAGTCCTTGCGTGCCGTCGCCGAGGTCCGCGTGAGCCGGAGCTGGCCCAGCACGCTGCGGCTGCAGGTCGTCGAGCGCGAGCCGGTTGTCGGCGTCGTGACCTCGGCGGGGGTCACGCTGCTCGATGCCGACGGGGTGCCGTTCTCGCCGGCAGCGGCGCTGCCACCGGGGCTCGTCCGGCTCCAGGTCGCCCGGCCCGGCCCGGCCGACCCGACCACCCGGGCCGCGCTGCACGTGCTGGCCGACCTGCCGCAGCCGATGCGGGGCCGCGTCCGGATCGTGCGCGCCGCGTCCCCCTCCAGCGTCACGCTCGTGCTGCGGGACGGCCGGCGACTGCTCTGGGGTGGCGTCGGGGACACCGCGCTCAAGCTGCAGGCCGCCGAGGCGCTGCTGACGATGCCCGGCACCGTCTTCGACGTCAGCCGCCCAGGGGTGGTCACCCGCCGCTGAGCGCACCTCGTACGCCGCGGTGATCGGCGTGCGCGCCGCACGTGTGCGCGGCGAGCGTGCGATCCGCACGGCGATCACCTGGACGTGCCGCGACCACGACGGGCTCGCCTGCTGACCGACCGGCTGGGCGCCGCGATGTCCGCTCCCATGGTCGTCGGGGACCTCGACCTCAACGTGGGGGTGAGTGTCTGGCTGGCCGCCAGCGAGGCCGGAGGAAGGGAGCCCGCGACCATGCTGGCGCGGGCCGACCGGGGCATGTAGGCGGAGAAACGGGCCGCCGGGCGCGGTGCGCCCCGGTCCGACTGACGGCGTCACCCCGACACGCCGAGCAGGTCGGTTGACCGCGCGGGCGCGTGACCCGTAACGTCCGGCCTCACTCCCCAGGTTGACATAACTGTAAGCGTCTACTTGAGAGTGAGGGTGCCGGAGCCTCCCCGCGAACGAATCCTCCGACCGCCCGACCGGGACCGCCGGTGGTGCCTTCTCCGCACCACCGCCGCCCCGGGTGCCCGACCCCGTCCGAACCGCCCCCCGGTGCCTTCCCCCGCGCCCGCACGCCCGCGCCCACCCCCGTCACACGAGAGGTCTCCGACACCGTGGCAGCACCGCAGAACTACCTGGCCGTCATCAAGGTGGTCGGCATCGGCGGAGGCGGCGTCAACGCCGTCAACCGGATGATCGAGGTCGGGCTCAAGGGCGTCGAGTTCATCGCCATCAACACCGACGCCCAGGCGCTGCTGATGAGCGATGCTGACGTCAAGCTCGACATCGGCCGCGAGCTGACCCGGGGCCTCGGCGCCGGCGCCGCCCCCGAGGTCGGCCGGCAGGCGTCGGACGACCACCGGGACGAGATCGAGGAGGTCCTCAAGGGGGCCGACATGGTCTTCGTCACCGCCGGCGAAGGCGGCGGCACCGGCACCGGCGGTGCGCCGATCGTGGCGGAGATCGCCCGGTCGCTCGGTGCCCTGACCATCGGCGTCGTGACGCGCCCGTTCTCCTTCGAGGGCAAGCGCCGCGCCGAGCAGGCGGAGGAGGGCATCGAGGCCCTGCGGGCCCAGGTCGACACCCTCATCGTCATCCCGAACGACCGACTGCTCGCGCTCAGCGACCGGCAGGTCAGCGTGATGGACGCCTTCAAGAGCGCCGACCACGTGCTGCTGTCGGGCGTCTCCGGCATCACCGACCTCATCACGACGCCCGGCCTGATCAACCTCGACTTCGCCGACGTGAAGTCGGTCATGAACCACGCCGGCAGCGCCCTGATGGGCATCGGGTCCGCCCGCGGCGAGGACCGGGCGGTGCTGGCCGCCGAGATGGCCATCTCCAGCCCCCTGCTCGAGGCGAGCATGGACGGCGCCCGCGGCGTGCTGCTGTCGATCTCCGGCGGCTCCGACCTGGGCCTGTTCGAGATCAACGAGGCCGCCCAGCTCGTCGCCGACGCCGCGCACCCCGAGGCCAACATCATCTTCGGCGCGGTCATCGACGACGCGCTCGGCGACGAAGTGCGGGTGACGGTGATCGCCGCCGGGTTCGACGCAGGTGTGCCGACGCCGGTCCGCCGGGTGGAGACCCGCCGCCCGGCCGTCGACTCGGTCACGCTTCCCGACGCCGGGCACTCACCGACGTCCATCCCCCGGCCGGCGTTCGCGTCGAGCTCGGCCGAGGGCGATCGCCCGCGTCCCGCGCCCCCGACGCCGCCGCGGCGCACGGTCGTCTTCGAGGACGACCTCGACGTACCCGACTTCCTGAAGTAGTCCGGACATGCCGAGAGCCGCCCCGCAGCAGCGAGGCGGCCATTCGGCCTGCCTGGCAGGCTGATGCCATGCTGTGCCACGACGAGGAGACGGCGGGTGTGCGGTTCGCGGTGACCGACCGCCACGGCGGGGTCAGCGCCGGTCCCTACGCCAGCCTGAACCTCGCCACGCACGTCGGCGACGATCCGGCCGCCGTCGCCGAGAACCGCGACCGGCTGACCGCCGCGCTCGGCGTCCCGGTGGCGTGGATGGACCAGGTACACGGCGTCGGCGTGGCCGTCGTCGACCGGAGTCTCGATGCTCCGCCGCGGGCCGATGTGCTGGTCACGCGCACCCGCCGGCTGGCTCTCGGCGTCCTGGTCGCCGACTGCACCCCGGTCCTGACCGCCGACCCGACGGCCGGAGTCGTCGGGGTCGCCCATGCGGGCCGCAAGGGGCTCGCGCTCGGTGTCGTGCCGGCGCTGCTCACGGCCATGGCCCGCGAAGGGGCGACTGAGCTCGTCGCCCGGGTCGGACCCTCCGTCTGCGGACGCTGCTACCCGGTGCCGGCCGAGATGCAGGAGGAGGTCGCACGAGCCGTCCCGGGGGCCCACAGCACCGCGAGTGACGGCTCGCCGTCGCTCGAGATCGCCGCGGGCGTCGTCGACCAGCTGACCGCAGCGGGGGTGGCGGTCGAGTGGCTGCCCGAGTGCTCGGTGGAAGAGCCGACGCTGTTCTCCTACCGCCGCGACGGCACAGTCACGGGGCGGTACGCCGGCCTCGTCTGGCTCCCATGACCCGGCGGGCCGAGCTGGCGGCCAACCTCGCCGCGTTGGAGAGCCGGGTTGGCGCGGCGTGCCGTGCGGCCGGGCGGGACCGAAGCGAGGTGGGCGTCGTGGCGGTCAGCAAGACCTGGCCGGCGTCGGACGTCGTGCTGCTGCGCGACCTCGGTCTGCGGGACTTCGGTGAGAACCGCGACGCGGACGCCGCGCAGAAGGCGGCCGCCGTACCGGATGTGCGCTGGCACTTCGTCGGCAGCGTGCAGACCAACAAGGCGCGCAGCGTCGCGTCGTACGCCCACGTCGTCCACTCCCTCGACCGGCCGTCGCTGGTGACCGCGCTGTCGGCGGGTGCGGTTCGAGCCGGGCGCCTCGTGGACGTGCTCGTGCAGGTCAGCCTCGACGGGGCGCCGGGCCGCGGCGGCGCCGACCCGGACGACGTGCCGGAGCTGGCCGGCCTGGCAGCGGCCGCTGACGGCCTGCGCCTGGCCGGTGTCATGGCAGTGGCGCCGCTCGGGGCCGCGGCGAGACCCGCCTTCGACCGGCTGGCTGCCGTCGCGGAAGCCCTGCGCAGCCGGCACCCGGAGGCGCGGATCGTCAGTGCGGGGATGACCGGCGACCTCGAGGACGCCGTGGCGGCCGGTGCAAATCTCCTGCGTGTCGGGACGGCGTTGTTCGGGACTCGGCCGCCCCTGCTCCGCTAGTCTGCGGACTCGTTCAACCGCCCTGAGATCGTCATCTCGACCGCCTCCCGGAGGAGCCCGACATGCCCGGCGCCATGCGCAAGTTGGGTCTCTACCTCGGCCTCGTCGAGGACGACGACGACGACGGCCGCCACGGCGGCTATCCGGACGACGACCACTACGGCTATGACGAAGCCCCCCACCACGAGGCGCCGGCCCCGACGCGCAGCTACCGCACCGACGTGCCGCCGCGCTCCGCGGGCCGCCCGCCGTTCGCCGACACGACGCAGACCCGGGGGTCCATGGCGCTCGACACGGCGGCCGACCTCGGGAGGGCCCCGGCCCACCGGCCGCACGTCGCAGCCGTCCCGGACGACCCGTACCGCATCACGACGCTGACGCCGCGCACCTACAACGAGGCGCGCACCATCGGCGAGCACTTCCGCGAGGGCACCCCCGTGATCATGAACCTCACCGAGATGGACGACGTCGACGCCAAGCGGCTCGTCGACTTCGCCGCCGGCCTCATCTTCGGCCTGCGCGGGAGCATCGAGCGCGTCACCAACAAGGTGTTCCTTCTCTCACCCGAGCACGTCGACGTGACGGCGGAGGACAAGGCGCTGATCGTCGAGGGCGGTTTCTTCAACCAGTCCTAACCGGCTGCTCCACGGCGGCGCCGATAGGGTTGACGCGGCCCCCCGATCCAGGAGAACCCCCACCCCGTGTCTCTCGTCGCGACGATCGTGTTCGACGCGCTGCTCGTCTTTCTGGTCCTGTTGCTGTTCCGGCTGATCATGGAGTACGTGTTCATGTTCGCCCGCTCCTACCGGCCGGCCGGGCCCGTGGCGGTCGCGCTCGAGGTCTGCTACACCGTGACGGACCCGCCGCTGAAGGCCCTGCGTCGGGTGATCCCGCCCCTTCGGGTCGGACGCGTGAGCATCGACCTGTCGTTCATCGTGCTGTTCTTCGTGGTCCAGATCCTCATGAGAGTCGTCGGGGAGCTGCGATGAGGACGCCGTACGCCGCTGCCCAGACCGCCTGCCACACCGAGACGGAAGTGACCCCGTGCCACTGACCCCCGCAGACGTCGCGAACAAGCAGTTCAAGATCGCCTTCCGCGGCTACTCGCTCGACGAGGTCGACGCCTTCCTCGACGAGGTCGAGGGCGAGCTCGGGCGGCTGCTGCGTGACAACGCCGAGCTCAAGACCGGGCGTCCGGTACCGCCGGTCTTCCAAGCGCCCGAGCCGCAGCAGGTCGCACCGCCGCCGACCGCCCCGCTGGCACCCGGCGAGGGTCAGGAAGCCGCCCTGCGCACCCTGCTGCTCGCGCAGCGCACGGCCGACGAGGTCGTGGCCGAGGCGCGCGCGGACGCCGCGAAGATCGTCTCGGACGCGCAGGGCCGCGCCGGCAACGTCGACAACGAGATCGCCGCCCGCATCACGGCCGCCATGGGCGGTCTCGACCAGCGCAAGCGCGAGCTCGAGGTCCAGATCGAGAACCTGCGGGCGTTCGAGCGGGAGTACCGCACCCGGCTCAAGGCCTACCTCGAGGGGCAGCTGCGCGACCTGTCGTCCCGGGGGGCTCCCGACGACGGCGGAGCAGGGGTGCCGGCGGCTGCCCGCACGGCCGCCGTCGGGATCGGCCCGGCCGGCGGGCCGGTCGCCGCGCCGTCCCCCGCGCCGTCCGCACCGCCGTCCGCACCAGCCGCCGCACCGTCTGCACCACCCGCCCCGGCGCCGCCCGCGACTGTCGCTCCGGCGCCGGTCGCGGCGCCGCCGTCGTACCGCCCTGCGGAGCCGCCGATGCCACCGCCCGCCCCGGCGTTCTCGCCGGCTCCCGCGCCGCCGACTGCGGCCCCGGCTGTGCCGTCCATCGCACCGGGCACGGGGTCGACCCAGGGGCCTGCTCCGACCGGGCCGCCGCGGGAGGCCGAGCCGCCCGCGCTACGGGCTGTACCGCCGCTGCAGTCCTCGACCGGCCCTGAGCCGATCGGCCCGTTCACGATCGTCCCCCCGACGACGTTCAGCGAGGAGCTCGACGACGGCCCCGAGCCGCCGGCCGAGCGTTAGCTCTCGCCCATCCACCCCCACGTTGAGGGCCGCTAGGATTCCCGCGCTCTCACCCACCGGAGGACTTACCCCGTGATCGTCATCAGCGGCGCGCTCGTCGTCGTCGCCATCGTCCTGCTCGCCATCGGCCTCATCTCGAGCACGCTCGGGTTCGTCTACGCCTCGATCGCCGTGAGCGTGGTGTCCTTCGGCTTCCTCATCGTCGGCATCATGCAGCGCCGCGGCGAGGAGATCCCCGACGCGGCCACCGCGGCTCCGGCCGTCTCGACGTCGAGCGACGTGGAGGGCGTCACCGCGATCATCCCGGCCGGCTCCCGGTCGCGGTCCGAACCGCAGGCCGCCGAGGCCGGCAGGTCCGACGCGTCGGTGAGCGGCTCGGTCCTCGTCGTCACGGGTCGGCCGCGCTACCACGTCGCGGGCTGCCGCTACCTGACCGGCAAGGACGCCGAGGCGGTGCAGGTCGGCACCGCGCGCGCCGACGGTTACACCGCCTGCGGCGTCTGCAAGCCCGACGAGGCTCTCGCGTCCGTGGCGTCGGAGCCGGCGTCCAGCGCCACCTCCCAGGTCGCGGCCGACCCGGCCGAGGCGGTCCGGGGGACGGCGAAGGCGCCGGCACGCAGGGCCACCGCCACGAAGGCCCCGGCCAGGGCCACCGCCACGAAGGCCCCGGCCAGGGCCGCTGCGGCGAAGGCACCCGCCACCAAGGCCCCGGCCAAGAAGGCGGCCGCCAAGACCGCCGCGCCCAAGACCGCCGCGCCCAAGACCGCGGCGACGAAGACGCCGGCCACCAAGGCACCGGCCAGGACCGCTGCCACGAGGGCCCCCGCCACGAAGGGCCCCGCCAAGAAGGCGGCGGCCAAGTCACCGGCCAAGAAGGCGGCGGCGAAGGCACCGGCCAAGAAGGCACCTGCCAAGAAGGCCGTGACCCGACGTTGACCCGACGCTGAATGCGGCAGACAAGCCGGATGCGATGGAGCCCATCGCTGAGGTGATCGCCGCCCTTCGCCGCCGGTTCCCGGAGGGTGTGCGCGTCGCACGCTCACGTTGCACGCCTGCGCTGCGCACACCGAGTACGCCCGCTGATCGGTGTGCGCGTCGCACGCGCCTCCTCATCCTTCATGGGACCCATGCATCCGGCTTGTTAGCCGTACTCAGCCGCCGCTGAGAACGCAGCGACCGCCGTCTCCCGGGTGGGGACGGCGGCCGCTGACGTGGGGGGTCTCGATGCGCTCTAGATGCGCTCGGCCTCGATGCCCGCGCGGGCCCGCAGCTCCGTGGACCGGAACGGGTCGCGCGGCGGCGGGACGGCCATGGCCAGCGTGGCGCCCACGGACGACAGGCCGCCCAGTGCCATGACCTGGGCCAGGACCGACTCGGTGGTCAGGCCGAGCTCGGCACCGGCGGCCGTCACCAGCACCCGGTAGACGGTGATGTAGTGCCGGGCGGGCGTGTCGTAGGACCAGTCCACCGAGCCCAGGTGCGCGGCGCTGCCGTGACTGCCACCCGGGCCGTCCCAGGACCCGCTCCAGAGCTGGATGCCGGCCGGGCCGGCGGAGAACACACCGCCGCGCGAGACGTCCTCGCGCGCCGCGGCGGACAGCAGCAGCCGCGCCTCGCGCTCGGGAAGCACCAGCGCGGGCCGGACCTGGCTCTGCACGGCGAGGTGGGCACCGGGCCGCGTCAGCCGGAACGACTTGTGAACCGGCTGGGGGCTCTCAACGGTGTAGACGGTCACCGTGTCCTCCGAGGGATGCGCGCTGGAACTGACTCCCTTCCCATCGGGCGAACCGGGCTCAGGCTTTCGCGCCAAACGGGTGAACCTTGGTCTGACTGCTCAGGAATGCGCGCCGCCCGCTGCTCCGTTCGGATCAGCCACCGGCCACCCGCAGCCAGAAGGTGAGGCCGACCTCGGCGTCGGTGTGCACCGCGAGGTCCGCCGTCGGCGGGCCCTCGGTCACGGACACGGCGAGCACCTCCTCGCCAAGTCGGGCCGAACCCTCCCGAACCGCCGCCGCGAGCTCCCCCTCGGCGTGCCACCACAGCTCGATCCGATCGCTGACGTCCAGCCCGCTGCCCTTGCGGCCGTCCTGCACCAGGCGCACGACGTCGCGCACGAGTCCGGCTCGTCGCAGCTCCGGCGTGATCTCGAGGTCGAGGGCCACCGTCTCGCCCTGCCCGCTGGCCACTGCCCAGCCGGTTCTCGGGGTCTCCGTGACGATGACCTCGTCCGCGCTGAGGTCCAGCGTCTCGCCCTCCACCGTCACCGTGGCGGTGCCCGCGGCGAGGGCCGCGGCGAGCGCAGCCGGGTCCATCGCGTGGACGGCGTCCGCAACCAGCTGGGTCCGCTTCCCGAACCGCCTGCCGAGCACCCGGAAGCTCGCCTTCACCGAGACGTCCACCAGGTCGCCGGACAGCCGCTCCAGCGCCATGACGTTCAGCTCCGCTGCGACCAGGGCCCGCAGCTCGGCCGGCAGCGACTCCCAGCCCGCCGCGCTCACAAGCGCGCGGGCGAGGGGCTGGCGGGTCTTGGTCTTGGACTCGGCGCGGGCGGCGCGGCCGAGGTCGACCAGCCGGCGTACCAGTGCCACATCGGTGGCCAGACCCGCGTCGACGAGCGACCCGTCGATCGTCGGCCAAGCGGCGAGGTGCACCGACTCGGGCAGCTGAGACGACGGCGCGAACAGCGCGTCCCAGACCTCATCGGTGAGAAACGGCGTGAACGGCGCGAGCAGCAGCGACACCACGTACAGGCACTCGTGCAGCGTCGCCAGCGCCGCCGGGTCGCCGTCCCAGAACCGGCGGCGCGACGTGCGTACGTACCAGTTCGACAGGTCGTCGATGCAGGTCGCCAGGGCGCGGCCGGCGCGCAGCGAGTCGAACTCCTCCAGCGCCGCGGTCACCTCGCGCGCGGTCGCGTGCACCTGCGACAGCGCCCACCGGTCGAGCAGCGTCCGCTGGCCGGGGTCGACCGTGTGCGGTGTCCACCCGTTCGCGTCGGCGTACAGGGTGAGGAAGGCCGCGGTGTTCCAGTAGGTGAGGAGCACCTTGCGGACGGCCTCGTCGAGTGCCTCATGGGACACCCGCCGCGACGACCACGGGCTGCCGCCGCAGAGCATGAACCAGCGCAGTGCGTCGGCCCCGTGCCGCTCCATCAGCTCGAACGGGTCGAGCACGTTGCCCAGGTGCTTGCTCATCTTGCGGCCGTCCTTGTCCAGGATGTGGCCGAGGCACAGCACGGTCTCGTACGACGACTGGTCGAAGACCAGCGTCCCGACCGCCATCAGCGTGTAGAACCAGCCGCGCGTCTGGTCGATCGCCTCGCAGATGAACTGCGCCGGGTACGCCGGCTCAACACCGCTCCACGGGTAGCCGACCTGCGCGAACGGCATCGAGCCGCTGTCGTACCAGCCGTCGATGACCTCCGGCACCCGCCGACTCTCAGCACCACAGGTCTTGCAGGGCACGGTCACGTCGTCGACGTACGGCCGGTGCGGGTCGAGGTCCGACAGCTCCTGCCCCGCCAGCTCGCCGAGCTCCTTCAGTGACCCGACCGCGAGCCAGTGGTCCTTGTCCGCCGTGCAGCGCCAGACCGGCAGCGGCGTGCCCCAGTAGCGGTTGCGCGACAGGGCCCAGTCGACGTTGTTGTCCAGCCAGTCGCCGTACCGCCCGGTCTTGATCGTCTCCGGGTGCCAGTCGGTCTTGGCGTTTTCCTCGATCAGCCGGTCCTTGATGGCCGTCGTGCGGATGTACCAGCTCGGCAGCGCGTAGTAGAGCAACGCCGTGTCGCAGCGCCAGCAGTGCGGGTAGTTGTGCTCGTACGCCTGCTGCTGGAACAGCAGGCCGCGCTCCTCGAGCGACTGCACGAGCACCGAGTCGGCCGCCTTGAAGAACATCCCGCCGACCAGCGGCAGATCCTGCTGGAAGGTCCCGTCCGGGCGCACCGGGTTGACGACCGGCAGCCCGTAGCGGCGGGCCACCTCGAGGTCCTCGGCGCCGAAAGCGGGGGACTGGTGCACCAGCCCCGTGCCGTCCTCGACGGTGACGTAGTCGGCCAGCCCGACGTAGTGCGCGCCGGGGCCATCACTCTCAGGGAAGGCGAGCAGATCGAAGGGCCTCTGGTACGACGTGTGCTCGAGCGCTGCGCCGTGCATCCGCTGCAGCACCTCGACGTCCTCGCCGAGCTTGTGCAGCAGCGGCTCGGCGACGACGAGGACCTCGTCGCCTCGTCCCTCACTCGAACGGCGCACGGCGACGTAGGTCACCTCGGGGTGGACCGCGACCGCCGTGTTGCTGACCAGGGTCCAGGGCGTGGTGGTCCAGACCAGCAGCGCGGCGCCCAGGTCCTGCAGGGGGCCGCTCGTGACCGGGAAGCGGACGTAGACGGACGGGTCCGTCACGAGCTGGTAGCCCTGGGCGACCTCGTGGTCGGACAGCGCGGTGCCGCACCGCGGGCAGTACGGCGCGACCCGGTGGTCCTCGACGAGCAGGCCCTTGTCGGCGATCTGCTTGAGCGACCACCACACGCTCTCGACGTACGACGAGTCCATCGTCTTGTACGCCGACGCCATGTCGCACCAGTAGCCCATGCGCCGGGTCATGCGCTCGAACTCGTCGACGTGGCGGAGCACGCTCTCGCGGCACTTCGCGTTGAACTCCGCGACGCCGTACGTCTCGATGTCACCTTTACCTGAGAAGCCGAGCTCCTTCTCGACGGCGAGCTCGACCGGCAGGCCGTGGCAGTCCCAGCCGGCCCGGCGGGGGACGTGCCGGCCCTGCATGGTCTTGAAGCGCGGGAACAGGTCCTTGAAGACGCGGGCCTCGACGTGGTGGGTGCCGGGGTGGCCGTTCGCGGTCGGCGGGCCCTCGTAGAAGACCCAGGGCTCCCCGGCCGCGGTCTGGGCGAGGCTGCGCTCGAACACCTTCCCGGCCTCCCAGCGGGCGAGCACCGCATGCTCGAGCGCGGGCAGGTCGACCTGGGCCGGCAGCTTCTTCATCGGTGTGTCCTCCGTCGCGGTGGTGCTCGTCGACGGAGGGACGAGAGCCGCCCTGAGGCGTGCTCCCGCGGTACCACCCTCCTTGGAGCCCCCGGGGGCGCTCCCGCTCTGGCTGTGCCGTGTCGCCATGACCGTGCTGGGGGTGATCTTCACTCCGTGCACGCACCCGGGCTCACACCGTCCCCGGGTCGCTTGGTGCTGCGTACGGCGCTACTCGTCCCCGTCACTGCGACGTGGCTCACCCTAGCGGCGCCCCGCACCCCGGTCACCGCGGTTTCCTGCGAACCCGGTCCGGAACCGGGCACAGCGGTTGAACGTTGAACCGCTCGCCGAGCACCGACGGGGTGCCCGGCGTGGTGTCTTTGTCGCTTCGCGCGGCGCGACGTATCCTCCGCACGCTTGTGATCAAGCGATGAACCATGCCTAGAGACCAGGGGGCTGTCATGGCCGCAGACCGCGCCCGATTCGGCGCAAAGCTGCGTCAGAAGCTCCACATCGGCAAGGACAAGGCGCCCGGTCCTGCCGCCGCAACGCCCCCCGCCTTGCCCGCCTTGCCCGCTTTGCCCGTCGCCCGCCCGCTCACCGTCCCGCCTTCGGTGACGCCGCGGCCAGCGGCAGCGCCTCCCGGCCCGAGCGCCGCACCCGGACAGAAAGCAGCCCCTGTGAAGACCCCCGCCCCGGCCACGAGCGCGTCCGCGAAGGCACCGGTCGCGAAGAAGGCGCCCGCGAAGGCGCCCGCGAAGGCCCCGGTCGCGAAGAAGGCGCCCGCGAAGGCCCCGGTCGCGAAGAAGGCGCCCGCGAAGGCCCCGGTCGCGAAGAAGGCGCTCGCGAAGGCCCCGGTCGCGAAGAAGGCGCCCGCGAAGGCCCCGGTCGCGAAGAAGGCGCCCGCGAAGGCTCCGGTCGCGAAGAAGGCGCCCGCGAAGGCTCCGGTCGCGAAGAAGGCGCCCGCGAAGGCCCCGGTCGCGAAGCCTCCGGTTGCGAAGAAGGCGGCCACGAAGGCCCTCGCCAAGGCTCCGGCGAAGAAGGCCCCGGTCGCGAAGCCTCCGGTTGCGAAGAAGGCGGCCGCGAAGGCTCCCGCCAAGGCTCCGGCGAAGAAGGCCCCGGTCGCGAAGAAGGCCGCGAAGTCCCCTGCGAAGAAGGCTCCGGTCGCGAAGAAGTCCCCTGCGAAGAAGGTCCCGGTCGCGAAGAAGGCGCCCGCCAAGAAGGCTCCGGTCGCGAAGAAGGCGGCGAAGGCCCCCGCAAAGCAGGCCCCGGTCGCGACGAAGGTGGTCACGAAGGCAGCCGCGAAGGTTCCCGCGAAGAAGGCCCCGGCAAAGGTGGCCGCCAAGCCTGCCGTCAAGGGCACGCCGGCGAAGGGCGCGACGAAGGGCCCCGCCAACCGGGCCAAGGTCAACAAGGCACCCGCCAGGAGCACCGCCCCCCAGGCGGCCTCGGTCAAGGCGGCGCCCAGTCCGGGCGCAACGAGCCGGCCCGCCACGGTCACCCCCGCTCCGGCGCCGACGCCCGCGCCGGACGAGTCGGTGCCGACGTTCACGGTCGGTCCGCCGGCGAAGGCGGCTCCCGCCGCGGCCGTTGCGAAGGCCTCCAAGGCTCCCAAGGCTTCCAAGGCTCCCGCCAAGGCTCCCGAGCCGGTCGTCCCCAAGCCGCGGTCCGTCGTACAGCCGATGAAAGCCGCCCCGCCCAAGGCGCCGGAGAAGAAGACCCGGCCCTCCATCCCGGTCGAGCAGGCCTGGACCCGGGCAGAGCTCAACGCGATCCGCAAGGAGCTCGAGGAGCAGGCGAGGGAGCTGCGCGGCGAGATCGACGACGCCGAGGAGGTGCAGGCGACGCTCAAGCGCGACGCCAGCAGCGAGGGCTCGGGCGACGAGGCCGACGCCGGCACCAAGACGTTCGAGCGCGAGCACGAGATGTCGCTCGCCAACAACAGCCGCGACCTGCTGCTGCAGGTGGAGCGCGCCCTGACGCGGCTCGACGCGGGCACCTACGGCCGCTGCGAGAACTGCGGCGACCCGATCCCGAAGGCACGGCTGCAGGCGTTCCCGCGGGCGACCCTGTGCGTCGCGTGCAAGCAGCGCGAAGAACGCCGCTGACGCCAGCCCCGCGGCGCACCACCGGACTCCTGGCGGCGGTCGCCGTCGCCGTCCTCGGGCTGGACCTGCTGACCAAGTACCTCGTGGTCGAGCACCTGGAGCACCGCGAGCCGATCCGGCTGCTCGGCGGCGTGCTGCTGCTGGCCGTGAGCCGCAACACCGGCGCGGCGTTCTCCTTCGCCCAGGGGGCGACGGTCCTGTTCACCGCGGTGGCGGTCGCCGTCATCGTCGTGATCGTGCGCACGGCGAGGCGCCTGGGCAGCCCCGCGTGGGCCGCGAGCCTCGGGCTGCTCCTGGGCGGCGCGACCGGCAACCTGGCCGACCGCCTCTTCCGCTCACCCGGGCCGGGTCGCGGCGCCGTCGTCGACTTCATTGACTTCCGGGTCTGGCCGGTCTTCAACGTCGCCGACAGCGCCATCGTCGTCGGCGGCCTGCTCGCCGTACTGCTCTCGATGCGCGGCATCGAGCTCGACGGGACGCGCAAGGCGCCCGGGCCGCGAACGCCGACCGATCCGGGAACGCCGCCCGATCACGCATGATGGACCCGTGAGCATGAGTGTGACGGCGTGACCGCGCACCGCACCGTCCCCGTGCCCGAGGGGCTCGACGGGCTGCGGCTGGACGCTGCGATCAGCCGGCTCTTCGGCCTGAGCCGTACGGCGGCCGCGCAGATCGTCACCGGCGGCGGGGCGAGCCTGGACGGCCGGCCGGCGGCCAAGAGCGACCGGGTCAGCGCGGGCGAGACGCTCGACGTCGAGCTGCCCAGCCCGGAGCAGGCGCCGAGCGCCCCGGTCGAGGTCGTCGAGGGCCTGCACGTGCTGTACGAGGACGATGACGTCCTCGTCGTCGACAAGCCGGTCGGCGTGGCCGCCCACCCGAGCCCGGGCTGGGAGGGGCCGACCGTCATCGGCGGACTCGCCGCGGCCGGGCATCGCGTCAGCACCAGCGGCGCCGAGGAGCGACAGGGCGTGGTGCACCGCCTCGATGTCGGGACCAGCGGGGTCATGGTCGTCGCGAAGAGCGAGCACGCCTACACCGTGCTGAAGGACGCGTTCCGGCAGCGGACGGTCGACAAGCGCTACCACGGGCTCGTGCAGGGGCACCCCGACCCGATGACCGGCACCGTCGACGCCCCCATCGACCGGCACCCGACGTCGGCGTACAAGTTCGCGGTGGTCGCCGGCGGGCGCGACAGCGTCACGCACTACGAGACGATCGAGGCGTTCCGGCACGCGACGCTGCTCGACATCCACCTCGAGACGGGCCGCACCCATCAGATCCGCGTCCACATGGCCGCGCTGAAGCATCCGTGCGTCGGTGACGTGACGTACGGCGCCGACCCGACGCTGTCGAAGAAGCTCGGCCTCGAGCGGCAGTGGCTGCACGCCGTGCGACTGGGCTTCGCGCACCCGTCCGACGGGAGATGGGTGGAGTTCGCCAGTCCCTATGCGCCGGACCTGCAGCGCGCCCTCGACCGCATCGCGGACATGTCGTGAAGCTCGACGAGCTCGACGAGCGCTTCGTCCCGCGGATGGCTGTTCGCCTTCGCAGATTCCTCGACGCGGCGGCAGAGCGGCGGTCGAGGGCGGTGGACGGGGCCCGGGAGCTCGCCGCCGGCGTACTCGCTCCGTCGGCGACGTCACCCCTTCGCCGGCTCGACGACCGCTACGCCGCGCGCGGGCCGCTCGCCCTGCTGCGGGACGTCCCGCAGCTCGGGCTGCTGCTCATCGCCGCGGTGTTCGTGGCCGGCTCCGGCATCGCCCTCGAGCGGTCCGGGCAGCGCAACGCCGCCAGCAAGGAGAGCAGTCCCGACGCGCTCATCCCGACGAGCCTGGGTCCCGATCCCGGCACGAAGGTGGCGGCCTACATCGCGGCGACCCGCAAGCGGGCTGTGCTGCTGTCGACCGGGTCACCCGACGGCGTCTACACCGCGCTGGTGAGCTTCACGAGCTACCAGACGGCCGAGCAGGCGCGCCGGCTGCTGGGCGACCTGCACGTCACGCGCGTTCTCGCGCACGTGCAGCTGCCGGCGGCCGAGGTCCTCCCGATCCCGGTCACGTCAGCGCTGGTCGAGGACGTCGGCGTGACGTTCGCCGAGATCTCCAAGCGCAAGCTGCGCGACCGCCAGGAGTTCGTCAACCTCGCCACGTCGATCACGGGGACGACGAAGGAGGAGGTGCAGTTCAAGGCCTTCTACACCGAGGCCGCGCGGACGGCAGCGAAGGAGGCCGCCGCCTACGGGAAGAGCTGCGCGTGCCTGTTCGCGGCGCTCGTGCGCGGCAAGGCGCGCGACCTGGCGGCGCTGCCGTCGCTGCCCGCCGTGCGCGCGGTCGACATCGGTGCGGGGGAGCCCGACACCCTGCAGATCAAGCCGCTGCTGCCCGAGCACAAGGTGACTGTCATGAAGCCGATCCAGCCGACCCAGAACAACGGCGCGTGAACGCGCTCGAGGCCTGAGGTGGTCGCACCGATCGTCGACGCCGGCTGGCTGTCGGACCATCCCGAAGCGGTCGTCGTCGACGTGCGCTGGTACGCCGATGGCTCGTCCGGGCGCGACGTCTACCTCAACGCTCACCTGCCCGGCGCCGTCTTCGTCGACCTCGACCGGCACCTGGCCGCGCCGCCGAGCCCGGAGGACGGCCGCCATCCGCTGCCGAATCCGGAGGTCTTCGCCGAAGGCATGCGCGAGGCGGGGATCGGCGACGACGATGTCGTGGTCGTCTACGACGACGACAGCGGCGTCATCGCTGCCCGACTGGTCTGGATGCTCCGGGTGACCGGTCATGCCGCGGGGCTGCTCGACGGCGGCATCACGGCGTGGCGCGGCCGCCGCGAGCAGAACGTTTCCACCCGGCAGCCGGCGGTCTTCACGGCGCGCCCTTGGCCCGCCGACCGGCTCGCCGGGATCGACGACCTTGACGGGGTGCCGCTGCTCGACGGGCGCCCCGCCGACCGCTTCCGCGGCGGGAACGAGACGCTCGACCCGCGACCCGGCCACATCCCCGGCGCACGGAGTCTGCCGGTGCGCGAGAGCTCCGACGAGCACGGAATCGCGCTGCCTGTCCCCGCGCTCCGGGCCCGGCTGCTGGCAGCCGGCGTGGCGCCAGGCTGGGTGTCGATGTGCGGCTCCGGCGTGACCGCCTGCCACACCCTGCTGGTCGCCGAGCACCTCGGCCTGCCGCCGGGGCGGCTCTACCCCGGCTCGTGGTCCCAGTGGGCTGCCACCGACAGACCCGCCGCCCTCGGCGACGAACCCGCCCGCTAGGCCGGTTCCGCTAGGCGCAGCGCGGATGAGGCGCGGGTGCCCGTCGAACCGTGCCGGGCCGCAGGTCCTTGTCCGTGTGCGTCAGTATCCAGCGCAGCTGGCCGTTGCTCGCAAGCACGGCGCTGAGCCGTCGCCCGTCGCTGCC
The DNA here is from genome assembly GCA_016650445.1 of Frankiaceae bacterium. GTDB lineage: Bacteria > Actinomycetota > Actinomycetes > Mycobacteriales > SCTD01 > RYN-124. The sequence goes on along the minus strand of JAENVS010000042.1, from coordinate 39,122 downwards.
GGACGCGTTGACGAGCACGTCCGCGCAGCGGCCCGGCTGCAGCAGGGCGCCGTACGCCTCCGCTGCGGCGTAGCCCTCCGTTCCCGGCAGCGTCCGCCGGAACCGCAGCGCACCGTCGGAGCCGCGCCGAACGGTCACGGTGATCCCGTCCTTCACGGTGGTCGATGCGAGGTCATCGCCGTGGCCGGTCGTGCTCGCCCACAGCGGCTGGTCGTGCGCGTTGGGAAGGTTCTTGCCGGTGCGCCCCGCGAACACGACCTGCTCGAACTCGAAGCTGTCGCCCGAGATGACGATGAGGACGGCGACGCCGTCCACTGCCGAGGTGCCGCTGAGGTGCCCTGCCTCGGTCACCCAGGCGACGCCGTCCCAGGCCGCGGCGTCGGGCGAGGTCGGGGTCGAGGCCGACCGGGTGACGGTGTACACCGCGGTCCCCTTGGCGTCGTACGTCGTCACCGTCAGCGTCGTGGTTGTCTTCTCTTTGTCGGATCTCGCATCGGTCGTGGTCACGCCCAGCGCCGGGACCAGCTGGGGCCCTGCGCGCTCGACGGTGTAGACGCCGTCGCCCGGCTTGGACCACACGACCGCCCCGTCGGCGCCCGACAGCAGTGACACGGTGCCCTCGTTCGAGGGGGCGGGGAGAACGCTCACCGGCAGGGCCGCCGCGATCTCGTCGGTCGAGGTCGGCGGCGCGGGCTCGGTCACCACCGCCAGATCGGGTACGGCGGCGCCGCCGACCTTCGCGCCGGTCAACCGCCCGGCGCTGTGCACGTACGCCCCGTCGCGGAGCGCGACCGCGGTGGTGACCCAGACGGGATTCGCGTCGGTCTCCCTGCGGATCTCCAGCCGCGGCTTCGCGCCCGGCGCGATCAGGGCGAGGTCGGCGCGGCCGTCGCCTGACCCGTCCGACACCACCTGCACGCTCGGGAAGGCGTCATCGCTCGAGGCGGCCGCACCCAGGGCCCTCGCCTTGCCGGTTCTCGCGTCCAGGGCGATCGGCTGAACCGTCCCGCGCGGACGTTCCCCCCCATCGCTGGACCCGGGCCGATAGCCGTCGGCGATGCTCAGCAGCACGGAGTCCGGACGCCGCTCCCCGCCGGTGAAGATTCCCGCCATGCCGGGCGCGTGCTTGAGCGTCATGCCCCCGCCACCCCATGACGTGGTTCCCGACTCCGTGTGGGTCCACAGCTGCCGTCCGCGGCCGTCGAGGCCGACCAGCCGGATCGAGGTCTCGGTGACTTGGGCGTTGTCCTCGGCGCTCTTGTGAACGAAGGCCAGGTCGCAGAGCAGCACACCGGGCTGCCCGCCGCTGCCGGTCCGCAGCGGCAGGGCGAACAGAAAGTGGTTCCTGGGGATGCGGAACGCCCGCTGCCAGAGCAGCCGGCCGGTGCCGCCGTCGCGGGCGTACATGCCGAGGTTTGTCGGCTGGCTGCCGCTGACGTACCGCGTCTCCAGGACGTCCTTCGTCCGGTTGCCGTCGAGGTCGCCGACCGGCGCGATCGCCGAGCCGCCGTCCGGCCCGAAGACGACAATGACCGAGGAGCTGCCACTTTCGTCGGCGCGGAGGAGGCCGGCCGCGATCAGGCGGTCCCGTGGCACGCCGGCCCGGACGAGGTCCGCCGCTGCAGCCGCCATGGTGCGCTCGCGACCCTCGGCTCGCGGCAGTGCCGCACCGGGATGCGCGAGCGCCGTGGTCGTCGACGCCAGCAGGCCGACGGCCATCAGTGTGCAGAGCGCGCGCGTGCGCATACGTCCCCCCAGGTCGGCGCAGGGTTCGACGCAGCGAGCCGGATACCTCTAGATCCAGCCGAGCTCGCTGAACTGGGGGAACGAGCGGCCGTCGGCCAGGGCCCAGTAGAGGCCCCAGCCGAGCAGGAGCACCGCCGCGGTGCCGTACGCCGTGAGCAGCAGCGCGCCGCACGTCCGCCGGTGCCGCCACCCGTAGCCGAGGAAGGCGAGCGAGGCCGCGAGGGTGAAGTACGGCGTACCGCCCTCGATGCCGTTGGTCGCCGCCGTCAGCCCGAAGAGCACGGCGAGCGGCCAGCCGGGCGGGCCGGGGCGGGGCCGGGCCGCCAGGACCCGGGCCAGGGCCGCGACCAGCAGGAAGAGCCCGGCGTACCAGACGTAGTGGCCCACGACCTCGTCCCAGAGGTGGACCGGCTGGGCGTTGCCGCGGGCGTTGCCGATGCTGTTCGAGGACAGGTGGATGCCGTGGCCCTCGACGTACCCGATCGCCCCGACGGCGGCGAGCAGCCAGGCCCGCCGGTCCGCGCCGGCGGCGGCCAGGGCGGCCAGGGCCGTGCCCACCACGACGTACGGCACCAGCAGGTCGATCCAGTCGGCCCACTCCGTGCGCAGGCCGAGCTCGCCGAGCGGCCCGAAGATCGTCCCGACGTGGTGCCCGACGATCACCGCGACCGCGAACCACCCCAGCCACCGGTACGGACGCATCGGGCAACCGTAGGCGCGTCCTGCCCCGGGATGTCGGATCCTCGTGGCAGAGTCGAGACCCTGCACAGCACGGCCCGTCTTCCCCTCGGACCGTACGCAGCCAGTCCCGGCGTACCCGTAGGAGACAACACCTCGTGAGCGACTCGTTCGTGCACCTGCACGTGCACACCGAGTACTCCATGCTCGACGGCGCCGCGCGCCTGGACGACCTGTTCGCCAAGACGGCCGAGATGGGCATGCCGGCGCTGGCGATGACCGACCACGGCAACGTGTTCGGCGCCTACGACTTCTGGAAGAAGGCGCAGGCCCACGGGGTCAAGCCCATCGTCGGGATTGAGTCCTACGTGGCCCCCGGCAGCCGGTTCGACAAGTCGCGCGTGCGTTGGGGCGACGGTGGTGAGGACGACGTCTCGGGCGGCGGCGCCTACACGCACATGACGATGCTCGCGACGAGCACCGAGGGGATGCACCGGCTCTTCCGGCTGTCGTCGCTCGCGAGTCTCGAGGGCTTCTACTACAAGCCCCGGATGGACAAGGAGCTGCTCGCCGAGCACGTCCGTCCCGACCTCGACATGATCGCGACGACCGGCTGCCCCTCCGGCGAGATCCAGACCTACCTGCGGATGGGCAACTACGAGGCGGCGAAGCGCTCGACGGGCGAGTTCCGCGACATCTTCGGCGCGCAGAACTTCTACTGCGAGCTGATGGACCACGGCATCGCGATCGAGCGCCGGGTCCAGAAGGACCTGATCCGGCTCGCTCGCGACCTCGACCTGCCGTTCGTCGCGACCAACGACCTGCACTACACCAACGCCGAGGACGCCAAGGCGCACGAGGTGCTGCTGTGCGTGCAGTCGGGCAAGACGATGGCCGACCCCGGTCGGTTCAAGCTCGACGCCCACGACTTCTACCTCAAGTCGCCGCAGGAGATGCGGACGCTGTGGTCGGAGTTCCCCGAGGCCTGCGACAACACGCTGCGCATCGCCGAGCGGTGCGAGATGACCTTCCAGGAAGGTCGCGACCTGATGCCGCGGGTCGACGTTCCGGCCGGCTACACGGAGGAGACCTTCCTGCGCGAGCAGGTGCATGCCGGCCTCGCGCACCGGTTCCCGGGCGGTACGCCCGAGACGCACCGGGTGCAGGCCGACTACGAGGTCGACGTCATCTGCAACATGGGGTTCCCGGGCTACTTCCTGGTGACCGCCGACCTGTGCCGGCACGCGAAGGAGAACGGCATCCGCGTCGGACCGGGCCGCGGCTCGGCAGCCGGGTCCGTCGTCGCCTACGCGCTGCGCATCACCGACCTCGACCCGATCGAGCACAAGCTGCTCTTCGAGCGCTTCCTCAACCCCGAGCGCGTCTCGATGCCCGACATCGACCTCGACTTCGACGAGCGCCGGCGCGGCGACATGATCCGCTACGCCACGCAGAAGTACGGCGAGGAGCGGGTCAGCCAGATCATCACCTACGGCACCATCAAGGCCAAGCAGGCGATCAAGGACTCCAGCCGCGTCCTCGGCTACCCGTTCGCGATGGGCGACAAGATCACCAAGGCGCTGCCTGCGCCGGTGATGGGCAAGGACATCCCGCTGTCGGGGATCTTCGACCCCACCCACAAGAGGTACGGCGAAGCGGGCGAGTTCCGCGCGCTCTACGAGTCCGACCCCGACGCGAAAGCCGTTGTCGACACCGCCCGCGGCCTCGAGGGCCTGAAGCGGCAGTGGGGTGTGCACGCGGCCGGGGTGATCCTGTGCCGCGAGCCGCTGATGGACGTCATCCCGATCCACCGCCGCGAGCAGGACGGCGCGATCATCACGCAGTTCGACATGGGCGCCTGCGAGTCGCTCGGGCTGCTGAAGATGGACTTCCTCGGCCTGCGCAACCTCACCGTCCTCGACGACTGCCTCAAGCACATCGAGGCCAACCGCGGCGAGACCGTGGTGCTGGAGACGCTGTCGCTCGACGACACGGCGACCTACCAGCTGCTCGCCCGCGGCGACACCCTCGGCGTGTTCCAGCTCGACGGCGGCCCGATGCGCTCGCTGCTGCGCTCCATGCAGCCCGACTCGTTCGAGTCCATCTCGGCCGTGCTCGCGCTCTACCGACCGGGTCCGATGGGCGCCAACGCGCACAACGACTACGCCGACCGCAAGACCGGCCGTAAGCCGGTCGTGGCGATCCACCCCGAGCTCGAGGCCCCGCTGGCCGAGATCCTGGGCGACACCTACGGGCTGATCGTCTACCAGGAGCAGGTCATGGCGATCGCCCAGCACCTGGCGGGCTACACGCTCGGTGCCGCCGACCTGCTCCGGCGCGCGATGGGCAAGAAGAAGAAGGAGATCCTCGACAAGGAGTACATCCCGTTCCGTGACGGGATGAAGGCCAACGGCTACAGCGACGGCGCCATCAAGACGCTGTGGGACATCCTCGTCCCGTTCTCCGACTACGCCTTCAACCGCGCGCACACCGCCGGCTACGGGCTGGTCAGCTACTGGACCGGCTACCTCAAGGCCAACTACCCGGCCGAGTACATGGCGGCGCTGCTCACGTCGGTCAAGGACGACAAGGACAAGAGCGCTCTCTACCTCGCCGAGTGCCGTCGCATGGGCATCAAGGTGCTCCCGCCCGACGTCAACGACTCCGACAGCGACTTCACCCCGCGCGGCACCGACATCCGCTTCGGCCTGTCCGCGATCCGCAACGTCGGCACCAACGTCGTCGCGTCGATCGTCGCGACCCGCACGTCCAAAGGAAGGTTCGCCGACTTCCCCGACTTCCTGCGCAAGGTCGATGCGGTCGCGTGCAACAAGAAGACGGTCGAGTCGCTCTGCAAGGCCGGCGCCTTCGACTCGCTCGGCCACACCCGCAAGGGCCTCGTGCACATCCACGCCGAGGCGATCGACGCCTGCCTGGAGACCAAGCGCGCCGAAGCGGTCGGCCAGTTCGACCTCTTCGGTGAGGAGGAGGCAGCCGACGGGATGGGCGGCGGCGTCTTCGACATCAAGATCCCGATGGGGGAGTGGGAGAAGACCGTCCTGCTCACCTACGAGCGGGAGATGCTCGGGCTCTACGTCTCCGACCACCCGCTGTTCGGCGTCGAGCACCTCATCGCGTCGGCGGTCGACTGCCCGGTGTCAGCCATCCAGGACCGCGACGACGGCAGCAACGTCATCGTCGGCGGGATCCTGTCCGGCGTCACCCGCAAGATGACCAAGCAGGGCAACGCGTGGGCGCTGGTGCAGCTCGAGGACCTCGAGGGCTCGGTCGAAGTGCTGTTCTTCCCGGCGTCGTACCAGCTCGCGGCTGTGCACCTCGTCGAGGACGCCGTCGTCCTGGTGCGTGGCCGCATCGACAAGCGCGAGGACATCCCGAAGATCATCGCCAACGAGCTGATCATCCCGGACCTGTCGATCGGGCCGCGCGGTCCGGTCGTCGTCTCGCTGCCGACCCCGCGGTGCACCCCGCCGGTCGTCGAGCGCTTCAAGGAGGTGCTCGCCAGCCACCCCGGTACGACGGAGGTGCACCTGCAGCTGGTCAACGGCGAGAAGACGACACTGGTGCGCCTCGACGACAAGCTGCGGGTGGCTGCCAGCCCCGCCCTGTTCGCCGACCTCAAAGCCCTGCTCGGCACCGGCTGCCTGCTGTGAGGTCCTGATGCTTCCGATGCGGCTCTGCGCGGGGACGCTGCTCGTCGACCACCCCGACGAGGTGCTGCGCGACTACGTCGACGTCCGCAACGGCTACGCCTTCCCGTCGTACGACCGGCTCGTCACCAACGGCAGCGCCAAGCTCGTCGACGGCGACCTGCTGGCGCCGGCGCTGATCGGGGCAGAGGTCGACCGCGGACGGTTCGCGCTGCTGCGCGAGATGCTCCCGGCTCTCAACGGCATCGCCGCGCTGCCGCCGGTGCCGCTCGAGTCGGCCGACGACGCGCTCGTCGAGCAGGTGGCCGACCTGTTCGCGGTGCTCGACCAGGCGCCGTACGCCGGCAAGGGCGTGCGCGGCACCATCATCAGCAAGGTCCTGCACCGCAAGCGCCCCGACCTCGTGCCGCTCTACGACTCGCGCATCTTCGAGAGCTACACGGCTCCGGGGGGGATCGAGCGCTCGACGCACCGGTCCTGGCGCGAGTTCATGGCCCTGCTGTGCCAGCAGATGCGGGCCGACCTGCAGGCCGAGTCCGAGGCCTTCGACGAGCTCATCGGCGTTGCCGGTGACGCGGGTGCGCTGCTGACGCGCCTGCGCATCCTCGACATCCTGGTCTGGCGCACTGCCGACGCCTGGCATTGATCAGGCGCGGGAGGCCAGTGTCGTAGCCAGGTCGATTGCGACCTTCTCGTCGGCCTCCGGGTTGGCGCCGTACGCCACCAGCCAGGTGGTCGCGCCCTTGCCGAACCGCACGGTGACGAGCTCGCCCTTGCCGCCCGGCAGCGGCTGCCGGCGTACGTCGGACTTCTCACCGACCGTCGCCGCCTTCACCTGCTCTCCGGTCGAGGCGCCGAGGTCGGCGTCGAGGTCGGCGGAGGCGCCGGCGGCGGTGGAGAAGCGGCTGACGACGACCGAGAGCACGCGTCCGCTGGCCGGGTCGGCGTACTGCGCGACGTAGGCGCTGCGGAAGCCGTGCTGCTCGAGCAGTACGCCGGCCTTGGTGGGGTCGGCGGAGTACGCCGCGATCGCGTGGGCGTCGCGAGGGCCCGAGCCGGCGAGGATAGCGACGAGGCCCGGTGGCAGGTCGGTCGTGCGCGGAACGAGGTCGCGCAGCGGGTCGGCCGGAAGGACGATGTCGACGGCGATCGGGCTCGCCGTCGCCGAGGTGGACGGGGCCGGGTCGCCCCCCGGCGTCGAGCCGCCGCTGCACGCGGTCAGCACGAGCAGCACAAGGACCCCCAGGACGCGCACGCGGCGAGGGTACGGCGACAGCCGGTCCGCGGGTGCAAACCGCGGCCGTGGCGTCCCGCGGGGTGCCGCTCGGCGGAGCGGGCAGACTGTTGCGGTGACCTGGTCCCCACCCGACGAGCGGCGTACTGCCGGTGTGTCCGTGCTGCCGTTCGGTGCCTGGGCGCCGGTGCCCTCCCGATGGCGGGAGGACACCCTCACGGGTCTGCTGACCGCGGCCGTGGTCGTGCTGCTCGGTGCTCCCACCGGTCTGCTCTGGTCGGCCCTGGCGCCGCACGCGCGCGTGGTGGTCGCCGGCGGGGAGGGCTTCATCGCTGACGCGCAGACCGAGGTGTTCATCGCCGGCGACGGGTGGTTCGTGGGCATCACGCTGCTGGCCGGCATCCTCACGGGCGTTCTCGGCTGGCTCGCTGCCCGCGGGTCCGGGCCGTTCGTGGTCGTCGGGCTGGCCGTCGGCGGGGCACTCGCGGCGCTCGTCGCGTCGCGGGTCGGGTTGCGAGTGGGGCAGGACGCTCTGCTCGCGGCGGTCCGCGGTGGTGCGGACGGTGACTACGTCGGCAACGTCGCCCTGCAGGCAAAGGCGGCCATCGTCGTCTGGCCGCTCGGTGCGATGGCGGCCTTCACCACGCTGGTCGCGAGCCGCGTGGACGAGCTTCGCTGATTCGGGCTGGCAGCACGGGGAGGAGCGCGGTGGTTGACCGCCGGACTGACCGATGGGCCGCCCACCCGGTCCTGGCCGGGCTGGTCCGTCTCGCCGTCGTGCTCGTCCCGCTGATCCTGTCGGTGCTCACCGCCATCCTTGCCGGCCGCCTGCTGCCCGCGGGCGACACCCGGCTCGCCAGGCTGGGCTGGTGGCTGGCGATCTTCGGTCTCTCGAGCCTGGTGCTGTATCTCAGCGACCGGGTGGCCCGCCGGGTGCTGCCGCTCGCGGTCCTGCTCGAGCTGTCCCTGGTCTTCCCCGATCACGCGCCCTCGCGGCTGCGCACGCTCCGTACTGCGAGCGTCCGCGACCTGGAGAGCCGATTGGCCCGGCTGCGTGCTCACGGCGCGACGACGCCGCCTCTCGAAGCGGCCGAGACGCTCGTCACGATGGTCGGCGTTCTCGGACTGCACGACAAGCGGACCCGCGGACACTCCGAACGGGTGCGGGCCTACGTCGACCTGCTGACAGATGAGATGGGCCTGTCCGACGAGGAGAGGGGACGCGCCCGCTGGGCGGCACTCGTCCACGACCTCGGCAAGCTGTCCGTGCCGGCTGCGGTTCTGTGCAAGTCGGACGCCCTCGATGACGACGAGTGGGAGACGGTCCGTCGCCATCCCGACGAGGGGGTCCGGCTGGCAGCCGGGCTGATGCCGTGGCTCGGTGATTGGGGCCGTGCCATCGGTGAGCACCATGAGCGCTGGGACGGCCTCGGATACCCCAACGGCTTCGCGGGCGAGGAGATCGCGCTGTCGGCGCGCATCCTCTCCGTGGCCGACTCCTACGAGGTCATGACGTCCGCGCGCTCGTACAGCCGGACGCGGTCGGCATCGTTGGCAAGGGCGGAGCTGACGGCGTGCGCGGGGTCGCAGTTCGACCCGCATGTCGTGCGCGTCTTCCTGTCCATCTCGCTCGGCAAGTTGCGCTGGGTGCTGGGTCCGCTGACCTGGTTCGCCGAGGTCCCCTTGCTCCTCGGCCGGGGCGGTGAGGCGGCGCGGCTGGCGGCCGCCGGTCTCGGCGTGGGGGGTTTGGCGATCGTCGGGACGATCGCGCCGCCGGCGTCGGCAGCCCCGTCGACTGCCGCACCGTCCGGTGTCGACGCGGGGGCGTCCGCGCCGTCGGTGCAGGCCACGCCGGCTCCCGGCGTGTCGTCCGCCTCACCCACGGAGTCGGCCGCACCGGCCGCGTCGCCGACGGCCAGCGCGCTCCGGACGGCGGCGGCATCCACCCTTGCTGCACCCGGCCCGACCGCTGCGGCGCCCCGGCCGTCGAGCAGCCCGACGCGGGTCGCGGCCCGACCGGCCAGCACCTACTGGTTCACGGCCGGCCCTGGCAACACCCTGGCGACGACGGCGCCGACCCAGGGCGGCCCGCCGCCCGATACCGACCGGGACGGCCGCCCCGGTCGCAGCCTGGTGCCGACCAAGAGCGGTCTGGACGCCACCTCCGCCCGCGAGCGGCTGGTGCTGACCCGCTCGCTGGATGCACCTCTTCGGCTCGTGGGGGTGCCGTCGGTGACCCTCTGGAGCCGGCTGGCCGCCGCGAAGGGCAACGGGCGGGTGCAGATCCGGCTCGAGGACTGCACGTCCGCGGGCAGCTGCAGCGCACTGGCCGACGGCCAGCTCGAGGCGGGCAGCTGGTCGTCCGGGACCACGTTCGTGGACCACGCCATCGATCTGAGCGCGGTCGACGTGACCGTGCCGGCCGGCCACCGCCTGCGGTTGACCGTCGTCGCCAACGCGAACGGCACCAGCGGCGACCTGCTCGTGGCGATCGGAAGCCGGACCGCTCCGAGCCGGATCGAGCTCCCCGTGCGCTGAGCCGCCGCCGGTAGGCTCTCGGCATCTGCCGTCCCCGCTGAGGAGCGTCCCGTGCTGACCCGCATCGACCTGCGCGGTCGCAGGGACAGCGACCCGCGGGACCTGCTTCCCCGCGCCCGCCTCGACGTCGCGGTGGCCGTGGAGCAGGTGCGTCCCGTCGTCGACGACGTGCGAGCCCGCGGCGTCGCGGCTGTCCTTGCCGCCACGGAGAAGTACGACGGCGTGCGCCTGGACGCGCTGCGGGTGCCGCAGGCGGCGCTCACCGCAGCGCTCGACGAGCTCGACCCGGCGGTGCGCGCCGCGCTCGAGGAGGCGGCCGACCGGCTACGCCGGGTCTGCACCGCGCAGCTGCGCTCCGACGTGGTCGTCGACGTGGTCGACGGCGCCACGGTCACCGAGAGGTGGGTTCCCGTCCAGCGGGTTGGGCTCTACGTCCCCAGCTGGCTGATCGCCTATCCGAGCAGTGTGGTCATGAACGTCGTGCCCGCTCAGGTTGCCGGTGTGACGAGCTTGGCGGTGTCGAGTCCGCCTAAGCAGAACGGACTGCCCCACCCAGTTGTGCTCGCGGCGTGCGCGTTGCTCGGCGTGGATGAGGTGTACGCCGTCGGCGGGGCGCAGGCGATCGCGATGTTCGCGTACGGCGTGGAGGGCTGCCCCCCGGTGGACATCGTCACTGGACCCGGCCGAGTGCACGTCGCTGCCGCCAAGCGGATCGTTCAGGGTCATGTAGGGATTGACTCCGAAGCGGGACCGACGGAGATCGCCATCCTCGCGGACGACACCGCGGACCCGGCGTTCGTCGCTGCCGATCTGGTGGCGCAGGCTGAGCACGATGAGTTGGCGGCCTGCCTGCTCGTGACACCGAGCACCGACCTGCTCGACCGGGTCGACGTCGAGCTCGACAAGCAGGTCGCCGCGACGCGCCACCGGGAGCGCGTCGAGACCGCGCTCGCCGGGCAGTCGGCGTACGTGCTGGTCGACGACCTCGACCACGGCCTCGAAGTGGTCGACGCCTGGGCGGCAGAGCACCTCGAGGTCATGACTGCCGACGCGCGCGAGCGGGCGCTGCGGGTGCGCAACGCCGGCGCCGTGTTCGTCGGCAGCGCGACGCCGGTCAGCCTCGGCGACTACCTCGCGGGGTCGAACCACGTCCTTCCGACGGGCGGTACGGCGCGGTTCAGCAGCGGGCTGTCCACGCAGTCCTTCCTCAAGCGGATGTCCCTCATCGAGTACTCCGCCGCGGCGCTGGCCGCGGTCGCACCGCACGTCTCGGCGCTCGGCGGTGCCGAGGACCTTGCCGCGCACGTCGAGGCAGTGCAGGCAAGGATCCGGTGACCGGGCTGGGCGAGCTGCCCGTCCGCGACGACCTGCGAGGCAAGACGCCGTACGGCGCGCCACAGATCACCGACGTGATCCAGCTCAACGTCAACGAGAACCCGTACCCGCCGCCGGCCGCCCTGGTGGCCGACCTGCAGCGGGCGATCGGTGAGGCCGGGCTCGCGCTCAACCGCTACCCCGATCGCGATGCGGTGCACCTGCGCGCCTCGCTTGCGTACTACCTCAGCGACCGGACCGGCGTCGCGCTCACGGGCGAGCAGCTCTGGGCGGCCAACGGGTCGAACGAGGTGCTGCAGCAGGTGCTGCAGGCGTTCGGCGGACCGGGACGCACCGCGCTCGGGTTCGAGCCGTCGTACTCGATGCACCCGATCCTCGCCGCCGGCACGGGCACGGCGTGGGTCGGTGTACCTCGTCTCGGCGACTTCACGCTGACGGCCGACGTCGCCGTGGCGGCCGTCGAGCAGCACCGTCCCGACGTCGTCTTCGTGACGACGCCGAACAACCCCACCGGCACCGTCACCTCTCTCGAGGTCATCGCGGCGATCTGCGACGTGGCGCCCGGGATGGTCGTGGTCGACGAGGCCTACGCGGAGTTCGCTGCCGGGCCGTCCGCGGTGACCCTGCTGGAGTGCTACCCGCGGCTCATCGTGAGCCGCACCATGAGCAAGGCCTTCGCGCTCGCGGGCGCCCGCGTCGGCTACCTCGCGGCGTCGCCCGCCGTCGTCGACGCCGTACGGCTGGTGCGGCTGCCCTACCACCTGTCGGCGATCACGCAGGTCGTGGCGCGAATCGCGCTGGCGCGGGTCAACGAGCTGCTCGCCACCGTCGAGCTCGTCAAGGCGCAGCGCGACCGGATGGTCCGCGAGATCGCGGCTCTCGGACTCACGGTCGTCCCGACCGACGCCAACTTCATGCTGTTCGGGCCTTTCGACGACCCTGCGGCCGTGTGGCAGCGGCTCCTCGACCAGGGCGTCCTTGTGCGCGACGTGTCCTCGGGGCCGGGCCTGGCAGGCTGGCTGCGGGTCAACGCCGGCACGAAGGGCGAGACCACCGCGTTCCTGTCCGCACTGGGGAAGGTCAGCCCATGAGCCGCCGAGCCGTCGTCGAGCGCACCACGAAGGAGAGCGACGTCCGGGTCGAGCTCGAGCTCGACGGCACCGGGCAGGCGTCGTCCGACACCGGCGTGCCGTTCTTCGACCACATGGTCGGTCAGCTCGGCAAGCACGGCGGATTCGACCTGACCGTCGTGACCAAGGGCGACCTCGAGGTCGACGCCCACCACACGGTCGAGGACACCTCGCTCGCGATCGGGCAGGCGTTGAAGGAGGCCCTCGGCGACAAGGCCGGCATCCGCCGGTTCGGTGACGCTCTCGTGCCGCTCGACGAGTGCCTGGTGCAGGCGGCAGTCGACCTGTCCGGACGGCCCTACCTCGTGCACGACGAGCCCGACATCGTCGAGCTCATCGGCTCCTACGACACGACGCTGACCCGGCACATCTGGGAGTCGATCGTCGCCACCGCCGACATCTGCCTGCACGTTCGCGTGCTGTCCGGCCGCAACGCGCACCACGTCGTCGAGGCGCAGTTCAAGGCCGTGGCCCGCGCGATGCGTGACGCGGTCGCGCTCGACTCCCGGGTCGTGGGCGTTCCCAGCACCAAGGGGAGTCTGTGAGCTCCGCGTGTCGGTGAGCAAGACGGTCGTCGTCCTCGACTACGGCTCCGGCAACCTGCGGTCGGCCGAGCGTGCGCTCGCGCGCGCCGGCGCTTCCGTCACGGTCACCGCTGACCCTGACGCGGCAGCAGCGGCCGACGGTCTGGTCGTGCCGGGCGTCGGGGCCTTCGCCGCCTGCATGGCCGGGATCGACGCCGTCGGTGGCGGCCGCGTCGTGCACGAGCGGCTCCAGGGCGACCGGCCGGTCCTCGGCATCTGCGTCGGTATGCAGGTGCTGTTCGAGAAGGGCGTCGAGCACGGCGAGCAGACGACCGGGCTCGGCGTGCTGGCGGGCGAAGTGACCCGGCTCCAGGCACCCGTCGTACCGCACATGGGGTGGAACACCGTTGTCCCTCCAGCCGGCTCACCGCTGTTCCGTGGGGTGGAGGGGGAGCGGTTCTACTTCGTGCACTCGTACGCCGCACGCGATGCGCCGGGCGCGAGCACGACCTACGCCGAGCACGGAGAGCGGTTCGCGGCGGCTGTCGAGCGCGGGGCGCTGTCGGCAACGCAGTTCCACCCGGAGAAGAGCGGCGACGCGGGTGCCACCTTCCTGGAGAACTGGCTGCGCTCGCTGTGAGCCCTCAATGAGCAAGGAACGGGCGAGGGCCCGGGCGGCGCGTGAGGCCGAGCGGGCTGCTGCCCGCGAGCGGGCGGCGAAGAAGCGCGCCCGACAGGAGCGGCTCGACGCCCTGAAGCCGACGCTGCCGGAGCTGCCGCGCCACCGACGGCGCTACGGTGCGCTGCCACTGCGCGTGACGCTGGGGTTGGCCTTCGGCTGGCTCGTCGCGCAATGGGTGTTCTGGCAGGTGACCGTCGAACCTCGCACCCGCCTGGGTCTTGCGATCGTGTCGCTGTTCGCGCTGCCGCTGCTGGTCGTGCTGATGCCGATGAAGGGGAAGAGATGACGCTGCAGCTGCTCCCGGCTGTCGATGTCGCTGACGGGCAGGCTGTGCGGCTCGTGCAGGGCGAGGCGGGCAGCGAGACGTCGTACGGCGACCCGGTCGAAGCCGCTCTGCAGTGGCAGCGTGACGGCGCGCAGTGGGTTCACCTCGTCGACCTGGACGCAGCCTTCGGCCGTGGCTCCAACCGCGAGCTGCTCGCCCGGGTCATCGGGGCGCTCGACGTACGGGTGGAGCTGTCCGGGGGGATCCGCGACGACGAGACGCTGGCGGCGGCGCTTGCGACGGGATGTGCGCGGGTCAACCTCGGCACCGCGGCCCTCGAGTCGCCGGACTGGGTGCGCTCCGCCATCGCCGCACACGGCGACCGCATCGCGGTCGGTCTCGACGTCCGAGGCACCACCCTCGCCGCGCGGGGTTGGACCAAGGAGGGCGGCGAGCTCTTCGACGTCCTCGCTCGTCTCGATGCCGACGGCTGCGCCCGCTACGTCGTCACAGACGTGCATCGCGACGGCACGCTGACCGGACCCAACCTCGACCTGCTGCGCAGGGTGTGCGGGGCCACCGACCGACCCGTCGTGGCCTCCGGCGGCGTCAGCTCGCTCGCCGATGTGCGCGCGCTGGCCGCCTTGGTGCCGCTCGGTGTCGAGGGCGCGATCGTGGGCAAGGCGCTGTACGCCGGTGCCTTCACGTTGCCGGAGGCGCTGGCGGCGGCGGCATGACGGAGCGGGTCTCGTCCGGGGCGCCCTGGGAGCCGGTCATCGGCTACAGCCGCGCGGTGCGGGCAGGCGACACGGTCTATGTCAGCGGCTGCACCGCCACCGTCGAGGGCGAGGTCGTCGCGGTGGGGGACCCGTACGAGCAGACGCGCCTGGCGCTGCAGGGCGTCATCGATGCGCTCGCGCGGCTCGGCGCGGAACCCCGGCATGTCGTCCGCACCAGGATGTACGTCACCGACATCACGCGCTGGCAGGACGTCGGCCGGGCGCACGGCGAGGTCTTCGGCGACATCCGCCCGGCGACGTCGATGGTCGAGGTGGCGGCGCTCCTCGACCCGCGGATGCTCGTGGAGGTCGAGGCGATCGCATGGACGGGCGGAACCGACTGACAAGTCGGGACATCTCGGGCTGACCAGGTGTCGAGTAGCCCCTCCGAGCAGCCGCTAGGTGGGTAGTCCTGGCCATACGCCCGCTGCGTTCGGCTCTGCGCCCGGTGTCCGAATCCGCCGACACCTTCTGTGTCCACATCAACGGACCGGTCGATACCGCAAACCCGTCGCGAGGCGGGGGCGCAAAGCCACGGGGGTCACGTACCCAGCCGGGTTGCCGAAACCGGGCGGTCCTGACCGGAAGGCAGACCGCCGTGACCGCCGCAGTCGCTTTCGTGCGTTCGTCCGACGCACCTCGCGGGGCGAGCCCCATGGCCTTCGCGGGTCGGGGCTTCACGTGGCTCGCCGCCGCCGCTGTGCTCGCGGTGCCCTTCTTCTCGCCCGGGAGCCCCGTCTCGCTCGTGCGCGTCGCCATGGAGGAGCCGGCCCACGTGTCCATCAGCGGCAGCATCCAGGGGCTCCGCCCTGACGTGGCGGCCGCGCTGTCCCTGACCTTGCGCAACGATGCCGCCGCCGCTGTCGTCGTGCGGTCGCTCACCGCTCGCGTGACCGGGGCTTCGCCCGGTTGCGCCCCGAGTGCGCTGTCGATCGGCAGCTGGTCCGGCCGTCTCGTCGTGCCGGCCCACGGCCAGTCCACGGCCAGCGTCCCGGTGAAGCTCCACGATCCGGCCGGCAGCTGCGCCGGGGCGACCTGGAAGCTCAGCTACACCTCTGCCTGACCTGCCTGACCTCGTAGCGGTCACAGGTCGGTGAAGTCCCTCAGCCACTGGTCGATCTCGGCCATGGGGTCGGGGCCAACCATTCCCGCGGGGCCGGTGATCCGTGCGCGAGCGATCGTGCGTGGTTGCTCGGTCATGGCAAAGCTCGAACGGTCGAGCGCGAGCTGCTCGCCGCTGAGCCGTACGTGGTGGGGCCAGTTCCGATCGCGGGTGGTTACCGGGATGACGATGACCAGTTCGGGGACACTAGCGAGGTAACCGTCGCTGGCGATCACGACCGCTGGCCGGGTGCCGGCTTGCTCGCGGCCGCGGGACGGGTCGAGGTTCACCCAGACGACAGCGCCGCGGTGCAGTGCCTCAGGCAACGTCGATGTCCTCGGCCGTATCGAGGTCTTCGACTGTCAGGCGGTCCCACGACTGGGTCAGCTCGGCATAGTCGCTGTCGGCGCCGCTGTCGTGGTCCGCGTAGGCGCGGCGCACCTGCGCGAACCGACGATCGCTGGTTCTCGCGCCCGGCCACGGCCGGGAACGCATTGTTGACCTGGCGCCCCGCAGAACAGGTCCTAGGTCACCGAATGACGTGACGACCGGCAGGTGCGCGAGGGACCGGCGGCGATGACGATGAACGCAGATGTCCGTGTGTTCGGGCACTGACGAAGTCGGAGGCGACGGCCATGATCGGCGCAGGCGGCAACAGGCAAGGTGGACAGACGACCAGCGGCACGCACCGGCTTCGGCGCGGGCTTGCGGCGGTCGCCGCCCTGACCCTGGTCGCAGGGGTCGGCGCGGTTCTGGTGCCGACTCCGGCGTCGTACGCCTCTGCCGGCTCTTACAACCTCAAGTGGTACGGCGCCGACCCCGAGGCGAACCACGCCCCGTTCTCGCCGACCTACGACAAGAAGCTCCCGAGCCAGCTGCCGTGCACAGCGCCGAGCGGCGGCACCGGCCGAGCGTCCGATCCGCTGAGCAACGCCGTTGCGTACGGGCCCGGACCGACCGCGCTCGACGCGCTGACCTCGCTGCAGCCCCGCGACCTCGTGCTGGGTCAGGTCGTGCCGTTCGAGATGGAGATCGGGGTCTCGGGCAGCACCGCGCCGGAGAACGGGACGATCACCTTCACCGCGGGGTTCAACACCCACAGCACGTCGGGCGACGACTTCGGCTTCGATCCGGCGTACATGCTGTATTGCGCCTTCGTCGACACGGCTGACGGCGGCACCGTTGACCCCGGAAACGACGCGAAGGTGGACAGTTACGCCTCGACACTCGCCAACCCTGGCGGCGGGGCGACGGAAGAGATCCTCGGCAACGTCACCGTGAGCGGACTCGACGACGGCGACACCGTCGTCGTCGAGCTGTGGGTCGTCCTCAAGAGCGTCTTGCCGGCCGGCGGAGCCAGCGGCAACGTCCACACCAACCTGGTCTCTGCCGCGACCGCCGGAGCGTTGTCCGCAAGCATCAACACGGGCAACCAGACGGTGCCGTTGAGCAAGGTCGGGTCCTTCACGAACGCCACCATCTCCGTGGTGAAGACGTCGTCGACGACGACGATCACCGCCGCCGGCCAGGTCGTGCCGTACTCGTTCGCGGTGACCAACACCGGAAACGTCACCCTGACCGGCATCACGGTGACCGACCCGAGTTGCAACGCCGCTCCGTCGCGGACCGGTGGTGACACCAACGGCGACAACCAGCTGCAGACGACCGAGACGTGGACCTACACCTGCAGCCGCACGGTCACCCAGGCCGAGATCGACACCGGCGGGAACCTGTCCAACACCGTCACCGCCGACTCCGTGCAGTCACCCCCTGACACCGACACCCTCGACATCCCGATCGTGCAGTCGCCGGCGCTGAGCATCGACAAGAGCGCGGCCGAGACGTCGTACTCCGTCGTGGGCACCGTTCTTCACTACAGCTACCTCGTGACCAACACCGGCAACACGACGCTCCACGCCGCGATCACCGTGTCTGACAGCAAGACGACGGTGACCTGTCCCGCTCTGCCCGCCGCGGGCCTCGCGCCGCTGGGCACGGTGACGTGCACCGCGACGTACACCGTCACGCAGGCTGACTTCAACGCCGGCAGCGTCGTCAACATCGCGTCGGCCCACTCTGGCAACGTCACCTCGCCCACGGACACCGTGACGGTGCCGGCAGTGCGACCGCCGACACCGGTGCAGAACCCGTCGTTCGACCTGACGAAGACGGCAGAGCCGGTCAGCGGCACCGTCGTTCAGCCGGGTAGCACCATCATCTACACCGTCACGTACCGCAACACGGGCAACGTGGAGCTCGGTGACGAGCTGGTCACCGACGTGCTGCCGGCAGGCGCGATCTTCACATCGATTGCCGACGGCGGCACGTACGTCGTCGCCACGACGACCGCGTCCTGGCACACCGGGACCGTGCAGCCGGGCGACGCGCGCGTCTTCCACTGGACCGTCACGGTCGCCAGCGGTCAGCCCGCGGGCACCGTGATCGTGAACCTCGCCCGCGTCGGCACGACGCCGTCCGGCGAGACGCGCCACCCGATCGCCAGTGGTGGGCTCACTCTGGTCAAGGCCGTCAGCGCCGCGCAGGCATCGGTGGGCAGCACGCTGACATACACGCTCACCGTCACCGCGACCGGGACGCTGGACCAGACGAACCTCGTCGTGACCGACGTCGTCCCCACGGGGACGACCTACGTGGCCGGCTCGGCCGGCCCCGCGGCACTGGCGTCGTACGCCGCGGCGACGCGGACCGTCACCTGGACCATCGGATCGCTCAAGGCCGGCGAGACGCTGGGTGGGTTGCTGTTTGCGGTGACCATCGACCAGCCTCCGACGGCGGCCGACGGAAGCTGGCCTCCCGGCACGATCAGCAACGCCGGGACCGCAGGCTCGGCGCAGACACCGGCCACGCCGTCGAACACGGTCACCACGACCGTGCCCGGCGTCATCGTGTCCTCACCGGAGCCGCAGCCTGCGGTGGCCTCACCGACCCCGGCGCCGAACGGAGGGGGTGGCGGCGGTGCTGTCCTGCCGTTCACGGGCTCGTTCCTGCCACTGCGCCTGGCATCCCTGGCCGCGCTGACGATGATCGGGCTCGGTCTGGTCCTGCAGGCGCGGCGCCGGCGGCACTGCCGCTGATCGACGTCGCCGCCGGTAGCGTCGAGCAGGTGCCTGTCGCCGTCCGCGTGATCCCGTGCCTCGACGTGGACGCGGGCCGGGTGGTGAAGGGCGTGAACTTCACCGACCTCGTCGACGCGGGCGACCCGGTTGAGATGGCCCGCGTGTACGACGCGGAGGGCGCGGACGAGCTGGTCTTCCTCGACATCACCGCGTCGAGCGGCAACCGCGAGACGATGTACGACGTCGTCCGGCGTACTGCTGAGCAGGTCTTCATCCCGCTCACGGTGGGGGGCGGCGTCCGCCAGCCCGACGACGTCGACCGGTTGCTGCGCGCCGGAGCCGACAAGGTCGGCATCAACACGGCCGCCGTGGAGCGCCCCGAGCTGCTGCGGGAGTGCGCGCACCGCTTCGGCAGTCAGTGCATCGTCCTCTCCGTCGACGCCCGCCGCGGCGACACCACGCCCTCCGGCTTCGAGGTCACGACACACGGCGGCCGCACCGGCACGGGCATCGACGCCGTCGCATGGGCGGCCCAGGGCGAGGAGCTCGGGGTCGGCGAGATCCTGCTCAACTCGATGGACGCGGACGGCACGAGGGCCGGGTACGACGTGGAGATGCTCACAGCGGTACGCCGGGAGGTGCGCCTGCCGGTCATCGCGAGCGGCGGAGCCGGCCGCCTCGAGGACTTTGCTCCCGCCGTCGACGCGGGGGCCGACGCGGTGCTTGCGGCCAGCGTCTTCCACTTCGGCGCCCTCACGATCCGCCAGGTGAAGGACGCGCTGCGCGTCAGCGGGCACCTCGTCCGCTGAGTCCTGGTCCGCTGAGGAATTCCCGGCGACACCCAGGTGTCGTCCCTGGGAGACTGCTGACACACCCCTGAGACCTGGAGCACCGTGACCGCGCCCGTGACCGCCGGCGTCATCCGCCGCGGGATGGGCATCCTCTGGATCGCCGTCAAGGAGCAGCCGAAGGTCTTCGCCGTGTCGGCGGTGGGCAGCGCCCTGTTCGGGCTGATGACCATCGCCCAGGCGTACGTCTTCGGGCGCATCACTGAGCGGGTGATCGTCCCGAGCATCCGCGACGGGCACGCCCGGACCGGTTACCTCGTCGCGGCGTTCTGCGCGGTGCTGATCGTCGCGATCCTCAAGGTGGTCGGCATCATCGCCCGGCGGCTCGGCGCGGGCGTGATGCAGTACCGCCTGCAGGCGACCTACCGCCGCCGGGTGACCCGCCGCTACCTCGAGCTGCCCCTGGCGTGGCACCAGGAGCACCCCACGGGCGAGCTGCTGTCCAACGCCAACAGCGACGTCGAGGCGACGTGGTACCCGATCGCGCCGTTCCCGTTCGCCGTCGGCGTGCTGTTCATGCTGGTGGTGACGCTGGGCCTGCTGTTCGTCACCGACCCGGTGCTTGCGTTCGTCGGCTCCATCGTCTTCCCGGCCATCGCGGTGCTGACCGTCTACTACTCCCGGCGCATGTCGCCGCTGATGACGGAGGCGCAGGAGCTGCGCGGCGAGGTCAGCGCGATCGCGCACGAGTCGTTCGACGGCGCTCTCGTCGTCAAGACCCTCGGCCGCGAGGGTGACGAGACCGCCCGCTTCCGCGCCAAGAGCCTCGAGCTGCGCGACACGATGGTGGCGGTCGGACGGGTGCGCGGCCTGTTCGACCCGCTGATGGAGGCGCTGCCTGTCCTCGGCGTCCTCGTCGTGCTCCTCGTCGGCACCTCCCGCGTCGGCAGCGGTGACATCGACAGCGGCCAGCTCGTGCGCGTCGCCTACCTGTTCACGCTGCTCGCGTTCCCGGTGCGGGCACTCGGCTGGGTGCTGAACGAGCTGCCCCGCAGCGTCGTCGGCTGGGATCGCGTGCAGCGCGTGCTGACCGCGACGGGTGCGCACACCTTCGGGGACAGCAGGATCACCGACGGTGGTCCCACCGGCCTGAGCGTCGAGGCCGTCTGCTTCACGTACGGCGAGGCGCGCGTCCTGCACGAGGTCGCCTTCGACGTGACGCCGGGCCGCACCGTCGCGCTCGTCGGGCCCACCGGATCCGGCAAGTCGACGCTGGCATCGCTGCTCGTGCGCCTCATCGACCCGAGCACAGGCGCCGTGCACTACGACGACCTCGATGTGCGCGAGCTCGCTCCGGGCGCCCTTGCCGAGGTCGCGTCGCTGGTGCCGCAGCAGACCTTCCTGTTCGACGACACAGTGCGGGGCAACGTCACGCTCGGCGCCGAATTCGCGGACGACGACGTCTGGGCCGCGCTGCGGATCGCCCAGGCCGAGCGGTTCGTCACGGCCCTGCCCGACGGGCTCGACACCGTCGTGGGGGAGAGAGGTACGACGCTGTCCGGCGGCCAGCGGCAGCGACTCGCTCTGGCCCGTGCCGTCGTACGCCGCCCGCGCCTGCTCGTCCTCGACGACGCCACGAGCAGCGTCGACCCGAGTGTCGAGCAACGCATCCTGGCCGGCCTTCGCGACAGCGACATGGCGAGCACGGTCGTCGTCGTCGCCTACCGGCGCGCGACGATCGCCCTCGCCGACGAGGTCGTCTTCCTCGACGACGGTCGCGTCACCGCGCGCGGGACGCACGCCGAGCTGCTGCAGACCTCCGACGGCTACCGCGACCTCGTGACGGCATACGAGCGGGCCGAGGCCGAACGTGCGGCCGTCCAGGTCGAGGACGACGTCGAGGACGTCGTGGCATGAGCAGTCAGACGATGGACGGGCGAGCCGTCGAGCGCGGCGCGATCGCCACCCTCGTCCACGGCGTGCGGATGACGCCGGAGTTCCGCGAAGGCCTCGTGGTGACGCTGCTGCTCGCGCTCGTGGCCACGGGCGGCCGCATCGTCGTGCCCGTGGCCGTCCAGCAGACGATCGACCACGGGCTCAACCGGCCGGGCTCACCCGACCTCGGCCTGGTCCGGCTGGCCTGTGGCCTGGCCGCGCTCGCCGTGTTCGTCACGGCCGGCGCGAACTACCTGATGAACGTCCGGCTCTACCGCACGACGGAGAGCGGGCTCGCCGCGCTGCGCGTCCGTGCTTTCCGACGCGTCCACGACCTGTCGGTGCTGCACCAGGCGGCGGAGCGCCGCGGCTCGCTCGTCTCGCGTGTCACGAGCGACGTCGACACCATGAGCACCTTCATGCAGTGGGGCGGGTTGCTCGTCCTGGTCTCGGTCGCCCAGGTGCTGCTGACCACTCTGGTGATGCTGGCCTGGTCGTGGCAGCTGACGCTGCTCGTCTACATCTGCTTCCTCCCGCTGGTGCTGGCGATCCGCGTCTTCCAACGCGCCTTGCAGTCGGCGTACAAGATCGTCCGGGAGCGCATCGGTGAGCTGCTCGGCGCGGTGGCCGAGTCCGTCGTCGGGGCTCCGGTCATCCGGGCGTACGGCGTGCAGGCCCGCACGGCCGAGCGCATCGACGGCGCCGTGGCGCGCACGATGCAGGCACAGACGCAGGCGCAGAAGATCGCGGCGACGACGTTCTCCTTCGGCGAGCTCACCGCAGCCGTCGCCAACGGCGCGGTCATCGTCGTCGGCGTCCTGCTCGGCGTCGACGGGCACATCACCACCGGCGAGCTGGTCGGGTTCCTGTTCCTCGTCACCCTGTTCGTGCAGCCGGTCCAGGTCGCCACCGAGGTCCTCAACGAGGCCCAGAACGCTGTGGCGGGGATGCGCCGCGTCCTGGGCATCCTGGACACTCCGACCGATGTCGCTGACCCCGGCGATGACGGTGCGGTGCTCCCGTCGGGCCCGATCGGCGTGCGCTTCGAGCACGTGTCGTTCGCCTATCCCGGCGGGCCGGTGGTGCTGCACGACGTGGACCTCGAGATCGCTCCGCAGAGCCGGGTGGCGATCGTGGGTGAGACAGGCAGCGGCAAGACGACGTTCGCGAAGCTGCTCACCCGCCTGATGGACCCGACGCGCGGGCGGGTGCTGCTGTCCGGCGTGCCCCTGGACACCATCCGGTTCTCGTCGCTGCGCACCCGCGTCGTGATGGTGCCGCAGGACGGGTTCCTGTTCGACAGCACCGTGGTCGCCAACGTCCGCTACGGGCGCCCCGACAGCACCAACGACGAGATCACTCTTGCCTTCGCCGAGCTCGGGCTGGCCGACTGGCTCGAGCAGCTCCCCGAGGGCCTGCAGACGAAGGTCGGGGAACGCGGCGAGTCGCTGTCGGTGGGCGAGCGCCAGCTGGTGGCGGTGGCGCGTGCCTACATCGCCGACCCCGACCTGCTCGTCCTCGACGAGGCGACGTCGGCCGTCGACCCCGCGACCGAGGTGCGGCTCAACCGCGCCCTGGACTCCCTCACCCGGGGGCGTACGACGATCGCGATCGCGCACCGGCTGTCGACCGCCGAGGCCGCGGACGAGGTCCTCGTCGTCGACGCAGGCGTCGTCGTGCAGCGCGGCTCCCACGCCGACCTGGTCGGTACCGATGGCGTCTACGCGCGACTGCATGCGTCGTGGATGTCGCAGAGCCGGTGAGTGCCAGGGCCGCCGAGAAGCGCGGGCTGCTGCTGGCCTTCGGGGTCTTCGGCAGCTTCTGGGGTGCGTGGGCCGCGCTGCTGCCTGCGGTCAAGGCGCAGACGGGTGTGAGCGACGGCCGGCTCGGCCTCGCACTGGCGGTGATCGCGGTGGCGGCCGTGCCCGCGACGTTGGTCGGTGGGCGCGTCGTCGACCGGATCGGCGCCACGCGCATGCTTCCCGCAACGCTGCTGGCGTTCGCGATCTGCGCGCCGCTCCCGGGCCTCTCGCACGGGCTGGCGACGTTGCTGCCCGTCTTCGTCCTGCTCGGCATCGCCAGCGGGCTGCTCGACATCGCCGTCAACGCCGCGACCGCCAGCTGGGAGCGATGGGAGACCGCCCGGCTGATGTCCGCCGGGCACGCCGCTTTCTCTGCCGGCGTTGTCGTCGGCAGCGTGAGTTCCGGGCTGGCTCGGCAGCAGGGCTCGGGCCCGTTCCCCGTGCTGCTGGTCATTGCGCTGGTCGTGGCGGTCGTCGCGTGGCGGCAGCCGTCGTACCGCTCGACGACCGATGCGCCGCCGGCGCCGCGGACCCGCCGTGGCCCGGCCGGCATCCTGCTGGCGCTGGGCGTCCTGGTGGCGGCCGCCTTCCTGCTCGAAGACGCGCTGCAGTCCTGGAGCGCGCTGCACCTCGAGCGGGGACTCGGCGCGTCGCCGGCGGTCAGCGGTCTTGGTCCGGGGTTGTTCGCGGCGTCGATGGCCGTGGGGCGGCTGCTGGGTCACGTCGCGTCGCGACCGGGCCGGGAGCACATGGTGGTCGCTGCCGGCGGGCTCGCCACCGGAGTGGGTGCGGTCCTGCTGGCGGTCGCGCCCGGACCGGTGTGGGGACTGGCCGCGCTGACCCTCGCCGGCGCGGGCACGTCGGTGTTGGCGCCGGTGCTGTTCTCGGCGATCGGGGCACGGAGCGCTCCCGGCCGAGAAGGCGCCGACCTGTCCACCGCCTCCGGCCTGGGCTACGTCGGGTTCCTGGCCGGCCCGCCGCTCGTGGGTGCGGTCAGCGCGGCCACGTCGCTGCCGACGGCCCTCGCCTCCCTCGGGCTGTTCGGGCTGCTCCTCGCCGTCGCCGGTCCGCTTGTGCTGCGACGACCCGTCACCGCCCCCCGCTGACTTTGCGAGACTGATCGCATGACTGGCACTGCTCGGGCCCACCTCGACCCCGCCATCGCTGCCCGCCTCAAGCGCGACCACGACGGCCTCGTCGTGGCTGTGGCGCAGCAGCACGACACCGGTGAGGTCCTCATGGTCGGCTGGATGGACGACGAGGCCCTGCACCGCACGTTGACCACCGGCCGCTGCACCTACTGGTCGCGCAGTCGGCAGGAGTACTGGGTCAAGGGCGAGACCTCCGGCTCGCAGCAGTGGGTGAAGTCGGTGGCACTCGACTGCGACGGCGACACGCTGCTGGTCAAGGTCGACCAGGTCGGCACCGGGGCGTGCCACACCGGTGACCGCACCTGCTTCGACGCCGCGGTCCTGCCCGCCGTCGTCGGCACTCCATGAGGCGGCGCGCATGAGGTTGGGCGCGACAACGCCGTCGCGGGAGGAGTTCGAGCGGCTCGACGCCCCACTGCGACCGGTCACGCGGCGGCTGCTGGCCGACGGCGAGACGCCCGTCGGCGTCTACCGCAAGCTCGCGGGCAACCGGCCCGGCACGTTCCTGCTCGAGTCGGCGGAGCAGGGCCGGTCGTGGTCGCGGTACTCCTTCGTCGGCGTCCGCTGCGCCGGGGTGCTGACCGAGCGCGACGGCGAGGCGCTGTGGCTCGGTGACGGGTTGCCGACCACCTCGACCGACCCGCTCGAGGCACTGCGCGAGGCCGACGCCATGCTGCGCTCGCCCCGGTCGGACGGGCTCCCGCCCTTCACCGGCGGTCTCGTCGGCTACCTCTCCTACGACGTCGTACGCCGGCTCGAGCGGCTCCCCGACCGGACGCCTGACGAGATCGGCATGCCGGAGGTCGGCATGATGCTCGCGACCGACCTCGTGGTCCTGGACCACCAGGACGGCACCGTCCTGCTCATCGCCAACGCCTTGCAGGGCACCAGCTACGACGACGCGCTCGCCCGTCTGGACGCAATGGCTGAGGCGCTTGCGCAGCCCAACCCACCGAGTGTCGCCACCGTGGACCTCGACGTCGATCCGGAGGTGATCCGGCGCACCGACCCGGCCACCTACCGCGCGGGTGTGGAGACCATCAAGGAGCACATCCGCGCGGGTGACGCCTTCCAGGTCGTGCTGAGCCAGCGGTTCGAGGTGCGCACCGATGTCGACGCCCTGGACGTCTACCGGGTGCTGCGCGCAACCAACCCCTCGCCGTACATGTACCTCCTGCGCTTCGCCGGCCGTGAGTCGCCGTACGACGTCGTTGGCTCGTCACCGGAAGCCCTCGTCACGGTGACGGACGGGCGCGCCGTCCTGCATCCCATCGCCGGCACGAAGCCGCGGGGCGCGACACCGGAAGCCGACGCCGCGCTGGCCGCCGAGCTGCTCGCCGACCCGAAGGAGCGCAGCGAGCACGTGATGCTCGTCGACCTCGGCCGCAACGACCTGGGCCGCGTCTGCACGCCCGGCACCGTCGACGTCGTCGACTTCATGCAGATCGAGCGCTACAGCCACGTCATGCACATCGTGTCGACCGTCGTCGGCGACGTGCAGCCGGGCTGCAGCGCGTTCGACGTGCTGACTGCGACGTTCCCGGCCGGGACGCTGTCCGGTGCGCCGAAGCCGCGCGCCATGGAGATCATCGAAGAGCTCGAGCCGTCGCGACGGGCCTTGTACGGCGGCGCGGTCGGCTACCTCGACGCGGCCGGTGACATGGACATGGCCATCGCGATCCGTACGACCGTGCTGCACGACGGGACGGCGTACGTACAGGCCGGTGGCGGCATCGTCGCGGACAGCGACCCGGACAGCGAGCAGCGCGAGTGCGAGAACAAGGCGGCTGCCGTCCTCCGGGCCGTCGCCAGCGCCGCCACCCTCCGGTGAACCCGCGACGCGAGCTCCTCGTCGCCGTCGGGTTCTGCCTGCTCGGCTCGGCCCTCGTGCTGGTGGCGGTCTCACGTGCATGGGTCTCGGCCGGGGTCGCGGCTGTCGCGCCGCTGCCGGCGCGGACGTTCGAGCAGGTGGGGACGCAGCTCGCGCCCGGCGCCCGCGCCCTCGCGTTGGTCGGCGTCGCCGCGGTCGCCGCCCTCCCCGCGACGCGCGCGCTCGGTCGCACCGTGGTCGGGCTGCTCATCGCGGCCGACGGCGTCGGCATCGTCGCGGTCCTGGTGCGCGCGCTGCTGGACCCGACGGCGGCGCTCGCTCGCGCGCCGATCGCGGATGCGCATTTCAGCGACGTCGAGCTCGGGCTCTGGCCGTACGTCGGTGTGCTCGGCGGAGCCCTCCTGCTCGCGGCCGGGATGCTCGTCGTCGTGCGCGGCCGGTCGTGGGTCGCGATGTCGGCGCGGTACGACGCACCGACCCGGCAGCCCTCGTCGCGCGAGCCGTCGCTGTGGGACTCGCTCGACCGTGGCGAGGACCCGACGACGGGGCGGCCGGACACCGGCGGATAGGGTCGATCGGGTGAGGGGAAGGCAACCGTGAGCGTCCTCGACGACATCCTCGTCGGGACCCGGGAGGACCTCGCCGCCCGCCAGGAAGCCACGCCGCTGGACGCCGTGAAGGCGCAGGCTGCGACGGTTGCACCGGCCCTCGACGGCTACACCGCGCTGCGCCAACCGGGCGTTGCCGTCATCGCCGAGGTCAAGCGGTCCAGTCCCAGCAAGGGTGCCCTCGCCGCCATCGCGGACCCGGCCGGGCTCGCGGCCGACTACGAGGCCGGCGGGGCGGCCGTCATCAGCGTGCTGACCGAGCAGCGCCGCTTCGGCGGCACCCTCGCCGACCTCGACGCGGTGCGCGCGCGGGTCGACGTACCCCTCTTGCGCAAGGACTTCGTCGTCTCCAGCTACCAGGTGTGGGAGGCACGCGCCCACGGCGCCGACCTCGTCCTGCTCATCGTCGCCGCGCTCGAGCAGAACGCGCTCGTCTCGCTCGTCGAGCGCACCGAGTCGCTCGGCATGACCGCGCTGGTCGAGGTGCACGACGAGGCAGAGCTGGCGAGGGCGCTCGATGCCGGTGCCCGGGTCGTCGGTGTCAACGCCCGAGACCTCAAGACGCTCGAGGTCGACCGCAGCGTCTTCGGCCGGCTCGCACCCGCCATCCCCGACGGGGTCGTGAAGGTCGCCGAGTCGGGCGTGCGCGGCCCCCACGACCTGCTGGCCTACGCCGCACACGGCGCCGACGCCGTGCTCGTCGGTGAAGGCGTCGTCACCGGGGGCAACCCGCGGCAGGCCGTGGCCGACCTCGTGACGGCGGGTGCGCACCCCAGCGCCCGGCACTCCGGATGACCTCCACCAGATGACCGCGCCGCCACCGTCGCTGCCCGACGCGGCCGGCCACTTCGGGCCGTACGGCGGGCGCTTCGTCCCCGAGGCGCTCGTCGCCGCGCTGGACGAGCTCGCGGAGGCCCACCGCACCTCCCAACAGGACCCCGAGTTCGTCGCCGAGCTCGACCGGCTCCTCACGACGTACGCCGGTCGTCCGACGCCTCTGACGGACGCGCGCCGGCTGTCCGAGCACGTCGGCGGCGCCCGGGTGCTGCTCAAGCGCGAGGACCTGGCGCACACCGGCTCGCACAAGATCAACAACGTTCTCGGCCAGGCCCTGCTGACCAAGCGCATGGGCAAGAAGCGCGTCATCGCCGAGACCGGCGCAGGTCAGCACGGCGTCGCGACGGCGACAGCGGCGGCGCTGTTCGGCTTCGACTGCACCGTCTACATGGGCGAGGAGGACACCCGCCGGCAGGCGTTGAACGTCGCACGCATGCGGCTGCTCGGCGCGGAGGTCATCCCGGTCAGCACCGGCACCAAGACGCTGAAGGACGCGACCAACGAGGCGTTCCGCGACTGGGTCGCCAACGTCGAGACCACGCACTACGTCATCGGCTCTGTCGTCGGCCCGCATCCGTTCCCTGCCATGGTCCGCGACTTCCAGCGCATCATCGGCGTCGAGGCCCGCCAGCAGTGCCTCGACCTCGTCGGCCGGCTGCCCGACGCCGTCATCGCGTGCGTCGGCGGCGGCAGCAACGCGATGGGGCTGTTCCACCCGTTCCTTGACGACGCCTCCGTCGCACTCGTCGGCTGCGAGGCCGGGGGCGACGGCGTGGAGACCGGCCGGCACGCGGCGCCGCTGACGGCCGGCAGCCCCGGCGTGCTGCACGGCGCCCGCAGCTACCTGATGCAGGACGAGGACGGGCAGACGCAGAACACGACCTCCATCAGCGCCGGGCTCGACTACCCCGGCGTCGGTCCCGAGCACGCCTGGCTGCGCGACAGCGGGCGGGCGTCCTACCGCGGCGTCACCGATGCACAGGCGATGGCTGCGCTCGAGGTGCTCGCGAAGAAGGAGGGCATCCTCTGCGCCATCGAGAGCGCCCACGCGTTCGCGGGCGCCTTCCAGTGGCTCGCCGAGCAGGGTGGCGATGTCAGCGACCTCGTCGTGATCATCAACACGTCCGGTCGCGGCGACAAGGACGTCGACACCGCGGCGCGCTGGTTCGGCCTCGTCACGCCCGCGGAGGTGGCGGCGTCGGAGGTGGTGAAGCTGACCGAGGGCGAGTCCCCGTGAGCAGCGTCCCGTGAACCCCCTCGACGCGCTGTTCGCGCGCTGCCGCGAGGAGAACCGCGCGGCGCTGATCGGCTACCTGCCCGTCGGCTACCCGTCGTACGACGGTTCGGTCGAGGCCATGCTCGCGATGGTGGAGGGCGGCGTCGACGCCGTCGAGGTCGGTGTGCCCTACACCGACCCAGGGATGGACGGGCCGGTCATCCAGGTGGCTGTGGACGCGGCGCTGCGCGGTGGGTCACGGGTTGCGCACGTCTTCGACGCGGTCCGTGCCGTCAGCCCCCACGCCGCGACCGTCGTCATGGGCTACTGGAACCCGATCGAGAAGTACGGCCCGGCGAGGTTCGCCACCGACCTCAAGGCAGCCGGGGGAGCCGGGGCGATCACCCCCGATCTCATCCCGGAGGAGGCGCAGCCCTGGGTCGAGGCGGCCTACGGCGCCGACCTCGCTCCGGTGTTCCTCGTCGCGCCCAGCAGCACCGACGAGCGGATCGCCGTGGTCGGGCGGACCAGTCGAGGGTTCGTCTACGCCGCCTCGACGATGGGCGTCACCGGCACCCGCAGCGCGGTCAGCGACCGCGCCGAGGAGCTCGTCGGGCGCACCCGCAAGCAGACCGACCTCCCGGTCTGCGTCGGCCTCGGCGTCAGCGACGGCGAGCAGGCTGCGGCGGTCGCGCGTTACGCCGACGGGGTCATCGTCGGCTCGGCCCTGGTGCGCGCCGCGGCCGACGGTCCGGATGCGGTACGTCGGCTGTCGGAGGAGCTGGCGGACGGCGTACGACGGGGTCGCAGGTGAGCCTCGCCTACATCCCGAGCCCGGCGGAGGGCGTCTGGCACGTCGGCGCGTTCCCGCTGCGTGCCTACGCGCTCTGCATCATCGTCGGCGTCATCGTGGCCGTCGTCATCGGCGAGCGTCGGTGGGTCGCCCGTGGCGGCGCCAAGGGAGCGGTCGCCGACATGGCCGGCATCGCGGTGCCGTTCGGCCTGGTCGGCGGACGGATCTATCACGTCATCACGAGCCCGTCGCAGTACCTCGACCACCCGATCGAGGCGCTCTACATCTGGCGGGGCGGGCTCGGCATCCCGGGCGGCATCCTCGGCGGTGTCATCGCGGGGATCATCATCTGCAAGCGGCGCGGCATCCGGCCCGGTGCCATGGCCGACGCGATCGCGCCGGGCGTGCCCATCGCCCAGGCCATCGGGCGGGTGGGCAACTACTTCAACCAGGAGCTGTTCGGCCGCCCGACCCAGCTCCCCTGGGGCCTCGAGATCGACCCGGACAACCCCGACGCGGTTCCCGGGGCCGAGGCCTACCACCCGACGTTCCTGTACGAGGCGCTCTGGAACCTCGGCGTCGCGGGCGTCGTCCTCTGGGCGGACCGTCGCTGGCGGCTCGGACACGGCCGTTCCTTCGCGCTCTACCTTGCGCTGTACGCCGTCGGGCGCGCCTGGATCGAGGCCCTGCGCATCGACGACGCCTCGCGCTTGTTCGGTCTGCGGCTCAACGACTACGTCGCCGTGGTGGTGTTCCTCGGTGCAACCGCCTACCTGGTACGCCGGCGTGGCGCCGGTCGCGAGGACGTCGTGCAGGACCCGCCGCCCGCTGCGGACGAGGAGCCCGCCGACGTAGCCTTGGGGCCGTGAGCATCAAGAGCGAGCGGATCCCCCCGGAGCAGCACCACACCCACCGGGACGTCACCGGTGGGTGGCTGCGACCCGGCGTCTTCGGGATGATGGACGGGCTCGTGAGCAACACGGCGATCATCAGCGGCGTCGCCGGTGGTGGCGTCACCGGTCGCGCGCTGGTCCTCACCGGGGTGGCCGGACTCGCGGCTGGTGCCTTCTCGATGGCGACCGGCGAGTACATCTCGGTCGCGTCGCAGAGCGAGCTCACCCGCGCCGAGATCGAGATCGAGAAGGCAGAGATCGCTCGCGTGCCAGAGGCGGAGGAGGCCGAGCTCGCCGCCATCTACCGCAGCCGTGGCGTCGACGAGGCGACGGCGCGGGAGGTGGCCCGCCAGCTGTCCGTCGACCCGGAGCAGGTCTGGCGCGTGCATGCCCGCGAGGAGCTCGGCGTCGACCCCGACGACCTCCCGTCGCCCTGGGTGGCAGCGGGCTCGTCGTTCGCGGCGTTCAGCGTCGGTGCGCTCGTGCCCCTGCTGCCGTACCTGCTCGGGTCACGTTCGCTGGTGCTCGCGGTCGTCCTCGCCGGGGTCGCGCTGTTCCTCGGCGGCGCCCTCGTCAGCCGGTTCACCAACCGGACCGCGGTCTACACCGGAGCGCGGCAGCTCGTGCTCGGCGGTCTCGCAGCCGGCGTCACCTACCTCGTCGGCCAAGCCGTCGGCACCGGCGTCAGCTAGCCGGCGACGAGCTCGGAGCGCGACGACGGCAGCGCCGCGGTCGCGGAACGAAGGTGCAGCTCCACGGTCACCCAGCCGCCGTCGCTGCGGACATCGACCGTCCCGCCGTAGACCTCGACGAGGCGCCGTACGACGTACAGGCCCATGCCCATGCCCTCGGCGTCGCGGGTGGCGCCGGAGGCGGCCTGCGTGAACGGCTCGAAGAGCCGGCCTGCGTCGACGTGGTCGAGAGGCCGCCCCTCGTTGCTGACCGTGATCCAGACGCCCGCGTCCTCGCGGCCGCCGGCGACGATCGGCACGCCTCCCGAGTTGCCGTGCTGCTGGGCGTTGTCGACGAGGTTGGCCAGCACCTGGTGCAGGGCGTGCCGGTCCATGCGGGCGACCGTGCCGGGCTCGACCACGACCGACACCTGTGGCGACTCAGGGCGGTTGGCGCCGGCAAGCATCGCGACCTCGGCGGCCACGCCGTCGACCTCTGCGAGCGCGCTCGGGTCGGCCGCCGTCGCGCGCGCCGCGGTCAGCATGTTCTCCAGGAGCCGGGACAGCCGCTCCTGCTGCTCGAGGACGGCGGTCAGCAGGCGGTGGCGGGACTGGTCGTCGAGCCGGTCGCCGCGCTTGAGCAGCGTGAGGGCCGCGCCGCGGATGCCGGTCAGGGGGGTGCGGAACTCGTGCGACACGGTCGCGATCAGGTCGGCCCGGATCCGGTCGGTCTCCTCCAGCCGGGCCCGCACGCTGGACTTGCCCTCGGTCAGCTCTGCCCGCAACCCCTCCTCGACATCACGGGTCTGCTCGCTGGCATGCCAGAAGATGACCAGGACAGCCGACTCGGCGAGCACGAAGCCGGCGTGGACGAGCGCCCAGAGCCAGGGGTTTCCGCCGTGGTCGTAGACCGAGCTGCGGGCGACGACGCCCATCAGTCCGTGCTGCAGCGCGACGAAGCCGATCGCCAGCGCGTAGACCGCCCAGTCCTGGTAGAGCGCGATCAGCGTCACGGCGACGAAGTAGTGGAAGTGCAGCTCGATCGAGCCGTCGAACAGGTGGACCAGCACGGCCGACGACACGACCAGCCCCAGGCTCGCCGACAGGGCCTGCGCACGCCGTGGCAGGGGAGCGAGCGAGGCGATCAGCAGCCCGGCGATCGGGCTCGTCTCGAGCAGGGCGTGCAGCGGCCCGCGGCCGGTCACCACGGTGATGATCGCAATCGCGGGCAGGTGCCCGGCGAGGAGCACGCAGACGACGCGATGCCGCCAGGCGAACTCCCGTTCGGTCAGGGCTCGTCCCTGGGGCAGCCAGGCCCGCCCCGCGGCCACCGAGGGCAGCTCAGGGCGCGGTGACGAGGGGGCCATGCGTCAAGCCTCGCGTGCGGGCCACCGATCCACCATCACCCGAATTGGTCATTCTGGTTGATAGTGGGAGACCACGCCCGCCCCGATTCCGGTCCCCACCGTGTCCGCTCGTGTAACCTGCCCGACATCTGCAG
Source organism: Frankiaceae bacterium (assembly GCA_016650445.1). GTDB lineage: Bacteria > Actinomycetota > Actinomycetes > Mycobacteriales > SCTD01 > RYN-124. The sequence goes on along the minus strand of JAENVS010000042.1, from coordinate 6,338 downwards.
CAGGGCCAGAGTCGTCCCGGGGAGCAGGTGCGCACCACCCCGATGACGACGTTCTGCGAGGCCCGCCGTGACTGCTTTCTCGACCCCGCTTCCTGCCCGGAGTCAGCGCTTCTCGACTCAGCCCCCTGCCCAGGGGCTCTATAGCCCTGACCAGGAGCACGACGCCTGTGGCGTCGCCTTCGTCGTCGACATCGCCGGCCGCGCCTCGCACGACATCATCGACGCCGGACTCACCGCGCTGCGCAACATGGAGCACCGCGGCGCCTCGGGCAGCGAGCCCGACTCCGGCGACGGGGCCGGGATCCTCGTCCAGGTCCCGGACGCGTTCCTGCGCGCAGTCGTGCAGGAGGAGCTCGACGTCGAGCTCCCCGAACCAGGCATGTACGCCGTCGGCACCGCCTTCCTGACCGACGACCCCGCGGCGCGGGCCGAGGCGCAGGACGCCATCGACAAGATCGCCGCCGAGGAGGGCCTACGGACGCTCGGCTGGCGCGACCTGCGGGTCGACCCGGAGGGCGCCGGCGTCGGCGTGACCGCCCGGTCGGTCATGCCGGTCTTCCGGCAGCTGTTCCTCGGTGCGGCCACCGACGACCTGACGCCGTACGCGCTCGAGCGGCGCGCCTACGTCACGCGCAAGCGCGCCGAGCACGAGACGTCGACGTACTTCGCCTCCCTCTCGGCCCGGACGGTCGTCTACAAGGGGATGCTCACCACCGGGCAGCTCGAGCCGTTCTTCCCCGACCTGACCGACCCGCGGTTCGTCAGCGCGCTATGCCTGGTCCACAGCCGCTTCTCGACCAACACGTTCCCGAGCTGGCCGCTCGCCCACCCTTACCGCTACATCGCGCACAACGGCGAGATCAACACGGTCCGCGGCAACCGCAACTGGATGCGGGCGAGGGAGGCCCTGCTCTGGGGCCCCCACGAGCTGCCCGACGACCTGACCCGGTTGTTCCCCATCTGCACCCCGGCCGCCTCCGACAGCGCGTCGTTCGACGAGGTCCTCGAGCTGCTGCACATGGCCGGCCGGTCACTGCCGCACTCGGTGCTGATGATGGTCCCGGAGGCGTGGGAGAACGCCACGGACATGGACCCCGCGAAGCGCGACTTCTACGCGTTCCACTCCGCGCTGATGGAGCCGTGGGACGGCCCGGCGTGCGTGACCTTCACCGACGGCACCGTCATCGGTGCCGTGCTCGACCGCAACGGGCTGCGGCCGTCCCGCTGGTGGGAGACCGTCGACGGGCGGGTGGTCCTCGCCTCCGAGGTCGGCGTGCTGGACATCCCGGCCGACCAGATCGTGCGCAAGGGCCGGCTCCAGCCGGGCAAGATGTTCCTCGTCGACACCGCCAAGGGCGCGATCGTCGACGACGAGGACATCAAGGCCGAGCTCGCCGCCGAGCACCCGTACGGCGACTGGCTGCACAGCGGCCAGATGCACCTGCCGGACCTGCCCGACCGCGAGCACGTCATCTACACGCACGAGTCGGTCCTGCGGCGCCAGCAGACCTTCGGCTACACCGAGGAGGAGCTGCGCATCCTGCTCACGCCGATGGCGAAGGCCGGTCTGGAGCCGCTCGGGTCGATGGGCACGGACACACCGGTCGCCGTCCTCAGCGAGCGACCGCGGCTGCTGTTCGACTACTTCAGCCAGCTGTTCGCGCAGGTCACGAACCCGCCGCTCGACGCGATCCGCGAGGAGCTCGTCACCTCGCTCGCGGGGACCATCGGGCCGGAGCAGAACCTCCTCACGCCGTCCGCGGCCTCGTGCCGCCAGGTCGTGCTGCCGTTCCCCGTCATCGACAACGACGAGCTCGCGAAGATCACGCACATCAACGAGGACGGCAACCTGCCCGGTTTCAGCGCCGTCACGGTCCATGGCCTCTACCCGGTGAACGGCGGCGGTGAGGCGCTGCGCGACGCCCTCGACCGCGTGCGCCGCGAGGTGTCGACGGCGATCGCGGCCGGCGCCAGGATCATCGTGCTGTCCGACCGCGACTCGACCGCACACATGGCGCCTATCCCGTCGCTGCTGCTGACGAGCGCCGTGCACCACCACCTCATCCGGGAGAAGACCCGCACCCGCGTCGGCCTCGTCCTCGAGGCAGGCGACGCCCGCGAGGTGCACCACATGGCTCTGCTCATCGGTTACGGCGCCGCGGCGGTCAACCCCTATCTCGCGTTCGAGACGATCGAGGACCTGATCTCACGCGGCGCCATCACCGACATGGAGCCCCAGAAGGCGATCCGCAACTACATCAAGGCGTGCGGCAAGGGCGTCCTGAAGGTGATGTCGAAGATGGGCATCTCGACGATCGCGTCGTACACGGGTGCGCAGGTCTTCGAGGCACTCGGCCTGGCCGAGGAGCTCGTCGACGAGTACTTCACGGGTACGACGTCGAGGCTCGGCGGCATCGGGCTCGAGGTCATCGCCGAGGAGGTCGCCGCCCGACACCGCAAGGCCTACCCGGACAACCCGACCGAGCGCGCGCATCGCACGCTCGAGATCGGCGGCGAGTACCAGTGGCGTCGTGAGGGCGAGATCCACCTGTTCAACCCTGAGACGGTCTTCACCCTGCAGCACTCCACGCGCACGCAGCAGTACGACGTCTTCAAGAAGTACACCGCCGCCGTCGACGACCTCTCGACGAGGGCGGGCACGCTGCGCGGGCTGTTCGCGTTCCGCAGCGACCGCGAGCCGATCTCGATCGACGAGGTCGAGCCGGTCAGCTCGATCGTGAAGCGCTTCAACACCGGCGCGATGTCCTATGGCTCCATCTCGGCCGAGGCGCACGAGACGCTCGCGATCGCGATGAACCGGCTCGGCGGGCGCAGCAACACCGGTGAGGGCGGTGAGGACAGCGACCGCCTCTACGACCCGGAGCGGCGCAGCGCCATCAAGCAGGTCGCGTCGGGGCGCTTCGGTGTGACGAGCGAGTACCTCCTGAACAGCACCGACATCCAGATCAAGATGGCGCAGGGCGCGAAGCCGGGCGAGGGCGGCCAGCTGCCGGGGCACAAGGGCTACCCGTGGGTCGCGAAGACGCGGTACTCCACGCCGGGCGTCGGTCTGATCTCACCTCCGCCACACCACGACATCTACTCCATCGAGGACCTCGCCCAGCTCATCCACGACCTGAAGAACGCCAACAAGGACGCCCGCATCCACGTGAAGCTGGTCGCCGAGGTCGGCGTCGGGACGGTGGCGGCCGGCGTGTCCAAGGCGCACGCAGACGTCGTGCTGATCTCGGGCCACGACGGCGGCACGGGTGCGTCGCCGCTGACGTCGCTCAAGCACGCCGGCGCCCCCTGGGAGGTGGGCCTGGCCGAGACCCAGCAGACCCTGCTCCTCAACGGCCTGCGTGACCGCGTGACGGTGCAGGTCGACGGCCAGCTCAAGACCGGCCGCGACGTCGTCATCGGTGCCCTGCTCGGCGCGGAGGAGTACGGCTTCGCGACCGCGCCACTCGTCGTCAGCGGCTGCATCATGATGCGCGTCTGCCACCTCGACACCTGCCCGGTGGGCGTCGCGACGCAGAACCCCGTGCTGCGTAAGAAGTTCAGCGGCAAGCCGGAGTTCGTCGTGACGTTCTTCGAGTACGTCGCCGAGGAGGTGCGCGAGATCCTGGCCTCGCTCGGCTACCGCACCCTCGAGGAGCTGATCGGGCACACCGAGCTGCTCGACACCCGCAAGGCGATCGAGCACTGGAAGGCCGTGGGGCTCGACCTGCGGCCGGTCCTGCACGAGCCCGACGTCCCTGCGGACGCGCCGCGCACCAGGCAGATCGACCAGGACCACGGCCTGGCCGCCGCCCTCGACAACGAGCTCATCCGGCTCGCCGCACCCGCCCTCGCCGACGGGACGCCGGTCCGCATCGATCTTCCGGTGCGCAACGTCAACCGCACGGTGGGCACGATGCTGGGCGCCGAGGTGACACGTCGCTACCGCGGTGCCGGTCTGCCGGACGGGACGATCGACGTCACGCTCACCGGGTCGGCTGGGCAGTCGCTGGGTGCGTTCCTCCCCAAGGGCATCACGCTGCGGCTGCACGGTGACGCCAACGACTACGTCGGGAAGGGCCTCTCGGGCGGCCGCGTCGTGGTCCGCCCCGACCTGACCGCGACGTTCCCGGCAGAGCACAACGTCATCGCGGGCAACACGCTGCTCTACGGCGCGACCGCCGGCTCGCTGTTCGTGCGGGGCGTCGTGGGTGAGCGGTTCTGCGTGCGCAACTCCGGCGCGACCGCAGTGGTCGAGGGCGTCGGCGACCACGCCTGCGAGTACATGACCGGTGGCCGAGTCGCGATCCTCGGCCGCACCGGGCGCAACGTCGCCGCCGGCATGAGCGGCGGCGTCGCCTACCTGCTCGACCTGGACGAGCGCCTCGTCAACCGCGAGATGGTCGACCTCGAGGCGCTCGACGACGGCGATGTCGAGACGCTGCGTCGGATGCTCGCGGAGCACGCCGCTGAGACGGCGTCGCCGGTCGCGCAGGCGCTGCTGGACGACCCTGACTGGACGCGCTTCACCAAGGTGATGCCGCGCGACTACAAGAAGGTCCTTCTCGCCATCGAGCAGGCGCGCGCGGATGGCACCGACGTCGACGAGGCCGTGATGGCCGCGAGCAAGGGCTGAGACAGACATGGCTGACCCGACCGGCTTCATGACGTCCGACCGCGCCCTGCCCACCCGCCGTCCCGTCGACGTGCGGATCCGCGACTGGAAAGAGGTCTACGAGGACTTCGAGCCCGCGGCCCTGAAGACCCAGGCCGGCCGCTGCATGGACTGCGGCATCCCCTTCTGCCACAACGGCTGCCCCTTGGGCAACCTGATCCCGGAGTGGAACGACCTTGTGTGGCGCGACGACTGGCTCGAGGCGTCGGAACGGCTGCACGCGACCAACAACTTCCCGGAGTTCACCGGCCGGCTGTGCCCGGCGCCCTGTGAGGCGGCCTGCGTCCTGGGCATCAACGCCAACCCGGTGACGATCAAGCAGGTCGAGGTCGAGATCGCCGATCGCGCCGTCGACGAGGGCTGGGTCACGCCCGTGCCGCCGTCGGAGCAGACCGGCAAGCGCGTCGCGGTCGTCGGCTCGGGACCCGCGGGCCTCGCGGCTGCCCAACAGCTCACCCGGGCGGGTCATGCCGTGACCGTCCTCGAGCGGCAGGCCCGCATCGGTGGGCTGCTCCGCTACGGCATCCCCGAGTTCAAGATGGAGAAGGCCGTCCTCGACCGGCGGCTGGAGCAGATGTCGGCCGAGGGCACCCAGTTCGTGACCGGCGTCGACGTGGGCGCCGACCTGTCGGCCGACGAGCTCCGGTCGTCGTACGACGCCGTTGTGCTCGCCGGTGGCTCCACCGTCGGTCGCGACCTGCCCGTCCCCGGGCGCGAGCTTGCCGGGATCCACCTCGCGATGGACTACCTGAAGCCGGCCAACGAGCTGCAGGAGGGCAGCCGCGAGGACTGTCCGATCACGGCGGACGGCAAGGACGTCGTGATCATCGGCGGCGGCGACACGGGTGCCGACTGCCTCGGCACCGCGCACCGGCAGGGAGCACGCAGCGTCACCCAGCTCGAGATCCTGCCGCAGCCCCCGGATCAGCGGGACGACTCGACGCCGTGGCCGACATGGCCGCTCATGATGCGCACCAGCAGCGCGCACGAAGAGGGTGGCGAGCGGCTGTTCTCCGTCAACACCGTGCGCTTCCTCGGCGACGACGACCGCGTCGTGTCGGGGCTGGAGCTGGTCGACGTCGAGATGGTGGACGGCCGCTTCACGCCGGTCGAGGGCACGTCGCGGGTGCTGCCGGCTCAGCTCGTGCTGCTGGCGATGGGCTTCGTCGGCCCGCAGCGCGAGGGCCTGCTGGAGCAGTTGGGGGTGGAGCTCGACCCCCGTGGCAACGTCGCCCGCACGGACGCGTGGGCCACCAACGTCCCGGGCGTCTTCGTCGCCGGTGACATGGGACGCGGCCAGTCACTCATCGTCTGGGCGATCGCCGAGGGGCGCTCCGCCGCCTCGGCCGTCGACGCGTTCCTCTCGGGCTCGACGCTGCTGCCCTCGCCGATCCTCCCGACCACGCGAGGCCAGTGACCAAGTACGAAACCCCAAAGCGCAATGACGCGGCAGTGCAACGACGGAGCGAGCCCCTTCTTCGCGGTATGGCGCACGACACGGCTCACATCGGAGCTTTTTGGGCCTTGGGCTCAGGGGGTGGTCGCAACACCTGAGTGATGCGGGGTGTTGCGATGGTCAGGCCAGCGATTCCCAGGACGGTGCGGCGACAGCTGTGGCGGTTGATCGCTGACGGGGTGTCGACGGAGGCGGCGGCCGCGGCGG
>JAENVS010000041.1 GCA_016650445.1 Frankiaceae bacterium | reverse complement strand
CCGCCGCGGCCGCCGCCTCCGTCGACACCCCGTCAGCGATCAACCGCCACAGCTGTCGCCGCACCGTCCTGGGAATCGCTGGCCTGACCATCGCAACACCCCGCATCACTCAGGTGTTGCGACCACCCCCTGAGCCCAAGGTCAGAAGACCTCCGATGTGAGCCGTACGGCGGGCGATGGATCTGCTGGACCCAGTCGCCCGTCGACCTAGCGCAGGTCGATGTCGCCATCCGGCTCGGTGATGGGCATGACCCGGAGGTAGTACGCCGCGGTCGCCCCCTTGGCGACGAGGTTCACCAGCGAGCTCACCACGATCAGCGCCGCGCCGCCCCACCCGACGGGCCCCGTCGAGAACCGCGTGAGCAGCAGCACCGCGAGCGGCGGGAAGACGACGTACAGGGCGGCATGGGGCCACGTGCGGCGCAGCAGCCGCAGCCCGATGCCGATGGCGGTGCGCGCCCGCCGGCTGTTGTAGACGATCGCCGGGGTCACGAAGGTCAGCAGGAAGTCCGTGATCAGCGTCCCGACCGCGAGGTAGACGATCGCCCACAGCGCGATGTCTCCATCGCCCTCGATCACGTCCTTGTCGAAGTAGCCGCCGTACACCATGGCCGGCACCCAGAGCGGAATCGTCAGCACGCCGACCCACAGGAACAGGCAGAAGAAGCGACCCCAGTAGGCGAAGGACGCACGGACGGCCGCACCCGGTGAGAGGGTGCGCCCGGTGAACGCGCGCAGGTACCAGAGGCGCTCGCTGCCCACCCAGGCGAGGAAGAACACCGCGATCAGTCCCGCGAGCGGCGCGCCGGCCCAGGTCGAGCTCGCTGCAGCCGCAATCACGGCGAACAGTGTCGTGAGGAGTGGCAGCGCCGGAAACCGCCGCCAGACCCCCAGTGCGGCGCGCACGTCGTCGACGAAGCCGGCCTGCGCCACGGGCACCTCGTCGGGCACCGTCGTGACGGGGGCCCGATACGGCCGGTACGCCGAGGGCGGGTCGTAGGGGCCCTCTGGGTACATGGTGGCTCCGCGTGTAGGAAGGTGACAGGCGCGCATTAGACCGCGAAACGCGCACCGCGCGACGACCTCACCACCGGGAGCTGACGTGCTCGACCTGACAGGGACCTCGTCCATCGTGACCGGCGGAGCGTCCGGCCTCGGCGAGGCGACGGCCCGCCTGCTCGCAGCACGTGGTGCCAGCGTCGTCATCGCTGATCTCCAGGACGACAAGGGCAAGGCGGTCGCCGGCTCCATCAACGGCGCCTACGTCCACACCGACGTCACCGACCCCGACCAGGTCATCGAGGCGGTCACCGCAGCCGGGGAGCTCGGACCGCTGCGCACGCTGGTGTGCGCAGCCGGCATCGGTTGGGCCAGCCGCACGGTCGGCCGGGACGGGGAGTTCTCGTCCGCGCACGACCTCGGTGCCTTCAGCAAGGTCATCGGGATCAACCTGATCGGCACGTTCAACTGCATCCGGCTCGCCGCAACCGCGATGAGCAAGACGCAGCCGGTGGACGGCGACGGGTCCCGCGGGGCCATCGTGACGCTCGCGTCGATCGCGGCCTTCGACGGCCAGATCGGGCAGGCGGCGTACTCCGCCAGCAAGGGCGGGATCGTCGGCATGACCGTCCCGATCGCCCGCGACCTGGCCGCGGTCGGCGTGCGCATCAACTGTGTTGCTCCCGGCCTGTTCGACACCCCCATCTACGGCGAGGGGCCGGCCGCCGAGGAGTTCAAGGACAAGCTCAAGCGCGACGTGGTCTTTCCCAAGCGGCTGGGCCACTCCGACGAGCTCGCCAGCATGGTCGTCGAGCTGCTCACCAACTCCTACGCCAACGCCGAGGTCGTCCGCGTCGACGGAGCGGCCCGGCTCCAGCCCAAGTAGCAGCCCAAGTAGAACCGGTTCCAGCGGCGCGGAGTCCGGATTAGGGCGATTCCACGCGTACCGCCCTTGACCCGTGGGGCTAACACACGTAGAACGTGTTTCACCATGGGCACATTGGGACCAGCATGTTCTTGACGTACACCCAGGAGCAGTCCGCCCTGCGCGACGAGCTCCGGGCCTACTTCGCCGACCTCATGACGCCGGAGCGGATCGAGTCGCTCAGCAAGGGCGAGCTGGACGGTCCGGCGTACAAGGAGATCGTCCGGCAGCTCGGCCAGGACGGCTGGCTCGGACTGGCGTGGCCCGAGGAGTACGGCGGCAAGGGCCGCACGCTGCTCGACCAGTACATCTTCTTCGACGAGTCGCAGCGCGCGCACGTGCCGGTGCCGTTCCTCACGACAAACACGGTCGGCCCGACGATCATGGCTTACGGCACGGCCGAGCAGAAGGCGTTCTTCCTGCCCAAGATCCTTCACGGGGAGCTGCACTTCTCCATCGGCTACAGCGAGCCGGGTGCGGGCACCGACCTCGCCAGCCTGAAGACGACGGCGGTCCGCGACGGCGACCACTACGTCATCAACGGCCAGAAGATGTGGACCAGCCTCATCCAGCACGCCGACTACATCTGGCTTGCGTGCCGCACCGATCCGGACGCGAAGCGGCACAAGGGACTGAGCATCATCATCGTCCCGACGGACGCCGAGGGTTTCAGCTACACACCGGTCCACACCATCGGTGGCGGCTACACCAGCGCGACGTACTACGACAACGTGCGCGTGCCCGTCGAGAACGTCGTGCTCGGCGCGAACGAGGGCTGGCGGCTCATCACCAGCCAGCTCAACCACGAGCGCGTCGCCCTCTCCAGCGCCGGAATGGTGCAGCGCAAGATCGAGGATGTACGCCGGTGGGCTCAGGACACCAAGCTGGGCGACGGCCGGCGGGTCATCGACCAGGAGTGGGTGCAGGTCTCGCTCGCGCGGTTGCAGGCCAAGGTCGAGTTCCTCAAGCTGCTCAACTGGAAGGTCGCCTGGAGCGTCACCGAGGGCACGTTGAACCCCGCTGACGCGTCCGCGGTGAAGGTGTTCGGCAGCGAGTTCTACCTTGAGGCCTACCGCGCGCTGATGGAGATCATCGGCCCGCAGTCGACGCTGACGAAGGACTCCACGGGTGCGGTGCTGGGCGCTGATCTCGAGCGCGCGATGCGCAACACCCTCGTGCTGACCTTCGGCGGCGGCACCAATGAGATCCAGCGCGACATCATCGCGATGGTCGGGCTCGCGATGCCGAGAGCACCGAGGTAGCGCGATGGACTTCACGACCACCGAGGACCAGCAGGCGCTGGTCGGGCTCGCGACGCAGATCCTGTCGGAACAGGCGACGCCGAAGCGGCTGGCAGAGCTCGAGGAGAGCGGCGAGTGGTACGACGCCGTCCTGTGGAGCCACCTGGCCGAGGCCGGCATCGCCGGCGCGGCGCTCGCGGAGGACGTCGGCGGCGGGGGCATGGGCTTCACCGAGCTGGCGCTGGTGCTGGAGCAGATCGGCGCGCACGTCGCGCCGGTGCCGCTGTTCGAGACAGTGCTCTGCGCTGCGCTTCCGATCGACGTCTTCGGTACGCCGGAGCAGCGCACCCGCGACCTGCCCGACGTCGTCGCCGGCCGGGCGACGCTCACCGCCGCGCTCACCGAGAGCGGCCGCGACGACGCCTACCGCCCGCTGACGACGGCTGCCGCCGACGGCGACGGCTTCCGGATCTCAGGCGTGAAGTCGTGCGTTCCGTTCCCCCCCTCGGTACGCCGGATCCTCGTGCCCGCGACGACCGCTGACGGACGCGTCGTCGTCGCCCTGGTCGAGCCGGCAGCGCGCGGCGTCACGATGCGCCGGCAGATCGCGACCAACGGGCAGCCGCAGGTCGAGCTGGAGCTCGCCGACGTCGCCGTCAGCGCGGCCGATGTGCTCGGTGGACCCGACCGCGGCGAGGAGATCCTCGGCTGGATCCTCGACCGCGCCGCCACCGGGCTGGCCGCGATGGCCCTCGGCGTCAGCGGCCGGGCGCTCATCATGTCGGCGCACTACACGACCGGCCGTGAGCAGTTCGGCCGCGCGATCGCGACGTTCCAGGCCGTCGGGCACCGGCTGGCCGACGCCTACATCGACGTCGAGGCGATGCGCCTCACGACGCTCCAGGCGGTCTGGCTCCTCGACTCCGGCCTGGCCGGCCGCGACGAGGCGACCGTTGCCAAGTGGTGGGCCAGCGAGGGCGGACACCGCGTCGCGCATGCCGCGCAGCACGTGCACGGTGGGGTCGGCGTCGACGTCGAGTACCCGCTGTCGCGGTACTTCCGCTGGTCCAAGCAGCTCGAGCTGAGCCTCGGCGGCGCGACCGCGCAGCTGCTCCGGCTCGGCGCCTCACTCGCCGCCGTACCGGTGTGAGATCGGAGCCGATGTGACCACCGACTCCCTACGACTCGACGGCCGGGTCGCGCTCGTGACCGGCGCCGGCCAGGGCCTCGGCCGGGCGGAAGCACTCGCCCTCGCGGCCTCCGGCGCCCGGGTCGTCGTCAACGACTACGACGTCGACGCCGCCCATGCCGTCGTCGACGAGATCCGCGCCACCGGGGCGGAGGCCACCGCGGCTCCGGGCGACGTGTCGAAGTGGGACACCGCCCGCACGCTCGTCGACACCGCCATCAAGGAGTTCGGCTCGCTGGAGGTGCTCGTCAACAACGCCGGCGTCCTGCGCGACCGGCTCATCTTCAACATCTCGGAGGAGGAGTGGGACACCGTCATCGGCGTGCACCTCAAGGGGCACGCGGCGACGACCCGCTTCGCCACGGCGTACTGGCGGGAGCAGTCCAAGGCGACCGGCGGCGAGGTCTATGCCCGGGTGATCAACACCAGCTCCGAGGCGTTCCTGTTCGGGTCACCCGGTCAGCCCAACTACGCCGCCGCGAAAGCCGGCATCACGGCCCTGACCCTGTCGACCGCCCAGGGCTGCAGCCGGTTCGGAGTGCGGGCCAATGCGATCTGCCCCCGGGCCCGCACCGCGATGACGGCCAACGTGTTCGGGGAGGCCCCCACCGACGAGCCCGACCCGCTCTCGGCCGACCACGTCGCACCGCTGGTGGCCTATCTCGCCGCACCGGCAGCGGCCGGCATCACCGGTCAGGTGTTCGTCGCCTACGGCCCCATGGTCGTCCTGGCCAGCGCCCCCGCGGTCGAGAAGCGCTTCGACGCGAGCGGCCCCGCGTGGACGGTCGAGGACCTCGACGGGGCCCTCGGGAGCTACTTCGCCGAGCGTGACCCGGCCCAGTGCTTCGTCGCGAGCGCCTTCTACAACCTGTCCTGACGTGAACCTCCCTCGACACACCGGCGCAAAACGATCACGATGAGCAGGTTGTACGTCGCTCGGTCCGAGTCGATCCCAGCCGAACGGAGCAGGAGCCGGTGACCACGTTCCTGGCTTTCCTGACGAGCGGGCTCGTCGTCGGCTGCATCTACGCGCTGACGGCGACCGGCCTGGTCGTCACCTACATGACGTCGGGCATCTTCAACTTCGCCCACGGTGCGATCGGGATGATCGCCGCGTTCGTCTACTGGCAGGTCGCGATCGGCTGGGGCTGGCCCACGCCGATCGCGCTGTTCGTGACGCTCTTCATCGTCGCGCCGCTCATGGGAGCGGTGATCGAGCGGTTGCTGATCAGACCGATCCGAGGCGCCTCGGTCGACCTCGCGATCGTCATCACGCTCGCCCTGCTCCTGCTGCTCATCGGTGTGGCCAGCGTGATCTGGAAGGGCACCGCGGTCCGGATCGTGCCGCCGTTCTTCGCCGGCCACCAGGTCCAGATCGGGTCGCTGTCCGTCACCTACCACCAGGTCGTGGTCGTCGTCGTCGCGATCATCGTCGCGGTCTCGCTCAAGCTGCTCTTCTCGCGGACCCGCATCGGGATCGCCATGCGCGGGGTCGTCGACGACCCCGACCTCGCGGCGATGGCCGGCGCGTCCCCGGCGCGGGTGCAGCAGCTGTCGTGGGCACTCGGTGCATCGCTTGCCGGCCTCGCCGGCATCCTGCTCGCGCCGCTGGTCAACCTCGACATCCTCACGCTGACCCTGTTGGTCATCAACGGCTACGCGGCCGCCCTCGTCGGTCGCCTGCGCAGCCTGCCGCTGACGGCTGCCGGGGCCATCGCTCTCGGCCTGATGATCAACGCGGCCAAGATCTACGGACCCGACGCCGGGCGCATCTGGCAGCCGCTGGCCGACGTCATCCGTGACAACCAGGCCGTCATCCCGATGGCATTCCTGTTCGTCATGCTCGTGACGCTCCCGTCGGCACGGCTGCGCAGCGGATCGCTGATCGGGCCGCCGTCGCCGCAGCCCGCGGCACTGACGTCGGCGCTCATCTGGGGCGGAGTGCTCATCGCGTTCGTCGCGATCGCCGCCCCGCACCTGTCGAGCTCCAACATCGTGACGGGCAGCAAGGCCCTCATCTTCGCGCTGACGCTGCTGTCGCTGGTCCTGCTGACCGGGTACGGCGGGCAGGTCTCGCTCTGCCAGCTCACCTTCGTGGGGCTCGGCTCCTACGCGATGGGCGCATGGGGCGGCGGGTCGCTGCTCGGTGTCGTTGCGGCGATCCTGCTCGCAGCGGCGGCCGGCGCTGCTGTCGCGCTGCCCACCCTTCGCCTGCGCGGCCTCTACCTCGCGCTGGCGACCTTCGCGTTCGCCAGTGCCTTGGACCTCGTCTTCTTCAACCAGGTCTTCGGCACCGGCGGCAGCTTCGCCGTCGAACGCCTCCAGCTGCCGGGCATCCCGACCGAGAGCGGGCAGGCCTACATCACCCTGCTGGCCGTCGTGTTCGTCCTGTGCTCGCTGCTGGTGCTCGCGGTCCGCCGCGGCCGCTACGGACGTCAGCTCGCGGCGCTCAACGACTCTCCCGCCGCCTGCGCCACCCTCGGCGTCAACATCAACGTCACCAAGCTCGCGGTCTTCGCCGTGTCCGCCGGGATGGCCGGCTTCGCGGGGGCGCTGTTCGGCGGGCTGCGCGGGCAGGTCGGGCCCAACGACTTCGTCGCCCTCGCGAGCCTGACGCTGCTGCTGGTCCTGCGCGTCGGGGGGATCAACACGGTCTCCGGAGCGCTGTTCGGCGGCGCCGTGATGGCGTCGTTCCCCATGCTGCAGGAACACGTCCCGTCCAACTGGCCGCTGGCCTACCTGCTCACCGGCATCGCCGCGGTGAGCATCGGCCGCGACCCCAACGGGCTGGGCGGCCGGATCGCCGAGCTCGCCGAGCGGTTGCGGGCCAACCGCAGCGGGCCGCCCGCCGACCGGTTGCGGGCCAGCCAGCGCGGGGATGACCTGGAGCTGGAGGAGGTGCGCCTTGTCGGCGTCGCAGGCTGAGCCGCCGATCGTGGAGCCCTCGGACGATGACGTCCCGGTGCTCTCGGTGGAGGACGTCACGGTCCGGTTCGGCGGGGTCCAGGCGGTCAGCTCGGCCAACATCACCGCGTACGCCGGTCACATCACCGGTCTGATCGGTCCCAACGGCGCGGGCAAGACCACGACGTTCAACGTCATCACCGGCCTGGAGAAGCCGACTGAGGGGCGCATCGTCGTGGAAGGGCGTGACGTCAGTCGGCTGTCGCCGTACCGGCGGGCCCGGCTGGGCATGGCTCGCACGTTCCAGCGGCTCGAGGTCTTCGGCTCGCTGACCACCCGCGAGAACGTCCTCGCCGCGGCGGAGTTCCGGCGCGCGTGGTCGCACGACAAGTCCGACCCGCGCGAGGTCACCGACGAGATCCTGGAGCGGGTCGGCCTCCAGAGCGTCGCCGAGCTGCGCGTCGAGTCGCTCCCAACCGGCCTCGCGCGGCTCGTCGAGCTCGGCCGCGCGCTCGCCACCCGCCCGCGGCTGCTGCTGCTGGACGAGCCGGGGTCGGGTCTGGACAACACCGAGACCGAAGCGCTCGGCGACCTGCTGCTCGACCTCGCCCAGGAGGGCATGGCCATCCTGCTGGTCGAGCACGACGTCGACCTCGTCATGCGCATCTGCGATCGCATCCACGTGCTCGACTTCGGCAAGGTCATCGCCGTGGGCACGACAGCTGAGGTCCAGGCCGACCCGGTCGTTCAGGCCGCCTACCTCGGCGCCGACGTGGAGGGTGCTGCATGACGGGCACAGCGGCTCTCGAGCTCCGCGACATCGTCGCCGGCTACGGCCGGATCGAGGTCCTGCACGGCGTCTCGCTCGCCGTGCCCGTCGGCTCGGTGTTCGCGTTGCTCGGGCCCAACGGCGCCGGCAAGTCGACGACCCTACAGATCTGCTCGGGCAAGATCCGGCCGTCCCGCGGCTGCGTCCACATCGCCGGTGCCCACGTCAACGGCGCGGCCCCCGAGGCGCTGGCCAAGGCCGGTGTGTGCCGCATCCCCGAGGGCCGCGGCATCTTCCCCAACCTGACTGTCGCGGAGAACCTCCGCATGTGGACCTACGCGACCGACCTCTCACTGCGCGAGGTGCAGGAGAAGGCCTATGCACGCTTCCCGCGACTGGGGGAGCGGCGCACCCAGCTGGCGGGCACCATGTCCGGTGGTGAGCAGCAGATGCTCGCCATGTCGCGAGCGCTCGTCGCCGACCCCGGCGTACTGCTGCTCGACGAGATCTCGATGGGACTGGCACCCCTCATCGTGGCCGAGCTCTACGAGGTCGTCCGTGCACTTGCGGCGGAGGGCATCAGCATCCTGCTCGTCGAGCAGTTCGCCCGCACAGCACTGGCGGTCGCCGACTACGCGGCCGTGATGACACAGGGACGGATTGCCATGGTGGGACAACCGGCGGATGTCGCGGACTTCGTGTCCGAGGCGTACCTGGGAGGAGCGGCATGAAGCACGCACGCAGACGCTCGCGAGCCCGCGTCCGGGCCATCGGCCTCATCGTCGCGGGCGGCGCGGCGATGGCGTCCGCCGTCGTGGGGCCGACGGTGGCGACCGCCGACGACGAGCCGGGCTCGGGCTTCGGCTCGTTCAACCTCGCCGCCAACGCTCCTGTCGAGCAGGTGCGCTTCCAGGATGCCGACAAGTGCGGTGGCACCCCGGGCGGCACGGGCGGCTGCGAGGGCGTTGTCCCCGAGACCGTCTCGATGCTGCGCAAGGGACCGATCGGCTACGCGCTGTCCTCGGTCGTCTGGCCGGGGGTGCTCGCGGGCAACCTCGGCAGCATCATCGTCGTGTCGCAGGGGCCGAAGGAGGCGACCGCGCTCAACAGCCCGGTGCGGGCCGAGGCGCGCACCGGCAGCGGCCCCGACACGGTCACCAACACGACGTACCCGGGCATGACGATGGTCGCGACCGCCAAGGAGCACCTGGTCGCAGCAACCGCTGACATCGCCCAGAGCACCAACAACGAGGGCGGCACCTTCAACAACTCCTCGAGCAAGACCAAGGTCGAGCTCACCGGCCCGGCCACGGGGATCGCGGAGGCCTACAGCCACGCCGACGACATCGCGCTCGCGGGCGGGGTCGTGACGATCGGCTCGGTCACCTCGACGGCCAAGGGCACGACGGACGGTGTCAAAGCCACCGCCAGCGGCAGCACGATGGTCAAGGACATGAAGATCGCCGGCATCCCCGTCACGGTCGACGAGCACGGCGTCACCGTCAACGGCAACAACGCGCCGCTGAACACGCTGGCGCAGGACGCTGTGAACGCCGCTATCACCAACGCCGGCATGACGATCGCGATCAGCCAGCCGAGCGGGAAGCCGGTCGGCGGCAGTGTCGTCTTCAACGCCGGCAGCATCGTCTTCGCTTGGACGACGCCGGGCGGCTCGTTCACCGCGATCCTGGGCGGAGCCACGGTGCAGCTTGCCGCCGTGCAGGGCAGCGGGTTCTCGCTCGGCTTGGACGAGGAGGCGCCGTTCACACCGGACACCACGCCGGCCTTCACCGCGGGCACCCCGGGCCTGCCAGGGACGGCCGGCACGACGTCGACACCGCAGCTCGGCGAGCCGGCACCCGCCGCCGCCCCCGTCGTCGCCTCGACGGACGTCCAGCCGGTGCTCGCGTCGAGGAAGATCCCCCTGCCGGATGCGCCGTCCCCGGTGTACGCCGTGCTCGGCATGCTCGGGGTGGGTCTGCTCGCC
Organism: Frankiaceae bacterium; assembly: GCA_016650445.1. GTDB lineage: Bacteria > Actinomycetota > Actinomycetes > Mycobacteriales > SCTD01 > RYN-124. Next base: position 137,301 of record JAENVS010000041.1, on the reverse strand, counting down.
GCCGGCATGCGTCAACTGCCCGATCGGGTGCTCGCCAACCGCAACACCACCTGTGTGCTGGGAGAGACCGCATGACCACGACCGTCTTCAACGCCCCGGTCCTCGACACGGCGGCCCGGCAGGAACGTCTCGCCGGCCGCGTCAGTCGGCTCCGGACCCGCACCGGCACGGGCAACCTCGACCGCTGGCTGCTCCTGCTCGGCGGCGTGCTGATCCCGCTCGGGTTCCTGCTCGTCGTCATGGGCTGGATCGGCGCCTCTCGTACGCCGTACCTGTTCGAGCAGATCCCCTACATGATCTCCGGTGGGCTGCTCGGCATCGCACTCGTGTTCGCCGGCGGGTTCGTCTACTTCGCCTACTGGCAGACCCTCCTCGTGCGCGAGAGCAGGACAGCACGCGAGGATCTGCAGGCGGCGCTGTCGCGGCTCGAGCACCTACTCGCGGCCGGTGTCGCCGGGACTGTCGCTGAGGCAGCCGCCAACGGGCAGCCGCACACTGGGCTCGTCGCGACGGTGACAGGCTCGATGATCCACCGCCCGGAGTGCGCTGTCGTCGCCGGTCGCACCAACCTGCGCGCCGCCTCACCTGACGAGCCCGGCCTCACCGCCTGCGGCCTGTGCGAGCCACTCACCGTGTTCAGCTAGATCCCTTCTCCGGTCCCCAGAGGTGCCCAGCATGCGCAAGACCCCCGTCGTACCCCTGCTCCTCGCCTCCGCCCTGCTGCTGACGGCGTGCGGCGCGCGCCTCGATGATGAGACCCGTCGTGCGGCCGCCGCTGGCACGTTGGCTCAGGCAGGTGCCGGCGACGGCAGCGGTGCGACCACTGGCGCGGTGGGCGAGGGCACGACCGGCGACGCCGGATCGACCACGGGCGTCGTGGGGTCGGGCACGACGACGGGTGGCTCGAGCGGCACCGCTGGTACGTCGGGGACCACCGGGTCGACCGGGACCGCCGGCAGCACGACCGGTGGGGCGCCGGCACCGGCAGGTGGCAACGGTGGTGCCGTCGACGTCGGTGTGACCGAGAACAGCATCCTGCTCGGCAACGTGTCCGACCTGTCGGGTCCGGTGCCTGGCCTGTTCCAGGGCGCGGTCATCGGCACGCAGGCCTACCTCGCCAAGATCAACAGCGAGGGCGGCGTCTACGGACGACAGCTCAAGCTCAAGGTCGGTGACGGCCAGCTGCAGTGCGACGAGAACACCCGCCAGCACGAGGCCCTCGTGCCGAAGGTGTTCGCCTTCGTCGGTTCGTTCTCCCTGTACGACGGCTGCGGCGCCGACGTGCTGAAGAAGAACCCGGGGGTGCCCGACGTCCACAACGCCCTCGAGAAGAAGGCGCTCGACCTGCCCAACAACTTCGCCGTCGCCCCGCTCGCGCCCGGGTGGCGCACCGGGCCGTTGCTCGACTACAAGAAGAAGTACCCCGACAAGTGGAACGCGATCGGGACCATCTATGCCAACCCCGGCGGCGGCGCTGCCACCTGGCGGGGCTGCAAGGCGGCGATCGAGGCGCTCGGCGGGAAGGTCTTGTACGAGCGCGGCTTCGAGGCCGTCGAGACCGACTTCACCGCCGACATCGTGTCCATGCAGCGGGCCGGCGTGAAGATGGTCTACGTCATCGCCAGCGATGCTCCGACGTACGCGCGCATCGTGAGTGCCGCGAAGCAGCAGGGCGTCGACTGGCCGATGCTGGCCGGCGGCATTGCGTACGACGAGGGCTTCATCAGCCGCGCGGGCGCGGCGTCCGAAGGCGTCTACAACGACCAGCAGTTCGCCATGTTCTTCAACAAGGACGAGGCCGACCGCGTGCCGGCCGTCAAGGACTTCCAGACCTGGACGAACAAGGTCGCGCCGGGGGAGAAGCTCGACCTGTTCGCCGTCTTCGGGTGGTCGTCGGCGCACCTGTTCGTCAAGGCGTTGCTCGCGGCGGGCCCGAAGGCGAAACGCGCCGACATCCTCGCCCAGCTCAAGAAGATCACCAGCTTCGACGCGGACGGGATGATCGCGCCGGCGAACCCGGCCGGGAAGAAACCGCCCACCTGCTGGCTCGGTGCCCAGGTCAAGGGCGGCAAGTGGGTCCGGATCACCCCGGACAAGGGCTTCCGCTGCGACGGTCCGTACTACTACTTCAAGGGGTAAGCCAGAACTCGCCGGCAGGCGGGCGTCACGAATCGGCTCCCCGGCCGTTAAGCAGGGCAGATGCGTCGACGCAATGGGGGAGCGGTGACCGCACAGGACAAGCTCGCGCGGCTCAGGTTCGAGGACCCGGCCGCCGCCGCGGCGGCCGTGGACGGGCTCTGGGAGCAGCTCGCCCGCGAGGAGCCCAGGATGTTCGCGGCGCTCTGGCGCCGCGCGAACCGGCCCGCCGACCGCCCGGCAGAGCCCGTGACGGTGCCCACGGTCGAGTGGATCGACGAGCTGCCGCCGATGGAGGTGATCGCCCAGCGCTTCCCGTCGGTCAACCTCGCACCGGTGCCCCTGGCGCCGCTGCCGGCGCTTCCCACGCAGCTCTTGCCGCCGCTTCCCGCGCAAGCGCAGCCGCTTCGTCCCGCGCACCTCGTCGCGGACGTGCCGGTCGCCGAGGGCGCCTGGGTCTAGCGGTGGCCTAGGGTTGGGTCCGGACATTCCGGGCAGGGCGTTGAGCGAAGACGCCGAGCGGCAAGGAGCCACATGAAGCGCGTCACCCGAATCCGCGTCGGCGTCGTCGCCGGCGCCTGCGCGCTGGTGGCCAGCGGTCTGCTGCCGGCCCCCGCCTTCGCCGGACCGCAGGTGTTGGCGCTGCCGTTGCTCGCGCCGAGTGACCCCCCCTGCACGGCCCCGAGTGCGACGTCGAGCCCGACCGCGACCTCCTCCGCCACCGCGACGGCCACGACGAGCCCGTCGCCGAGTGGCGGCGGCGGCCTCCCGATCCCCCTCCCGCTCCCCGGCGGCGGGTCCCCGTCTCCCTCCGCCACCCCGACCGCGACGACGTCGCCGACCGCGACCTCGTCGCCCGGGCCCGCCTGCGTCCGTCTGACGCTGTCAGTCCGGCCCAAGGACATCGTCCCGACCCAGACCTCGACGGCTGTCGTGACGGGCAGCTCCAACTCGACGGTCGACCTGTATGCCTACAGCCGGCCGAGCACGACGTACACGAAGGTCCGCAGCGGTACGACGGATCCGAATGGCCGCATCTCCTGGGACCTCAAGCCCGGGACCAACACCCGGCTGTACGCGCACTACGCGAGCGGCAGCGGCACGACGGGGCCGTCCGACAGCCCGTCGACGGTCCTCACCGTGCACACGAGCCTGAGCCTGTCGGCGTACCGCGACGGTGTCCGCAAGTACCACTTCCAGGGCACCAACCTGCCGCGCCGTGCGGGTCAGCTCATCACCCTGTACCGCTACGCCTCAGGCCCGAACCTCGACCAGTACTGCGTGCCGACGGCCGAGTCCGACACCACCGTCAAGACCGACGGGGCGTGCAAGGCGATCATCACCTCGCAGGCGAAGACCGGTGCCAACAACACCTGGCGGATCGATCGCACCTTCACCGGTGACGGCCGGTTCTACTTCGTGGTCCGCACCAGCGACAACCTCAACAACGGGCGCGGCCACAGCAACCAGCGGCTCACGATCATCCACTGACCGCGGTGTCCGTGGTCAGTCGCGCAGCACGAGGGCGATCGCCTGCTCGATGTCGTCCCAGATCTCCTCGCTGCTGACCCGGCCGCCGAGCCAGGCGATCTGCCGGGCGAACCACACGTCCTGCAGGATGCCGGCGTACGCGACGTCCTCCGCGGTTGCCGGCCGCCCGTTGCGCATGGCCTGGATGATCAGGTCGGCCATCTGGTTGCGCACGCCGGTGACCTCCTCGGCGACGGTCGCGTCGGCGGCCATCATCGCGCGCACGAGCGCCTCGGTCAGGTTGGGATCGCGCTGCAGGGAGTGCGTGGAGCGCTCCAGGACGTAGGAGACGCGCTCCTGCCGGGTCTCGCCGGGGATCGCCTTGCGCTGCAGTCGCAGCCGCATCCGCTCGAGCTCGTGCGCCATGGCCGAGACGAGCAGGTGCACCTTGGACGGGAAGTAGCGGTAGAGCGTCCCCAGGGCGACCTCGGACCGCTCGGCGACCTCGCGCATCTGCACGGCTTCGTAGCCGCCTCGACTGGCGAGGGCGAGGGTGGCCTGGATGATCCGCGCCCGCCGGGCCCGCTGCGCCGACGTCTCCGGCTCCGTGGCCAGCGACGCGCTCAGCTCGTTGCTCGGTGCGCCTGCCGGTGTCGCCACGTACCTGCCGCCTCTCGCCGCGCTCACCCGAGCTCCGGGCCGGAAACTAGCACCGGTTCTACCCAAAACGCGCCGGACATGCCCCGACTCTGAGCGTCGCCGGACTGGTCTCGGGATGAGAACGTGTTCTAGTATCCGCCCACATCGGGCAGGAGGCAACGGCCATGGCCATCGGCGTCAGCGAGGAGCACGAAGCCCTGGCCGACGCCGTCCGTGGCTGGTCCCAGCGGGCCGGTCTGCGCGACAGCGCGCGGGCAGCGCTGGAGGCCGAGGAGTCGCGGCCGGAGTGGTTCGCCGACCTCGGCCGGCAGGGGCTTCTGGGGCTGCACGTCGCTGAGGAGTCGGGCGGGTCCGGAGCCGGCGGCGTCGAGCTGGCGATCTCGGTCGAGGAGCTCGGCCGCGCCCTCGCCCATGGGCCTTCGCTTCCGACGGTCTTCGCCTCGCTGCTGCTGTCCAAGGCAGGCGGTACGACGGCGAAGGATCTGCTGCCCGGGCTGACCGACGGCACCACGACCGGGGCAGTGGCACTCGGGCTGGGCTCCCTGATCGCGACGGCCGTGGCCGACGGGGTCAGCGTCACCGGTGCCGTGCGGCCGGTCCTCGGCGGGGCGTTGGCCGACGTGCTGCTGCTCGGCGCGCAGGACGGCGACGGCGAGGTGTGGTTCGTCGTCGACGCCGCGCAGGCCGCGGTCACCGGGCTGAGCGGGCTCGACGGCACGCGCCGGCCGGCCGAGATCACCCTCGACGCCCTGGTCGTGCCGTCGGCGCGACTGCTGCCCGGCTTGGCGCTGCACGAGGTCACCGTCCTGACCGGCGTGCTCGTCGCGGCCGAGGCCGCCGGGTTGGCGGGGTGGGCGCTCGACACAGCGACGGCGTACGCGAAGACGCGTGAGCAGTTCGGCAAGCCGATCGGTGCCTTCCAGGCCGTCAAGCACCTGTGCGCCGACATGCTGGTGCGCGCCGAGCAGGCCAGGGCAACGGCGTGGGACGCCGCCCGCGCGATCGACGACCCCCCGGGTCCGGAGCGCGACCTCGCCGCATCCGTCGCCGTCGCCGTGTGTGTCGAGGCCGCGGTCGAGAGCGCCAAGGGCTGCATCCAGGTGCTCGGCGGCATCGGCTACACGTGGGAGCACGACGCGCACGTCGTCCTGAAGCGGGCGCTGTCGCTGCGCGCCCTGGTCGGCGACCCGTCGACCTGGCGCGGACGCGTCGCGGACCTGGCGCTCGCGGGTGCGCGCCGCCGGCTCGAGCTCGACCTGGGCGACACCGAAGGGGTGCGCGAGGAGGTCCGCACGTTCCTCGCGACCAAGCCCGACGACGCGGCCATCGCGGACGCCGGCTACCGCATGCCGCACTGGCCGAAGCCATGGGGACGCGACGCGACCGCGATCGAGCAGCTCGTCATCGACCAGGAGTTCGCGGCCGCCGGGATCAAGCGGCGTGACCTCGTCGTGGGTGCATGGGCCGCCCCGACGCTCGTCGCGCACGGCACGCCGGAGCAGCAGCAGCGGTTCGTGGCGCAGACGCTGCGCGGCGAGATCGTCTGGTGCCAGATGTTCAGCGAGCCGGGTGCGGGATCCGACCTCGCCAGCCTGCAGACCCGGGCCGAGCGGGTCGAGGGCGGCTGGCGCATCAACGGCCAGAAGGTCTGGACGAGCATGGCCGACGTCGCCGACTGGGCCATCCTGCTGGCTCGCACCGACGGCACCGGCAAGGGACCCGACCGGCACAAGGGCATCACCTACTTCCTGCTCGACATGACGACGCCGGGTGTCGACGTACGCCCGCTGCGTGAGCTCACCGGCCGGGCGGCGTTCAACGAGGTCTTCCTCGACGACGTGTTCGTGCCGGACAACGGTGTCGTCGGCGAGGTCGGTCACGGCTGGAAGCTCGCGCGGACGACGCTGGCCAACGAGCGGGTCGCCATGAGCGCCGGGTCGCCGTTCGGTCGTGGCGTCGAGGACGTGCTGTCCGACGTCGCCGCGCTGCCCGCGCTCGACGGCGTGCTCCGCGACCGGGTCGGGCATCTCGTCTGCGAGGCGCAGGGGCAGGCGCTGCTGGCGTTCCGCACGACGCTGCGGCAGCTGTCCGGTGCCGAGCCGGGTGCTGCCAGCAGCGTGCGCAAGCTCGTCGGGATGAAGCACCAGCAGGACGCCGCCGAGCTGCGCTTCGAGCTGCTCGGTGCCGAGGGCGTGACGGCTGAGGGCCGGGCCGGTCAGCTCGGGCACACGATGCTCAACACGCGGTGCCTGACGATCGCCGGCGGCACCAGCGAGGTGCTGCGCAACGTCATCGGCGAGCGCATCCTCGGATTGCCACGCGATGACCGCTGACCTCAAGCTCGGCCTGATGCTGGGCTACTGGGTCGGCGCCGGTCCGGGCGACCAGCTGCCGCTCGTGCTGGCCGCCGAGGACGCCGGGTTCGACTCGGTCTGGACCGCGGAGTCCTACGGCTCCGATGTCTTCACACCGCTCGCCTGGATCGGCTCGCGCACGTCGCGCATCAAGCTCGGCACCGGCCTGTGCCAGATCTCCGCCCGCACGCCGGTCGCGACGGCCATGACGGCTCTGACCCTCGATCGCCTCTCCGGCGGCCGGATGATCCTCGGCCTCGGCGTAAGTGGGCCGCAGGTCGTCGAGGGCTGGTACGGCGTACCGTTCCCGAAACCGCTGGCGCGCACGCGGGAGTACATCCAGATCCTGCGTGACGTGTGGCGCCGCGAAGGGCCGGTGACCAACGACGGCGAGCACTACCCGCTGCCCTATCCCGGCGGGACCGGCCTCGGGAAGCCGCTCAAGGCCAACTGCCACCCGCTGCGCCCGGACATCCCGGTCTACCTCGGTGCCGAGGGTCCGAAGAACGTCGAGCTCTCCGCTGAGATCGCCGACGGCTGGCTGCCGATCTTCTTCCACGCCGAGCGCGGGCCGGCGATGTACGCCGACGCGCTGGCCGCGGCCAAGCCGGGGTTCGAGATCGCCTGCCCGGTCACCGTCGTCGTCAACGACGACGTCCAAGCCGCCCTCGACGTCGTCAAGTGGCACCTCGGCTTCTACATCGGCGGCATGGGCGCCAAGGGCAAGAACTTCCACCTCGACGTCGTCAGCCGGATGGGCTTCGGCGAGGAGGCGGCGCACGTCCAGGAGCTCTTCCTCGAGGGCGACCGCGAGGGCGCCGTGAAGGCTGTGCCTGACGAGCTCTGCGACGGCATCGCGCTGTGCGGCCCGGTCGAGCGCATCGCGGAGCGGCTCGAGCTGTGGCGGTCGGGACCGGTGACGACGCTGCTTGTCGGCGGCGTCGAGGACCCCGCCGTCCTTCGGCAGCTCGCGGATCTGACGTAGTGCGCCGGCTGCCGGCCCTGGGAGCGCTGCTGCTGTGCAGCGCGGCGATCCTCACCGTTGCCGCCGCGCCGGCGCCGGCCAGCCCGCCACCGTCGTGCAGCGGTCTCCCGCCGGTTGTGTCGCACCTCCCGAGCGGCACACAACCGAAAGCATCGTCCGACCTGGTCGCCTGTGGTGGCTCCACCGGCTATGCCGGCGCCGAGTCGCATCTCGTCGCGACGCCGACCGGCGCCGTCGTTTTCACGCCGGCCGTGCTGCCTCAGGGCTTTCTCGGCACCGGCACCGCGCCGGTTCCGGTCGGTGAGGACACGCAGTCCAACGCCAGCCCGGCAGGGCAGGCGATCACGAAGGACGGCGGGCGCACCTGGCAGCTCGTCAAGCCGCTCGGCATCACCTGGAACCCGACCGACCACGGCGACTACGTCGACCCGGTCACCGGTCGGCTGTTCTTCGCCGACTACGGACCGATCCCGTTCGCGCCGGAGCTCGGTCCGGAGCAGGAGGGTCCGGCGCACCTCATGTGGAGCCCGGACGACGGAAAGACGTGGCACCACTCGGCCATCGACACGGTCTTCCTGCCGGAGAACCCTCGCTTCACCTCCGCGCCGCCGCCCGCGGGCGGAGCGCGTCCCGTCGGCTACCCCAACGTCGTCTACTTCTGCGCCAACAGCAACGTCGGCTTCACCAGCCCCGTCATCGGCTCGCGCAGCTGCTACGCGAGCCTCGACGGCGGGACGACCTGGACGGAGCAGGGCGTCGTCCTGCGTGGTGCCCCGCCGGTGCACTCCGAGTGCGGCGCCGCGGGGGAGGACTACTCCGCGATCGACGGGTCCTACCCGCAGCCGGCGTCGGACGGGTCGCTGTACCTGATGGTGTCCTGCGGGGGTGCGACGTACCTCGCCCGCAGCACCGACGAGGCGGCCACCTTCCCCATCCTGAAGAGCCCGAGCGGGGCACCACTCACGTTGCCGCTCCCGCCCGTCGAGCCGGGCCTCAACCTCGGTCTGTCCGACCTGCGCATCGGCACCGGCAACGTGATGTACCTCGTTTCGCAGGAGACCCGCGAGGCGCGGGTTGCGCTGATGCTGCGGGTGTCCCGTGATCTCGGTCGCACGTGGAGCCGGCCGGTCGACCTGCTCGCGCCGGGGCTCTCCGCGTCGCTGCACTGGGCGATGGACGTGCGCGGCGACCAGCTTGCGGTCGCCTACCTCGGGCACAAGCCCGGTGTCGTCACCTGGGACGGCTGGATCACGACGACGACGGGTGCGGCAGCCGCTCTTGCCCGTGGTCAGTCCCCGCGGCTCAGCAGCGGGCAGGTCAACGCGGTCACCCGGCCGCTTCTCTACGGCGACCAGGTGCAGGGCGGCGGCACGTTCCAGCTGCCCGGGCCGCTGGGCAACCAGGTGCCGTTCCCGCCGCCCTTCGACATCCAGGAGTTCGGCAACGACTTCATCGGCGCGGTGATCGACTCCCGCGGCGTCGCGTGGGGCTCGTACACCCAGGACTGCGGACCGGCGCCGGGCGATGCCCGTTGCGTTGCGCAGAAGGGCCAGACCCGCGGGTACGCCGGCCACCTCGAGGCGGCCTCGGCGGCACCGCCGCGCGCGGTCGCACCGCCGGCGGCGCGTCCTGCACCGAACCAGCTGCCCGCCACCGGATCGGGCCCAGCCGTGGCCGGGCTCGGTCTCCTGGTGCTCGTCGTGGCTGTCGGCGTACGGCGAGTGGTGCGCTAGTGCTCTCGCTGCAGGAGATCTCGGACCGGATGGAGATCACCGACCTGCTCGCGCGCTACAGCGCCGCGATCGACGGTCGCGCCTGGGACGACCTCGATGTGCTGTTCACCGACGATGCGCTCATCGACTACAGCGAGATGGGCGGCATCTCGGGCTCGCTGGCGGAGCAGAAGGCGTTTCTCGCCTCGGTCATGCCGTCGTTCGCCAACTTCCAGCACCTGACCGCGACCAGCACGTTCGACATCGACGGGGACACCGCGCGGGTGCGGACGATCTGCTTCAACCCGATGGTGGTGACCGACGAGCGGCAGGTGCTGTTCTGCGGGCTCTGGTACCGCGACGTGCTCGTGCGCACGCCCGACGGGTGGCGCATCCGGGAGCGGCACGAGGATCGTGGCTGGTCGCTCGACGTCCGGGCCTGAGCTCTAGCCTGGTCCGTCATGGAGGTCCGCTTCGCCACCGAGCTCTGGCAGCACAAGGGCGGCACCTGGCACTTCGTGACCATGCCGATGGATCTCACCGACGACGTGAAGGCACGGGTCGGGCGCGGGCGCGGTTTCGGGTCGGTGCGGGTGCGGGCGACGATCGGCGCCATGACCTGGACGACGTCGATCTTCCCGGCTACCGACGGCTATGTCCTGCCGGTCAAGCGCGCCGTCCGCGATGCGGAGGGCATCGACGACGGCGACGTCGTCGAGGTGTCGCTGGACGTCCTCGACGCCCCGGACTGACGGGACTGGCTCTCAGGTGCCGCCTTGGGATCGGGCGCCGGCGAAGACGCACCCGACGGCGAGCGCGCCGGAGACGACCGCCAGCAGCAGGCTGCGCTGGTACAGGAAGTAGAGAATGCCGAGGGCGAAGACCACGGCTGCGTAGAAGAAGAGGTTGCGCGGGCGGCGTCCGGTCGGTGAGGTCACCCGCGCACGGTATGCCCGGGAGGCAAACGCTCGTCACCGGACAACGGCACATACCTACGTGCCTCTGGCCGGCGCTTGAGCGCGTCGGTGACCGCGGCGACGTCAGCTATCGCAGGTAGTGACATCCGGGGCTGCTCGTGGTCGGCTGGCGTCCGTCAGGACGTTCGAATCCAGGAGGACATCGATGTCGGCATCCGAGAACAAGGCATCCGCTCAGGCCGCGTACCAGGCGTTCGCCAACGCCGACCTAGGCGGCGCGACGAAGAACATGGCCGATGACATTGAGTGGATCGTCCCCGGCAATAGCAGCATCAGCGGCACCTACCGCGGCAAGGACGAGGTCACGAAGTTCTTCGTAGCACTGGCCGGTAAGTCCTTCCAGACCAAGCCTGAGCATTTCATCGCCGACGGCGATCACGTGGTCGTGCTGACCCGGACGACCGCCGACGGCCAGGAGGCCGACCAGGCCGACGTTCTGACCTTCCGCGACGGCAAGGTCGTGCGTTTCCAGAGTGCGGGCGACACCGCTTTGCAGGAGAAGATCTGGGGGAGTAAGTAAGTCCCGTGCCCGTAAGCGGCGTGACAGTTCCTCGGGACTGCTCTGTTGCATGTAAGGCTTAATTCAAGCGCGGACAACGGCACCTACCCCTCGGGGATGGCCCCGGTCCAGAAGCGGTCTTCGGCTTCTTGGTCGAGGTAGACCTCCCACACCTCAGCGAGCCGTCCATCCTGGACTCGCCAGACATGCACAACAGGTCGAATCCAGTTTCGGATGGTTCCGGTGAGCAGGGCGACGCCATGTCCTTGGTCGTCTGCAGTGACACCATGCAGGTCGAACCCGCCATTTCCTTGGCTCACCTCAGCCACCTTGCCGAAGTACGCCCAGACAGACTGCTTGCCCCGATGCTCCCCGGAAAGCGGGTGTCCTCCCGGAACGTGTACCACGGCATCGTCAGCGATCAGGCCGTCAAGGGTCCCGATGTCGTTGGCGGCGTAGGCGACGTAGAGCCGCCGCACGGCGTCTTCTGTCGCGGTCGCGCTCATGAGTCTCCCAACTTTTGCGAGCAGACCCTCCGCCGCTCCAGTAGTGAACACCCGGGTCATCCCGATACCCGCGTGCGGAGCCGGTCTCGACAGCGAGGCGTGTAGGGCCGGTTCTCCTCCTGTGGACAACTCGACTCCGCTGGGATGCGTCCGGCCCGGGTTGTGGCACGTCCCGATCGCGGGACCGAGCTACTCGAGTGCCCTGCTGGTAAAGACCCGCCAGTGCTCGAGCATGTCGCCGTACGACGCCTCGAACTGGGTGAGCCGGACCGCGCCGTCGGGGCTGAGCGCGGACAGGTCGTAGGCGACCGTCACGCGTGTGCCGTCGTCCGCCGGCGCGAAGGACACCGAGACGATGCCGGCGCTGTCACCGATCGCGACGCGGGCATACCGCACGCAGTCGGGGTCCGCCTGCACCGTGATCCAGGTCGTCGCTGGCGGGCCGCTGGTCGACCACACCTCGCCGACCTCGTGGACGTGCTCGGCGTCGGCCCACTCCGGGTCCCAGCCGGGAGCCCACGCCCGCTCACCCTCCGCGGTGAACATGGGCCGCACCTGCTCCATGGGCGCGGACAGTACGAACGAACCCGTCAGCTCGATCCTCACGCCGCTCAGCCTGCCAGGCTCTCGCAACGTGATTTCAGCGCGTGTGCCACTGCGTCGAAGCCCTCTTTCACCCACGCACCGCTGTGCTCCATCACCAGGTCGGCGAGCGGACCGCTGAACACGTCGGTCGTCCAGTAGCGGCACGCTTCCGGCCCGGTCTCCTCGACGTACTGGTCCCTTCGGGCATGTACGTCGAGCTCCGGCGTCGGGTGCATCTCGTAGGCGAACTGCCGCGGCGCGTCGACGAGGCAGATCCACTCGCGCTGGTGCATCAGCTCGCCCGGCTTCAACGGGTCCGGCAGATACAGGTCGACGGGGTCGCCGAGCAGGCACGTCGACTCGACCCGGACGGTGTACGGGTTCCACTCCGGGTAGCGCGGGTAGTCGAGCAGCACCTCCCACACGAACGCGGCGGGTGCCGCAATGTCGACTGTCACGGAGCGCACCTCGTGACTCATGCCGGCATGTACTCGCCGCCGTTGACGTCCAGCACGGCGCCACTGACCTCACTCGCGTAGTCCGAGAGCAGGAACAGCACCGCCTTCGCACATGCGTCATCGGTCGGGATGCGGCCGAGCGGGTTGCGCGAGGCGATGTCGTCGTACACGTCCTGTGTCGTGATGCCCTTCTCGTCTGCCGTCATCTGCAGGTAGAACTGCACGCCCGGACCGTCGAGCCAGCCCATCACGGCCTGGTTGACGCGGATGTTGTGCTCGCCGAGCTCGAGCGCGAGCATCTGCGAGGCGTTGCCCATCGCAGCCTTCGCTGCGGCGTACCCGCCTTCGCCGCGCATCGGCTTGCGGGTTGTCATCGTGCCCACGTTGACGATCGAGCCGTGCCCGGCGGCCTTCATGTGCGGTACGACGGCCCGCGTCATCGACAGCGCGCCGAAGAACGACACGTCCATCGCCCGCCGCAGCAGCTTGTCCGGGGTGTCGAGCAGGTCGGAGAACCCCGGGTGCGCGTACGCCGAGTTGACCAGCCCGGTGATCCGCCCGAACCGCTCGACGGCTGCCTCCGCGACGCGCGCGCAGTCCTCCTCCTTCACGACGTTGGCGGGCACGCAGAGCGCCTCGCCACCGGCCGCCTCGATCTCCTTCTGCACCTGCTCCATGATGTCGGTCTTGCGCGACACCATGACGACCTTGCCGCCTTCGGCGGCGATGCGCGCGGACAGCTTCGCGCCCAGGCCGGCACCGATGCCGGTGACGACCACGACCTCGTCGGACAGGATCACAGGTACGCCTCCGTGTAGAACGCGAAGTCCTTCGCGAGCTGGTCATCGGACAGCCCGAATGTCTCGGCGGTGTAGTCGTGCTTGCCGTGTCGCTCGGCTCGGTTCTGCTCGAGATAGGCCTCCCAGGCGGCATCGTCGGCCGGTCCCGGTGCGAGCCCGAGCTCCGTCGTCACGCGCCGCGCCTCGACCAGCGGCTGGCTCAGCATCGCTGTGAAGTGCACGTCGACGAAGCGGTCGGGCCGTGCCTCACGCACCGACGCGAACGACCGCAGCGTCTCCTGGAACCGCTCCGACCAGTACTGCCCGATCGCCACCGGGTCGGGCTCGTCGCTGAACTGCCTCGTCATGGACATCACCATGGACGCGTACGACGGGACGGCCTGCACGGGGGAGCGGTGCGTCATCACGATCTTGCACTCGGGGAACGCGTCGAGGACGGTCTCCGCGGCGGTCAGGTGGTGCGGCGACTTGAGCACCCAGCGCTTGGCGGCCCGCGACGGGTCCTGCCACTGCAGGACCTGCAGCCACTCGCGCAGCTCGCCGTACGCCTTGCTCTGGTCGTAGCCGCGCAACCAGATGCCGTACGACGGCACCCAGTAGAAGCTGTCGAAGCTCATGCTGGTGAAGCTCCGGTCGACGAGCAGCACGTCCTCCTCCGCGCCGTCCCACGTCACCGTGTGGATCTGCGCGAACTCCGGGGACAGCGCCAGGAACGCCTCCATCCGCTCGCGGGCCCGGCGCTTGCGCTCCTCCGCCTCCGGCCCCTCGCCCGGAAAGGGGAGCGGGTAGGAGCACTCCCACGACGCCGTCGACGTCAGCTGCGGCGACGCCGCGAGCAGCCGGTGCAGCAGCGTGCTGCCGGTGCGCGGCAGCCCGCAGATCTCCGCCGCGAGTCGCACCTCCACGTCGAGGATCTCGGGATGCTCGCGCTGCAAGGCGCGCAGCCGGAGTCGGTCGACGAGCAGCGCGGTCAGACGCCGCGCGGTCATCTGCTCGCCCATCTCCGACAGCCGCGCCTCGTCGTTCAGCGAGCGGACCAGGACGGCCAGCGGCTCCAGGAACCACTCGTCGCCGAAGTCGGCGCCACCCGCCTTGTCGACGGCTGCCTTCACCAGGTCGTCGACGACGAGCTTCATGACAGCTTCTCCACTCGGCAGACGGGGAGCGGGTGCTCGGCGGCGCCGACCCAGCGCAGCAGCGCCGTACCGCTCGTGTGGCCGGTGGTGTCGAGCCAGTTGCCCCAGCCCGGGTCGGCGTCCGCGACGACGAACGTCACGGTGCCATCCTGGTTGAGGGTCGCGGTGTGCTTGTTGAACGTGACCTGGTGATGCCGGTAGTCCATCGACTCCATCCACCAGTTGTCGACCTGGACGTTCCAGTACGGGCAGTCCGGCACCGCGGTCTCGATCACCCATGCCTGTCCGGGCTCGAGCTGCCAGTAGCCGTGCAGGTAGAAGATCTCCGGGTCGCCGCCGGCCCGCTGGAACATGTCCTGACCCCAGTCGGGCAGCTCGTTCGGCCGGGTCATGAACAGCTCGGTCCACTGCGCGAAGGTCGCGGCCGTTCCGATGACCCCGAGCGACGTCCGCTGCAGTGCCCTGACCAGCGCCTTCGGGTCGAACGGGCCGGGCGGCGGCATCGGCTCCCCGAGCCGCTCGATGCGGTAGTCGCCCGCCACTTCGGTGGTCCGGTCGAGGTACGACTGCCGGACCACGATCATCGTGGAATCGTCGGCCAGCGGGAGCCAGTTGCCGTACTGCCTCTCCGCGCTGACGTGGATCTCGACCGAGCCGTCCTCACCGACGACGATGTCGTCGTTGCGCAGCTCCCCGGTCGAGGCCATCGTCCCGTCCTTGGCGTAGCGGTTGGCCTTCGACCCGAAGCTGACGTAGGCGATCGACCCGCGGGTGCCGGTGATGCGGTACGACGCACTGCCCCGCACCGGTGCGGACAGGTAGACGTTGTCGGGGTTGTCGGCGCCGATCTTCACCAGGTCCAGCCCCTGCATCGCCGGCCGCTCGGGGTCGCTGTTCTCGATCGTGGCGTAGAGGCTGTTGCGCAGCAGCCGGGTCAGGTAGCGGAACCCCTCGGCCCGGTCGTGGGGGGTGGCGGGCGACGACGCGCGCAGCACGACCTGGCCCGCCTGCTCGAGCGCCGTGCAGAACTCCGTCCAGGCCCGCCCGGTCAGCACCGCGTCGACGGGGTCGTCGGCCATGTCACCCCTCACAAGGAAAACTGAAACACGTTCTACCAGAGCGGGTCAGCGCAGGGGAGCGCCGCCCCACGCCACGAACGCGCCGTTGCGGAAGCCCTCGGCCGACTTCCCGTAGCGGAACGTCGTCCCGTCCGGGTTGGTCACGGTGCCGCCGGCGGCCCGCAGCACCGCGTCGCCGGCCGCGGTGTCCCACTCCATCGTCGGTCCGAACCGCGGGTAGACGTCGGCGCTGCCCTCGGCGACGAGGCAGAACTTCAGCGACGACCCGGCGCTCCTGGTCTCGGCCACGCCGAGGTCGGCGAGGAACGCGTCGGTCTGCGGGTCGCGGTGCGACCGGCTCGCGACCGCGACGAGGGTATCGGCGTACGGACGTGTGGTCATGGGGCCGAGGGCGCCAACCTCTGCTCCCGGCTGGACCGTGCCGGTGCGGGCCGTCGTGCCGCCGGCGTACATCCGACCGAGGACGGGCGCGTAGACGCAGCCGACAACTGGTATGCCGTCGCGCACAAGGGCGATGTTGACGGTGAACTCGCCGTTGCGGGAGACGAACTCCTTGGTGCCGTCGAGCGGGTCGATGAGGACGAACTCCGTGCCGCTGAATTGGTGGCCGACGAGCCCGTCGCGAGACACCGCCTCCTCGGCCAGGATCGGTACGCCGGGCAGCAGCTTCTCGACGCCGGGGATCAGCAGCGCCTCGGCCGCCTCGTCGGCTTCGCTGACCGGCGACGCGTCCGCCTTTCGGCGCACCTCGAAGTCGGTGGCGTAGACGTCCATGACGACCCGGCCGGCGGCGCTGGCGAGCTCGGCGAAGGCGAGCCCGAGGTCGTCGAGCTCGGTCACGCCAGGTCTTTCATCATGCTTGCGTCATCGTCGCCATCATCCGGTCGACCTCCCAGTACGCGCGCAGGCTGACCAGCTTGCCGTCGTCGCGTACCCGGTAGACGAAGACGCCCTCGCACCGGCTCGTCGTGCCGCCCGGCAGCGTCATGTGGATGGTCGCGACGTTGGCGACCTCGTCACCGGTGGCGAAGGAGTCGTGCAGCTCGAAGCGGATCTGCTCGACGGTGGCGATGTTGTTGTCGAAGAACGCACCGATCGCCTCCTTGCCGCGGTGCCCGAGCCCCGACTCGTCGAGGAACGACCGGCCGACGGGGTCCTCGACGACGGCGTCGTCGGCGAACAGCGCCAGCCAGGCGTCCTTGTCCTTCGCCTGCACGGCGGCGATCGACCGCTGCGAGGCGAGCCTGGCCGGATGTTCAGCAGGCAGGGCCTCAGTCGTCGTCACCACTGCTCGATCACGTCCTTCGCGAAGCGCTTGATGCCGTCGAGCTTCGCCTCGAGCGGCCCGTCGATCGGTACGCCGTAGAAGAGCCAGGGGATCGTGACGATGTCCGTCACGCCGATGGAGCCCAGGTCGCGGTAGCCGTCGAGCCCGAACCGGTCCGACGACGCGACCTGGAAGGTGAACCCGTCGGTCTCGCGACCTGCGGTCTTCAGCATGTCGTTCACCGTCGGGATGAGCTCGCGCAGCTCGTCGTACGTGATCATCGCGCTGGTCCAGCCGTCGCCGAACCGCACTGTCCGACGGAGCGCCACTTCGGTGTGGCCGCCGATGTAGATGGGCACCCGCGACGGGGGAGCGGGCGGCATCTTGATGCGGCCGAACCGCACCTGCTCGCCGCTCATCTCGGCCCAGTCGCCGGTGAGGATGCGCTGGATCGCCTCGAGCTCCTCGTCGACCCGCGCGCCGCGCTTCTCGTAGGTCTGGCCGCACCACTCGAACTCCTCGCGCAGCCAGCCCACGCCGGCGCCGAACGTGAAGCGCCCACGGGTCAGGACCGCTGCAGACTGCACCTGCTTGGCCAGCAGCACGGCATCGCGCACGCCCACCTTGACGACATGGGTGCAGAAGCGGATGCGCGACGTCACCGACCCCATTGCTGCCACCGCGAGGAACGGGTCGACGAAGGGCGTCTGGTCGGTCCACATGCGCGCGCCGTCACCGGTGTAGGGGTAGGCGCTCGAGACCTGCTCGGACCAGAAGATCGAGTCGGGGACCGCGATCTGGTCGTAGCCGGCGTCCTCAGCTGCCCTGGCTAGATCGGCGTAGTCCTCGGGCGAGCTCATCGCCACCGACATCGTGAACTGCACGCGCCACCTCCCGCTCAGGTAGAACAGGTTCTAGCACGAGCGCGGTCTGTCGCGTTGGGGTGTCAGCTCGCGGTGGCCTTCGCCGCCTGGAGCAGCTCGTCGAGGGCAGGAGCCACCTGGGCTGCCAGCTCGGCGACATCGGGCATCCGCTGCTTGCAGGCGATCAGCCCGAAGCCGACGCGGTCGCGGTAGCTGACGACGGTGATGTTCAGTCCGGGCCCCTCGAGCACCGGTCCGAGGGGGAACATCCGCTCCACCTTGGCGCCGGCGAAGTAGATCTGGATCGGCGGGCCGGCGACGTTGGAGATGACGACGTTGTGCACCACGGGGTGCAGGTCGGCCAGCCGCGCGGTCGAGTAGAGCCGGGCGATGAGCGAGGTGATGTTGGGCGACGCCAGCTCCGCGGCCTGCACGACGAGCTCGTCGCCGAGCGCCTTCTGGTCCGCCTTGCCGATGTCGTTGGCGTTGCGCACGGACTCGAGCCGCTCGAGCGGGTCCGCGATGTCGGTCCCGAGTGAGGTGAACATCGCTGACGTGCGGTTGGCGGCCTGGTTGTCGTCGTCACTGCGCACGGACACCGGTACGACGGCGATCAGGCTGCTGTCGGGCAGCTCGCCGCGGGCGTCGAGGTAGCGCCGGAACGCGCCGCCGCAAATGGCGATGACGGCGTCGTTGAAGGTGCCGCCGACGGCGTTCTTCACCGCCTTGATGTCGTCGAGCGGCACGTCGACAAGGGCGACGACCCGATCCGGGCTGATCGTGCCGTTGAACGACGCGCGTGGCGCCGTGAAGGGGATCGCTCCCGACGTACCGCTGCCCTTGGCCCGCCGCGACATGACCAGGTTGACCGCCGACTTGGCGACCGCGGGGACCATCTTCGCGACGCCCAGGGGACGGCTCGCGAGGCCCATCGCCGTGTGCAGGGCCAGCGCGGGGATGCCCGGCTCCGAGGAGGGCGCGGTGGCGGCGACCATGGCCCGGGCCTGCTCGAGAGACTCCGGCGTACGGCCGGTTGCCTCGAGGTCGAACAGGTTGCCGAGGATGCGTGCGGCGCCGACGCCGTCGACCGCGCAGTGGTGGACCTTGATGACGACCGCGACGCGGCCCTTGGCAAGCCCCTCGACGACCAGGATGTGGAACAGCGGCCGGTCCCGCGGCAGCTTCTCCGCTGCGAACCCGCCGAGCAGCTCCTCGAGCTGCGCCTCGTTGCCCGGTGCCCGGCAGGTGACCGTGGTGATGTGGTCGTGCAGGTCGATGTCCTCGACATCGGTCCACACCGGGTGGTGCAGGCGCAGGGTGGGCTGCAGGAGTCGCCGACGGAAGGGCGGGATGAGGTCGAGGCGCTCCCGCAGGAGCCTGTGCACGCGGTCACGATTCCACCCGCCGGGGATGTCCGTGGGGTCGAGAACCAGGGTGCCGAGCACGTGCATGTGCATGCTCGGCGTCTCGAAGTAGAGGAACGTCGCGTCCATCCCGCTCATGGCCTGCACGGTTGAACAGTAAGGGCAGGCAGACTGGTCACGTGTCCACCGTCTTCCTGCTGCTTGCCGTTGCCGGCCTGCTGGCGGTGTTCAACGCGCTGAGGCCGCTGCGGGCCACGCCGGTTCTGCTGCCGGCCTTCTTCTCGGCCTGGTTGACCGCTGAGCTCGCGCCCCAGTTGATCGTCCTGACCGTCATCGAGATCACGACATTCGTGCTGCTGGGGGCGGTGTCGGACACCCGCGGCTGGGTCGCGCTCGTGCTGTCCGTGCTCACGGTCGTCGGACTGCTGTGGCTGGTGCGCTCCAGCGAGGCGGCCGCCCATGTCGCCGATCGAGCGCTGGCGGACCTGCCGGACGGGCCGGAACCGGACTCCGACGTTGATGTCACCGGTCGACTGCGGCGCTTCTTCGTGCCCATGTCGTTCACGCACCCCGACGTCGACCGGATCGTCGACGTGCCCTACTCCGACGTGTCCGGGCGGCACCGCCTCGACGTCTACCGACACAAGGACAAGCCGACCGGCTGCCCGACCCTGGTGCAGGTCCACGGCGGTGGCTGGGTCATCGGCGACAAGCGTGAGCAGGGCCGCCCGCTGATGCTGCACCTCGCCTCACGTGGCTGGGTCTGCTTCGCGCCCAACTATCGGCTCTCGCCGCGGGCGACCTGGCCCGACCACCTCGTCGACGTGAAGCGGGCGCTGGCGTGGGTGCGGCAGAACGGCGCGGAGTACGGCGCGGACCCGGGCTTCGTCGTGCTCACCGGCGGGTCGGCCGGCGCGCACCTGGTCGCGATGGCCGCCCTCACCGCCAACGACCCGCGCTACCAACCGGGCTTCGAGGACGTCGATACCAGCGTCGCGGGCTGTGTGCCCTACTACGGCGTCTACGACATCGCGGGTGAGACCGGCACCAAGGCGTCCCGGATGCGCCGGCGGCACCTGATGGACCGGCTCGTGATGAAGACGACGGACGACCAGGTCTACCGGGAGGCCTCGCCGATCGAGGCGGTGTGCGAGGACGCTCCGCCATTTCTGGTCATCCACGGCCGCAACGACACGCTCGTGCCGGTCGCCGAGGCGAGGTTGTTCGTCGAGCGGCTCCGGGCGGTCTCGAGCAACCCGGTCGTGTACGTCGAGCTGCCGGGCACGCAGCACGCGTTCGACGTGTTCCCGTCCATCCGGTCGTCCCACGTCGTACGCGCCGTCGGCCGCTTCGTCGAGCTCCTCCGCCTCCGCGCCGACGCCTGAGCGAATCACCTGCCGGGACTAGGTTCGAGGCGTGCCAGACGAGGCGAGTCGCGTATGGGCCGAGGACATGTCCACGGCGTACGACGAGTACCTCGTGCCCGCGGTCTTCCAGCCGTACGCCGACGACCTGGCCTCGCGGGTTGCTCGCCACCGACCGAGGGTCGTCCTTGAGCTCGCTGCGGGGACGGGCGTAC
Source organism: Frankiaceae bacterium (assembly GCA_016650445.1). Taxonomy (GTDB): domain Bacteria; phylum Actinomycetota; class Actinomycetes; order Mycobacteriales; family SCTD01; genus RYN-124. The sequence goes on along the minus strand of JAENVS010000041.1, from coordinate 116,871 downwards.
TCACCCGGGCGATGACAGCGACTCTGCCCGGGGCTCACATCACGGCGACCGATCTCAACGTCGCGATGGTCGACGTCGGGTCGGCGCGGGTGCCGACGGCGACCTGGCGGCAGGCCGACGCGATGCAGCTGCCCTTCGGTGAAGCGAGCTTCGACCTCGTCGCGTGCCAGTTCGGGGTCATGTTCTTCCCGGACCGGCCGGCGGCGTACGCCGGGATCGCACGAGTGCTCACACCGGGCGGGCACTTCTTGTTCAACTGCTGGGGCCCGCTTGTCACCCACGACGTCGAGACCGCAGTCATAGCGGCACTGGCCGAGTGCTTCCCCGACGATCCGCCGAGCTTTCTTGCCCGGGTGCCCCACGGCTACCACGACGAGGACCTCATCGCCGCCGACCTGACCACGGCGGGCTTCGACGACGTACGCGTCGACACGGTCGAGCTCGACTGCACCGGCAAGAGCGCCCCCGACCTGGCGCGCGGTTACTGCCGAGGCACGCCGCTTCGCGCTGAGATCGAGGCGCGCGCGGACCTGGCGGCAACGACAGAGGCTGTCGGGACGGCGCTGGAACGCCGGTTCGGGTCAGGTCCCGTCGTCGGGCGCATGGCGGCGCTCGTCGTGAGCGCAGAGGTGCCAGGCGACCGGTCCTGAGGGACTCCGCCGCTGACGCGGTCATCCGCAGGTCTTGACCAGCGACCCAACGGATCGCCCGTGCGCCGTGTCTGAACGTGGGAGGGGGTCCAAAGATGGACGTGGACGAGGACTTCACGACCTACGTCACGCGGCGACGTCTTCAGCTGTTCCGGCTGGCCTGCCTGCTCTGCGGCGACCCACATCAGGCCGAGGACATCGTGCAAGACGCGTTGGCCCGGCTGTACGCCGCGTGGCCGCGTGCGTCCCGCGCGCACAACATCGACGCCTACGCCCGGCGGACCATCGTCAACAGCCATCTCAACCAGGTGCGCAGACCGTGGCGCCGTGAGCACGTCGTGGCGGACGTAGGCGCAAGGCCGACAGCTATCCACCTGCCCGCAGAGGACCTCGAGGTCCTGTGGGCTGCCCTCCGGAACCTTCCGCTCGGTCAGCGCAAGGTCGTCGCTCTCCGGCACTACCTGGGGCTCAGCGTCGAGGAGACGGCCGCGGACCTCGGCATCAGCACCGGCACGGTGAAGAGCCAAACCAGCGACGCGCTGGCTGCATTGCGCCGGGCGCTGGCCGCCGAGTTCGGTGCCCCGGTCACCGAAGGAGAGGGCGCATGAGCTCCGACGAGCACGATCTGATCGAGCGGCTCCACGCCGTGGCCCAGGCGTTCGAGATGCCGGCCGCACCGCTCTCCGACGACGTGCGCCGAGGACGCCGACGAGCTCGCCGCAACCGCGGACTGCTGGTGGGTGCGGCGGCAGCCGCGGTGGCCGTGGTTGTGGGCGCCGCAGCCGCGATCAGTGGGCAGGATCGTCCAGGGTCGGACGGACTGGAGTTCGTTGATCCGCCGCGCGCCGTCGTGGGCGCCGTACCGGTCTGGTACGACGCGCGTGGGCTCCACCACGGCGATGTCGTCGAGAAGACCCCGGTAGCGATCGGAAGGCGGGACGGCGACCGCTTGCAGGGGGCGCTGGCCCTGGTGCGCTCGGGCGCGCTGTACCTGGACCCGGCAACCGGCGACGTCTGGTTCCACCCCTGGGGCGGCCACCCGCGCGTCGTGGGGCGCAACTCCGTGGCGGGCCCCGGTGGAGACCCGGATGGCGACACGGCCGCCTGGTTCGACGGCATGGACCTGGTCGTCTACGACACGGCGGTGGGCCGCGAGGTCTCGCGTACCAAGCAAGGGGAGGCCGTTTCGGCGCTCTCCGGCGACCACAACCCCGCGGGCAACTACTTCGTGGAGGTCTCCCGCTCGCGCGTGGCCTGGTATGGCCCCAGCCTGTACAGCCATGACCCAGGCACGGGGAAGACGTCGGTGCTCACGGCCCCGGATGACCTCTTCCTGCTCGATGTGCACGGCGCTGTAGAGGTGTTCCGTGGCCGCGAGGCAGTGGTGCTGAAGGCGCCTGGTCGTGCCGAGGCGCGCTATCCCGATCTGGAGCCCCGCGCCCGGCTCAGCCCCAGCGGCAACTACGTCCTCTCGGTCGAGGGCTCGGACGCCTACCACGGCGCCGCGATCGTCGACACGCGTAGCGGGGAGGTGTGGCGCGTACCCCGGAACCACTATCCCTGGATCGCGTGGTCGTACGGCGACATCGCCATGGTTGACGTCGACGACGAGCTGCTGGCGTGCGACGCCGCCCGCCGCAGCTGCCAGGCCCTGGATGCCAAGCGTCCGTTCCTGATGCCGACCAACTGAGACGAACGGCCTCAGCTATCGCGTGACCAGGCCCTTGCCGGTGATGAGCGGTAGGTCCAGGGCGGTCAGGAGGCCGGGCTTCGCCGCGACGACGGCCGGAACCGCGTTGACCAGCCGCATGGCGGTGGCCTTCAACCCGGCGGTGTTGTGGTCGCCGTCCGTGCCGAGCAGCTGCAGGTCGAGCGTGTAGTTGGGCTCGCCGGAGACGACGACGCGGTAGCAGCCCTGGCCGGCCGGCTGCGGCCAGTCCGGGCCGATGTCGTCGCGCAACCGCGTCACGTGCTCGAGCACGACGACCGCGCGCCCACCGCGCATCCCGCGCACCTCGAAGTGCAGGCCCGCGACGGTGCCGGCCTCGATGACGCCGCTGGAGATGTCGAACGTCTCCGGCGCCGGCAGCTGCTCGTACCACTCGGTGACCTCGTCGAGCTCGACGTCGAGCCCCTTCGCGATCTGGTGGACGACGCTGCCCCACGCCATCGTCAGGATGCCGGGCTGCAGCAGCATCGGCTTCTCCGCGTCGAGCGGCCGGCCGAAGCCCATGACGTCGAAGACGATCATCGCCTGGTCGTACGTGGCGTAGTTGAGGACCTCCATGCAGCGGACCTCGTCGATCCGCTCGCTGACGCTGGTCAGGACGAGCGGCATCCAGTCGTTGGCGAAGCCGGGGTCCACGCCGTTGACCCAGAGCGAGGCGCCGCCCTCGAGCGCGGCCTCGATGACCGGCTTGGCCATGTCGTCGGCGGTGCCGTACGGGTACTGCAGGAAGACCGGCCCGCTGGACACGACGTTGATGCCGGCGCGAAGGAACTTCGCCAGGTCGTCGATCGCCTCGAACAGCCGGTGGTCGGCCATCGCGGTGTGCACGATGCAGTCGGGCTTGAGCGCCAGTAGCGCGTCGGCGTCGTTGGTCGCGAGCACGCCGAGGTCGCGGTCGAGTCCGGCGAGTCGGCCGGCGTCCTGCCCGACCTTCGCCTCGCTCGACACCCACAGCCCGACCAGCTCCAGGTCGGGCCGCGCGTCGATCCCGGCGAGTGCATGCCGCCCGACGTTGCCTGTCGACCAGGCAACCACGCGATGCCTCACAGCGTGTCTCCCAGATCCGGGAGGCCGAGGTCGAGGTTGGGCTGCTCCAGACCGCCGTCGACCTCGAAGACCTTGCCGGTGACGTACGCACCGGCTGAGCTCGCCAGGAACAGGACGGTCGCTGCGATCTCGTCGGGGTCGCCGATCCGGCGCAGCGGGGTCGCCGACTCCATCGCCTCGCGCAGCTCGTCGGTGTCCGTGACGATCTGCAGGGCGGACGTGGCGATCGACCCGACGGCGATCGCGTTGACCCGCACCCGGGGCGACAGATCGGCCGCGGTGAGCCGGGTCCAATGGGCCAGGGCTGCCTTGGCGGTCCCGTATGCCACGTAACCGCGGCCGGGGACGCGGCCCATGATCGAGGAGATGTTGACGACCGACCCGCCATCGGCGAGCAGGTGCGGCAGAGCCGCTCGCGTCAGCGCGTGCGCCGTACTGACGTTGAAGTGGAACGCCTCCTCCAGGAAGCGCACAGAGGTCTTCTTGAACTCGCGCGGCATGGTGCCGCCGACGTTGTTGACCACCACGTCGAGGCGGCCGAGCTCGGCGACCGCCTGGTCGGCGAGCCCCGCGACCGCGTCGAGATCGTTGAGGTCGGCGGCCACGACGACGGCCCGTTGGCCGAGCTTCTCGACCTGGGCGGCGACCTCGCGCAGCTGCTCCTCGGTGCGGGCCGACAGCACGACGTCAGCTCCCGCTTCCGCGAGGGCGAGGGCAGTCGCGGCGCCGATCCCGCGCCCCGCCCCGGTGACGACCGCGACCTTCCCGTCCAACCGAAATCGTTCGAGCACCACGCGCACCCCAAACCCTCGTTGAGTGGTGGCTTACGCCCCGATCCAGCGCCCGCGAGTGGGGCGCGAACCACCACTCGACGGATGGGGGACGGTAGCGCAAGAACTGGAACACGTTCTAGTGTGTCGCCGTGGTGCGAAACCGATCCGTGACGCCCGTGCCCGCTGCCGAGGTCGGCGCCGGTGACTTGCAGTGCGACGTGCTCGTCGTGGGCTTCGGCGCGGCCGGCGGGTCTGCGGCGTACGAAGCCGCGACAGCCGGCGCCGACGTGCTCGTCATCGAGCGGGCGAGCGGCCCCGGGGGTGCCAGCGCGCTGAGCGGCGGCGAGGTCTACCTCGGGGGCGGCACGGCGCTGCAGGAGGCCTGCGGCTTCAGTGACACCCCCGAGCAGATGAAAGCTTTCCTGCTGGCCGCCCTCGGTCCGGACTGCGACGAGGAGAAGGTGACGGCGTACTGCCAGGGCAGCGTCGAGCACTACGACTGGCTCGTCGCGCGCGGCATCCCGTTCACGCCGACGGTGTGGGACGCGCCGACCTGGGTGCCGCCGACCGAGGACGGTCTGATGTGGCTGGGCGAGGCGGCGCACCCGTTCCCGACCCACGCCGTACCCGTGCCGCGCGGTCATCGCCCGACCGTCAAGGACTTCGGCGGCTGGCTGCTGATGGACAAGCTCAAGGAGGCCGCGACCGCTGCGGGCGCCCGCACGCAGACCGACACCGTTGCCGATCGGCTGGTCGTCGAGGACGGCCGCGTCGTCGGTGTCGTCGCGCGCGAGTTTGGTGAGCCCGTGACGATCCGCGCGCGCAAGGCCGTCGTGCTGACCACCGGCGGTTTCGTCGACGATGACGAGATGCTCCGCCAGCACGCCCCCCAGCTGGTCGGGCACGACAAGGTGAGCTGCGGTGGCGAGGACGGCAGCGGCATCCGGATGGCGCAGGCCGTCGGTGCCGCCGTCCGTCACATGTCCGCCGGCCAGGTGGCGATCACGATGATCCCGGCGATGGCCGCGAACGGCATGGTCGTCAACGGCCAGGGCCAGCGCTTCATCAACGAGGACTGCTACCCGGGCCGGATCGGGCAGGCCGCGCTGTTCCGGCAGGGGCTCGACTGCTGGGTCGTGCTCGACGAGAAGGGCTACGAGGCCGTCCCCGAGAACGAGCGCTGGGGAGTGCGGCCGCACTTCGTCGCCGCGACCGTCGAGGAGCTCGAGAGCGAGCTCGGCATGCCGGCCGGCGCGCTGCAGAAGACCGTCGAGCTCTACAACGCGCACGCCGCCAAGGGGGAGGACCCGCTGTTCCACAAGCGGTCGCGTTTCCTGCGCCCGCTCGAGCCGCCGTACGCGGCCATCGACCCCAAGCGCTGCTTCCGCGGCCCCGGTGACCCACCGGGCAGCGGAGCGGCCGTCTTTACCCTCGGCGGCCTCGAGACGACCGTCGACGGCCATGTCCTCGACCTCGACGGGCGATCGATCCCGGGCCTGTACGCCGCCGGCCGCTCGACGTCCGGCCTCGCGTCGTGGGGCTACGTGAGCGGCACATCCCTGGGGGACGGCACCTACTTCGGCCGTCGGGCCGGTCGGGCTGCCGCCGGCAGTCCCATCGAGTGGGACACCGCAGCAGCGAGCGCCGCCACCGGTGCCTAGCGTCAGCAGCACCACCGTTGCACTGCAGATCGGAAGGACACCCATGCCCAGCAAGGTCTTCGAGGCGGTCCAGGACCTGCTTCCCGCCATTCGTGAGCGGGCCATCGCCGCCGAGCAGGCCCGGCGGGTGCCGGCCGAGTCGATCGCCGAGCTGACCGCCGCGGGTGTGTTCCGGATGCTGCAGCCCAAGCGGTACGCCGGCGCCGAGGGCGACCCCTGCGACTTCTACGAGGTCATCAAGGCCATCGCGGCGGCCGACGGCTCGACCGGCTGGGTGTCGAGCGTCGTCGGCGTCCACCCGTGGCAGCTCGGGCTCTTCCCGGACGCCGCGCAGAAGGAGGTCTGGGGCGACGACCCCGACACGCTGGTCTCGTCGTCGTACGCACCGATGGGCAAGCTCACCCCCGTCGACGGCGGCTACGAGCTGACCGGCCGGTGGAGCTTCTCGTCCGGCTGCGACCACTGCCAGTGGGTGCTGCTCGGCGCGCTCGTCGTCGGGCCCGAGGGCAAGCCGGTCGACTTCCTGACCGTCCTCATTCCGCGCCGCGACTACACGATCGCCGACGTTTGGGACGTCATGGGCCTGTGCGCCACCGGCAGCAACGACATCGTCATCGAGAAGGCGTTCGTGCCCTCGCACCGCGGGCTGAGCTTCAACGACGTCAGCGCGCTCAAGTGCCCCGGCCAAGAAGTGAATGGGTCAGCGCTCTACAAGCTGCCGTTCGGCACGATCTTCAGCAACACGATCACCGCGCCCATCATCGGGATGGCACAGGGTGCGTACGACTCCCACGTCGAGACGATGCGCGAGCGGGTGCGGGTCTCCTACGGCGGCCAGAAGGTCGCGCAGGACCCGTTCGCCCACGTACGGGTCGCCCGTGCTGCCTCCGACATCGACGCGGCCTGGCTGCAGCTCATCGGCAACACCCGCGAGGAGATGCGCTACACCGAGGCCGGCGAGGAGATCCCGAAGGAGCTGCGGCTGCGGGCCCGTCGCGACCAGGTGCGCGGCACCGAGCGCGCCGTCGAGTCCGTCGACCTGCTGTTCAAGAACTCCGGCGGCCGGTCGCTCAAGAGCGGCAACCCGATCGAGCGCGCCTGGCGTGATGCGCATGCCGGCAGCGTCCACGCCGCCAACGACACCGAGCGCTGGCTGGCGATGTACGGCAAGGGCGCGTTCGGGCTCGAGATCGAGGACGCGATGATCTGATGGCCGACACGTCTGCGATCCACTCCCTCGGTTACCTCACCATCGAGACCGCCGACCTCGACCGCTGGCGCGAGCTCGCCGTCGACGTGCTCGGCATGGTCGTCGGTGACGGACCCGACCCCGGCGCGCTCTACCTGCGCGTCGACGACCGCGCGGCCCGGCTGGTGCTGCATCCCGCCGACACCGACCGCCTGGTGAACGTCGGCTGGGAGGTCGGCTCGGCCCAGGCGTTGCAGGACGTCGTACGCCGGCTCGAGGACGCCGGGTCGCCGGTGAAGTGGGGCAGCGGCGAGGAGGCCGACGCGCGTCGGGTCCAGGAGTTCGTCACGACGGCGGACCCGGCCGGCACGGTGCTCGAGATCTTCCACGGGGCCGCGCTGGTCCACGCCCCGCTGCGGTCGGAGGCGACCTTCGTCACCGGCGACCAGGGGATGGGGCACGTCGTCCTGCCGACGAAGGACCCGCAGGCGTCGTACGACTTCTACACGCAGGTGCTCGGGTTCCGCAGCCGCGGCGCCTTCCGGGTGCCGGCGATGATGGTGCCGGGTGGGGACGCCGATGGCCGCTACTTCGTGCGCTTCCTGAGCACCAACCCGCGGCACCACACGCTCGCGCTGGGACCGTGGTGGCAGCCGAACGGGATCATCCACTTCATGCTCGAGGTCACCAAGCTCGACGACGTCGGGCGTGCGCTGGACCGGCTGCACAAGCACAAGTTCCACCTGAGCTCGACGCTCGGCCGGCACACCAACGACCACATGGTGTCGTTCTACGTCGCGACGCCGAGCGGGTGCGACATCGAGCTCGGCTGCGAGGGCCGGCGCATCGACGAGGACGGCTACACGGCTGAGGACATCACCGCCGACAGCTTCTGGGGGCACCGGTGGAAGGCGAGGTCATGACCGGCGTGGATCACCTGGACCGCGCCGCGACTGCCGACGAGATGCGTCGTGTGCTCGGCTCCTTCGCGACCGGGGTCACGGTCGTCACGGGCATGGGCACCGAGGGGCCTGTCGGCTTCTCGTGTCAGTCGTTCGCGTCCGTGTCGCTGGAGCCGCCGCTGGTGCTGTTCTGCCCGGCGCACACGTCCCGGTCGTGGCCGCTCATCCAGGGCTCCGGCACGTTCTGCGTCAACGTCCTGGCGGATGACCAGGAGGACCTCTGCATGCGGTTCGCCACGACGGGCACGGACAAGTTCGCCGGCCTGACCTGGCACGAGACCGCGTGGGGCCCGTCGCTGGACAACGTGCTCTCGACCGTGATGTGCGACGTCGACGCGGTTCACGTCGCGGGCGACCACGACATCGTCATCGGGCGGGTCCGGGAGCTCGTGCTGCACCGCGAGGCCAAGCCGCTCGTCTTCTACCGCGGCACTTTCGGGCTCGAGCTCTAATGGGCTTGTCCGAAGCCCAGCGGGACGAGGTCGCCGAGCTGCTACGGGTTGCCGAGCAGACGCGGGTCGCGGTGCCGCCGGTCATCCAGACGCACCCTGGCATCGACATGGTGGACGCCTACGAGATCCAGCTGCGCAACATCCGCCGGCGGGTCGACGCGGGCGCACGGATTGTCGGCCACAAGGTCGGGCTGTCGTCGCTCGCGATGCAGCAGATGATGGGCGTCTCCGAGTCCGACTACGGTCACCTGCTCGACGACATGGTGCTGTCCGAGCACTCGCCCGTGGATGCGTCGCGCTACCTGATCCCTCGCGTCGAGGTCGAAGTCGGCTTCGTCCTCGGCGAGGACCTGCCGGGCGAGAGCTGCACGGTCGAGGACGTCATCCGCGCGACCGAGTACGTCGTCCCTGCCATCGAGCTCATCGACAGCCGCATCGCCGACTGGAAGATCGGCATCTTCGACACCATCGCGGACAACGCGTCGTCCGCCGGGCTCATCCTGGGCAAGGAGCGGCGCAAGCCCGACGAGCTCGACCTCACCGCGATCGACGCGACGCTCACCCGCAATGGCGAGCAGGTCGCGACCGGCCGCTCCGATGCCGTCCTCGGCAACCCCGCCATCGCCGTCGCGTGGCTCGCTCAGAAGGTCGCGTCGTTCGGCGTACGGCTCGAAGCCGGTCATGTCGTGCTGCCGGGCTCATGCACCCGCGCGTACGACGTCACGGCCGGCGACTCCGTGGTCGCTGCCTTCGACGGCCTCGGCACCGTCTCCGTCTCGTTCGTCTGATTTCTCGCAACCGGAAAGGGTCCACCTGTGGTCAGCTCTCTGTTGTCAGCCGCCATCGTCGGCTCGGGCAACATCGGCACCGACCTGCTCGCGAAGCTGCTGCGCAGCGAGCACATCGAGCCGCGCTGGATGATCGGCGTCGACCCCGACTCCGAGGGCCTGCAGCGCGCCCGCGCCGCCGGCCTCGAGGCCAGTGCCGAGGGTGTCGACTGGCTGTTCGCGCAGTCGGAGCAGCCCGACCTCGTCTTCGAGGCGACGTCGGCCTATGTGCACAAGGCCAACGCACCCCGCTACGAGGAGCGCGGCATCCAGGCCATCGACCTGACGCCCGCAGCCATCGGGCCCTACGTCGTGCCGTCAGCCAACATGGCCGACCACTACGACGCGCCCAACCTCAACCTCATCACCTGCGGCGGTCAGGCAACCATCCCGATCGTGCACGCGATCAGCAGCGTCGTGCCGGTCTCGTACGCCGAGATCGTCGCCTCGGTGTCGTCGCGGTCGGCCGGTCCAGGGACGCGCGACAACATCGACGAGTTCACCCGGACGACGTCGCGGGGGATCGAGGTCGTCGGCGGCGCCGAGCGCGGCAAGGCGATCATCATCCTCAACCCCGCCGACCCGCCGCCGCTGATGCGCAACACGGTCTTCTGCGCGATCCCGGCCGATGCCGACCGCGACGCCGTGCGCGACGCGGTCGCGAAGCGGGTCGCCGAGGTCGCGCAGTACGTGCCCGGCTACCGGGCCCGCAGCGAGGCGCAGTTCGACGAGCCGTCCGACGTCTCCGGCGGTCTCGCCCGCGTGGCCGTCTTCCTCGAGGTCGAGGGTGCCGGCGACTTCTTCCCGCCGTACGCCGGCAACCTCGACATCATGACCGCCGCAGCCGTCCGGGTCGGCGAGGTCCTCGCGACCTCCCGCATCCCGGCGTAAGGGGAAGCAGACATGCCCTACTCAGACACCCTCGACGTCCGCGTCACCGACTCCTCGCTGCGCGACGGGTCGCACGCGAAGCGCCACCAGTTCACCGAGGAGCAGGTGATCGCGATCGTCGGCGCCCTCGACGAGGCCGGCGTACCGGTCATCGAGGTCTCGCACGGCGACGGCCTCGGCGGGTCGTCGTTCAACTACGGCTTCAGCAAGACCCCGGAGCAGGACCTCATCCGGGCCGCGGTGAAGACCGCGAAGACCGCGAAGATCGCGTTCCTGATGCTGCCCGGGCTCGGGACCAAGGACGACATCCGCGCGGCCCTCGACTCCGGCGCCAGCGTGTGCCGCGTCGCCACGCACTGCACGGAGGCCGACGTCTCGCGACAGCACTTCGGGCTGGCCCGCGAGCTCGGCCTGGAGACCGTCGGGTTCCTGATGATGGCGCACAGCTCGCCGCCCGAGGAGCTCGCGAAGCAGGCGCGCATCATGGCCGACGCCGGCTGCCAGTGCGTCTACGTCGTCGACAGCGCCGGCGCGCTCGTCATGGAGCAGGTCAGTGACCGGGTGTCGGCCTTGGTCGCCGAGCTCGGCGCTGATGCGCAGGTCGGCTTCCACGGTCACGAGAACCTCGGCCTGGGCGTCGGCAACTCGATCGTCGCTGCCCGTGCGGGTGCACTGCAGATCGACGGCTCGACTCGGCGCTTCGGCGCGGGTGCGGGCAACACGCCGATCGAGGCGTTCGCCGCTGCCGCCGAGAAGATCGGCATCAAGACCGGCATCGACGTGCTGAAGATCATTGACGCGGCGGAGGACGTCGTACGGCCCGCCATGGACGGCGAGTGCGAGCTGGACCGGTTGGCAATCCTGATGGGCTACGCCGGGGTCTACTCGAGCTTCCTCAAGCACGCCTACCGGCAGGCGGAACGCTACGACGTGAGCGGGGCCGAGCTGTTGCTGCGGGCCGGCCGACGCAAGCTGGTCGGCGGCCAGGAGGACCAGCTCATCGACATCGCGCTGGAGCTGGTCTCGGAGAAGCCATGACACCTGACAGCTCGCGCAAGAGCGTCACGGTCAACGGCCTCGACCTGAGCTATCACGACGTCGGCGAGGGTCCTGCCGTCGTACTGCTCCATGGCTCTGGTCCTGGTGTCACGGGATGGGCGAACTTCGGCGCCAACCTGCCGGCCCTGTCCGAGCACCTGCGCTGCATCGTGGTCGACCAGCCGGGGTTCGGTGCGAGCGGCCGCCCGGACACCTACGACCGCAACTACCTGCGGATCAGCGCCGACGCGTTGGGCGGGCTGCTCGACGCGCTCGGCCTCGAGCAGGTCGCGCTGCTCGGCAACTCGATGGGCGGCGACGTCGGCGTCCGCTACACGCTCGACAACCCCAAGCGCGTGACGAAGCTCATGCTCATGGGTCCGGGCGGGACCGGCGCGACCATCCTTGGCCCGTCGCCGTCGGAGGGCATCACCCGCCTGATGGAGTTCAACGCCGAGCCGACGCGCGAGCGGATGGCTGCGTGGGTGCGCACGATGCTCTTCGACCAGCGCCTCGCGACCGACGAGCTGATCGACGCGCGGATGGCGAGCGCCACCGAGCCCGGCGCGGTGAAGAACCTGCAGGACGCCTACGCCACGTTCTACAACCCGGCGATGGCCGAGGCGGTGCCACTGTGGGGCGAGGTGCACAAGATCCGGCAGCCGGTGCTGCTGTGCTGGGGCCGGGATGACAGGGTTGCACCTGTCGAGGGGGCGCTGTTTCCCGCTCGGCGGATGGCCAAGGCCGACCTGCGCATCTACAGCCGATGCGGCCACTGGGTGCAGATCGAGCGTAAGGCCGACTTCGAACGAGCAGCCATCGAGTTCCTAGGGGAGACCACCACATGAGAGCCCGGCAGTGAGCAAGGACGTCGAGACCGTCGAGCGGGTCATCCCGGCACCGCCGGAGAAGATCTTCGCGTTGCTCGCCGACGCCAACCGGCACCAGGACTTCGATGGCTCGGGCACCGTGAGGGCGCCGCACGAAGGCACGCCGAACCGCCTGAAGCTGGGGTCGAAGTTCGGCATGAACATGCGGATCGTCATGCCGTACTCGATGGTGAGCACGGTCATCGAGTTCGAGGAGAACAAGCGGATCGCGTGGCAGCCGCGGCCGGCGTACCCGATCGCCAACCGGCTCGCCGGCGGGCGGATCTGGCGCTACGAGCTCGAGCCGGTTCCCGGCGGCACGCGCGTGCGCGAGTCGTGGGACATCACGCAGGAGGCCATGCTCACGAAGCCGACGGTGCGGGCGGCTGCAGGTCGGACCCGGACCGCGATGGAGAAGACGCTCGAGCGCCTCGAGCAGCTCCTCGCCGCCGAAGCCGCGCAGGCGGCCCCGGCCAAGAAGGCACCCGCTCGCAAAACAGCTGCGAAGAAGTAGCTGCTAGACGGAGATCGTCGCCGGCGTCGTCAGGTCGATGGTCTGCGGCGCCATGACACCGAGCTGCGCCATGAGCGCGCCCTCCTGCATGACGCCCCAGTGCTCGGCGACCTGACCGTCAGCGGTGAGCCGCACCCAGTCCATCAGCAGGATGTCGATCTTGTTGCCGGTCGCCGGCATGCCGAGCATCTCGCCCTGGTGCGTGCCGGTCAGCCGGACCCGGCAGCACGCGTCGTCGCCGCTGCCGACGACCGACTCGATCGTGTAGCGCGCGTCGGGCATCGATGTGCGCGACATCTGCACCCACTCCCTGACCAGGTCGATGTTGGTCGCGGTCGAGCCTGGCAGCTCGTCGTGCTCGATGAAGCCGGGTGCGAACACCGTCGTCAGCTCGTCGACCGCGCCGCGCTCGAAGATGCTGTAGACGCGCTCCGCAAGCGCTCGGTAGTCGTGTGCCATGCCGGACCTCCCGTCCGTCGTCGTATGCACCGATTCGACGCCCGCGGGGGCTCTCGCTCAATAGCCCGATCGGGCCGGACCACTGATCTCAGGCGTGACGTCGCCGGGTTGCTCCGGTGAGCACCGCGGCGAGGACCAGGAGCAGGACGCCCAGCCCCGCAACCGGCGCGGTCATGCCCGTGGTGGGAAGGGTGCTCCCGCCGCCGGACGGCGGCGCCGCCGCCGGGGCCGGAGCAGCCGCGGGCGGACGTACGGGCTGCCCTGCGACCGGCCGTCCGTACAGGCTCATCCCGCTCACCTGACGGACGACCGTCGCCTTCTGCGCGCGGACGGCGGTGCTGCACACGGCGGTCCCGGGGCACCCGTCGGCGATCGCGGCCGCGACGTAACCCGTCTTCTGGTCGATGACCATGTCGTTGAAGTCGAGCAGGTTGCGCGTGCCGGCGGCACAGGTGGTGCCGGCGGTGCACACGTTGCCGACCTGCACCGGGTGCTCCGGCGTGGCGTTGACGGTCGTCCAGGTCTTGCCGAAGTCGTTGCTGAAGGCGACGTACAGATCCCAACGCCCCGGGAAGGTCGTGGCGCTGCCGTCACCACCCGTTTTCGACCCCAGGAAGCCGATCGCGGCCCGCCCCGGATCGCCCGCGACGGCCACCGGGAAGCGGGTGTTCTTGATCCCGACGTCCTGCCCCAGCGCCATCGGCTTGGTCCAGGTCTTGCCCTTGTCGCGGCTCACGGATGCCATCGGCGGTCCGCTCTGGAACACGGTCTTGCCGTCGAGCGGTCCGCCCCAGCCCATGTAGACGTAGCCGTCCTTGCGGCCGATCCCGACGGAGGGATGACCGGCGTCGCCGTAGACGGAGCCCGGGACCTCACGGATTTCCCAGGTCAGCCCGTTGTCGGTGCTGACCGACACCCCGGTCTGGTACTCCTCTGCCGACAGGTCGGGGCAGTACCGCGGCGGCAGGTAGACCGTGCCGTCGTGCGGATCGGACTTGATGTGGCCGAAGATGCCGCCGAGCTGGCACTCCGCGGTCGTGTAGGCCACGCCGCTGACCGGGAACGTGAGACCGCCGTCGGTGCTCATCGCGCACTTGGCGGTGCCGACGTCCTGCGCGCAGTAGTAGACGACGTTGGGGTAGTCAGCGACCGGGCTCTTCGGCAGCTGGCTGCCTTCGACGTACGGCCCGAAGCCGACCGACTGGTGGTCGAACAGCGTGCCCGGGCCGCAGCCGCTGGACGGCGTGAAGGTGCGTCCGTCGTCGTCGGTGAAGGCGGCTTGGCTGCACGCGAGCAGCAGCTGCGAGGTGAACGTGCGCCCGGTCATCTCGTCGGTGCGCAGGATCGGGTCGAACGAGCGCGGTTGCGGCAGGGGGTAGTTGCCCAGCTCCCACTTCGCCTTGCCCGGCCCGGCCTTGTCGAACTCGGTCACGCGCAGCGTCTCGGTGTAGGCCTGGAAGACGACCGCGCCGGTCTTGGGGTTGATGCCGAGTGTGGGCTCGCCGGCCTTGTCGCCCAGCCCCGTCGGCGCCTGGTAGCTCCGGAACGCGATGCCCGTCTCCGCGGCGCCGGAGCTCGGAGCCCCTCCGAGTGCGACCGCTGCGAGCACGGCTCCTGACACGGCCAGGACGATCGGGCGACGCTTCACAGGCTACAGCTGAGGGAGGCCATCCCTGGGGTATGCCCTCTCACCGGAGTCTGTACCGACCTTGGGCCGGTCGGTTGCCCACGGCCTACAGCCAGTAGTCGCCGCCGATGCCCTTCAGCACCTCCTCGAGCGCACCGGGTGGCCAGGCGCTCGGCACCGGCTCCTCGGTGCGCGGGCGGCGTCTCGCCGTGTCCCGCGGGAACAGCGCGACGCTTGCCTGCCGGGCCGACTCCTGCACGTACGGCGCGAGTCGGGGCAGGTCCATCCGGTCGGCCGGGCCGGTCAGCGAGATTGCCGCGACGGCACGGCCGCTGCCGCGCAGCGGTGCCGCGACGCAGGCGACGCCGGCCGCCGACTCCTCCCGGTCGTAGGCGAGACCACCACGGGCGCGTACGGCGACGAGCTCCTGCTGCAGGGCGCCGAGGCTGGTGAGGGTGCGGGGTGTCCGGACGACGAGCTTGTTCTCGCGGTACATCGACTCGACCTGCCGCGGGTCGGTCCACGCCAGGATCGCTTTGCCGGCTGCCGTCGCGTGCGCCGGCGTACGGCCGCCGACTCTCGTCGCGACCGCGGCTCCATGACGGCCGGCGACGCGGTCGAGGTAGACGATGTCGAGCCGGTCGAGCACCGCGAGGTGCGCCGTCGTCGACGTCCGCAGGTGCAGGTCGTGCAGCAGGGGAGCGGTGGCTTCCCGCAGCTCGTTGTGCGCGACCGCGAGGCCGCCGAGCTCGAGCGAGCGCATGCCGAGCCGGTAGCCACCGCCGGTGTGGTCGAGCCAGCGCAGCTTGCACAGCGCGTCGAGGATGCGGTGGACCGTCGACCGCGGCAGCCCGCTGCGATCGGCGATCTGCTGCAGGGTCAGCCACGGAGACGCGCCGTCGAACGCGCCCATGATCAGCGTCATGCGCTCGACCATCGACGGGGGCGTTCCGGAGGCGCTCATGACGCCGCCACTGTAGAGCCGTCGACCTTGACGAGTAGAACGTGTTCTACCAAGATTGCCCCATGTCAGGCACCCCGGAGTACGACGTCGTCGTGGTCGGCTCGGGGGCAGGGGGCCTCGTCGGCGCGCTGACCGCGGCCGATGCCGGGTTGCGAGCGCTGGTGGTCGAGAAGGCCGACACGTTCGGTGGTACGACGGCGCTCAGCGGCGCGGGCCTGTGGGCACCGGCCAACCTGCATGTGCTCGCTGCCGGGCAGCCCGACAGCTTCGAGCTGGCGCGGGAGTACCTGCGCAACACGGTCGGTGATCGCACGCCGCAGTCGATGCAGGACGCCTTCCTCGTGGCCGCCGCCGACGTCATCGCGTGGCTCGAGACCAAGAGCGTGCGCTTCTCGTACATGACCGGCTACCCCGACTACCGACCCGACCTGGCCGGCGCGCTGCTGACCGGACGGGCGATCACGCCGAAGGTGTTCCCGCACAAGCGACTGGGCGAGGTGCCGGCGCCGGTGCGTCCCAAGCTCGCGATGGGCCACGGTGGCCCGCCGATCACCGACCCCGGGCCAGAGGGTCCGGAGTGGGGCGGGCAGTCGCTCATCGCGCAGCTGCTCATCGCGTGTGAGGCCGGCGGGGTTGACCTGTGGGCGTCGACGCCGTTCACCGACCTGGTCGTCGAGGACGGCCGCGTCACCGGCATCCGGGTCCTGCACGACGGCGAGGAGCTCGCCATCACGGCCCGGCTCGGCGTACTGCTCGCATCGGGTGGGTTCGAGCGCAACGAGGCGATGCGCAAGGAGCACAGCGTCGCCCCCGCGGCCCGGGCCGACTGGACGCTCGGTGTGCCCGAGAACACCGGTGACGGCATCCGGGCCGGCATGGCGCTGGGGGCTGCGACCGACCTGTTGGAGGACTGCTGGTGGGCGCCGGGGTTCGTGCGGCCGGACGGCGAGGTGTCGTTCCTGCTGTGGGAGCGGGCCGCACCGGGCGGCATCGTCGTCGACCGCAACGGCGAGCGCTGGATCAACGAGGGCACCGACTACAACACGTTCGGGCACCGCATGCTCGAGGCGGAGGCCAACGGTCGTCCGGCCATCCCGTCGTGGTGGGTCATGGACCAGCACTTCGTCGACGAGTACGGCTTCGGCGGGCTGCGACCGGGCGTCGACACGACGCCTTGGGTCGAGGCAGGGGCACTGGTGCGCGCCGACACGATCGAGGAGCTGGCGGCGGCGATCGGCGCGCCGGCTCTGGTGTCGACCATCGAGCGCTGGAACCGCAGCGCGCTGGCTGGTGTCGACGAGGAGCTCGGTCGGGGAGCAGAGGGGAGCCACGAGCGCCAGCTGCTGTCGGTCTTCCACCGGTATCCCGGGATCGCCGGCCCGCACGAGCACCCCAACCCGTGTCTCGCGCCGATCGGCGACGGACCGTTCTACGCCGGGCAGGTGGTGCTCGCCGACCTCGGCACGAAGGGCGGGCTGGTCTGCGACGAGTCGGGTCACGTGCTCGACAAGGAGCGCCGGCCGCTGCCCGGCCTCTACGCCTGCGGCAACACGATGGCGTCGATGATGGGACACGCCTATCCCGGCCCGGGTGCGTGCATCACCCCGGCGATGGCGTTCGGGCATGTCGCCGTACAGAACATGGCCGGGTCTCTCGACAGGGCACCGGCCTGAAGGGCAGCGTCGTCCTCGTCACCGGCGGCACGCGCGGCGTCGGCGCGGGCATCGCCGCGGCCTTCGCCGACGCCGGTGCCGACGTCGTGGTGTGCAGCCGGAAGGCCACCGGCGACGCTCTCGTCTGCGACGTCCGCGACCCGTCCGCGGTCGACGACCTCGTGCGCGGCATCGTCGAACGCCACGGGCGGCTCGATGTCGTCATCAACAACGCCGGCGGCAGCCCGTACGCCGACGCCGCGACCATGAGCCCGCGACTCGCGGAGCGGGTCGTGGCGTTGAACCTGCTCGCGCCGTTCTACGTCGCGCAGGCCGCCAACGCCGTGATGCAGCAGCAGGACGAGGGCGGCACGATCGTCAACATCGGCAGCGTCGCGGCCCGTCGGCCGGCGCCCGGGACGTCGGCGTACAACGCCGCCAAGGCCGGGCTCGCGGTGCTCACGCGCAGCCTCGCGCTGGAGTGGGCTCCGAAAGTGCGCGTCAACCAGGTCACACCTGGGCTCGTGCGCACTGAAGGGGACTCGTACGCCGCCGGCGTCGAGGCGACGATCCCGATGGGACGGCTGGCTCAGCCTTCCGACATCGCCGCCGCGTGCCTCATGCTGTGCGCACCCGAGGCGCGCTTCATCACCGGCGCAGACTTGTACGTCGACGGCGGCGGAGAGGTCCCCGCCTTCATGACGGTTGGAGACACCGGTGCCTGAGGCCTATCTCGTCGAAGCGGTCCGCTCGCCTGTCACGCGCCGCGGCGGCGGACTGTCCGGCGTCCACCCGGCTGATCTCGGTGCGCACGTGCTCAGCGCGCTGATGACACGCTCGGGTGTCGACCCGTCGGCCGTCGACGACGTGATCTTCGGCTGCGTCGACACGATCGGCCCGCAGGCCGGCGACATCGCCCGCACGTGCTGGCTCGCTGCCGGACTGCCCGAAGAGGTGCCGGGAGTCACCGTCGATCGGCAGTGCGGGTCGTCGCAGCAGGCCGTGCACTTCGCCGCACAGGCCGTGATGAGCGGTACGGCGGACCTCGTGGTCGCCGGCGGTGTGCAGAACATGAGCGCGATCCCGATCTCGTCGGCCATGATCGCCGGTCAGCAGTACGGCTTCGACGAGCCGTTCACCGGATCAGTCGGCTGGCGGGCGCGTTACGGCACCGAGCCGCTCTCGCAGTTCGCGTCGGCCGACGCGATCGCATCGCAGTGGGACATCTCGCGCGCGGAGATGGAGGCGTTCGCTCTGGAGAGCCACCGCCGCGCCCTGGCAGCGATGGACGAGGGTCGCTTCAGCAAGGAGATCGAGCCGTACGGCGAGGTCACCCAGGACCTGGGGCCGCGCCGCGACACGTCGCTCGAGAAGATGGCGTCGCTCAAGCCGCTGCTCGACGGTGGCCGCGTGACGGCCGCCGTGGCGAGCCAGATCACCGACGGGGCGGCTGCGCTGCTGGTCGCCTCGGAAGCCGCTGTCCGGGAGCACGGGCTGACGCCGCGGGCGCGGATCCACCACCTGTCGGTGCGTGGAGCCGACCCGGTGCTGATGCTCACGGCGCCGATCCCTGCGACGGCCCATGCGCTGAAGAAGACCGGGATGTCGATCGACGACATCGACCTCATCGAGATCAACGAGGCGTTCGCCTCCGTCGTACTCGCCTGGCAGCGCGAGACCGGAGCCGACCTCGCGAAGGTCAACGTCAACGGCGGCGGCATCGCACTCGGGCACCCGCTCGGCGCCACGGGTGCGCGGCTCATGACGACCCTGCTGCACGAGCTCGAGCGGACCGGTGGGCGCTACGGCTTGCAGACGATGTGCGAGGGCGGCGGACAGGCGAACGTCACGATCCTCGAGCGGCTCTGAGCCGCTGCCGTCAGAGGTACGAGGTCCGCCGACGCTGCCCGCCCGGACCGGATGTCGTGAACGTGATGTCGACGGTGGTGAAACGTCCCGCGCGTCGACCGTAGAAGCGGAACGTCGCCTTGTAGTCCCGCTTCGTGCCGCCGACGCAGGTCGGGTCGCAGTCGTTCTCGATGAGCAGGCCGCTAGCCGTCGCCTCCTCCCCGCCCCAGCTGGACCAGGAGAGCTTGTCGGCCGTGCTGCCGGCGTCGGCGCAGGTGAGGACGACGTAGTGCGGCCGGACCGGTCGGTCGGTGCACTGCGGGTCGAACGGTCCTTGCGCGGATCCTGGTTGCTTGGCGAAGTGCAGCGACTCCGCAAGCGCGTAGAGCTCTGGCCCCCGCAGGCCGAAACCGGTGAGTCCGTACTGCTCCCCGCAGGCGTCGAACTCGACGCCGAATCCCTCGTGGACCGCACTTCCGACGGCGGGACGGTCGAGGACCACGAGCGGGCGCAACGGCTCCGAGAGCGCGTACATCGGTCCGCCCTCGGTGAGCTCCACGAAACGGCCGTCTCCGCCCGACCAGTGACCGAGCGAAGGGCCGGCACCCCCGCCGCCCGGTCCTGGCAGCAGGTCGGGGCTCCACCCCTCGGGCACTACTGCCTGGACGTCCAGAACGTCACACGTCGCGCCGGCGCTCGGTTCGTGAGTCGGCGAGCTGAGAGTCCCGGATCCGTCCGCACAAGCCGACAGCGCAACGAGCAACCCTGCCGTGGCAAGGCACAGCCGTGATGGGTGGATTGAGGACACGAGCGAGAGCCTCCCGCGCCTCGGGCTCCGCCGCTACCAGCGAACATCGCGAGCCTCGAGCGGCTGTCGGTCAGGGCAGTGCGCGCAGAATCGTCGCCCCGCCGGTCTCCTCCGCGAGCGCGCGGGCGGTCTGCGCCGATGTCGAGGCACGTTCCGCGTCGCCGGGCGCGCCGCGCCGCGACAGCAACCCAGCGAGCTCGGCGTGCGAGAGCCCCAGGAAGAAGCGCGCCCCCAGGCGCTCATGCGCGCCGACCGCCCGCTCCAGGTGCTCGATCGCGTCGTTCTCGCGGTGGAGGGCGGCGGCGGCGGCCCCCAGGTGGTGCTCCGCGCTGCCGTAGAACGCGACGCCGCCATGCACGGTCAGGTGCCGGAAGGGCAGCAGCTCGTCGTACAGCAGCGCGAGTGCGTCCGTCTCGTCGAGCCGCGCGCAGAGGTCTGCGAGCGCTGCCACGCTGAAGATCCAGAGGACGTCCTCCGGCAGGTGCAGCTCGCGCGTCGGGACGTCGACGAACCGGTGCACGATGACCCGGGCCTCGTCGGTCCGACCGACCTCGCACAGGGCCTGGGCGAACACGATCTGCCAGGCCGGCAGGCCGGGATGCGTCGTGACCTCCTGCTCGATGGCGTCGACGAGGTCGCCGAGTCGGCCCTGCTCCCGGTAGACCGTGGTCAGCTGACCGGCGTACCAGGTCCAGGCGTCCGGCTGACCGCTCGCCTGCCCCATGGCCAGCGCCTGCTCCGCGAGGGCGAGCGCGTCGGTGCTGCGGCCCTCGGTCTGCGCCTGAGTCGCGCGCCAGAACGTCGTCAGCCACTGCACGGTCGGCTGCCCGAGGTCCTTCCCGATCCGGACCGCGGCCTCCAGCTGGGCATCGCTTGCGGCCCGGTCGTCGCCGACGAACACCGCGACGATGTAGGACCACAGGTGGGCGATGGCCTCGCGGTACGGATCGCCCAGCGACGGCACCAGCTCGAGCAGCTCGCGCATGGCGGCGTCGGCCCGGTGGACCGACCAGGGCGTGTAGTTGGCGGGACCGCCTTCGGCGAGCACGTCGGCGAGGGCCGTCAGGTCGCCTGAGTTCCGGGCCACGGTCATGGCCTCGTCGCTGAGCCGCTCCCGCAACGGCCGGTCGTCGGTGAACATCAGCTCGCTGGCGAGCCGGCCCAGCAGGCGCGCGCGGTCCGCGGTGTCGGCGGGCCCGATGCGGGCGAGCGCCTCCTCCAGGACGGCCATCCGCTCGCGGTCGACCTGACCCGCCATGCTCCAGAAGCCGCGGCTGTTCGCGAGTGCCGCGCGCACGACCCGCTCGGTGTCGTCGGTCTCGGAGGCCAGCCGGGCAGCCCTCAGCAGCGTCTCGCGGAAGGCCGGATCACCGTTGCGCCGCTGTGCCTCGCCGAGTGCCAGCAGCGTCTCGGCGCGCGTCCCCGGTGGGACATCCGCGGCGTCGGCGACGAGCTCCAGCGCCTGCGCGTAGTAGCCGACGGCCTGGTCGTGCGCGAGCTGCTCCATGGCCTGGTCGCCGGCCAGGTGGCTGTACGCCGCCGCCTTGCGCAGGTCGCCGGCGACACTTGCCTCGGCGTAGTGGTGGGACAAGGCGATCGCGTCGTCCGGCGCGCTCCGCTCGAGCTCGCTGGCGACCCTGGCGTGCACACGAGCCCGTCGGGTGGCGCTGAGCTCCTCGTAGAGCGTCGACCGCACCAGCGCGTGCGAGAACCGGTAGCAGCCGACGCCGGTCTCCTCCAGCAGCCGCGATCGCGACGCCTCGTCGAGCCCGGTCACGACCACGTCCTCGGGCAGGTCGCAGACCCGCGCGAGGAGCTCGAGGTGGAAGTCGCGACCGATCACCGCTGCGACCGGGAGCACGGTGTTGGCGTCGGCAGAGAGGTGGTCGAGGCGGCGACCCACGACCTCGCGGATCCCTTCCGGGATGCCGATCTGCGCGACGGTCAGG
Source organism: Frankiaceae bacterium (assembly GCA_016650445.1). Lineage (GTDB taxonomy): Bacteria > Actinomycetota > Actinomycetes > Mycobacteriales > SCTD01 > RYN-124. Next base: position 94,962 of record JAENVS010000041.1, on the reverse strand, counting down.
TCCGAGACCCAACGGCCGTCCTGCACGTAGATGGCCCGCGTCTCCCGCAGGTGGCGTAGCACCTCGCCGACGAAGAACGGGTTGCCCTCGGTCTCGGCGTGGACGGCGGTGGCCAGTGACTCGCCGTCCGGGTCGAGGTCGTGCCCGGCCGCCTGGGCGACCAGCTGGGCGACGCCGTCGCGATCGAGCCCGCCTAGTGCGACGCGGGTGACTCCGGGAGAGCGACGGAGGTCGGCAAGCAGAGCGCTCAGCGGGTGGGTGCGGCTGAGGTCGGTGTCGCGGTAGGTGCAGATCAGCAGGAGCCGCGCACCGGCGGTCGCGTGCAGCACGTGCTGCAAGAGCGTGAGGGTGGGGCGGGCCGCCCAGTGCAGGTCGTCGAGCACGAGCACCAGGCCGCGCGCGGTCGACGCCGCGGACAGGCATGACGCGATCGCCTCGAACAACCGATACCGCTCGGTCTCGGCGTCGGAGCTCAGCGGCGGCGCCAGTCCCTGGACGCGTTCCGCCACGAGGGGGGTCAGGCGCGCGAGCTCCTCCGGGTAGCGACCGAGCTGATCGGGCAGGAGATCGCGGGGCAGCGACTGCAGCAGGTGGTCCAGGGACTCGGCGAAGGGCTGGTACGGCGCGCCGAGGTTCTCCTCGCAGCGGCCGTAGAGCACCGTTGCGCCCTGCCGGTGCGCCTCGAGCGCGATCTCACCGGCCAGCCGGGTCTTGCCGATCCCCGGCTCACCCGAGAGCAGTAGTGCCTGCCGATCGCCCGTGACGGCCTGCTTCCAGACCTGCTGCGCGTCGGTCATCTGGCCGTCGCGGCCGGTGAACCGCAGCAGCCCGCGACCGCCGAGGAGCTGGGGGAGCTCGGGCTGTCCTGACACGACCGGGATCACCGCCAGCGGTTCCCAGGTCACCTCATGGGTCTCCACCGGGCGGTCCAGCCCCTTGAGCTCCTTCGGGCCACAGCTGCGGAACCCGGCACCGTCGTCCGACCGGGCGAGTAGCCGCACGACGTCGGAGGCGAGCACCTGGGCGGGGGCGGCCTCGGCACACAGCCGGGATGCCTCGATGACCGGCCGGCCGAAGCAGTCGTCGGCTTCCCACAGCACGTCGCCGGCGCTCAGCCCGATGCGGACCTCGAGTCGCTGCCCCGGCGATCGGCGGTTGTGGAGGTCGACCTCCTGCTGGGTTGCGACTGCGGCCGCCACCGCCTCGGATGCCGAGGCGAAGGTGGCCATGCCACCGTCACCGAGCCACTTCACGAGCGTGCCGCCGTGGGCGGCGACCCTGCCGCGCAGGAGCGAGTCGTGCGTACGCCGAAGGCTGTCGGCGGCGTCGTCGCCCAGTCGGGACCGGACGCCAGTCGAGTCGACGAGGTCGGTGAACATCACTGTCGCCGTCCCTGTGCTCCCCATGCGACCCCCCAAGTCGGGACAATGGTCGCGTATCCCCGGCTCCGCGTCACCTTCCTCTGGGTCGCGAGCATTTCGGCTCGAACTGGAGATGCACGGTTGATAGGCGTTCGTTGAGGTGCGCGGGCGTGAGCTTCCCAGTGAGACCTGGCACGCAGCGCGTGCGCTGGTTGCCAGACCGACCCGGCTCCGGCACGGTTGCGACCGTGGCTGACCCAGTTGTCGTGCGTGACGGGGACGCGTCCGACGTCGGCCGAATGACCTGGGCCGCCACCGAGCACCTCCGGGCTGCCTGGCGGGAGCAGGCGGTCCGAGCGGGCGCGGGTGAGGTCTGCTTCCTCGTCGCCGTCGTTGACGGGCATGTCGTGGGCAAGGCAGTCGTGGACTGGACGCACAACGCGGATGGGTCAGCCTGGCTGTGGATGTTCTCGGTCCACCCTGACTTCCGTCGCCGCGGCATCGGACGACATGTCCTGGCGGAGGCGGAGGATCGGGCCAGGCTGCACGGCTGTCCTGCTATCGAGATGGCAGTTGACGACGACAACCCTCGCGCCCGTGACCTCTACGTTCGTGAGGGGTACACCGTCGCCGGAACGCACATGGACGAGTACGAGTACACGGAGACGAGTGGAGCGACCGTTCGCGTCGCTTCGCCAGGCGCCCTACTTCGTAAGGCCCTGTGAACCCGGACGGAGCGAACGCGGGCGGCGAACTTCGGCTTCGGCTTGGGGAGCCCTCCGGCGATGACGCCGCGTCGAGAAGGAACGGGTAGTCGTCGCGGGCCTTGGCGATTCACGCCGCCTACTGCACACGCTCTCGAAACTGGGAGCGGTCTGCTTCGCTGGCCTGACGCCCGCGCTGGGCGTCAACTCCTATCGTCAGTTCGAGCCGAACGGGGGGTCGCGCAACAGTCGGCGGATGCCGAGGGCGATGGCCGCTCCGGCGACGTTGAGCAGGACGTCGTCGACGTTCGCATGCCTGCCGTCGGTCCAGCCGAGTCCCTGCACTGCTTCCACGGCAACGCTCGCGGCCATGACCACGATGAGCACCCGGGTAGCGGATCGGGTGATGAGCACGCGCAGCAGGACGGCCAGCGGCGCGAACAGCAGGAGGTTGCCGGTGATGTTCGTGACGACCCCCCGCCGCGTCTGCCACCTGAAGAGCGCGATGAGGCTGTCCAACGGCGCGAAGTTGGGCGTCACGGCACCGGACGTGCCACGACGCGGCGTCAGCGTGAACAGCGCGATCACCACGAGGTAGACGCAGACCGCCGCCCATCGCCAGGTGCGGTACCCCCGGCTCACTCGTCGACGGCGACGGCAGTGTTGTCTGCCGGCACACCCATCTCGCGAGCCGCGATGGAGATCGCCCGGGCGAGCTCGACGTCGCGCATGCTCAGGCCCTGGACGTGGTGGGTGATCAGGTGCACCGACACGGAGCTGTAGCGCAGGTCGATGTCGGGGTGGTGGTCCGCCGCTTCGCTCAGCTCGGCGATGCGGTTGACCAGCGCGACTCCGGCGGCGAAGGAGCCAGTGCGAAAGCTCGCGCGTGCGACACCGCCCACCACCCGCCAGTCCCCGACGCCGTCGGCAGCGTGGAACTGCTCCGGCGTGATCCGCTCGATCATGCGGATCAACCTAGCGACGGCCTCTCAGCGATGCCCGGGAACCCGGGGTCATGCCAGGTCGGGTGCTCGGGGCTGGGGGAGGCGTTTCCAGGGGACGCGTAGGTCGGTGAGGGTGAGGAGCTGGCGGTGCCACATGACGTGATGTCTGCGGCATAGGAGCACGAGGTTGTCGATGTCGGTGGGGCCGCCGTCTTCGCGTGCCCAGAGGTGGTGGACGTCGCAGAACGCGGGGGGTCGGGTGCAGCCCTTGGCGGTGCAGCAGCGGTCGCGGGCGGCGACGGCGCGGCGTTGGGCGGCGGTGATGACGTCGGTGGTCGTCGACAGGCTGAGGACCTGTCCGTCCTCGCCGAGCACGACCCGCTGGACCCGCGCGTCGCACAGCAAGGTGTCGATGCGGGCGCGGGTGGCTGGTCCGGTCCACGGTCCGGTAGCGCAGTCGCGGCCGGGATGTCCGTCGAGGTCGACCATGAAGCCACCCGTGCCACCCGTGCCACCCGCGCCGCCCGCGCCGACGATTCCGTGCAGGGCAGGGTCGTCTAGGGCACGTGCAAGCCCAGCGGGCAAGGCGAGTGGGTCGATCGAGGCGAGGACGTCGGCGTGGAGCCGCTGGAGCGCGGCGCCGAGGTCGGTCCAGGTCGCCGGGACGAGGTAGGTCAGGACGGGTCGGTGGCCGCCGGCGTCGGGGAGGTCGGCGTGGCGCAGCGCGAGGCCGGCGATGTCGGTCAGGGCGTCGGCGCGGCGCTGCCCTGCCGGGCGGGTGTCGCTGTCGCCGTCGCGGCGGGCCAACGGTTCGAGGGCGGTGCGCAGGACCTCCATGTCGGCGTCGGGGAGCTCGAAGATCCCGCGCCAGGAGCCGTTGTGGGTGTTGCGCAGCTGCAGGAACCGGCGGTCCTCCGCGCTCGCCTCCTCGGCGTCGAGATCGGGTTCGCACCAGGTGGCGAGCAGATGCCGCACGTACTGGGCGAGCTCGTCGGGGTCAGTGCGCCGGGCGACCTCGATGAGCTGCGGCTGACTCTCGAGAAGCGCGCCAAGCTCGATCTTGCCGACCAGCCGGGTCAGCACGCGTCCGTGCTCGGGGCTGATCTGCCCGTCCACGACCGCCTGGGCGACCGCCGGGAGCTCCCGCAGCGCCACCGAGGTGCGGACCTGACGACCCGCCTCGGTACCGCTGACCTTCGCCACGGACCGCAGCCACGCCGGCAACGGACAGGCCGCACCGGCGACGGCCGGGTCGGGGACCTGCCCCCCGCCGCGGACCTGGAGCTCACCGACCGCCCGCGACCCGATCCCGGTCAAGCGCGATGCCAGCACTGACGTCCGGGCGACGAGCTCCTGCAACCCGTCGACCGGCAGGCCGGCAGCGGAGACCGACGCGAGGGCATCGGTCGCCGCTTCCAGCCGGTCAAGGATCGAACGCATGGTCGAACGGTAGGCGACGGCCCAGACCAAGAATCTCCTTGTCCACAAGGGCAAACCGCCATCCACAACCGCGAGATCGTGGCTTGTGCGGTGCCATGCTGACGCCCGTGCTCACGGACCCGGAAGAGCTCGTCGCGGACTTGGCCGGCACCCGACTTGAAGGACTGCCGGTACGACGAGCCGCGGGCGACACGCTGATCGTCGACGACCTGCCGCCCGGCGACTGGCTCGACTAGGAGTGACCCGACTGACAACGTCGGCGCCCCGGACCCCGACCAGCTGGAGCGGGTGAGGTCGACCGCCGCAGAGCTCGACCCGTGGTCGGTTTTCGTCGGCAACCGCGACTACGAGGTGGAGCGTGAGCACCTTCCGCTCTACGCACGAGTGGGTGACCAGCACCTTGGTGAGGAGCTCCTGGCCACCACGCAAGGCCCGCTGACGCTCGACGACGTGGAGCGGTGGGTCTTCGAGCGGCTGCTGCACGACGGCGGCCTGCGGTCCGCCGCGGACGTCAGCTACTTCATCGGGACACGCAGCTGGTGCGAGCCCGACAACGTCAGCCTGGCGTTCCTGCCCGTGCAGGAGTCCTGGCTCGCGCCGTTCTGCACGTCCTACTACGGCGCCTTGGAGCCGAATCGACGGGAGGCCCTGTGCGCCGCGCTGCGCCAGTGGGAGTCGCGGTACGGCGCTGAGCTCTGCGCCAACTGGGACACCATGCTGCAGCTCGTCGTCAGCCGGCCGCCGGAGAACGACGAGGCGGCATGGGAGCTCGCCGGGCAGCTGCTTGCTGTCGGGAGCAGCCTGCAGATGCCCCGCTGGTCACTGGCGCTCGCGCTCCCCGACTCGGACGCGTGGTTCCTGCACGACCGTCCGTAAGTGGTTCAGGTCTTGGTCGCTGCGTCCCGCATCGACCGGGCGTCCTGGCCGGCGAGGGAGTCGGCGCCCACCTCGGCGTTGTGCGCGTGCGCGAGATGGTGCAGGCCGAACACGCTGTCCATCCCGTCGCGCAGACCCATCTGGTCCTCGCACTGGTTGACGGCCTTCTTCGTCAGTGCCAACCCGAACGCGGGCATCGCCGCAATCTTGTCCGCGAGCGACATCACCTCGGCCTCGAGCGACTCGCGCGGCACGACCCGGTTGACCATCCCGAGCTCACGCGCCCGTGCCGCATCGACCCGCTCGCCGAGGAACAGGAACTCCTTCGCGAATCGCGGCCCCATCTGCCACGGGTGCGCGAAGTACTCGACGCCCGGGATCCCCATCCGCACGACGGGGTCGGCGAAGAACGCGTCGTCCGACGCCACGACCAGGTCGCACGACCACGCCAGCATCAGCCCACCGGCGATGCACGCGCCCTGCACCATCGCGATTGTCGGCTTGGGGATCTCCCGCCACCGCCGGCACATGCCGACGTACACCTCTGACTCACGGGCATAGCGGGAGGCGCCGCCTTCCTTCCCAACGTGGTCCCACCACAGCGTCGCCTTGCGCTCGAAGCTCTGGTCGATGTCGCGCCCCGGCGTACCGATGTCATGCCCGGCCGAGAAGTGCTTGCCCTCGCCGGCGAGCACGATGACCTTGACCTTGTCGTCGTCGACCGCGCGGTAGTACGCCGCATCGAGCGCGTAGGTCATCGCGCTGTTCTGCGCGTTGCGGTAGTCGGGCCGGTCCATCGTCACGACCGCGATCGGCCCGCGCCGCTCGTACCGGACGGGCTGTTCCTCGCTCATGACGCGGTCCTCTCGAGAAGTGCTCGTGCCACAGCAGCGCGATGCTCGGCCGCCGTGTCCCAGTCGTTCGCCAGCGCCCAGGTGCGCTTCGTGAACAGGTGCAGGTCGTACTCCACCGTGTAGCCGATCGCACCGTGTGCTTGCAGGCACACCCGTGACATCCGGTACGCCGCATCGGAGGCCAGTGCCTTCGCCATGCTGACGTGCATCGCTGCGGCTGGGTCGTTTGTCGACAGCGAGTACGCCGCCCGCAGCACCGCGGGCCAGGCGAACTCGGTGTCGACGACCGCGTTGGCGATCGGGTGCTTGACCGCTTGGAAGCTGCCGACCGGTACGCCGAACTGCTGCCGGTCCTTCACGTACGCAACGGTGAGGTCCAGCTGCCGCCGGGCCAACCCGAGCAGGAATGCCGCCGTCCCCAACGTCGCGCGCAGCTCGAGCAGCGCGAGCGCGGTCGTGTGGTCATCTCGGAGCTGCCGGTCCGACGCGCCGGCGTGTCCGACCGGGGACTCCGAGATCGACCCGAGTGCCCGCGAGCGGTCCACCGTCGGGACCGCGGTCACCTCGACGCTGCTGAGGTCGACGAGCGCGGGCTCGTCCCGCAAGTCGAGCACGTGCGTGCTGACCGCCGCCCACGGCACCGGACCTGACGACCGCGCGACAGCAATGCGGACGCTGCCGTCCAGCGGCAGGTCCAGCAACGGCGCGCTGACGATGGTCTCGACGAGCGGACCGGGTACGCCGTGCCAGCCGGCCTCCTCAACCGCCGCGACGAAGGACAGCTCGTCGAGCCCCAGGCCGCCGCGGTCCTCGGGCACCAGCAGCCCGGGCAGCCCGAACGACCCCAGCGTCTTCCAGAGCGGCTCGCACGGATCGCCGTCCCACGCCGACCGGACCACGGCCGGCGTACAGGCCGAGGACAGCACCTCGCGCAGACCCTCGCGCAGGGCGAGGGCGTCGTCGGAGAGGCCGAAGTACATGCCTACTTGCCCCTCACTTCCGTGGCAATCCGAGCAGCCGCTCGGCGACGATGTTGCGCTGCACCTCGTTGGTGCCGGCGTAAATCGGGCCGGACAGCGAGAACTGGAAGCCCTTGCTCCACGGTCCTTCGAGCTCCGCCTCCGGTCCGAGGATGTCGAGAGCGAGCTCGTGCAGCCGGATGTCGAGCTCGCTCCAGAAGAGCTTGTTCAGGCTCGACTCGCCAGGCCGCCCGCGGCCCGCCTGCTCCGCGCTGACCTGGCGAAGCGTGAACAGCCGGTAGGCCTCGGCATCCATCCACGCCTGCGCCAGCCGCGACTCCACGGTCGCGTCGACATCACGCGACGCCGCCAGCCGGAGCAACCGGTCGACCGTGGCGGTGTAGCGGCCGGGGGAGCGCAGCGACAGGCCGCGTTCCGATCCCGTCGTCGCCATCGCCACCTTCCAGCCCTCGCCGACCCCACCGAGCACCGCGGAGTCCGGGATGAACACGTCGTCGAACCACACCTCCGCGAAGCCCTCGTCGCCGTCGAGCCGGGCGAAGCCGCGCACCGTCACACCGGGCGCATCGAGCGGCACGAGGAAGTACGTCAGCCCGTGGTGTCGCTGCGACGACGGGTCACTCCTGAACAGCCCGAAGATGTGCGTGCAGAACGCGCCGCGCGTCGTCCAGGTCTTCTGCCCCGACAGCCGCCACCCGCCCGCCGCCTCGTCGCGCAGCGCACGGCTGGTCAGCGACGCCAGGTCGCTCCCGGCTCCCGGCTCCGACCAGCCCTGGCACCACAGGTCCTGCGCCGACGCCATGCGCGGCAGCAGTGCGTCCTGCTGCTCCTGCGTGCCGAACGCGAACAGCGTCGGGGCGAGCAAGAAGATGCCGTTCTGCGTGACGCGCTGGGGTGCGCCCGCGCGGTAGTACTCCTCCTCGAACGCGAGCCACTGCCACACCGACGCGTCACGACCGCCGTACGCCGCCGGCCAGGACACCACCGCCCACCGCGCCTCGAACAGCCGCCGCTCCCACTCGAGGTGCAGAGCGAACCCCTCGCGGGTGTCGCCGGACGGCAGCGGGGCTGCCGGCACGTTTGCGTCGAGCCACGCGCGTGCCTCGTCGCGGAATGCGGCCTCGTCGGTCGTCTCGGTGAGGTCCACGTCAGGCTGCGCCGGGTCGGGCCGTGGCCGCCGACGATGTCGTCAGGCCGCTCGAGAAGATCCGCCAGTAGTCGACCGCGAGCTGCTCATGGCCGTACGCCTTCGTCGGCCGGAACCACCGGGCCGTCAGCCACAGCCCGTCGCGCAGCAGCGGGTACATCACCTTCACGGGGACGTCGCTGCGGAAGGCGCCCGTCGCGCGGCCCTCCTCCAGCAGCCCGACCCACGCCGTCCGTACTGCCTTCGCCGACTCCTCCACGAAGGCGTAGCCGTTGTCCGCGAAGAGCCGATGCGCGTCGTTCTGGTAGATCTCGGTCGCGCGGGGGTGCGCCGCGACGGTCTCGAGGCTCGCGACGACCAGCCCGCGCAACCGCTCCGCCGCATCGCCACCCGAGCGGAGCACCTGCTCGTACCGCGACCGCAGGTCGGTCAGGAACGTCGACAGGACCGCTTCGACGATCTCGTCCTTCGACGCGAAGTGGTGGTACAGGCTGCCGGACAGGATCCCCGCCGCGTCCGCGATCTCCCGGACCGTCGTCGCCGCGACCCCCTGTCGCGCGAAGAGCTCCGCGGCCTCGCGCAGGATCACCTCGCGCCGGTCGGTCGGGGCGGCCACACGTCCTCCTGGCGCGTTGACGGTCCTGCGACGGCGACTCTACTGTCCCGACCAAGCGCTTGCTACATCACACGGAGCCCCATGCTGCCGCTCACCGTCCCGGCCGTGCTCCGCGCTGCGGCGACCGACTCCGCCGCCGTCGAGGCCGTCGTCGCAGGCGACGTCCGCCTGACGTTCGCCGACCTGCAGCGCGAGGTCACCCGCTTCGCGCGCGCACTGCTCGCGGACGGCGTCGCACCCGGCGACCGAATCTCGATCTGGGCACCCAACACCGACCGGTGGGTCGTCGCAGCCCTCGGCTCGCTGTCGGTCGGAGCGGTGCTCGTCCCGGTCAACACGCGCTTCAAGGGCGAGGAGGCACGGCACGTCCTGGGCAGCACCGGCGCATCGGTGCTCGTCGTCGACGACACGTTCCTCGACGCGGGTCGGCTGGACATGCTGGCGGTTGCCGGTGGCGGGCCCGACATCCGGACTGTCGTCCGCACCGACACCGACCAGTGGGACCGCTTCCTCGACACCGGCGCGGGCGTGTCGGCAGAAGATGCCGATGCCGCAGCCGCCGCGGTGAAGCCGGACGACGTCTCCGACATCATCTTCACCTCCGGCACGACCGGCCGACCCAAGGGCGCGATGGTCACCCACGGCCAGAGCGTGCGGCTGTTCCGCGACTGGGCCACCAACGTCGGGCTGCGCGCCGGTGACCGCATGCTCGTCGTCAGCCCGTTCTTCCACTCCTTCGGCTACAAGGCCGGCATCGTCGCCTGCCTCACCGCCCGCGCCACCCTGCTGCCCGTCAAGGTTCTCGACGTCGACGACACGCTGGCCCTGATCCAGCGGGAGCGGGCGACCGTCGTGCCGGGGGCGCCGACGCTCTACACGACCTTCCTCGAGCACCCCTCACTTCCCCAGTACGACGTCTCCTCGGTGCGGCTCGCCGTCACCGGGGCATCCGTCGTACCGACGGAGCTGATCCGCCGGATGCGCGACGAGCTGGGGTTCGCCTCCGTGCTGACCGCGTACGGGCTGACGGAGTGCTGCGGCTACGCGACCGGCTGCCGGCCGGGCGACCCCGACGACGTCGTGTCGCTCACCAGCGGCCGGGCCGTTGACGGGGTCGAGGTGACGATCGCCCGGCCCGGTGGCGGGGCTGTGCCGCAAGGCGAGGCGGGGGAGGTGCTCGTCCGCGGCTTCAACGTGATGGTCGGCTACTGGGGAGATCCGGCGGCCACCGCCGAGGCGGTCGACAGCGAGGGCTGGCTGCACACCGGCGACGTCGGCGTGCTCGACGCCGCCGGCAACCTGAGCATCACCGACCGGTTGAAGGACATGTTCGTCGTCGGCGGCTTCAACGCCTATCCGGCTGAGGTCGAGCAGGTGCTCGTGCGGCACGACGGCGTGTCCGAGGCAGCCGTGATCGGCGTGCCCGACGACCGCCTCGGCGAGGTCGGCCGGGCGTTCGTCGTCGCACGGCAGGGTGCTGCACCGACGGAGGCGGAGCTCGTCGCGTGGTGCAAGGACCGGCTGGCCGGTTACAAGGTCCCGCGGTCCGTCGCCCTCGTCGACTCCCTGCCGCGCAACGCGACAGGGAAGGTCGACAAGAAGCTGCTGGCGAGCGGACCGCCCGACCCTGAGCCGGCTTAGCCCTGGGTCAGGCGCTTCGGCATGACCTCTTCGACGCGCGCGCGTCGCGGGCGGATCGCCTTGTCGAGGAAGGTGCCGAGGTTGGTGTCGTCCACGGCGCCGCGCAGCGCGTCGAGGGTGATGAGCCGCTTAGCCTGCTCGTCACGCACGGCGTTGAGCTGCGACACCAGGGTGTCGATCTTCTCGCTGAGCGCGGTGACTGCGCGCACCTCGGTCTCGACGGAGCCGAGCAGGCTGCGCAGCCCGCCCGCGAGGTCGGTGCTGCCCGCGGGCGGCGCGGACGAGCTCGCTGCTGCTGTGCTCGCGGCTGGACGACGTGCCGGCGCCTTGCGTGCGGTGGACTTGCGGGCCGCCTTCTTGGCCGGCGCCTTGCGCGCGGCGGACTTCTTGGCGGGGGTTCGTGCCATGTGTTCTCTCCCAGTTGGCGAGTGATAGGTGGCGCAGCGTCGTTGATGACGCGCGGACACGTGCTCCGCTGCACACTAAGGGTGATAGGCCGAAAGATCACCCTCGGCCCCGTTCAGTCTTTCCCGAACGACTCCCGAACCTTGTCGGCAACACCGGACAGGTTCAGCTCGAACGTGAAGCCCTGCTCGTAGCGGTAGCTCCGGTGCACGTCCATCGGATCGATGCCGTTGAGCGACTCCTTCGCCGCCCGGATCACCGTTTGGTCCTTGCTCGCGATCTGCGCCGCGACGTCGAACGCGGCGTCGCGCAGCTGCTCCTTCGGTACGACGCGAAGCACCGATCCGAACGCGTGCAGCTGCGCTGCCGTCGCGGTGGCCGACGTGTAGACCATCGCCCGCATCAGGTGCTGCGGCACGAGCCGCGACAGGTGCGTCGCCGCCCCCAAGGCACCTCGGTCGACCTCCGGCAACCCGAAGGTCGCGTCGTCGCTCGCGACGATCACGTCGCTGTTGCCGACCAGCCCGATCCCACCACCGAGGCAGAAGCCGTGCACGGCGCAGATCACGGGGACCGGGCAGTCGTAGACGGCCGCGAAGGCGGCGTAGCAGCCCCGGTTGGCACCGATGAGTGCCGTGAAGCCCTCGTCGCGCTGGAACTCCTTGATGTCGACGCCGGCGTTGAAGCCCCGGCCCTCGGCCCGCAGCACAACGACGCGCACGTCGTCCTGTGCGCCGAGCTCGGTGATGACCCGGGCCAGCTCGAACCAGCCCGCCACCGGGAGCGCGTTGACCGGCGGGTGGTCGACGACGACCTCGGCGATTCCTTCGCCTGACACGGTGGAGGACACGCTCGACGGGGGACTGCTCATGTCGCGCACTCTCCCAGGGTTGGTGTCACGGGTGCTGGCTGCTGACGGAGACGACCTCACCGGTCATGTACGACGAGTAGTCGCTGGCGAGGAACACGATGACATTGGCGATCTCCCACGGCTCGGCGGCACGGCCGAACGCCTCCTTCGCCGACAGCTCCGCGAGCAGCTCGTCACTGGTGACCTTCGCCAGGAACGGGTGCATCGCGATCGAGGGTGAGACGGCATTGACACGGACGCCGTACTTCGCCGCCTCGACCCCGGCGGTGCGGGTGAGCGCGTTGACCCCGGCCTTGGCGGCGGCGTAATGGGCCTGCCCCTCCTGCGCCCGCCAGGCGATGACGCTCGAGTTGTTGACGATCACTCCAGAGCCCTGGGTCTTCATCTGCTGGAGGGCTGCGCGCGTGCACCGGAACGTCCCGTTGAGGGTCACGTCGAGCACGCGCAGCCACTGCTCGTCGGTCATGTCGACGAGCTCGGCGGTGCCCCCGAGGCCGGCGTTGTTGACCATGATGTCGAGGCGACCGTGGTCGCCGACGACCGTGTTGACGAGGTTGTCCACCTGCTCCTGGACCGTGACGTCGCAGACGATGGCCGTGACGCCCAGCGCCGCTGCCGTCTCGTTGAGCCGGCGCTCGTGCCAGTCGCTGATGACGACAGTCGCACCCTCCTCGACGCACCGCTTCGCGGTGGCGAAGCCGATCCCCGTGCCGGCGGCTGCGGTCACGACCACGACCTTGCCGCTCAGGAGTCCGTGCGGCGACGGGTAGGCGGGAGCGTCAGGCATGAGTCAGCCGCTCGAGAACGGCGTCCGCGTCGGTGACGATCCGCTCCAGCAGCTCGGCGCACGAGGGCAGGTCGTCGAGCACCCCGACGACCTGGCCCGACGCCATGACGCCGAGGTCGGGGCGGCCGTCGACCATCGCCGCCTTCAACAGCATCGGGGTGTTGGCGGCCATGAGCACCTGGCTCCACGTCATCTCGGCGTTCTTCTTCATGGCCAGACCCTCGCGCACGATGTCCTGCCACGGCGTGCCGGACAGCTTCTGGAAGGCGAGGGCGTTGCGGCCCGACCGCACCAAGCGCCCGGCGGCGTGGCTCTTCTCGAGCGCGTCGACGAGCTCGGTCCGCAGTACGCGGTGCGGCATCCCGTCGACCTCGCGCGTGACGACCGTGTCGGTGACGCCCTTGCCGAGGTAGACCGCCTTCACCGCCTCGCTTACCGCGCTGTCGCTGGTGAGCAGGAACCGCGTGCCCATGGCGATGCCGGCGGCGCCGTAGGCGAGAGCGGCCACGAGCCCGCGGCCGTCGAAGAACCCGCCGGCGGCGATGACGGGGATGTCGACCGCGTCGACGACCTGGGGGAGGAGCACCGTGGTCGGCACCTGACCGGTGTGTCCACCGCCCTCGCCGCCTTGCACGATGACGGCGTCGGCGCCCCAGCCCGCGACCTTCTCGGCATGCCGGCGGGCGCCGATGGACGGTACGACGACGAGCCCGAGGTCCTTGCACCGCTTGATGAGGTCCTGCTTGGGCGCGAGGGCGAACGACGCGACGCGCACCCCCTCCCGCGCCAGCAGGTCGATGCGCTTGCCGGCGTCGGGCGCGTCGGCGCGCAGGTTGACGCCGATGGGTGACGACGTGCGGCTCTTGGTCTCGCGGATCGCGGCCTCGAGCTCGTCGTACGTCATCGTGGCCGAGGCGAGGATCCCGAGGCCGCCGGCGTTGGAGGTCGCCGACGTCAGCCGCGGACCGGACACCCAGCCCATGCCTGTCTGCACGACGGGGTAGCGGACGCCGAACAGCTCGCACGCCGGAGTGCGCAGGGCCGGGTGCGGGATCACCACAGTCATGCCGGGACCTCGCGGTCGCGCAGCGACTTCGGGTCGAGGACATCGCGGATGAGACGAAGCTCCTCGTCGGTCGGCAGCCGCGTCTCGGGCACCTCGCCGATCTCGAGGGCGAAGCCGGTGGCCTGGACGACCTCGTCGACGGACACGCCGGGGTGCACGGACGCGAGGCGCATGGAGTGGTCCGCAGTGGCGAAGTCGAGGACCGCAAGGTTGGTGACCACCCGGCGGATCTCGTGGAACTCGCCGCGGTCCGGCTTGTCGTAGCCGACACCGGAGGCCATGTCGACGCGCTCGACGAAGACGCGCGTCGAGTGCTTCGGCACCCAGTAGCTGGTCGGGTGGTTGACGGTGTTGCCGGGTGCTCCACGTACGCCGAGCAGCTGGTTCTTGGGCTTCGCGAAGTCGCCGATGCAGGAGATGTTCTGGTTGCCGAAGCGATCGATCTGGCTCGCACCCATCATCACGTGCCGCTTGCCCTTCCAGACCAGGTCGAAGACCGCCCGGTACGGGATCCAGCCCTCCACCGTCTCGGGCGGCGGACCACCGAGTGCCCAGGGACCGGCGACGTACGACGCCTCGCCGTCGGAGAGCAGCAGGTCTGGCGAGAACGTCTCTCGGGCGAGTCGTGCGCCCAGGCTCGGGACCAGACCCATCGGGCTGGCCAGGATCTCGCCGTCCCCGCGCCACGCCTCCGCGCACGCGACCGCGCACACCTCAGCCCTGGTGCTGGGCATATTCATCGGGCACTCATGCAGCAGCTCTCCTGGCAACGGCCGCTTGGTACGCCGCCTCGTCCGGCAGCTCGAGGTAGGTCGCGGCGAAGGCTGCCCAGGCTTGCGGGTCCTTCGCCGCGGTGGCGTACTCCTTCTGGAACGCCTCGTCGCGGTCGTAGTCCGGGACGCACGAGGTGAAGTGCGCACCTCCCGGTGCCTCGACCACGCCGGCCACGCTCCACCGCGGGATCCGCAACCGGGTCAGGTCGCCCAGCTCACCGGTCGGGACGACGCGCTCACAGGAGACGTAGGCCTTGGTCGCCGCGGCGCAGAACAGGTCGTCGAAGTACAGGTCCGGGCCGAGGAAGGACGCGTTGCCGCGCGCGTCCGCCCGGTTGAGGTGCACAAGAGCAGCGTCGAGGGGGATCGCCGGCACCGCGAGCAGCTCCTCGCTGCCGTAGGGCGACGTGACCGTCTTCAGCTCCGGGTTCACCCGCAGCACATCCGAGGCCAGCCCGGCCCGGGTCGGCAGGAAGGGCAGTCGCGATGCCGCGGCGTACAGGCCCCACTGGACCATGCCCTCGTCGTACTCCGTGACCTCGATGGCGCCGGCTTTGCGGGCTGCCTGGAAGTGCGGCTCGAGCGGGATCGAGTCGAGGGAGACGAAGCCGTAGACGAGCCGACGGATCTTGCCGGCCGCACACAGCAACCCGACGTCGGGACCGCCGTACGAGACGACCGTCAGATCGCGCAGGTCGGACCGCAGGATGGCGCGGACGAGCGACATCGGCTTGCGGCGTGAGCCCCAGCCACCGATGCCGATGGTCATCCCCGAGCGGAGCTCGGCGACGACCTGCTCCTCGGTCATTCGCTTGTCAGCCACGCGTCCCCCTGTCGAAGGCGGTACGACGAAGCGTGCGCGCGTCGTCGTGCAGCAGCGCCGTGGTCCACGCCCGCTTGAAGTACAGGTGCGCGTCGTGCTCCCACGTGAACCCGATGCCACCGTGCAGCTGGATCGCGTCGCCCGCGATGTGGGTGAACGCGTCGGTCGCTGTGGCCTTCGCGAGCGGGGCCACGACCGGGAGGTCCGGGGCACGCTCAGCGGCCGCGCGGGCGGCGTACCAGACCGTCGACGTCGCGGCCTCCAGCTCGACGGTGAGGTCGGCGACGCGGTGGCGCAGGGCCTGGAACGAGCCGAGCGGCCGGCCGAACTGCTCGCGCACCGTGAGGTAGGCGACGGTCATCTCGAGCACGGCGCGGGCGGCGCCGACGGACTCCGCGGCCAGGGCGACGTGAAGCAGGTCGAGGGCGTGGGCCGCGTCGCCGACCCGTCGGCCACTCGCCCCGTCGAGCTCGACGGCGGCGAGCGGCCGGGTGGGGTCGAGGGCCTCGAGCGAGCGGATGGTCGCGGCCGCCGCGTCGACGGCGTAGAGCGCATCACCGACGGTGACCAGGAGCAGCCCGGCGGCAGCCGCGTCGACGACCTGCGCGACCGAGCCGGTCAACCGGTCGCCGTCGACGGTCACGTCGCCGACGACGAAGGCCGCCGACATCGACCCGTCCAGGAGCGGGGGGAGGAGGTCGCCCGCGTCGCTGTCGGCCAGGACGACGGCCGCCACAGCGGTGGACAGCAGCGGCGCCCGCAGCAGCGATCGTCCCGCCTCCTCGAGAACGACCGCGAGCTCGACGTACGACGCGCCCGAGCCGCCCTGCTCTTCCGGCACAGCCAGTCCAGTGAGCCCGAGCTCGGTGGTCAGTCGCTTCCACTGCCCGGGGTCGTCGGCCAGCTGCGACCGCGTTGGCGCGTGCTGCTCGAAGAACCCGCGCAGGGTGCTGCGCAGCTCGGCGGTGTCGGCGCTGTCGGTCATGCCCTGTCCTTGGGTAGGCCCCAGAAGCGCTCGGCGATGATGTTGCGCTGCACCTCGTTGGAGCCGCCGTAGATCGTCCCGGCCCGTGAGGCGAGGAACATCGTCTGCAGCGGCGAGAAGCCGTCGCCGTCGACGACGGTCGCGGCGGCGCCCTGCACGGACATCGCCAGCTCGCCGAGCCGCTGGTGCCAGTTGGCCCAGAGCAGCTTGGAGACGTTGGCCTCGACGCCGGTGCTCGACGACGCGTCATTGTTCAAGGTGCGCAGCGCGCTGTGCCGGAGCGTCTGCAGACCGGCCCACGCCTCGACGATCTGGTCCTTGACCGCGTCGTGCTCCACCGCGCCGGACGAGATCGCGGCGGCGATGACCTGGTCGAGGTCGTGCGCGAACCCGACCTGCTGGCCGAGTGTGGACACGCCGCGCTCGAAGGCGAGGGTGCCCATGGCGACGCGCCAGCCGGCGCCGGGCTCGCCGACGACGTTGTCCGCCGCGGTGACGGCGTCGTCGAAGAAGACCTCGTTGAACTCCGAGGTGCCCGTCAGCTGGACGATCGGCCGCACCTCGACACCGGGCTGGCGCATCGGCACGAGCAGGTACGAAAGCCCGCGATGCCGCTCCGAGCCGGCGTCGCTTCTCGCGAGAACGAAGCACCAGTCGGCGTACTGCGTCAGAGACGTCCACACCTTCTGGCCGTCGATGTGCCAGCCGTCCTCGCGCATGACAGCGGTGGTGCGGACGGCGGCGAGGTCGCTGCCGGCGCCGGGCTCGGAGTAGCCCTGGCACCAGATGTCGGTGCCCTGCAGGATGCCGGGCAAGAAGCGGTCCTTCTGCTCCTGCGTGCCGAAGGCCGCGATCGTCGGCCCGGCGAGCTGCTCGCCGAGGTGGTTGATCCGGCCGGGACCGCCGGCGCGGGCGTACTCCTCGTAGAAGACGACCTGCTCCTCGATCGAGGCGCCGCGGCCGCCGGCGTCGCGCGGCCAGCCGAGGCCGACCCAGCCACCGCGGGCGAGCTCCTGCTCCCAGGCCTTGCGCTCCTCGACGTGCTCGTGCTCGCGGCCCGGTCCGCCAGTCCCAACGACCGCGGCGAACTTGCCGTCCAGTCGCTCGCGCAGCCAGGCCTGCACTTCCCCCCGGAAATCCGCGAGGCTCACGATGCGCCGTAGACCGGGGCGGGGGAGGGGGCCTTGTCGAGCAGGCGTCGTACGACGGGTCCGACCTCCTCGGGCAACCAGCGCTCGCCCTTGTCCTCGCGTGGCCCGTGCTGCCAGCCGTCGGCGGGGGAGATGACGCCGGCCTCCACCTCGAACACGCGGCCGGTCACGTCGCCACTGTCCTCGGAGGCGAGCCAGACGACCAGGGGGGAGACGTTGGCGGGGTCCATCGGGTCGAAGCCGGTCTCGGGCTTGGCCATCGTCTGCGCGAACACCGCCTCCGTCATCGGTGTCCGTGCCGCGGGGGCGATCGCGTTGACCGTGATGCCGTAGCGGGCGAGCTCGGCGGCCGCCACCAGCGTCATGCCGACGACGCCCGCCTTGGCCGCGGCGTAGTTGCCCTGGCCGACGCTGCCGAGCAGGCCGGCGCCGGAGCTCGTGTTGACCACCCGCGCTTTCACCGGCGTACCCGCCTTGTGCTGATCGCGCCAGTACGCCGCGGCGTGTCGGAGCGGCACGAAGTGGCCCTTGAGGTCGACCCGCAGGACGGTGTCCCACTCGTCCTCGGACATGTTCACGAGCATCCGGTCGCGGACCAGCCCGGCGTTGTTGACCAGTGCGTCCAGCCGGCCGTACTCGTCGACCGCGGCGCGCACGAGCTGCTCGCCGTAGCCCCAGTCGGCGACGTCGCCCTTGCTCGCGATGGCCGTCCCGCCGGCGGCCCGGATCTCCTCGACGACCGTGTCAGCCGCAGCGCCGACGTCGTTGACCACGACGAGTGCGCCGTCGGCCGCGAAGGCGAGCGCGTGTGCGCGGCCGATGCCCTGGCCGGCGCCCGTCACGAGAACGACCCGGCCGTCGCTGGTGATCCCCACGGGGCGCAACCTAGCAAGCGCTTGGGAGGGTAGCGTCCGGCGCGTGCTGCACATGGAGCTCACGGCGGAGCAGGCCGCGCTCCGGTCGGAGCTGCGTGCCTACTTCGCCGCGATGCTCACGCCGGAGGTGCGCGCAGAGCTCGGCGGCGAGGGCGACAACCCGAAGCTGTTCCGCGAGCTCGTCCGGCAGATGGGTCGCGACGGCTGGCTCGGTCTGGGCTGGCCGGTCGAGTACGGCGGGCGGGGCGCGACGGCGTACGAGCAGTTCTTGCTGTTCAACGAGGTGCAGCGGGCCGGGGCGCCGTTTCCCTTCGTCACCGTCAACACGGTCGGCCCGACGCTGATGACCTACGGGTCGCAGGAGCAGAAGGCCTACTACCTGCCGCGGATCCTCGCGGGCGAGTGCGTCTTCGCCATCGGCTACACGGAGCCCGGCGCCGGCACAGATCTCGCGTCGTTGCGTACCCGGGCGGTCCGCGAGGGTGACGAGCTGGTCATCGACGGCAACAAGGTCTACACGAGTGGCGCCGGGCACTCCGACGCGATCTGGCTCGCGGTGCGCACCGACCCGGATGCGCCGAAGCACAAGGGCATCTCGATCGTGATCGTGCCGACCGACGTCGCGGGCTTCTCGTGGGCGCCGTTGCACACGGTCGGTGGCAACACGACGGCGACGACCTTCTACGACGGTGTGCGGGTGCCGCTGTCCAACGTCGTCGGCGAGGTCAACGAGGGGTGGCGGCTGCTCACCGCGCAGCTCAACCACGAGCGGGTCGGGCTGGCGGCGTTCTCCGGCCGCACCGAGGCGCTGTGGGACGGCGTCCGCGATTGGTGCGTCGAGCAGGGGATCGCGGAGGAGCCGTGGGTGCAGGCCGATCTGGCGCGGACCTACGCCCAGGTCGAGGCGATGAAGCTCCTCAACTGGCAGCTCACCGGGGCGGTCGAGGAGGGCAACGTCTCCGTCGCGGATGCGTCGGCGGCGAAGGTCTTCGGCACGGAGACGCACGTCGCGGTGTGCCGGACGCTGTTCGGGCTGCTGGGCGCCGCGGGTGCGCGCCGGGATGCGGGCCCGCTCGACGGCCGGGTTGAGCGGTTGACGCGCGGCTCGATCGTCAACACGTTCGGCGGCGGGGTCAACGAGGTCCTGCGCGACCTCATCTGCACGACCGGCCTGGGCATGCCCAGAGGAAACCGATGACGCCCGACCAGGAGTCACTGGTCGGCCTGGCCGACCAGATACTGCGCGGCCGGACGTCGAACGAGCGGCTGGCCGAGGTCGAGGCATCCGACCGTCGGTCGGATGACCGGTTGTGGGCGGAGCTCGCCGCGGCCGGACTCGTCGGCATCGCCGTCCCCGAGGAGTACGGCGGCGCCGGGCTCGGCCTGACGGATATCTGCCTGCTGCTCGAGCAGCACGGACGGCGACTGGCTCTCCTCCCGCTGTGGGAGAACGCCGTGGCGGCGCTGGCGGTTGCACGGTTCGGCACGGACGAGCAGCAGCGGACCTGGCTCCCTGATGCCGCGGCCGGCACCGCGCGACTGACTCTCGTGGCCGACCTCGGCGGCGGGTCGGGCGCGGTGCCGTCGGGGATGCAGGCCGATGCCGCCGTCGTCGTCTCGGCGGACGACACCGTCTCGCTGGTCGCGTTGCAGGGACTGGCCCGGACGCCGGTGGAGACGACGACCCACGCGCTGGCCGCGGACGTCGAGCTGGCGGGTGCAGCCGCGCAGCCACTCGACGGCGATGCGGATTGGCTGCGCGACGTGGCCCGGGTGGGACTCGCCGCGGGGCAGCTCGGCAACACCGACGAGGGCGTCCGCGAAGCGGCGTCGTACCTCTCGCAGCGCGAGCAGTTCGGCCGGCCGCTGGCGGCGTTCCAGGCGGTGAGCCAGCAGCTGGGGGATGCCTACTGCGACGTGCAGGCGATGCGCGCGACCCTCTGGCAGGCGGTGTGGGCGCTCGAGCAGGGCGGTGACGCACGGCGCGAGGTCGATGTCGCGGCGTGGTGGGCGTGCGACGCCGGGTTGCGCGTGCAGACCGCGGTCCAGCACCTGCACGGCGGGATCGGGGCCGACACGACGTACCCCGTGCACCGGCGCCTGCTGTGGGCGCTGCGCACCGACGCGCTCCTCGGCGGTGCGAGCCGCCAGCTCGCCCGCCTCGGCCCCGCCCTCGTCTGAGCGCCCGCCTCCGGCAACTACTTGCGTACCGAATGCATATCGGGGAACATGTCCGGCGTGACGGACTCCGGGCTGGGTGAGCTCGCGAGCGCGCTCAACGACCTGTACCGGCTGTCGGGGTCGGCGCGCTTCCACGAGCAGACCGTCGCGGCGACCGGCGTCGCGGTGAGCCGCACCGGGCTGCACTTCCTGTCGCTCGTCGCGGACACCGGCCCCGTCAGCGCCACCCGCCTCGCTGCCGGGCTCGACCTCAGCCAGCCGACTGCGAGTCGCGTGCTCCAGTCACTTGAGAACGAGGACCTGGTCACCCGGCAGGCCGACGACAAGGACGGCCGGGTGTCGCACTACCTCGTGACCGCCAAAGGACGGCGAGCGCTCGAGAAGGTGCACCGCTACCACGTCGACACGCTGACGACCGCCCTGGCCGATGTCGATCCACGGCGCCGCGAAGCTCTCGCGGCCGCTGTCACCGAGCTCGTTCAGAGGCTTCATCAAGACGATCGCTCGACCAGGAGGACCGCATGACCGCAGTCGCCAGCGATATCCGGCAGATCGAGGCCGGGACCGCGCCGGAGCGCTACGCCCGCGGCTGGCACTGCCTCGGTCTCGTGAGCACGTTCGCCGACGGCAAGCCGCATGCCGTGGAGGCGTTCGGCGGCAAGCTCGTCGTCTGGCAGGGCGCCGACGGCGCCGTGAAGTGCCTCGATGCCTACTGCCGGCACATGGGCGGCGACCTGTCGATGGGCGAGGTCGACGGTGACAACGTCGCCTGCCCCTTTCACGGCTGGCGGTGGGGCGGTGACGGCAAGTGCGCCGACATCCCGTATGCAAAGCGCATCCCGCCACGGGCCCGCACGAAGTCGTGGCCGACGCTCGAGCGCAACGGCCACCTGTTCGTCTGGAACGACCACGAGGGCAACCCGCCGCCGGACGACGTGACGATCCCGGAGTTCGCGGGCTACGCGTCCGGTGAGTGGACCGACTGGACGTGGGACGTCGTCCCCGTCAACGGGATCCACTGCCGCGAGGTCGTCGACAACATGGTCGACATGGCGCACTTCTACTACATCCACAAGGGGTTGCCGACGTACTTCAAGAACGTCTTCGAGGGCCCGTTGTGCACGCAGTACTACGCCGGTACGACGCCGGAGCACGCTGCGACCGGTGCGCCCATTGCGATCGGGCAGTACGAAGGCCAGACGACGCAGAGCGAGGCGACGTACTACGGCCCGTCGTACCTCGTGGACAAGCTCTGGGACAACTACGGCGAGATGACGATCGAGTCGATCCTCATCACCTGCCACTACCCGGTGAGCCCGTCGAGCTTCGTGCTGATGTACGGGATGATCGTGAAGCGGATCCCCGGCCTCGACGACGAGACGATGGCCAAGGTCGCGCGCAAGATGACCAAGCTGATCGGCGCCGGCTTCCTCGAGGACGTGAAGATCTGGCAGCACAAGACGCGGATCGAGAACCCGCTGCTGTGCGAGGCCGATGGCCCGGTCTACCAGTTGCGCCGCTGGTACGAGCAGTTCTACGTCGACGTCGACGAGATCCTCCCGGAGATGGTCGAGCGGTTCGAGTTCGAGGTCGACGCGACCAAGGCCGTCACGGCTTGGCAGGAGCAGCTCGTCGCGCTGAAGGCGGCCGGCAAGCCGCTGCCCAGCGCGATGCCGGCTCCCGCTGTCTGATGCGGCTCGGGTGATGCGGGTCGATGAGCGCGACATCGCGCCCGGGAGCGAGGCGACCGAAGTCGCCTGCCGGCGGTGTGCGACGACCGTGCTCGTCCGCAAGAACAGCGCTGCCCAGACCAGCGTGCAGTGGCGGGGCGACTCGGCGGCGACCTGCACCGAGCTCGCCGAGCGCCGCGCCGCCGGCCTGCACCCCGCGCTCGTCCCGAAGTGCGAGTCGCTGACGGCGTCCATCGACGAGGCAGTCGCCGACGGCAGGGTGACCATCACGTGAGCGACCACGCTCCCCGCGAGCTGGTCGTCAAGGACGTCGTCAAGGAGACGGGTGACGCGCACTCGCTGGTCTTCGAGGGTTCGCCGATGCCCTACAAGCCGGGCCAGTTCCTGACGCTGCGCATCCCGAGCGACCGCGAGCCGACGGCACGCTGCTACTCCCTGTCGAGCTCACCGGACGTCGATGACCTGCTCAAGGTCACGGTCAAGCGCACGGTCGATGGCTACGGCTCGAACTGGGTCTGCGACAACATCACTCCCGGTACGACGGTGGAGGTGCTGCCGCCGGCCGGTCACTTCACCCCCCGCGACCTCGGCGCCGACCTGCTGCTGTTCGCCGGCGGCAGCGGCATCACGCCGGTCATCTCGATCATCAAGAGCGCCCTGAAGCGCGGCCGCGGCACGCTCGCGCTCGTCTACGCCAATCGCGACGAGGCGTCGGTGATCTTCGGCCTCGAGCTCGCCGAGCTGTCCCGGACGCACCCCGACCGGCTCGTCGTGCACCACTGGCTGGAGTCGGTGCAGGGGCTTCCGTCGTCCGTGCAGCTCGCCGAGCTCGTTCGCCCGTACGTCGACGGGCGCGAGTCGTTCATCTGCGGTCCGGGTCCGTACATGGAGGCGGTCAACGTGGCGCTGCGTGACCTCGGCGTACCTCGTCCGCTCGTGCACATCGAGAAGTTCGTGTCCCTCAGCGGTACGACGTGGGGTGCCCCCGTCGAGGTCGTCGACGACGGCGGCCCGACCAGCACCGTGCACGTCGAGCTCGACGGCGACGCGAAGGAGCTCACCTGGCCGCAGCAGTCCAAGCTGCTCGACCTGCTTCTCGCGAAGGGGCTGGACGCGCCCTACTCGTGCCGGCAGGGCGACTGCAGCGCCTGTGCGTGCAAGCTGCTGGAGGGGGAGGTCACCATGATCAAGAACAACGTGCTGGAGCAGCAGGACCTCGACGAGGGCTGGATCCTGGCCTGCCAGTCGCTGCCGCTGTCCGACGTCGTGAAGGTCAGCTACGACGCATGAGGCGGTCCTTCGTGGTGGAGAGCCACTCTGCAGCCGACCCCGACACCGTGTTCGCGGTGCTCGCCGACGGCGGCCGCTGGCAGGAGTGGGCCGGCCCCGCGGTGCCCCGGTCCAGCTGGGCGAGCGACGGCCCCCCCGGCGGGGTCGGAGCGGTACGCCGGCTCGGCCTCGGCCCGCTGAGCAGCCGGGAGGAGATCGTCGAGCACGACCCGCCGCACCGGCTCGCCTACGTGCTGCGCTCCGGCGAGAAGCTGCACCACTACCGCGCCTCCGTCGACCTGCTGGCGCAGCCCGAGGGCGGCACCCACATCGTCTGGTCGGGTGTCGTGGAAAGCGGCGTCCCGGGCCTGGCGGGCGGGCTCACCAAGATCTTCCGCGCTCTGGTCGGCGGGTTCGCGACCCGGCTGGCCCGTGAGGCGGAGCGCCCGCCCTCTCGGTGACTGAGACCCGGTAGTGGCCCACGTCACACGGGTGGGGCTAGTTTCAGCGCCTTATGGCGTTCACACCGGTCGCGCTCTTCCGCGAGACCGGCACGTTCGTGGCGATGTCCCTGGACACCGGCCGGGCCGTGTTCCGGCGGCCGTTCCAGTGGCGCGAGTTCCTGCAGCAGTGCTGGTTCGTGGCAAGTGTCTCGATCCTGCCCGCGTGCCTGGTGGCGATCCCGTTCGGCGCGATCATCGCCCTGCAGACCGGTGCGCTCATCCGCCAGCTCGGTGCCGTGTCGCTCAACGGCGGCGCGTCGGTGATCGCGATCGTGCGTGAGGCCGGACCGATCGTGACCGCCCTCATCATCGCCGGGGCAGCCGGCTCGGCCGTCTGCGCCGACCTGGGCGCCCGCAAGATCCGTGACGAGATCGACGCCATGGAGGTGCTCGGCATCGACCCGCTGCACCGCCTGGTCGTTCCGCGCGTGCTCGCCTGCATGGTCGTGTCGATGCTGCTCAACGGCCTCGTGTCGGTCGTCGGCGTGGCCGGCGGCTACTTCTTCAGCGTCATCGTCCAAGGCGGCACGCCAGGTCCCTACTTCGAGTCGTTCACGGCGCTCGCGCAGCTGCCCGACATCTACCAGGCGGAGGCGAAGGCGCTCGTCTTCGGGCTCGTCGCGGGGCTGATGGCCTGCTACAAGGGCCTCACGGCCAAGGGCGGGCCCAAGGGCGTCGGTGACGCCGTGAACCAGTCGGTCGTGTTCACGTTCATGCTGCTGTTCGCCATCAACTTCTTCGCCACCTCGCTCTACCACGAGCTCGTGCCGCCGAAGGGCCTCTGATGGCCACCGACCCCGAGGTGCGGCTGCGCGCTCCCCTGCGGGTGTCGCGCGACGCCGCGCAGCGCGGGCTCGACGCTCTCGAGGACCTCGGCAAGCAGAGCGCCTTCTACGTCGAGGCGGCCGTCGGCTCGCCGCGCGTGGTCACGCGCTACCGCAAGGAGGTGCTCCGGCTGCTCGCGGAGGTGGCCTTCGGCAGCGGTGCGCTGGCGGTCATCGGCGGCACCGTCGTGATCGTCGTCTTCATGACGTTCTTCACCGGGCTCGAGGTCGGGCAGCAGGGCTACCAGTCGCTCAACTCGCTCGGCGCGGCGGTCTATACCGGCTTCATCTCGGCGTACTTCAACACCCGCGAGATCGCCCCGATCATCGCCGCGATCGCCCTGTCCGCGACCGTGGGCTGCGGCTTCACCGCGCAGCTCGGCGCGATGCGGGTGAGCGAGGAGATCGACGCGCTCGAGACCCTCGCCGTGCCGTCGATCCCGTTCCTGGTGACGACCCGGCTGATCGCCGGCTTCGTCGCCGTCATCCCGCTGTACGTGATGGGCCTCTTGGCGTCGTACTTCTCCACCCGCCTCATCACGACGAAGCTGTTCGGCCAGTCCGCCGGCACGTATGACCACTACTTCATGCAGTTCCTGCCACACCGAGACATCTTCATCTCGTTCGGCAAGGTGATGGTGTTCGCGGTGATCATCATCCTGACCCACTGCTACTACGGCTACACCGCGAAGGGCGGCCCGGCCGGTGTCGGCGTCGCCGTCGGACGGGCCGTCCGGTTCGCCATCACCACCGTCGTCGCCGTCGGGCTGCTGCTCGACCTCGCGCTCTACGGCACCAGCGTCTCAGTGCGGATCGCCGGATGAGGTTCTCCCGCTACCAGCTGTACGGCGTCGCCATGCTCGCCGTGGTGGCGGCGTTCGTGGCGCTGTGCATGGCCTACTTCAACCAGGCCTTCACGCCTGTCTCGACCGTCACGCTGCACATCCCGCGGGCCGGGCTCCAGCTGCTCGAAGGGTCCGACGTCAAGGTGCGCGGGCTCATCGTGGGCAGCGTCAAGAGCATCACGTCCGACGGCGACGGCGCGACGATCACGCTGCACCTCGACCCGAAGAAGGCAGAGCGGCTGCCCGACAACGTCACCGCGCGACTGATCCCCAAGACCATCTTCGGCGAGAAGTACATCGACCTGCTGATCCCGGAGACGCCGTCGGCGCACACGCTCGCCGACGGCGCCGTGATCCCCGAGGACCGCACGACCCCGACGCTGGAGATCAACCAGGCGCTCAACGACCTGCTGCCGCTGCTGCGCACCGTCAAGCCGGGCCAGCTGAACATGACCCTCACCGCGCTGGCGACCGCGGTCTCAGGACGTGGCGAGCAGCTCGGCCGGACGATCGACCAGCTCGACGCCTACTTCCGGCAGGTCAACCCGCACCTGCCCGCCCTGCAGCACGACCTGCGGGCCGTCGTCGGCGTGGCCCGGACCTACGAGGAGGCCGCGGGACCGCTCATGCAGGTGCTCAGTGACCTGACCGTCACGGCAACGACGGTCGTGCAGCGCGAGCAGCAGCTGGCCGCGTTCCTCGGCGACGTAGCCGGCGCGGCCGACGCCACGCGTGACCTGTTCGCCCGCAACGAGGTCAACATCGTGCGGGTCAACAAGGTCAACCGCGGCGTGCTTGAGCTGCTGGCCCGGTACTCGCCGGAGTACCCCTGCTTCTTCCGCGGCTACGCGGGACTCGTCCCGCGGATCCATTCGGCGCTGCCGGACAAGCTCCCCGGCAGCGACCGCAAGAACAAGTCGGCTGCGGTCGTCATCGAGTTCGTCCCGTCGTTCCCGTCGTACACCTACCCGCTGGACCTGCCGGAGTTCAAGGACACCCGCGGGCCCAACTGCTACGGGCTGCCCAACCCGCCCCTGTCGCAGCCACGCATCCAGTTCCTGGACGGCACGGAGGACGACCCTCGGTTCGCGCCGGCGCCGGTCGGCGCGCGCAGCACGGCTGCTGCCCCGCTGCCCACCGGCTACAGCCCCGGCATGGGCGCGGCCGGGACCGCCGAGGAGACCGAGGCGATGTCGTCCCTGCTCGGCCCGGTGCTCGGCATCCCGTCGACCCAGGTGCCTGATCTCGCGACGCTCCTGTTCGGTCCGATGGGCCGCGGCGCCACGGTGGACCTGTCATGAGCACGATGCGCGCCACGGTGAAGATGGCGCTGTTCACGGTGCTCACGCTCATGGCGACCGCGCTGCTGGCCAACACGATCGCCAACCGCGACACCCGCGAGACAACGCCCTACCGCGCCGTCTTCGTCGACGCCGTCAACCTCAACGACGGTGACGAGGTCAGGCTGGCCGGAGTGCGGGTCGGCAGCATCACGTCGGTGCGGCTGCACGATGGTGTGAAGGCGATGGTGACCTTCGGCGTCGACCGCAAGGTCCCGCTCACGACGAGCACCACGGCGATCATCCGCTACCGCAACCTGATCGGTCAGCGCTACCTCGCCCTCGTTGACGGACCAGGTGGCGGGCGCGAGCTCAGGACCAACGAGGTGATCCCCGAGTCGCGGACCACACCCGCGCTCAACCTGAACACGCTGTTCAACGGCTTCCGGCCGCTGCTGGCCGGTCTCGAGCCGGCCGACATCAACACGCTGTCGTTCGAGCTGGTGAAGGTGCTGCAGGGCGAGGGCAGCACCGTCGAGTCGCTCTTCTCGCGGGTGGCCTCGCTCAGCGGGGCGCTCGCCGACCGCGACGCGCTGATCGGCCAGGTGATCACCAACCTCAACGGTGCTCTGGGTCCCCTCGACAGCCGTGACAAGCAGCTCACCGAGCTCATCACCAACCTGCAGGACTTCATCAGCGGCCTGTCTGCCGACCGGGTCGCGATCGGGGAGTCGCTGGTCGGCATCAACGAGCTGGCGGGGACAACGGCATCCCTGCTGAAGGAGGTGCGGCCGTCGCTGCGGGAGGACATCAAGCAGCTGGGCATCCTCGCCGCCGGCCTCGACGAGCCCGCGAGCCGAAAGATGCTCGAGCACTTCCTCACCGCGACGCCGGCCAAGCTCCAGGTCTCCACCCCGGAGGCGAGCTACGGCGCGTTCTTGAACTTCTACGTCTGCGCCGCCAACTTCATCCTCCCCGACGGCACGCACACGGAGTGGCACTACAACGAGACCGAGCGGTGCACGAAATGAGGCTGCTCCCCAAGGACTTCGACAGCTTCCGGTCCCGCAACCCGCTGCCCATCGGCATCGCGTTCATCCTGGTCATGCTGTTCGCGATGTACATGTCGTTCAACATCGGCAAGATCTCGTTCGTCTCGGGCAAGACCTACTCGGCCGCGTTCGCCGAGGCCGCGGGCCTTCGGGTCGGTGACGCCGTGCGCGTCGGCGGGATCAGCGTCGGCCAGGTCGATGCGGTGGAGCTGGCCGGCAACCACGTTCGGGTGGAGTTCAAGATCAAGGACGAGGCCGTCCACCTGGGACTCCAGACGACCGCGAGCATCCAGATCTTCACGCTGCTGGGCAACAAGTACCTCTCGCTGGAGCCCAAGGGACAGGGGGAGTGGCCGCGCGACCGCGAGCTGCCGCTCGCGCAGACCACCTCGCCGTACGACGTGACGCCTGCCTTCCAGGACCTGACGCGCACCGCAGGGGAGATCGACGTCGAGCAGCTGGCGTCGGCCTTCGACACGATGGCGACGACGTTCAAGGGGACCTCGCCCGCCGTGCGGGGCATGCTCGACGGGCTCAGCCGCCTCTCGCAGACCATCGCATCCCGTGACGCCGAGCTCGGTGAGCTGCTCCGGCACGCCTCGTCCTTCACCGGGGTGCTGGCCGACCGGCGCGAGCAGTTCACCACCCTGTTCAGCGACGGCAGCGACCTGATGCAGATGATCAGCGCGCGCCGGCAGGTCATCGCGGAGCTGCTCCAGAACACGATGGAGCTCAGCCGGGAGCTGGTTGGCCTGGTCCGCGACAACGAGAAGACGCTCGGGCCGATGTTGAAGCACCTGCACGGCGTCGTCGACATCCTCGACCGCAACCAGAAGAACCTCGACGACGTCATCACCGGCCTCTACGTCTTCGTCCGCGGGGAGGTCGACGCCACCGGCGCCGGCCCGTGGTTCGACGGCACGGCAATCAACGCGACCAACCCGGTCACCGTTCCCCCGGGCGGCGCCGTGACGGTGCCCAAGACCTTCGCCGACCTGCTCGGTGTCGGTGCCGCGACGGAGGCCCTGCGATGAGGGCCAAGCCGGGGCTGCTCAGCGGTCGCCCCTTCAAGGTGCTCGCTGCCGTCGTCGGCCTGGCCCTGTTGCTCGGCCTGGTCAGCCTGGTCCGCGGCGGCCCCGAGATGAAGACCGCGACGGCGTACTTCCCGAAGGCCGTGCACGTCTACGCGCAGAGCGATGTCTCGGTCCTGGGTGTCAAGATCGGCCGCATCACCCGGGTGCAGCCCGAGGGACGGCAGGTCCGCGTCGACTTCGAGTACGACGCGAAGCAGCGCATCCCGGCAGAGGCATTCGCCGTGTTCGTCGAGCCGACGCTGGTCGCGGACCGGGCGCTGCAGCTGGCGCCCGTGTATGAGTCCGGCCCCGTGCTCGAGGACGGCGCGGTGATCCCGATCGCTCGCACCGCCGTGCCGATCGAGCTCGACGAGTTCAACAAGAACCTGAGCCGGCTGTCGGAGGCACTCGGGCCGAACGGCGCGAACCGTGACGGTGCCGTGAGCCGTGCTGTCGCCGTCGGCGCAGACAACCTCCGGGGCAACGGCGCGGCTCTGAACAAGACCCTGACCGGGGTCTCCGACGTCATGACGACGCTGGACCGCAACAAGGACGCGCTGTTCGACACGATCCAGAACCTCCAGCTGTTCACCACGCAGCTGGGGCAGCACGACGCCGACACCCGCGAGTTCACCACCCGGCTCGCGGACGTGTCGGCACAGCTCGCCGGCGAGCGCGACGCCTTCGCGTCGGCGGTGAAGGAGCTGGGCACCGCGCTCGACGTCGTCGGGACGTTCGTCCGGGAGCACCGCGACGCACTGGCGAGCGACCTCGCGCAGCTCTCCCGGGTGACGACGATCCTGGCTCGGCAGCGAGTGCTGCTCGGTCGCATCGCCGACATCGGGGCTGTCGGCGTGGGCAACTACCCGCACATGTACACGCCGTCGGCACGCACCTACAACGCCCGCTTCGACAACAACGACCGGCAGGACAACCCCGCCCTGTTCATCTGCCAGCTGGTCGGCGGCGCCGGCGTACCCGCGAAGGAGTGCCTCGCTGCGCTCGCTCCACTGAACGACCTGCCGCTGCCTCCTCCGAACGGTGCGGCGCGATGAGGGCCCGGCGGCTGGTGGCCGCGCTCCTCGTCACGGTCACGCTTTCCGGCTGCGGGAGCATCTACGACCTGCCGCTTCCGGGCGCGGTGGCCAAGGGCGACCACACCTTCACGGTCTCGGTGCAGTTCGCCGACGCCCTCGACCTGGTGCCCTACTCCGCGGTGAAGGTCAACGACGCCACCGTCGGCCACGTGAAGCGGGTGGCGCTGGAGAACCGGCACGCAGTCGTCGTCTGCCAGCTCCTCGACTCCGTGCGGCTGCCCGCGAACGCCGTCGCCCGGGTCTCTCAGACGAGCCTGCTGGGTGAGAAGTTCGTGGAGATCCACGCGCCGACTACCGAGCCGGCCCGGGGGACGCTCGGAGACGGCGACGTCATCGCGTTGGCCAGCACGGACACCGACGCCACGGTCGAGGAGGTGCTCGGCGCACTGTCGCTGCTGCTGAGCGGTGGCGGTCTCGCACAGGTCAACACCATCGCCAAGGAGCTCAGCACCGCCCTCGACGGTCGCGAGACGACCGCGCGCGACCTGCTCGTGAAGCTCGACGCCTTCATCGGCGGGCTCGACGCGCAGCGCACAGACATCGTGCAGGCGATCGAGCGCATCGACGGCCTGGCCGCGACCGTCCGGTCTCAGGAGACGGTGCTGACCAAGGCGGTCGACACACTGCCGGGCGCGTTGCGCATCCTGGCCGACGACCGCGACCAGCTGACCGCGCTGCTCGTGTCGATCGACCGGCTCGGCGATGTCGCGACGCGGGTCATCAACGGCACCCGCAAGGACCTGGTGGCCAACCTCAAGGCGCTGCAGCCCACGCTGACCAAGCTCGCCGAGGTCGGCAACGTCATCCCGAAGTCGCTCGAGGCGATCATCACCTACCCGACCGCTGACGGCGTGGAGAAGGGCTACTTCGGCGACTACGGCAACCTGGCGCTCACGGTTGACATCTCGTCGGCGTCGCTGACGAACACCTTCGGCGGTGGGCTTCCGGTTCCGCTGCCCACACCCGGGGCTCAGGCTCCGAGTGCTGGTACGCCGACGCCGGCCGCCTCGGCCGTGCCCAGGGTGCCGGGGTTGCCCGCGATCCCACCCCTGTCGTCCCGATGGCTGCGCGGCAGCACCGTCGACGACATGCTCCTGGGGGTGCTCCGGTGATCGGCCGCACCGTGTGGCTCAAGCTGGCGGCGTTTGCGCTGGTCACCCTCTTCGGTGTCTCGTACACGCTGATCCACTACATCGGCCTTGGTCGCACGCTGCTCGGCCAGAGCTACACGGCGTACGTCGACCTCACCGACTCGGGGGGCATCTTCCCGAGTGCGAGCGTCACCTACCGCGGCATCGAGATCGGTCGCGTCGGGGAGATCACCCTGCGCGACAAGGGCATCCGGGTCGAGCTCGACCTCAACTCCGAGCCGCGCGTGCCCGCCGATGTCCGTGCCGTGATCGGCAACGGGTCTGCGCTGGGTGAGCAGTACATCGACCTGCAGCCGCAGACCGACGACGGCCCCTACCTGGGCGAGGACAGCGTCATCCCGGCGGCGAGCACCGAGCTGCCCGTCTCGACCGCCACCCTGCTCGTCAACCTCGACCGGCTCGTGAACAGCGTGCCCAAGGAGGACCTGAGGACCCTCGTCGACGAGCTCGGCACCGGCTTCGCCAACACCGGCCCGGCGCTGCAGCGGCTGCTCGACGCCACCGGAAGCCTGGTCGGCACCGGCAACGAGCGGGTGGCGGAGACGATCACGCTGCTCGAGGACGCGCAGCGGGTGCTCGACACGCAGAACGACCTGAGCAACGACACCGTCGCCTTCTCGCGGAGCCTCGCGTCGTTCACGTCAGCCCTGCGCGGTGCCGATGGCGATCTGCGCAAGCTGCTCGACAGCGGCGTCAGCGCCGCCGCCGAGGTCACGGCGCTGGACCACAGTCTCGACGCCACGCTGCCCATCACCTTGGGCAACCTCGTATCGGTCGGGCAAGTCGCAGCCGTGCGGATCCCTGCCATCCGCCAGGTGCTGATCATCTACCCCTACATCGTCGCAACGTCGTATGGCCTGTTTCCAGGGAATGGCACGACGCGCTTCGGCGTACCGGTGCCGCCGTCGTACGAGACGCCCCCGTGCGTGAAGGGCTACATCGACCCGTCGAAGCGGCGACTGCCGACCGAGCTGGCGTACCCGCCGATTCGCTACAACTCCTTCTGCAAGGAGGCGACGGACTCCTCGGTCGGTCCGCGAGGCTCGCGGCAGGCGCCGCAGCCCAACGGCAAGCGCCTCGGTGACGACCCGGCGTACATGAGCAACGCCGGCCTGCCCAAGCAGTCGCCGGAGCCGACGCCGCCGGGCACGCCGGCGGATCCGGCGGCGGTGCTGACGACGACGTCCGGCGGGTCCTACCTGTTAGCGTCGACGGGCGGCCAGGCCGCCTCCGGCCCTTGGAAGGACATGTCGTGGAGCGCCCTGATCCTGGGACCGCTGAGCTGACCGATCCCGGATGGGGCGAGGCGCCGGTCGAGGCCCCGCGGTCGCGTCGCCGCCGTGCCCTCCCGGTCCTGCTGGCGCTCGTGCTGTGCGGGTTGCTGGTCGGGATCGTCCTCACCGTCCTCGACGACCGCACCGCGGACGCGCGGGCCGACGAGCGACAGGCCGCGCTGCAGGCGGCCCGGCAGCAGGCCGTCAACCTGACGACCATCAGTCACGTGACTGCCGAGCGAGACCTGGCGCGCATCATCGCCGCGTCGACCGGCACGCTGAAGACGCAGTTCGAGACGCAGGCGAAGTCGTTCCCGGGCGTCCTGCGCCAGGAGAAGTCGGTGTCGGTGGGGCGCGTTCTCGCGGCCGGCGTGAAGTCGCAACAGGGCAGCACGGTCGACGCGCTGATCGCGGTCGACGCGACCGTGAGCAACACCGCGTCGGGTGATACCGGCGTCGTCAAGCACTACCGCATGGACATGCGGCTCGTGAAGGTCGGTGGGCGCTGGCTGGTCAGCACGGTCGCGTTCGCCGGGCTTCCGCAGTGACGGAGACGACACGCGGCCGGCATCGCGCCGGACGCGCCGCCGCTCGCCCGGCCAAGCCGCCGTCGGCTGCGACGGGCCGTCAGGTCACGGTGGTGCTTCTCGTGCTCTGCGTCGTGGCCGCCGCAGTCCTGGGTGGGCTCCTGCTGCAGCGCCAGGGTCGGGAGGCCACAGAGAGCGCGCGGACGGCGGCCATCAGCGCGGCGCGGGCCGCCGCGAGCGACATCCTCGGCTACGACTACCGGTCGGTCGAGGCGTCGATCCGGCGAGCGAGAGCCTCGACCACGGGTGCCTTCCGCACGGAGTACGACAAGACGGCGAAGACCTTGCTCCCGCAGTCGAAGCAGCTCAAGGCGATCGTCCAGGCGACCGTCGGGTCGGCAGCGGCGATCGACACACGGCGCGATCGCGTCGTGGTGCTGCTGTTCGTCGACCAGGCGACCGTGAAGCAGGTGCCAGGCGAGAAGACGCCGACGACGCGCATCGACCAGAGCCGGGTCCGGTTGACGATGACCCGCGTGGACGGCCGCTGGCTCGTCTCCGAGCTCGCCGCCCTCTGACCAGGACAGCTACAGCGCGCGGGCGGCGGCGAGAAGCTCGGCCACCGCCGCCGGGAAGCCGTCGGCGATCTCCCACAGGTCGGGCACGAGGTCGGGGCAGCCGAGCAGACCGACGTCGAGGTTGCCCATGTTGGACAGCACCGTGATGTTGAGCCCCGCTCCGGGAAGCAGCGGCCCGAAGGGGTAGACGGCGTCGACCTGCGCGCCGGCGCAGTAGAGCGGTATGGGCGGCCCGGGCATGTTCGAGACGACGAGGCTCTGCAGCGGCGGGTGCAGCCGGGACAGGCCGAGGCCGTCGTACAGCCGTGACCCGCCGAGCACCAGCAGCGGCGGCACGAGCTCGGCCACGTCGCTGATGGAGTCGGTGCCGAGGGCGTCGATCATCCCCTTGCTGTTGCGGCTGAACTCCGCCACCTCGCGCAGCTGCTGGACGGCGTCCTCGGTCAGGACAGGGAGCGGCACGAGCAGCGCGGAGATCTTGTCGGTGCCCTCGACCGCGCCGGCACCGATGTTCATCGGCACGCTCGCCACCAGTGGCTTCTTCGGCAGCGCATCGCGTTTGACCAGGTAGCTCCGCAGTGACTGCGTGACGGCGGCGAGAACGACGTCGTTGACCTTGGTGCCGAACGCCTCCTTGACCGCCTTGATGTCGGCGAAGTCGACGCGGGTGAAGGCGGCCTCACGACGCTCGGTCAGCCGGCCGTTGATGTAGGCGACCTTCGGCGCCATGAACGGCAGCGTGACCGGCGAGCTCTTGGTGATCGCACGGCCCACCATGCCGCCCATCTGACCGAGTCGTTTGGTCGACCCGACCAGCGCCTGCGCGCCGCGCACCGGGCGGCGTGCGGTGTTGAAGGCGGCGCGCGCGACGAGCGACATCATCGACGGCTCGCTCTCCTCACGGGCCGGCGGCGGGGGCTCGATCTCCCGGCCCTCCGGACCGAAGTCGAGCAGGTGGGCCATCATGTCGGCCCCGGCTGCGCCGTACAGGGTCGAGTGGTGCATCTTCGCGACGAGTGCGACCTGGCCGGTCGCCAGCCCGTCGACGAGCCACAGCTCCCACAGCGGCCGGCTGCGGTCGAGCAGCTCCGCGCCGATCTCGCCGACGAGCTCTCCGAGCGTGTGCAGGTCGCCGGGGCCGCGCAGCGTCGCGCGGTGCAGGTGCGCGTCGAGGTCGACGTCGGGGTCGTGGATCCAGTACGGGTGGTCCATGTGCAGCGGCACCTGCACGAGGCGGCGCTCGAACGCCGGCAGCAGGTGGATGCGCTCCTCGAGCACCTCGCGGAACCCCTCGTACGAGAAGCGACCCTCCGACCCAGCCGCGTCGAAGAGCATGACCCCGAGGACGTGCTGCGGGACGGTCGGGGCCTCGATGTAGAGGAACGACGCGTCCATCGCCGAGAGCTGG
Organism: Frankiaceae bacterium; assembly: GCA_016650445.1. Lineage (GTDB taxonomy): Bacteria > Actinomycetota > Actinomycetes > Mycobacteriales > SCTD01 > RYN-124. The sequence continues at coordinate 59,910 of JAENVS010000041.1, read as the reverse complement.
TCCATCACGTCACCTTCAATGAGCTGATTGCGTGCTCCTTGGCCCAGCGGTAGTCGGCCTTCCCGGCGGGCGAACGGACGACCTTGTCGACGAGGACGAGGTCGCGCGGGATCTTGTAGCCGGCGACCGACGACCGCACGTGCTCCTGCAGCGCGGCGAGGTCGAGCGTCGAACCAGGAACAGTCTGTACGACGGCGACGACCCGCTCTCCCCAGCGCTCGTCGGGCACGCCGACGACGAGCGCGTCGTCGACAGCGTCGTGCGCCTTGATCGGCTCCTCGACCTCCTCGGGGTAGACCTTCTCCCCACCGGTGTTGATGCACTGCGACCCGCGACCGAGCATCTTCACCGTCCCGTCGCTCTCGAGCATGGCCTCGTCACCGGTCAGCGCCCACCGCTCGCCGTCGACCTCGACGAACGTCGCCGCGCTCTTCTCGGGGTCGTTGTGGTAGCGCAGCGGCACGTGGCCTCGACGCGCGACGCGACCGGTGCGGCCGTCACCCGGCGACAGCTTGTGACCGTCTGCGTCGAGCACCGACGTGTGCTCGTTGAGCTGGAACGTCGCGCCGCCCTGGCCGCCCTTCGCGCCGAGGACCCCGGTCTCGGACGAGCCGAGCGAGTCGACGAGCATCCGGCCGGGGAGCAGCACGTTGAGGCGGTCCTTGGTGTGCTGCGACAGCGGTGCGCCGCTGGACGCGACGACCCACAAGCCGTCGGTGTTGTGCGCGTCGGGGTACTGCTCGATCTCGTCGAGCAGCGGCTTCACCATCGCGTCGCCGACGAGCACGATGTTGAACACCCGCTCGCGGGCGATGGTGTCCCACACCTCGGCCGGGTCGAAGCGACCGAGCGGCATCAGGACCACCGTGCCGCCGGTGAAGAGCTGGTGGAACGTCAGCCAGTGCGCCGCGGCGTGCATCAGCGGCGGGCCCGCGAGGGCGACGATGCCGTTCTCCGGGAGCCGCTCCGCGAGCTCCTTCGGACCGCTGACGTAGTCGCCGCCCTGCGTCAGGTCGCCGCCACCCATCGCCGACTTGAAGATGTCCTCGTGCCGCCAGACGACGCCCTTGGGCATGCCCGTCGTGCCGCCGGTGTAGATCAGGTAGAGGTCGTCGCTCGAGCGGCCGTCGACGACCGGGCGGTCGGGACCGGCGGCGGCAAGGACGTCGTCGTACGGCTCTGCGTTCTCGGGCAGAGGGGTGTCGCTGCCGTCGTCCACCGTCAGCAACGCCTTCAGCGGTTGGTCGAGCGAATGCGCGACGCGATCGCCGAACCCCCGGTGATGGATGAGGGCGACGATGCCGGAGTCCTCGTAGAGGTAGCGCAGCTCGCGCTCGACGTACCGGTAGTTGATGTTGACCGGGATCGCCCGCAGCTTGAACGCGGCGAGCATGCCCTCGACGTACTCCGTGCCGTTGGCCAGCTGCAGTCCGACGGTGTCGCCCGCGCCGACGCCGCGGGACGCGAGCGCGTTGGCCAGCCGGTTGGCGCGCTCCTCGAGCTGGCGGTGCGTGAGGCGCCGATCGCCGCAGACCAGCACCTCGCGGTCGGGGGCGGCGTCGGCGACCGCCTCGTAGAGGTCGGCCAGGTTGAAGGCCGCCGGGTTGTCGGTCATGAAGCGGACTCTAGAAGCAACCGCCCGGCCAAAGTGGACATCGACGACGACCGCATGAAAGACCGCACCTGGTCGGCCTCCAGCCCGTTGGTGAGGTAGCAGAACGACAGCCCGCTCTCGGGGTCGGCCCACGCCACCTGACCGCTCGCACCGGACGCGCCGAACGCCCGCGGACCGACGCTGCGACCCAGGGCGTCGCGCATCGCCGCGTTGCCGTCGTCACCCGCGATGACGAGCCCGAGCGACCGGTTCGCGGCCACCTTCGTCCACGGGTCCGGCAGGGCGTTGCGGATCCGACCAGTCGCATCCGCCAGGACCGCGGGGTCCCACAGCCCACCCGGGTTGTGCAGGAAGGCCTGATACAGCAGCGCGATGTCGGCCGCCGTCGAGACGGCGCCGGCCCCCGGCACACCGACGGCACGTACGTCGGGGCGGTCCATCTCCAGCAGGCCGCTCAGTGTCACGACGACGGGGGCACGGTCATCGGCCTCTTCGTCAGCGCCGACGCCGACGGTGTCGACGACGTCGCGCTGGTCCTCGATCGGTACGCCGAGACGCAGCCGGTGCAGGCCGAGCGGAGCCAGCACCCGTTCCGCGACGAATGTCCGGTAGTCCGTGCCGGTGGCCTGCTCCAGCAGCTCGGCCACCACCCAGTGGCCGGCCGTGGGGGAGTACTCCGTGCGCGTCCCCGGCTCCCACTCCAGGCGCCACTTCTCGAACCACGCCGCCCGGCCCTGCGACGTTGCGCCTTCCAGGGGCGGCAGGGGTGCGCGCGGGAAGCCGGCCGTGTGGGTGAGCAGGTGCTCGAGCGTGACCGCGTCGAAGCCGGGCCGCGCGAACGACGGCACGTGCTCGCACACCCGGGTCGCGGGGCCCAGTGCCTCGTCGGCGATGGCTACCCACACCGCAGCCGCCACGAGTGACTTCGTGACCGAGAACGTCAGGTATCGGCTGTCGTCGGTCGCGGCGCCGAGCGTGGTGACGTTGAGGAGCTCTCCCTTGCGGGCGACGGCCAGCTGGCAGGACGGGAGGCGGCCGGCGTCGACCTCGCGGGCGGCCCGTCCCAGCAGGGCGGCCAGACGCTCGTCCTGGACGCCGGCTGTCACCCGGGCATGATGCCGCAGAGGGACCGGCCTTCCTGCGGCGCGGTCCCGGTGAGCGGGAAGGGGTTCGTCGTGGCCGAGCGGCTCCCCGGTGTCGACGCCGGCTTCCTCTACATGGAGACGCCGACGCAGCACATGCACACGCTGAAGGTCAGCTTCCTCGACGTCTCGGGGGTGCCCGGCGGCTACAGCTACGAGGCCTTCACGGCCGGCCTCGCCGAGCGGCTGCACCTGCTGCCGCCGTTTCGCCGTCGGCTGCGCACCGTGCCTTTCCGGCTGCACCACCCGGTGTGGGTCGAGGACGAGGCCGTCGACGTGCCCCGCCACCTTCGCCGCGTCGTCGTGCCGAGCCCCGGGACGCAGCGCGAGGTCGAGCAGGTCATCGGCAGGCTCGCCAGCACGCGGCTCGACCGAAGCCGGCCGCTCTGGGAGATCGCCGTCCTGGAGGGGCTCGCCGACGGCACGATCGGCGTCGTCGCGAAGATCCACCACGCGGTTGCGGACGGAGCGGCGGCGTCGGCGCTGCTCGCCAACGTCATGGACACCGACCGCCCGCTCGACCTGCCGGCGTGGGAGCCGGAGGAGACCCCGCGACCGCGCCAGCTCGTCGGGCATGCCGCGCGTGACCAGGGACGCCAGCTCCTGCACCTGCCGGCCCTGCTGTGGCGCACGTTGCGCAGCGTTCTCCATCTCGTACGGCGCAGGCGGGACATGCCGGTGATCCCTCCGCGGCCGATCCTCGACACCCCGAAGGTGTCCTTCAACGGCTCGATCTCGGCTCGACGCTCCTTCGCGACCGCGTCGCTGTCGCTGCCCACCCTGCGCGCGGTGCGCAAGGCGACCGGCGTCACGTTCAACGACGTCGTCCTCGGCGTCGTGGCCGGCGCGCTGGTCGCCTGGCTCGAGGAGCAGGGCGAGCACCCGTCGAGCTCGTTGACAGCCGGCATACCGGTCGGCACGGACCGCGCCGGCGCGATCCCTCGGCTCGCGGGCAACCGCGTGTCCAACATGTTCACGTCGCTGTGCACCGACGTGAAGGACCCCATCGAGCGGCTGCAGGCCATCGCGCAGGTGACCGCGCAGGCCAAGGTGGTGCAGGAGACGCTCGGTCTGAAGATGCTCGAGGACTGGGTGCAGTACACCCCGCCGGCCCTGTTCACCGGGTTCATGCGCCTCTACTCACGTCTCGGCGGTGCCGACCACCACAGGGCGCCGTTCAACGTCGTGGTCTCCAACGTCCCCGGCCCGACCGAGCCCGTGACGGTCGGCGCGGCCCGGCTCACCGACCTCTACTCGGTCGGCCCGATCATGGAGGGCATCGGGCTGAACATCACGGTCTGGTCCTACCTCGACCGGCTCAACTTCTCAGCGCTCGCCTGCCCCGACACGCTGCCTGACCTCCCCGGACTCGTGAAGCACCTCGCACCGGCCCTGGCCGAGCTCTCGGCTGCCACCGGCGCGCCCGACGGCGCCTCGACCTGATCGCCGCGGGCTCGGCGTACTGTCAAACCAAGCGCTTGCTTGCTTGTGACGACCGGAGGTGACGTGGACCGCCGCGCCCTAGCTGCCCGCGCCCTCAGCCGGCTGCTCTCGGCACCGCAGCCCGCGGCCAACCTGCCCGACGGGCGCATGGTCGACCTGCCCGGGCGCGGTCGCACGTTCGTCGTCGACGTCCCCGGCCCGCCCGATGCGCCGACGCTGATCTTGCTGCACGCCCTGGGCTGCACCGGCTACCTGAGCTGGTTCCCGTCGATCCTCGTCCTCGCGCAGGACTACCGCGTCGTCGTGCTCGACCAGCGTTGGCACGGCCGCGGCATCAGGTCGAAGAAGTTCCGGCTCAAGGACTGCGCTGACGACGTCACTGCGCTCGCCGACGAGCTCGGCATCGACCGCTTCACCGCCGTCGGCTACTCGATGGGCGGGCTCGTCGCGCAGCTGGTGTGGAAGCGGCACCCCCATCGCGTCGAGGGCCTCGTGCTGTGCGCGACGGCGCGCAACTTCCGCGGTGCGCGTCGGGAGAAGTTCTTCTTCCCGTTGATGACCGCGGCGATGGTGCCGTTGTCGCCGTACGTGCGCAAGCGCGTCGAGCGGGTCGCCATCACGCTGCCCGAGGTGCCCTGCTCGCCCGGGGAGTCGACGCGCAACTGGGGCCTCGCGGAGTTCCGCAGCACGAGTGCGTGGTCGATGCCGGCGGTGCTGCGCGAGCTCGGCCGGTTCAACTCGGCTCCGTGGATCGGTGACGTCGCGGTTCCGACTGCTGTTGTCGCCACGACGAAGGACCACACCATTCCGGTACGCCGGCAGCACCGCCTGGCGGCGGCGATCCCCGGTGCGACGGTGCACGAGGTCAACGGCGGTCATGCGGCGCTCGTGCTGAAGGCGGAGGCGTTCGTGCCGGCACTCGTCGAGGCGTGCGGATCGGTGGCGGATCGCCTCCGCACACCGCACCGCATCCCGGCGGGCTGACGTGACGTCCGCCGACACGGCGGTCGATCCGCGTTTCGTCGGGTCGGTGCTGGGTCGGGCCTTCACGACGGACCCGGTCTTTGGCTGGCTCATGGCGGGGCGGTCCGACCTCGAGCGTCGGCTCACCATGGTCTTTCGCGCCTTCGCCGAAGCGGCCGACCGCACGTCGGATGCGCAACTGGTGCTCGACCCGGCATCCCGAGGAGCGTCGATCTGGCGGCCGCCGGATCAGTGGAAGGCGCCGACAGTCGACGTACTGCGCAACGGCCCGCGACTGCTGCGCGCGTTCGGGCCCAACGTCGGGCGCTCGCTCCGGCTGCTGACGCGGGTCGAGAAACACCACCCGAAGCAGCCGCACTGGTACCTCGAAGCGGTCGGCTGCGTGCCCGAGGCGCGCGGGTTGGGCGTCGGCCCGACGCTGCTGTCGCCGGTGCTGGATCGCTGCGACGCCGAGGGTCTGCCGGCGTACCTGGAGAGCAGTAACCCGCGCAACATCGCGTTCTACGAGCGGCACGGCTTCGTGCCGATGCCGCTGTTCCCGTTGCCCGCCGGCTGCCCGGTCATCACCCCGATGTGGCGCGACCCGCGCCCGTGATCAACGCCAGGAAAAGTCACCAGATCCCCGGCTAGGCGGTGACCTTCACCGGCGTTGATCGAGCCTGTCGTCGACACGGGCAGCGAAGAGGGCCGGATGTCGCTGGCCACCGGTCACTCCCAGCGGAACAAGCGGCTTGCTGCGGCGAGGCTGAGGACGGCCCAGACCACGAGGGCCAGTACGTCGGAAAGCGGAAGGCCGGAACCGCCCTGCAGCACCTGGCGCAGGCCGTCCGAGAGCGCCGCGGTCGGCAGGAGCTGGAGCACGGCCTCGGCGGCGCCGAAGTGCGACAGCGGGAACAGCACGCCGCCGAGCACGAGCAGCACGAACCACAGCAGGTTGGCCGCGGCGAGTGTCGTCAGCCCGCGCAGCGTGCCGCCCAGCAGCAGACCGAGACCACTGAACGCCGCGGTGCCGAGCGCCACCAGCAGCAGTGCCGCGGCCGCCGACCCGTCCGGGTCCCAGCCGAGGAGCAGGCCGACGGCGCAGATGAGCCCGAGCTGCAGGAGCTCGACGACGAGCACCGCCAGGGTCTTTGCGCCGAGCAGGACGTGCCGGGGGAGCGGCGTCGCGCCGAGCCGCTTCAGCACGCCGTACTGGCGCTCGAAGCCGACGCCGATCGCCTGGCCGGTGAACGCCGTCGACATCACCGCCAGCGCGATGACGCCGGGGACGAAGAAGCCGACGCGGTCACGACCGTCGGGCACGGTCACGAAGTCGACCTTCGTGAGCACCAGCAGCAGCCCGAGCGGGATCACGAGGGTCAGCAGCAGTTGCTCGCCGTTGCGCAGGACAAGGGTGAGCTCGGCCTTCGTCTGCGCTGCGAGCATCCGGGTGGTCGTCGCCGCGCCCGGCCGTGGCGCCAGCGCGCCGGGCGCCCACGTGGTCACGTGCGCGCCTGCTTGCCGGTCAGCTCGAGGAACACGTCTTCGAGGCTGTGGCTGCGCAGGTCCTCGACGAGGACGCCGTGCCGCGCGCACCAGGCCGTGACGTCGGCGATGCGCTGGGGGTTCACCGGTCCGGCCAGGACGTAGTGACCTGGTGCCTCCTCGCGGGCACCCGGCAAGTCGCCGAGGTCGAGCGCGGGTACGGCCCGGAAGCGCAGCTCGTTGTTTGCGCTGGTGAGCTCGGCCACGGTGCCGGCGGCGACCACCCGGCCGGCGTCGATCATGACGACGTCGTCGGCCAGCCGCTCGGCCTCGTCGAGCAGATGGGTCGTGAGCACGACCGTCACCCCGTCGCGGCGCAGCGCCTCGATGAGCACCCACGTCGTGTGCCGCGCCTGCGGGTCGAGCCCCGCGGTGGGCTCGTCGAGGAAGACCAGCTCCGGCCGGCCCACGATTGCCAACGCGAGCGAGAGCCGCTGCTGCTGCCCGCCCGACAACCGGCGGTACGACGTCCGTCTCACCTCTGTGAGCGCCAGCCGCTCCAGGATGTCGTCGACGTCGAGAGGAGTGGCGGCGTACGACGCGACAAGCCGCAGCATCTCCTCGGTCCGGAGGCTGGGGTAGGCCCCACCGGACTGCGGCATGACGCCGACCCGCGGTCTCAGCGCCTGGTCGCGGGGGTCGAGCCCCAGCACGCGGACGGTCCCGGTGTCGGGCCGGCGAAAGCCCTCGCAGATCTCCACCGTCGTGGTCTTGCCGGCACCGTTGGGTCCCAGCAGCGCCAGGACGGTGGCGGGTTGCACGCTGAACGACAGCCCGTCGACGACCGGTCGGCCGGCGTACCGCTTGACCAGGCCCGCCACCTCGAGCGCAGGGGAGGCCATGCCACCAACCCTAGGCACCCGTCCGCGGACAGATCACTGCCAGTCTGACCTGTCCCGGCGCACGGCCCCGCGTGGCCGCTCGAACATGCGCGAGAACTGGCAGTCATCTGTCCGGATCTGGGGCCTGAGGGGACCCGGGTTCGACGCGGGACAGCATTTAGGCGACAATGTTGTTGTGAAAAGCGTGAGCGCCCTGCCGAGCACGGACGGGCGGACCCGCGACCGGGTCCGCACGCTCCTGCTCGACCTCGGGCCGAGCACCGCCGCCACGCTTGCGGAGCGCACCGGGCTGACCGTCGCTGCGGTACGCCGGCACCTCGACGCGCTGCTCGCCGACGGCACCCTCACGACGCGGACCCCGCGCCTGCGTGCGGTCAAGCGCGGCCGGCCCGCCCGCCTCTACGCCCTCACCGACGCGGGGCACGCCGCCGGTCCGAGCGCGTACGACGACCTGGCCACGAGCGCGCTGCGGTTCATGGGCACGCATGCCGTAGAGGTGTTCGCCCAGACGCGGGCTGCCGAGCTCGAGGCGCGCTTCGCCGACGTCGCAACGGCCGAGGACCGGCCGGCCGCACTCGCCGCCGCACTGACGGCCGACGGCTACGCCGCCACCGTGCACGCGCAGGGCGCTGGGATCCAGCTCTGCCAGCACCACTGCCCGGTGCAGCACGCGGCGGCCGAGTTCCCCCAGCTCTGCGACGCGGAGACGGCGGCCCTCGGGCGCCTGCTCGGCGTCCACGTCCAGCGGCTCGCGACCATCGCCCACGGCGATGGCGTGTGCACCACGTTCATCCCAACCGGAAGGCCCACGTCATGACGACGACCCCCGACCAGCTCGAGGGGCTTGGCAACTACAAGTTCGGCTGGGCCGACTCCGACGTCGCCGGCTCCAACGCGAAGCGCGGTCTATCGGAGGACGTCGTTCGTGACATCTCGGCGAAGAAGGACGAGCCCGAGTGGATGCTCGCGATGCGTCTCAAGGGGCTGAAGCTCTTCACCAAGAAGCCCATGCCCACGTGGGGCGGTGACCTGTCCGGGATCGACTTCGACAACATCAAGTACTTCGTGCGCTCCAGCGAGAAGCAGGCCACCACGTGGGATGAGTTGCCGGCCGACATCAAGAACACCTACGACAAGCTCGGGATCCCCGAGGCCGAGAAGCAGCGCCTCGTTGCCGGTGTGGCCGCGCAGTACGAGTCCGAGGTCGTCTACCACTCGATCCGGCAGGACCTCGAGGACAAGGGCGTGCTCTTCCTCGACACCGACACCGCACTGCGTGAGCAGCCTGAGATGTTCCGCGAGTACTTCGGCAGCGTCATCCCGGTGGGTGACAACAAGTTCGCCGCGCTGAACACTGCAGTGTGGTCCGGTGGGTCCTTCATCTACGTGCCGCCTGGCGTGAAGGTCGACATCCCGCTGCAGGCCTACTTCCGGATCAACACCGAGAACATGGGCCAGTTCGAGCGGACGCTGATCATCGCCGATGAGGGCTCCTCGGTGCACTACGTCGAGGGCTGCCTGACGGCCGGCCAGCTCATCGCGATGTCCGATGGCTCATGGAAGGCGATCGAACAGATCGAGGTCGGCGACTTCGTGCTGTCCGACGACGGTGAGCCGCACCGCGTCCAGGCCACGCAGATGCGCGACTTCCGCGGCGAGCTGTTTGCGTTCACACCGCTGTCGCCGGGCAACAGCTTCGAGGTGACCGGTGAGCACCCGCTGCTGGTCATCCCGCGCAGCGAGGCTTTGGTCTCGCGTGCACCGCGCAACAACTGGATGCCGGAGGTCGACTCGGCACGGCTGAAGGCCGGTACGCCGCAGTGGGTGCCCGCCAAGGACGTGCACGAGGGCGACTTCCTGGTCTTCCCGAAGCCGCAGCCCATCCCCGCCCGCACGGTTATGTCGGAGGACTTCCTGCGGTTGGCGGGTTACTACCTCGCCGAGGGCAACGCCGCCCTCACCAACGGCTGCGAGTCACTGGTCTTCTCCTTCCACATGGACGAGGTCGACTACGTCGAGGAGGTCCAGCAGCTCTGCAAGCGCCTGTGGGACGCCAAGAGCTCGGTCCTCATCGAGGAGCACAAGCACTCCGCCCGCGTCCTGGTGTATTCCAAGGCCGGTTATCGCGCCATGCTCGACCACGTCGGCACCGGCTCATCGAAGAAGATGCTGTCGGCCGAGGTGATGGGGCAGAACCCGCTGCTGCTGGCCGAGCTGGTCACGACGTACGTCAACGGTGACGGCAACCGCATTCGTCGCGGCGGCGGTGACTGGACCCGGGTGCACACCACGTCGCGCATCTGGGCACTGCAGCTGCAGGCCATCTTGGCGCGACTCGGCACGTTCGCGACTATGGAGCTACGGCGTCCTGGCGGGCCTGGCGAGATCCTTGGGCGTCAGGTCATGCGCCAGGACCTCTGGCAGGTCCAGTGGACGGAGGGCGGTAGCGGACCCCGCCAGGTCCGCGACGCTGGCCCTTACTTCCTCGTCCCCATCAAGAAGCGCGCGATCGAGCAGATCGAGGAGCCGGTCTACAACCTCGACGTTGAGGCTCCGGACAGCTACCTCGCCTACGGCTTCGCGGTTCATAACTGCACCGCGCCGATCTACAGCAGCGACTCGCTGCACTCCGCGGTCGTCGAGATCATCGTGAAGAAGGACGCGCACGTCCGCTACACGACCATCCAGAACTGGTCCAACAACGTCTACAACCTCGTCACCAAGCGCACCGCGGTGCACGAGGGCGGCCGGATGGAATGGGTCGATGGGAACATCGGGTCGAAGGTCACGATGAAGTACCCCGCGTGCTACCTACTCGGCGAGCGCGCGTCCGGTGAGACCTTGTCGGTGGCATTTGCGGGTGCCGGCCAGCATCAGGACGCTGGCGCGAAGATGGTGCACGCCGCGCCGCACACCACGTCGAACATCGTCAGCAAGTCGGTCGCCCGCGGTGGCGGACGCACGTCGTACCGAGGTCTTGTGCAGGTGCAGGAAGGTGCGCACGGCAGCAAGGCCAATGTGAAGTGCGACGCGCTCCTCGTCGACACCATCAGCCGCAGCGATACCTATCCCTACGTCGACGTCCGCGAGGACGACGTGTCGATGGGTCACGAGGCGACGGTCAGCAAGGTCGGCGAGGACCAGCTCTTCTACCTGATGAGCCGTGGCCTGGCCGAGGACGAGGCGATGGCGATGGTCGTGCGCGGCTTCGTCGAGCCGATCGCCCGCGAGCTGCCGATGGAGTACGCACTGGAGCTCAACCGCCTCATCGAGCTCCAGATGGAGGGCTCCGTTGGCTAGCAGCACTGTCCCTGCTGACGCCTCTCCGAGAGCGATCGCCGACGTCATCGCCACCGAGCGTGAGGCGCTGCGGGAGACCGGGGGCATCACCGACGGATCGATCGCGACCAACGTCAAGCCGTCGACGCCGCGCTCGCCGGCCGACGTGCGGCCCGAGCGCATCACGTCGCGCGACCCCGACGCCTTCCCCGCCATCACCGGTCGCGAGGAGGAGTGGCGCTTCACGCCGCTCAATCGCGTCCGGCCACTGCTCGACGGCGCCGACTCCGACGCCCGGCTGCAGTGGAAGACCGAGCTGCCCGACGGTGTGACGCTGCGCGAGGTCGCTGCCGACGACGCCCTGCTCCAGACGGTCCCGACTCCGGTCGACCGGCTGTCGGCGCTCGCCATGTCGCGCGCGCACGGCGCCGTCGTGGTCAGCGTCCCGGCCGAAGCACAGCTCGACGAGCCGGTGGTCCTGCACCTCTCCGGCACCGGTGAGGCCGACGTCGTCTGGGCGCACGTCGTCCTCGACTTCGGTGCGTTCTCCAAGGCAACTGTCGTCCTCGAGCACACCGGCGATGCCCGTTACGCCGCGTGCGTCTCCGTGCTCGTCGGTGACGGCGCGCAGGCCGACGTCGTCAGCGTGCAGGAGTGGGAGCGCACGACGCTGCACTCCTCGCACATGGGAATCCGCGTCGGTCGTGACGCGAAGGCCCGCTCGATGGACGTCACGCTCGGCGGCGACCTGGTGCGCCTGGTCAAGACCGTCGAGTACGCCGGCACCGGCGGCGACGCCGAGCTGCTCGGCCTCTACTTCGCCGACGCCGCCCAGCACCTCGAGCACCGGCTGTTCATCGACCACGCCGTGCCCAACTGCCGCAGCCGCGTGACCTACAAGGGCGCCCTGCAGGGCGACTCGGCCCACACCGTGTGGGTCGGCGACGTGATGATCCGCGCCGCTGCCACCGGCACCGACACCTACGAGCTCAACCGCAACCTGCTGCTCACGCCCGAGGCGCGCGCGGACAGCGTGCCCAACCTCGAGATCGAGACCGGCGAGATCGTCGGCGCCGGGCACGCCAGCGCGACCGGACGGTTCGACGATGAGCAGCTGTTCTACCTGCAGGCCCGCGGCATCCCGGCCGACGAGGCGCGACGGATGGTCGTCCGCGGCTTCTTCGCCGAGGTGCTGCAGCAGATCGGCGTACCCGCCCTCGAGGAGCGGCTGCTCGCCGCCGTCGAGGCCGAGCTGGAGAGGACGTCCCTTTGAGAGCGTGTTCGTTGTCGGACATCCCCGAGGAGGGCGCGTTGCGCGTCGACCTCGACGGGAAGCCGATCTGCATCGCCCGCAGTCAGGGCGAGGTCTTCGCCATCTCCGACATCTGCTCGCACGCCGACGTCTCGCTCTCGGAGGGTGACGTCGAGGACGGCACCGTGGAGTGCTGGCTGCACGGCTCGCGGTTCGACCTGCGCACCGGCATGCCGACCGGCCTGCCCGCGACGAAGCCCGTCGCCACCTACCCCGTCACTGTCGAGGGCGACGACGTCCTCGTGAAGCTGGAGTCCTAAGTGAGCGTCCCCAATGATCGAGCCGCAGGCTCTGTGCTGAGCATCCGTGATCTGCATGTCACCGTCGAAGCCGACGGCGCACCGCGGGAGATCCTCAAGGGCGTCGACCTCACGGTCCGCGCCGGCGAGACGCACGCGATCATGGGTCCCAACGGATCGGGCAAGTCGACCCTCGCCTACTCCGTCGCCGGGCACCCGAAGTACACCGTCACCTCGGGCACGGTGACCCTTGACGGGGCCGACGTGCTCGCGATGACGGTCGACGAGCGGGCCCGCGCGGGGCTGTTCCTCGCGATGCAGTACCCCGTCGAGGTCCCGGGCGTCAGCGTCTCGAACTTCCTGCGGTCGGCGGCGACAGCCATCCGTGGCGAGGCCCCGAAGCTGCGCCTGTGGGTCAAGGAGCAGAAGGAGGCGATGGCGCGTCTCGATATGGACCCCGACTTCGCCACCCGCTCGGTCAACGAGGGCTTCTCGGGCGGCGAGAAGAAGCGGCACGAGATCTTGCAGCTCGAGCTGCTGCGGCCGAAGATCGCGATCCTCGACGAGACCGACTCGGGCCTGGACGTCGACGCGCTGCGGGTCGTGTCCGAGGGCGTCAACCGCGTGCGCGCGACCGGTGACACCGGCGTACTCCTCATCACTCACTACACGCGGATCCTGCGCTACATCCAGCCCGACTTCGTGCACGTCTTCATCGGCGGCCGGATCGTCGAGGAGGGTGGTCGCGAGCTCGCTGACGAGCTCGAGACGAACGGTTACACGAAGTACGGCGCAGAGCTGGCCGCGACGCGCCCTCCGTCGACGCACTCGCTGCCCGCGGGCCCCATCTTCGGCGGGACGACGACACCGGCATGACGACCTTGCTGCCCGATCTCACGACGACGCCGTACGACGTCGAGGCGATCCGCCGCGACTTCGCCGTGCTGTCGCGCGAGGTCAACGGGCGGCCGCTGGTCTACCTCGACAACGCGTCGTCGACGCACAAGCCGCGCCAGGTGCTCGACGCCGAGCGGGCGTTCGTCGAGCAGCACTACAGCAACGTGCACCGCGGCGTGCACACGCTCTCGCAGGAGGCCACCGCCGCCTACGAGGCTGCCCGCGCAACGGTCGCCGCGTTCATCGGCGCGCAGCACGACGAGGTCGTCTTCACCAAGAACGTGACGGAGTCGCTCAACCTCGTCGCCTACTCCCTCGGCAACCCCGGCTCACCCATGACGCTCGGCCACGGCGACGAGATCGTCGTCACCGAGATGGAGCACCACTCCAACCTGGTGCCCTGGCAGATGCTGTGCGAGCGCACGGGTGCGACGCTGAAGTGGTTCGGGCTGACCGACGACGGCCGCCTCGACCTGGCCGACGGCGTGATCACCGAGCGCACCAAGGTGGTTGCCTTCGTCCACCAGTCCAACCTGCTCGGCACGGTGAACCCGCTGCCCGAGCTCGTCCGCATGGCCAAGGCGGTCGGTGCGCTGACCGTCGTCGACGCGGCGCAGTCTGTGCCGCACATGCCGATCGACGTCGCCGCCCTCGGCGTCGACCTGTTCGCCTTCACCGGCCACAAGATGCTCGGCCCGACCGGCGTCGGCGTGCTGTGGGGCCGTAACGAGCTGCTGTCGTCGCTGCCGCCGTTCATGGGCGGTGGGTCGATGATCGAGGTCGTCGAGATGGCGGGCTCGACGTACGCGCCGGCCCCCGAGCGTTTCGAAGCGGGTACGCCGGCCATCAGCCAGGCCATCGGTCTCGCCGCCGCTTGCGACTACCTGGGCGCCATCGGGCTGGACCGGATCGCCGCCCACGAGGCCGCGCTGACGGCGACGTTGCTCGACGGGCTGCGGCGGATCAGCGGCGTGCGTGTCATCGGCCCCGACTCCATGGAGTCGCGCGGGTCAGCCGTGTCCTTCGTCGTCGACGGCGTGCACCCGCATGACGTCGGGCAGACACTCGACGAGATCGGCATCGCCGTCCGCGTCGGGCACCACTGCGCGGCGCCCGTCTGCAAGAGGTACGGCGTACCCGCGACGACCCGCGCGTCTTCGTACGCCTACAACACGGAGGCCGAGATCGACACCCTGCTCGATGGCATCGAGCACGTGAAGCGCTTCTGGGGCGTCTCATGAGCGAGAGCCTCTACCAGGAGATCATCCTCGACCACTACCGCAACCCGCACCACAAGGGACTGCGCGAGCCCTTCGAGGCAGAGGTGCATCACGTCAACCCGACGTGCGGCGACGAGGTCACGGTGCGCGTGCACGTCGCCGACGGGGTCGTGAAGGACGTGTCGTACGACGGGGTGGGCTGCTCCATCAGCCAGGCCTCGACGTCAGTGATGACCGATCTGGTCATCGGCCGACCGGTGGACGAGGCGATGAGCAAGGCCGATGCGTTCCTCGAGCTCATGCAGAGCAAGGGGACGCTCGAACCCGACGAGGACGCGCTCGAGGACGGCATCGCATTCGCCGGTGTCTCGCGCTACCCGGCACGCGTCAAGTGCGCGCTGCTCGGCTGGATGGCATGGAAGGACGCGACGGCACAGGCCCTCGCCGCAACCGAGAAGGAGGCGTCGTGAGCGACGTGACCGCAGAAGCCGCGCTCGACGTGACCCCGGTGCTCGAGACGCCTACGGCAGGCGACAAGCCGAAGACGAAGGCGAGCGAGGAGGACGTCCTCGAGGCGATGAAGGACGTCGTCGACCCCGAGCTCGGTATCAACGTCGTCGACCTCGGGCTCGTCTACGGCGCCCAGGTGCACCAGGACAACACCGTCACGCTCGACATGACCCTGACGTCCGCGGCCTGCCCGCTGACCGACGTCATCGAGGACCAGACCCACTCGGCGCTCTCGCCGCTGGTCGAGGACGTCCGCATCAACTGGGTCTGGATGCCGCCGTGGGGGCCGGACAAGATCACCGACGACGGTCGCGACCAGCTCCGGGCCCTCGGCTTCAACGTCTAACTGCTAGACGGTGCCTGTGAAGGTGTCGCACTGGGCCGGGTCGCCCGTCGAGTAGCCGCGTTTGAACCACGTCTGGCGCTGCTCCGCGGATCCGTGGGTCCAGGACTCGCTGTTGACCCGGCCCTGGAACTTCTCCTGGATCCGGTCGTCGCCGACGGTCGCCGCGGCGTCCAGGCCCTGGTTGATGTCGGTCTGGGACAGCGCGTCGATGTAGTTGGTCGAGACGGCGTTCTTCGCCCACGCGCCGGCGTAGCAGTCGGCCTGCAGCTCGAGCCGGACCGACGCGGACTGCGGCCCGGTCTGGTCTCGGGAGCGCTGCACCCGGTCGGTCACGCCGAGCAGGTCCTGAATGTGGTGGCCGTACTCGTGCGCAACGATGTACGCCTCAGCGAAGTCGCCGCCCTGCGCACCGAACTTGGTCCGTAGCTCGTCGAAGAACGTCAGGTCGAGATAGACCTTGTCGTCGGTCGGGCAGTAGAAGGGCCCTACCGCGGACGACGCCTGACCGCAGCCCGTGGTCGTCGCCTCGCTGAAGAACTCCGTCGTCGCCGGCGTGTAGCGGCTGCCGAGCTCCGAAGCCCAGTAGCTCTGCACGCTGTTGACGTCGAGCACGATGTGGCAGTCGCGGTCGCGCGCGGCGTCCGCGCCGGTCTTGCAGCGCTCGGCGAGGTCGGAGGTGACCGAGCCGCCGGTGTCCTCGGTCCCGCCGACACCGGGCAGGTCGGCCGGGCTGACGCCCAGGATGAGGGCCAGGATCACACCGACGATCCCGAGCCCCCCGCCGCCGATGGCCAGGCCGCCGGGACCGCGTCGTCCGCGTACGTCGCTGATCTGTGAGGTGTCCAGGCGTGCGTCTTTGTTGAGGTCCACGGAACCGGCGTACCCTTTCGGTATGAGGACGACTCCCTGACCGGTGGTGACCGCTCCCGCCCCTGTCGTCATCCCGTAGAGGAACCATCATGATCACCGTGCAGGACGTCGAGTTGCGTGCTGGGGCGCGGCTGCTGCTGCAAGGCGTGACATTCCGGGTCCAACCGGGCGACCGGATCGGCCTGGTCGGACGCAACGGCGCCGGCAAGACGACCCTGACGCGCACCCTCGCCAAGGAGACGCTGCCGGCGGCCGGCGCCATCACGCACACCGGGGCGGTTGGGTACCTGCCGCAGGACCCCCGCACCGGCGACCTCGACGCGCTCGGCCGCGACCGGGTGCTGAGCGCCCGTGGTCTCGACGAGGTGCTGCGCAACCTCGAGAAGATGCAGATCGAGCTGTCGGAGCGTCCTGATGACGAGGACCTGCTGCGGCGCTACGGCAATCTCGAGGAGCGGTTCAGCGCCCTCGGTGGCTACTCCGCGGAGTCCGAGGCGGCCCGGATCTGCTCCAACCTCGGCCTGCCCGAGCGTGCCCTGCAGCAGCCGATCGGCACCCTGTCGGGCGGCCAGCGGCGACGGATCGAGCTGGCCCGGATCCTGTTCTCCGACGCCACGACACTGCTGCTCGACGAGCCGACCAACCACCTCGACGCCGACTCCATCGTCTGGCTGCGCGGCTTCCTGCAGAAGCACAGCGGGGGACTGGTGGTCATCAGCCACGACGTCGAGCTGCTCGATGCAGTGGTCAACAAGGTCTTCCACCTCGACGCCAACCGGGCGGAGCTCGACCAGTACAACGTGGGATGGAAGACCTACCTCAAGCAGCGCGAGACCGACGAGAAGCGTCGCAAGCGCGAGCGGCTCAACGCCGAGAAGCAGGCCGGGGTGCTCAACGCGCAGGCCGAGAAGATGCGCGCGAAGGCGACCAAGGCCAAGGCCGCGCAGGGCATGTTCAAGCGTGCCGAGCGCCTCCTCGCGAGCGTCGAGGGGGAGCGCGCGCAGGACCGGGTGGCCAAGCTGCGCTTCCCCGAGCCCGCGCCCTGCGGCAAGACGCCGTTGACCGCGACCGAGCTGTCGAAGTCGTACGGCTCGCTCGAGATCTTCACCGACGTCGACCTGGCGATCGACCGCGGTGCGCGCGTCGTCGTGCTGGGCCTCAACGGTGCCGGGAAGACAACGCTCTTGCGACTGCTGTCGGGGGTCGAGACACCGGACACCGGCGAGGTGCTGCCGGGGCACGGCCTGCGGCTGGGCTACTACGCGCAGGAGCACGACACGATCGACACCGACCGCACCGTCCTCGAGAACATGCGGTCCAGCAGCCCCGACCTGGCGGAGCCGGAAGCGAGGAGGGTGCTGGGCTCGTTCCTGTTCAGCGGCGACGTCGTCCACCAGCCGGCCGGGACGCTGTCCGGCGGCGAGAAGACCCGGCTCGCCTTGGCCACCCTGGTCGTCAGCGGGGCCAACGTCCTGCTGCTCGACGAGCCGACGAACAACCTCGACCCCGCGAGCCGCGCGGAGGTCCTCGCGGCGCTGGCGTCGTACAAAGGCGCGGTTGTGCTCGTGACGCACGACGAGGGCGCCGTGCAGGCGCTGGCGCCGGAGAAGGTGCTCCTGCTGCCGGACGGGGTCGAGGACCAGTGGAGCGACGACTTCGCCGACCTCGTCGCGCTCGCCTGACCGGGGCGTGGATTAGCCCGTTTGCCCTACGGATCCGGTACCAGCGGCGACCCGAGACGATGTCGACGGACCATGGTCACTCTCTGTCATCAGTGAGAACGTTTCTGCACACGCCGGATCGCGGTCAGTAGGGGGCACCATGAAGATCGGCCGACAGAACGACGCACAGCCACCCCTCGGCTCGGTCATCCCGCTCGAGGCGATGGCCGTGCAGCGCAACGAGCTGGTGGCGGCGTACGACCGCTACCGGTCGGTATCAGGCGGCGCGGCGCCCGATCTGCTGTCGACTGCCGACATGCTGCACGCTCGCGTCGAGCTGATCCGGGCCCTGTGCGCCGACGGCTGGGATGCCCCGCCGGCCGTGCTCGAGAGGCTGCAGCAGGACGAGGCGATGCTCCGGCCGCGGTTGCTCGTCGCTTCCTGACCAGCCACCTTCCCGAACCCCCGTAGCGAAACCGGGGGTTGCCACGGATCATCCTGGGGACATCTCAGAACAGGACGAATCCGACGCGGAGGGCAAGCACGTGGCTGAGCTCAAGAAGGGCACCCGGGTCACCGGTGGCGACCGCGACAAGCTGGCGGCAGATCTGAAGCGGAAGTACGAGGCAGGGCAGAGCATCCGGCTCCTGGCTGAGGGCTCGGGCCGCTCCTACGGCTTCGTGCACCGCATCCTCAGCGAGTCCGGAGCCACCCTGCGTGGCCGTGGTGGTGCGACCCGCAGGAAGGCCTCATAGGTCCCGGTGCGAGGCTGAGCGCATGGATCTGACGCTCAGCCCCGAGCAGGACGCCGTCCGCAAGACGGTGAAGGCGTGGGTGGACGACGTCGTCGTCCCACCGTCGCTGCAGAACGACCGCGAGGAGCGCTTCCCGCAGGAGGCGCTCGACGGCCTGCGCGAGACGGGCTTCATCGGGATGACGATCCCGGACGAGTACGGCGGCGGCGCCGCCGACCCGCTGTCCTACGTCCTGCTCATCGAGGAGCTCGGTCGCGGCGACGCCAACGTGCGGTCCATCGTCAGCGTCCACCTCGGGCTGTGCGCCGGGTCGATCGACCGCTGGGGTACGCCGGAGCAGAAGTCTCAGTGGCTGCCGCGCATGGCGACCGGCGAGGTGCTCGGCTGCTTCGGCCTGACCGAGCCCGACTTCGGCTCCAACCCGGCCGACCTGCAGGCCACCGCGGTGAAGCAGCCGGACGGCGGCTACCTCCTCAACGGCACGAAGATCTTCATCACCAACGGCACCATCGCCGGCGTCACCCTCTTCATGGCCCGCACGGGCGGCCCGGGGGCGAAAGGCGTGTCGGCGTTCCTGGTGCCGAACGACTCGCCGGGTTTCGAGGCGCGCAAGATCAAGGGCAAGCTCGGGTTGCGGTCGTGCGACACCGCTGAGCTGGTGCTGCGCGACGTGAAGGTCGGGCCGGAGGCGCTGCTCGGCGGCGAGGAGGGCAAGGGCATCCGGGTCGCGCTGACAGCGCTCAACGACGGGCGCATGTCGCTGTCCGCATCGTGCACCGGCCTCGCCCAGGCGGCGCTCGACTCGATGGTGAGCTACACGAAGCAGCGCCACCAGTTCGGCAAGCCCATCGCCGGCCATCAGCTCGTCCAGGAGCTCATCGCCGACACCGCCGTCGAGGTCGACTGCGCGCGGCTGCTCACGTGGCGGGTCGCCGACCTGAAGACCCGCGGCGAGGACTACTCCCTCGCGGCCAGCAAGGCGAAGTACTACTGCAGCGAGGCGTCCGTGCGGGCCGCGAACAACTGCGTGCAGGCCCACGGCGGTTACGGGTACATCGACGAGTACCCCGCCGGGAAGTACCTGCGCGACGCGCGGGTTACGACGTTGTACGAGGGCACCAGCCAGATCCAGAAGCTCATCATCGGTCGCGCCCTGACCGGGATCTCAGCTTTCTGATCTCCGCGGCCCTCTCCCAGACGGAAGGGGGCATGCCATGACCATGGGACCGGGCCATGGCGGCCCCATGCAGATGATGCGGTCGTTCGCGCGCGATCCTGCGGTCGTCGACAAGAAGCTGGCACCCGGTACGGCGCGGCGCATCGCGCGGTTCGCGTCGCCGTACAAGAACCAGCTCATTGCCTTTCTCGTCGTCATCGTCATCGACGCGATCATCGCCGTCGCACCGCCGCTGGTGCTCGCGAAGATCATCGATGACGGCATCGGCACCAACCCCCCGGAGACCGGACGCCCCGGGCTGGTGCTGGGACTGGCGCTGTTCGTCGTGGGGTTGGCGCTCTTCGATGGGGTCCTCGGGCTGATCAACAGGTGGTACTCCGCCCGCATCGGGGAGGGCCTTATCTACGACCTGCGTTCGCAGGTTTACGCGCACGTGCAGCGGATGCCGATCGCGTTCTTCACGCGGACGCAGACCGGCGCGCTGATCAGCCGGCTCAACAACGACGTCCTCGGCGCGCAGCAGGCCTTCACCGGCACCTTGTCCAACGTCGTCAGCAACGTCATCGGACTCGTGCTGACGCTGGCGGTGATGCTGTTCCTGTCCTGGCAGATCACGCTGCTGTCGCTCGTGCTGTTACCCGTCTTCATCATCCCGGCGAAGCTCGTCGGACGCCGGCTCCAGGAGCTGACGCGCGAGAGCTACGCCCTCAACGCCGAGATGAACAACTCGATGACCGAGCGGTTCAACGTCTCCGGTGCGCTGCTGGTCAAGCTGTTCGGCCGTCCGCAGCAGGAGGACCAGGCGTTCCGTGACCGTGCCGGCCGCGTGCGCGACATCGGTGTCATCTCGGCGATGTACGGGCGAGTGTTCTTCGTCGCGCTCACCACGGTCGCGGCGCTCGCGACGGCGCTGGTGTACGGCGTCGGTGGCACATTCGCGGCGAACGGTGAGCTGAGGGTCGGCACCGTCGTCGCGCTCGCCGGGCTGCTGACCCGCCTGTACGGGCCGCTCACCGCGCTGTCGAACGTGCGGGTGGACGTCATGACTGCCCTGGTGTCCTTCGAGCGGGTCTTCGAGGTGCTCGACCTCGAGCCGATGGTGCGCGACAAGCCGGACGCTGTGGAGCTGCCCCTGGGCGTGCCGTCGCTGGAGTTCGACGAGGTGCACTTCCGCTACCCGCGGGCGGACGAGGTGTCGCTCGCGTCCCTGGAGTCCGTCGCGGTCCTCGACCAGTCGACGTCGGCTCCGGTCCTCAAGGGTGTGTCGTTCAGCGCGGCGCCGGGGCAGCTCATCGCGCTGGTCGGACCGTCGGGTGCGGGCAAGACGACGATCAGCCAACTCGTGACGCGGATGTACGACGTGCAGCAGGGTTCGGTGCGTGTTGGCGGACTCGACGTCCGCGACGTGACGCTCGAGTCGCTCCGTGCAGCGATCGGAGTCGTCACGCAGGACGCGCACATGTTCCACGACACAATCCGGGCCAACCTCGCCTACGCGAAGCCGGAGGCGACGGACGACGAGCTCTGGGCGTCGCTGGAGTCGGCGCAGGTCGGGCCGCTGGTGCGGTCGCTGCCGGACGGGCTGGACACCGTGGTCGGTGACCGCGGCTATCGGCTGTCTGGTGGCGAGAAGCAGCGGATGGCGATCGCGCGGCTGCTGCTGAAGGCGCCGGGGCTGGTCGTGCTCGACGAGGCGACCGCCCACCTCGACAGCGAGTCGGAGGTGGCGGTGCAGCGCGCCCTCTCGATCGCTCTGGCTGGTCGGACGTCGTTGGTGATCGCGCACCGCTTGTCGACGATCCGTGAAGCGGATCAGATCCTCGTTGTCGACGACGGCCGCATTGTCGAGAGCGGCCGGCACGAGGAGCTGCTCGCGCGCGCGGGGCTCTATGCCGAGCTCTACCGCACCCAGTTCTCCCGTCAGTCAGTCGCGGAGCCCGTCGTCGACTGAGGTCGGCGCGCCGCGAGGACTCGCGCGGTATCCAGGGGAGGCGTAGCCTGACTCACCCTTTATCTGATGCGCTGCTGACCGGGAGCCGCTGATGTGCGCCCACGGACCGATCCGCGGGAGGCGGCGCGCCCACCTCCCTTGTCTGGTAGCCGTCGTGCTCTCCCTGGCCGCCTGCGGCGGCAGTTCGGTAAGCCCCACGGCCGGTGTCGCAAGCGTCCAGGCGAGTCCAACTCCGGCACCGCCCAGTGCCGCGCCCGCCACCCAAGCCACAAACGGTCATTGCGCGATCACGCCCGGCGTCACCGCCGCCGCGACGGTCACATGGAACCTGGAGGTCCAAGGCCGAAATCCAACGATCAAGGCGGGCGAGGCCGTGGCCTTCGTCACGTCAGGGAATGAAAGGCCGACGGTCACCGAAGGGATGAAGGGGACGGCCGTGGCCAACCCCTGCATCGACAAGGTGCTATCGGCGAACACGCCCGTCTTGGTGACCTTCGCCAAGCCGGGCACCTACCATCTCTTCTGCCGCAAAGAACCGACGATGATGTTCACCGCGGTTAACGTCCAGTAATACATTGCCGGTGATTCACCGCCCCCGGCAAGGCAGCGGCGCTCCGACGGGGATCGCGACAGGATGGGCACATGACCGTTCCCAACCGACCGATCGACATGTTCATCGAGCCCGCTGACGATCCTCGGGAGAAGGACGCCACCAGCCTCGGCGACGAGAAGGCGACCCTTGTCGAGTACTTACGGGCGTACCGCCTCACTCTCGAGCTCAAGTGCGCCGGACTCGACAACGAGCAGCTGGCTCGCCGTTCGGTGGAGCCCTCGAGCATGTCGCTGCTGGGACTGATCCGGCACATGGCCGAGGTCGAGCGGTACTGGTTCCGGCGCGTGCTGTCGGCGAAAGACGCACCGCGGCGCTACAGCGCGGAGGGCGTCAAGGACGGCGACTTCGACGGCGCCGTCGCGGATGACGGCATTGTCGGCGAGGCGTGGACGGCGTGGCGCGAGGAGGTCGCCTTCGCGCAGGATGTCGTTGCACGAGAGGACGACATGGGTCGCGTCGCCATCGACCGGCACGGCAACAAGGTGTCCGTGCGCGAGGTCCTCGTGCACATGGTTGAGGAGTACGCCCGCCACTGCGGCCACGCC
The DNA here is from genome assembly GCA_016650445.1 of Frankiaceae bacterium. Lineage (GTDB taxonomy): Bacteria > Actinomycetota > Actinomycetes > Mycobacteriales > SCTD01 > RYN-124. The sequence continues at coordinate 36,985 of JAENVS010000041.1, read as the reverse complement.
GACCTCCTGCGCGAGCGCATCGACGGCCGCGTCGGTCAATAGGAGTCAGCGGTCGAGCTGCCACTCGGTCCAGTACTCGACCGGCCGGAACCCCAGCGTCTGGTTGATGGCGATCATGTGGGTGTTGACCTCGGCGTTCCAGGTGTTGAGCCAGCGCGACTCCGGCGACGACGCGGCGAGCAGGTCGTGGTTGCGAGTCTTGATGGCGAGACCCAGCCCGTGGCCGCGGTGCTCGGGCATGACGATCGTGTCCCACTGGTAGGCGACCTCGGGAAGGTGCCGGCTGACCCCGATGTCGGTCATCGCGGCGACCTCACCGCTCGCGACGTGTACGGCGGCTGCGGCATAGCGGATGCGACCGCGCGCCATCGCCGCAGCCTCCTTCTCGCGGTAGCGGGCGCCGTCCCAGATCTCCGGCTCCCACTCCATCTCCTCCTGCGGCGCATCCGTCGACATGCGGGCGCACAGGTAGGCCAGTCCGTCGACGAGCTCGTCCGGGGCCTCGTCGACCCACTGCATGACGCAGTAGCCCTCGGCGACGGGAACGTCGAGGGTGGGCTGCTCGGTGAGGTCGAGGAGTCGGCGTACCTCTTTGAGCACCGGCCGGGCACCGACCGAGCGCAGCAGCGGCGCGGCGGCGGGAACGCCGGCCGGGTACGCCGAAGGCACCTCGAAGAACACCCTGGATCGGCCGGCGGCTTCGACGCGGTCGAGCACTGCGGCGAGGAGGGCAGCGCCGAAGCCCTGCCTGCGCTCGTCCGGCAGGACCTGGACCCGCGACGATGCGGCCTTGAGGTTGTCGACCGTCGGGAAGTTGACCTCGGCGACACCGACCGCACGGCGGTCCACCACGCCGAGGAAGAACTCCGTGCGCTCGCCGCCATCGGGCAGCGCTGGATCGAGCGAGGGGAGCCGTTCCTCGAGGGTGTCGGCGGGCAGGGCCACGTGATCGTGGTCCCAGCAGAGCGCAGCAACCGCCTGCCAGTCCTTCAGGGCAACGGGGTCCTCGACCTGCTCGACCTTCACGCCACCGTCGTACCACCGCTGACCAGCGGTTTTCTCAGCATCGATGTCACAGCGCGCGGACCGCACCGCCGTCGACCGGGACCATGGCGCCGGTCACGTACGACGCCGCGGGCGACAGCAGGAACGCCGCGACCCGGCCGAACTCGGCCGGATCGCCGTAGCGCCGCAGCGGGATCCCGGCCGCGATCCGCTTCGGGACCTCGGGGTCGTCGCCGTCCAGCTCGCGCACCCGGTCGGTGTGCACCCGCCCGGGCAGCAGCCCGTTGACGCGGATGCCCCGCGGTCCCAGCTCGTCGGCCATCGTCTTGGCCAGCATCGCCAGACCGGGCCGCAGTCCGTTGCTGGCTGCGAGGCCCGCCAGCGGCGCCTTCACCGACGTCGACAGCACGAAGGCGAGCGCACCGCCCTCCGCGGGTAGCGCCTCGACGACGGCGCGAGCCATCCGGACCGCCCCGAGGAAGACGCTGTCGAAGGCCGAGTGCCACTGCTCGTCGGTGAGGGACAGGGCCGGCCCAGCCGGCGGTCCTCCGACGGACAGGAGCGCACCGTCGAGCTTGTCGTACGCCGCAAGGGCTGCCTCGACGAGCCGCAGCGGCGTCGCGGGATCGGACAGGTCGGCGGCGACGCCGGTGCAGCCCAGCTCGGCCGCGGTGCGGGCCACCGCATCGGCTCCTCGCGCCGACACGACGACGTGGGCACCCTCGGCGACGAGCGCCTCGGCGCCGGCCCGGCCGAGACCGCGCGACCCGCCGGTCACCAGGAAGACCTTGCCGGCCAGACCCAGATCCATGTCAGGGCTCCATCAGCCGGGCACGACGATGGCGCGTGCGCCGACGCCCTTCTCCATGTCCGCGAAGGCGCCGTCGATCCCGTCGAGCCCGATCGTCCCGCTGATGAGCGCACCGAGATCGAGCCGGCCTTCGGCGGCGTACCCGAGGATCTTGGGGATGTCGGTGAACGGATCGGTGGAGCCGTAGACGCAGCCCTGCACCGTGCGGGCGAAGTGGAACAGCTCGAGCGCGGTGAAGGTCACCTGCTGCTCCTTGCCGCCGATCCCGACGATGGTGGTCGTGCCGCCGCGGCGGGTTGCGCTCCACGACGTACGGATGGTGTCGCCCAGTCCGACGCAGTCGAAGGCGTGGTCCGCGCCCCGCCGACCGGTCAACCCACGCACCTGCTTCGCGAGGTCGTCGTTCGCTTCCAGCACCTCGGTGGCGCCCATCGACTGCGCGAGCGCGAGCTTCTCGGCGGAGCGGTCCACAGCGATGATCGCGCCGGCTTCGGCCAACCGCGCGCCCTGTACGACGGACAGGCCGACGCCGCCGAGTCCGACGACGAGAACGGTCTGCCCGGCCCGAACCTTCGCCGTGTTGAGGACCGCTCCGACGCCCGTCATGACGGCACACCCGACGAGGGCGGCCTGGTCGAGCGGCACGCCGTCGGGGACCGGCAGGACTGCCCGCGCCGAGACCACCGTCTCCTCAGCGAAACCCGCCGTCGACAGCCCCGGGTAGAGGTCCTGGCCGTCGTACGTCGCGTAGGGCGCGGCCGCAGCGTCGGACGACCGCTCGCACAGCCACGGCTCGCCCTCGCTGCAGAACCAGCACTCGCCGCAGGGCGGCGCCCAGCACAGGACCACGCGGTCGCCAGGGGTCGTGCTCGTGACATCGGCACCGACGCTGATCACGGTCCCGGCGGACTCGTGTCCGAGCACCGCGGGGACCGGCTGGCGCAGCGTCCCGCGAGCGAGCGACAGGTCGCTGTGGCAGACCCCGGTCGCCGCGATCCGCACCCGCACCTGCCCGGGCCCGGGGTCGGGCAGCTCGATGTCGGCGACGCGGAGCGGCGCCCCGGTCTCGGTCAGGACAGCGGCGCGCACCATGCTCGCGACACTAATGCGCGGTCATGCGCCGGTAGCCTCGACGGAGTGCAGGAGCCCGGTATCGATCCTGGTCGCCTGGAGGAAGCCCTCCGGGTGATCGAGGAGCTGTCGGCACTGCCGCCGGAGCACCCCGACACCATCCGAGTCCGCCGCGCGACCGCCGGCCTCTACAAGGACGTGAAGATCCGCCGCCGCCGTGAGCGGCAGGCGGCGGTCACCGCCAACGACGCGGCCGTCACCGCCGCGACGGCGACGGGCGCCCCGGACCGCATCGACGACGAAACCCGCGGCATCCCGCTCTCGTCGGGTACGACGGCACCGGTCGCGGGCACGCTGCAGCGCGCCCGCGCCTGCTACATCTGCAAGGTCCGCTACACGACGGTCGACGCGTTCTACCACCAGCTCTGTCCCGACTGCGCCGCCCTGAACCATGCCCGCCGCGACGCCCGCACCGACCTCACCGGCCGGCGTGCGCTGCTCACCGGCGGCCGCGCGAAGATCGGGATGTACATCGCCTTGCGGCTGCTCCGCGACGGCGCGCACACCACGATCACGACGCGCTTCCCGACCGACGCCGTACGCCGGTTCAGCGTCATGCCGGACAGCGGCGACTGGCTGCACCGGCTGCGCATCGTCGGCATCGACCTGCGCGACCCGGCCCAGGTGGTCGCCCTCGCCGACACGGTGGCGGCGCAGGGGCCGCTCGACATCCTCATCAACAACGCGGCGCAGACGGTTCGTCGTATGCCGGGGTCCTACGCGCAGCTCATTGCCGCCGAGACCGCAGCGCTTCCCGAGGGACCGAAGCCGGAGGTCGTCGATCTCGGCCACGGGCCGCTCCAGCTGACCGGTGCGCCACAGGACAAGCACTCCTTCGACGCGCACAACCTCACCGCGCTGGCCCTCACCAGCGGGTCGGCGTCGCTCGACCGGGTCGCGGCGGGAACGGCGATCGACGCGGGCGGTCTCGTGCCCGACCTCGATGCCGTCAACAGCTGGACCCGTCGGGTCGAGGAGGTCGACCCGCTCGAGCTGCTCGAGGTGCAGCTCTGCAACGTCACGGCGCCGTTCGTCCTCGTCAGCCGACTGCGCCCGTCGATGGCGGCATCGCCCGCCCATCGCAAGTACGTCGTCAACGTGTCCGCGATGGAGGGTCAGTTCTCCCGCGGTTACAAGGGGCCGGGCCACCCGCACACGAACATGGCCAAGGCCGCGCTGAACATGCTGACCCGCACCAGCGCCCGCGAGATGCTCGAGAGCGACCGCATCCTCATGACCAGTGTCGACACCGGCTGGATCACCGACGAGCGCCCGCACCCGACGAAGGCACGCCTTGCCGACGAGGGCTTCCACGCACCGCTCGACCTCGTCGACGGAGCCGCCCGCGTCTACGACCCGATCGTCCGCGGTGAGCTCGGGGAGGATCTGTTCGGCTGCTTCCTCAAGGACTACGCACCATCGGCGTGGTGATGAGAGCCCTTCAGTACGCCGAGTTCACGGGTCCGCTACGCGTCGTCGACGTGCCCGCCCCGACGCCGAGCCCGGCGGGTGTCGTCGTACGAGTCGGGGCGACCGGTGTGTGTCGAAGCGACTGGCACGGGTGGCAGGGACACGACCCCGACATCGTGCTGCCACACGTGCCGGGACACGAGCTCGCCGGCACGGTCGAAGCCGTCGGCCCCGAGGTGCGCAACTGGCTCGTCGGTGACCGCGTCACCGTTCCGTTCGTCTGCGCGTGCGGCACGTGCCCGCGCTGCCTCGACGGGGATCAGCAGGTCTGTGACCACCAGAGCCAGCCAGGCTTCACGCACTGGGGCTCGTTCGCCGAGCTCGTCGCCCTCGACAACGCCGACGTCAACCTCGTCGCCCTGCCCGACGACATGGCGTTCTCCACGGCGGCCGCTCTCGGCTGTCGCTACAGCACGTCGTTCCGCGCTGTCGTCCACCAGGGACGGGTGCGGCCGGGGGAGTGGGTCGCGGTCCACGGCTGCGGCGGCGTGGGCCTGTCGGCGATCCAGATCGCCGCCGCGCAGGGCGCCAGAGTGATCGCGGTCGACGTCTCGCTGGGGGCCCTCGAGCTGGCGACCAGCCTCGGCGCGGAGGCGGCCGTCGACGCCGACGGGTTCGATGCGCGGTCGGTCGCCGCTGTCGTGCGCGATCGCACCGACGGCGGGGCGCACGTGTCGCTCGACGCGCTGGGCAGCCGCGCGACGTGTCAAGGTTCCGTGCTGTCGCTTCGCCCGCGCGGGCGGCACGTGCAAGTCGGCCTGCTGCCCAAGGGCGTCGTCGTGCCGATGCAGCGCGTCATCGCGCAGGAGCTGGAGATCTACGGCAGCCACGGGATGCCCGCCCACGCCTACCCGGAGCTGCTCGACCTTGTCTCGAGCGGGCGGCTCCAGCCGCAGCTGCTGGTGACCCGCGAGATCGCGCTCGAGGAGGCCGCCGAGGCGCTGCGTACGGTCGGGGCGACACCCGGGATCACGGTCATCACGCAGTTTTCCTAGCGGACTCTTGACTTCCTAACGCTATTAGGTAGACAGTGCCCGCATGACGGCACCCGCTCGCATCGACCGACGGCAGCGCCGCCGGCTCGAGACGATCGAGGAGATCGTCGACGTGGCGGTCGAGGTCATGACCGAGCATGGCGTCGGTGGGCTGTCGCTCGGCGAGGTCGCCCGCCGGATGGGGATGCGCACCCCGTCTCTGTACGTCTACTTCGACTCCAAGAACGCGGTGTACGACGCGGTGTTCGCGCGCGGCTGGCGTTCGGCGTACGAGACGACGGGGGCGCTGCACCTGGACGTCGAGGGCACCGTGCGGCGGCCGGCCCAGCTCGAGCCGTACCTGCTCTTGGTCTCGCGGACGTTCGTCCGCTGGACGATCGAGAACCCGGCGCACGCGCAGCTGATGATGTGGCGGCCTGTGCCGGGCTACGAGCCGTCGGCCGACGCGTTCGCCGCTGCGGTCGACGCGCTCGAGGCGGCGCGCTCGATGTTCGTCCGGCTCCGCGACCTCGACCTGCTGCGCAGCGACGTCGCGCTCGACGAGATGGTCCAGACCTGGACCGTCATCACGACTGGCGTCATGACCCGGCAGCTGGCCAACGCCCCGCAAGAGTCCTTCGACGAGGGCCGGGTCACTGCGACCCTGCCGGCCCTCGTCGCCATGTTCGTCGCGCACTACCGCCACTCCGGCTCACCGACCAAGGGGAAGAAATGACCGACACGAAGGTCGACCAGATCGCCGACCGCATCTACCGCATCTCGACGTTCGTGCCGGAGATCGGCCCGACGGGCTTCACCTTCAACCAGTTCCTCGTCGACGCCGAGGAGCCGTTGCTCTACCACACGGGGATGCGCAGCCTGTTCCCGTTGGTGCGTCAGGCGGTCGAGCAGGTCATGCCCGTCGAGCGGCTGCGCTGGATCGCCTTCGCCCACGTCGAGGCTGACGAGTGCGGCGCCGTCAACGACTTCCTTGCCGCAGCCCCGCACGCGCGGGTCGCGCACGGAGCGATGGGCGTGCAGGTGTCTCTGAACGACATGCTCGACCGGCCACCTCGGGGGCTCGCCGACGGGGAGGTGCTCGACATCGGCGGAGCGGGTCTGCGGCGCAGCGTCCTGGAGGTCGCGACCCCGCATGTGCCCCACAACTGGGAGTCCCACGTGTTCTTCGAGCAGGAGACAGGCACGCTGTTCTGCGGTGACCTGTGCACGCAGCTCGGCAACGGTGCTGCTGTCACCGACGAGGACCTGCTGGATGCGGCGATCGCCGCGGAGGAGACCTTCTGGCAGACGTCGATGGGTCCGGCCATCCCGGCGGCGTACCGCCGCCTTGCCGAGCTCGCGCCGAAGACCCTCGCGGTGATGCACGGGTCGTCCTACAACGGCGACTGCGGGCAGCTGCTCCGCGACCTCGCCGACGTCTACGAGACCAGGTTCGGCTGCGGCTCGCCCGACATCCCGGCTCAGGCCCTGCCGGGTCACGCCGCGCCGGTCGGGGCCGCGCTGTGACGCCGGCGGGTGCAGTGGCGGTGGCGACAAGGCCGCGGCCGGCCGGGCTGGAGCGCGGCGTCGCGGTTCGCCTCGCGGCCGACGAGAACGACCGGTTCCTCGCGCAGGTCCGCCGGCTGGCGCCGGCGCACTGGAGCCGGCCGACGGACTGCTCGCGCTGGGACGTGCAGTCCCTCGTCGGCCACGTCGTCGGCATGGGGGAGATGGCCGCGTCCCTGCCCGAGCAGATGAAGCAGATGCGCGCGGCCGGCAAGGCGGGCGGCGTCTTCATCGACGCGCTCACCGCTCTGCAGGTCGCGAAGCACGCTGCCGACACGCCGGAGCAGCTCGTCGCCCGCTACGCCGTCATCGGACCGAAGGCGGCCAAGGGGCGCAAGCGGACGCCTGGGTTCGTCCGCCGCCGGACGATGCCGGTGCCGCAGGCGGTCGGCGGCGTAGAGGAGAAGTGGACGCTCGGCTTTCTCGTCGACGTCATTCTCACGCGCGACACCTGGATGCACCGCATCGACGTCGCCCGCGCCGTCGGCCAGGAGCCTGAGCTGACCGCGGTGCACGACGGCGTGCTTGTCGCCGACGTCGTCGCCGAGTGGGCAGGGCGGCACCGGCAGCCGTGCACGCTGCACCTGACCGGCCTGGCCGGCGGCAGCTGGGCCTTCGGCACGGGGGGTCCGGAGATCACGCAGGACGCCGTCGAGTTCTGCCGGGGCCTGTCGGGCCGCGGTGAGCCGGCCCTGGGCACAGAGGTCCCCTTCTGATCGCGGAAAGTGCCAGGATGTGCACGTGACGGAGCCACTCGACCTGACCCACTCCTGGACGTTCGAGGAGGAGCCCGACCCGCCGGCGCGCCGGTGGACGGCGGTGTTCATCGCCCAGATCGCGGTGGTGGTGGTCGTGCTCGCTGCCACGGTGGTCGGGGCGGCAGTGCTCCGCAACAGCAACGGCAACGACGAGCTGTCGGTGGTGAAGGCGGCCAGCACGTCAGCAGCGGCGCAGGAGACGTTGCGGGCGACGTACGAGCTGCGCATCTCGGGGTCAGGACTCGATGTCAGCTCGAAGGGCGAGATGCTCCTGGACCTGGCGAACAAGCTCTCGTCGGGCACGATCCAAGCCCCTGGGCTCGGCGAGCTGCAGATGGTGTCGGCCGACGAGGTCGCATACGTGCAGCTCCCCGACGGCCGGGTCGACTCCAGCGGCCGGCACTGGCTGTCGTTCCGGTCGCCCCACGGCACGGCAGCTGTCGGGGCGCAGGACCCGCTCGCGATGCTCAAGCTGATGGGCAACCCCGACAAGGTCGAGACCGTGGGGCGCGAGACGCTGCACGACATCGACACGACGCACTACAGCGTCGCGCTCGACCCGGCTTTGGTGGCCGATGCCGTCGCCAACAGCGGGCAGAACATCACGCTGCCGGAAGGCACGCTCGACAAGCTCAAGAACGCCACCATCGACGTCTGGGTCGACGGCAAGAAGCTCCCGCGCCGCCTGGAGATGGCATTCGCGATTGAGCAGATCAAGGTCTCCTGGGTGTTCGAGTACCTCGACTACGGCCAGCCGGTGGACGTCATCGTGCCCCAGCCGACTGACGTCGTGGAGCTGTCGTCGCCGGCCGAGCTCTTCGCGCGGATCGGCGCCGCGCCGACCCGGTGACCCGAGTCGGACCTGCTGAGGCTACGCGCCCTGGCGCGCCAGGCGGGTGCGGTCCGCCAGCTCGGCCAGGAGCAGTCGCGCCTCGTCGGCGTCGCGGTGATGGGCCTTGCCGCCGGGTAGCCGACGACCGGCGGTGTCGGCATGGAGGGTCGCGAGCCCCAGCCGCTGCTGCCACGGTCCGCTCGTCATGCGAAGGCTCTGCACCTTGGCGAGCGGCACCACGTCAGTTGTCGTCGTGAGCACACCGTGGGTGGTGACGAGGTGCCGGTCGTCGAGACCGGCCTTGAGCTTGCGGCGCGACAGCGGCGCCCGCCAGCGCGCGCGAGCCGGCACCGGGGCGCTCGCGACGGGCAGCCCGCCGCCGAGCACGCGGCCGACAAGCGCCTCGGCCAACGCGCGAGGGGCAACGGGAAGCAGGGCCTTCGTCGCGGACTGCTGCTCACCGCGACCGCCGCCGTAACCGGCGACGTCGATCTCCACACGCACCCAACCGAAGGGCCGCCAGAACAGCGGCTCCAGCACGCGGACCGCCTGCACGCGCCCGTCGGGGATGGTCTGGCTCCGGGTGTCGAGGAGTCCGTGCCGGAGCCGCAGTCCGTCCGTCGACTCCGACACGGTGAACCCGTACTCCTGCAGAGCGCGCCTCCCGGCGAACGTGACGACCCCGGCGTACGCCGGCAGGGCCGCGGCGGCGAGGGGGAGCGCGGCGGCCGGTTCGACGGCTGCGGCGCCGATCAGCAGCAGGAACATGACAGCGCTGGCGACGAGCAGTGGCCCGAGGACGACCGAGGCGACGAGCGTGCCGGTCGGGACCGTGACGAGCACCGCCTCATGCGCGGCCTCGGGCTGCTCCTCGGTGCGGCCGGCGACCGACGCGAGCAGCCGGGTGCGCAGTGCCTGCGCGTCGTCCTCGGTCAGGTAGGCGAGCGGTGCCTCGGTCCGGCCACCGCCGACGACCTCGAGTCGGAGCTCGGCCAGGCCCAGCACCCGCGCGACGACGGGTCGCACCACGTCGACGGCTTGCAGCCGCGCGAGCGGAACGCGTCGGCTGCGCCGCTGGAGCACGCCGCTGTCGATCTGCAATTCCGTTGCCGTCAGCCGGTAGCGGGTGCGGTGCCAGGCGACGAACCCGAGCAGTACGGCGACCGCGGTCGAGGCGAGGACGCCCAGGCCGATGTAGAGCGGGTCGAGCTCGCCCGACTGCTGGAAGCTCTGCTGTCCGAACGCCGCGACGAGCAGTAGCAGCACCCGCCAGCCACGAAGGATCGGGCTGAGCGGGTGCAGCCGCTGCCAGCCGTCGGCCACGGTCAGAGCCCGGCCGCCCGCGCCTCGCCCAGCGCAGCCAGGCGGTCGCGCAGCCGAGTCGCCTCCTCCGCCGGCAAGCCGGGGATCGACGCGTCGCTGGCGGCCGCAGCGGTGTGCAGGGTCACCCGCGCGAGCCCGAGTCGGCGGTCGAGCGGGCCGGCCGTGACGTCGACGTACTGCATGCGCCCGTAAGGCACGACGGAGGTACGCCGGACGAGAACGCCCCGGCGTACCAACAGGTCTTCCTGCCGCTCGGCGTACCCCCACGCCTGCCAGCGGCGCTCCACCCCGACCAGCGAGAGCCCGGTGGTGACGAGCCCGGCCACCGCGACCGCGATGGCCTCGGTCACCCCGGACACGACGCTCAGGGCCACGGCCGCGACGAGGAAGGGCAGCGCGAGGAACACGACGACCTCGACCCGGCGGATGGTCAGCAGCGCGCGGGCGGGTCGGCGCCACTCGCCGTCGAGGAGGTCGGTCACGGGGACAGTCTTGCGGACGCGACAATGGCCGCATGGCGTCGCGACGGACCTACACGGTGCTCATCGCGCTGTTCGCCGTCCTGGCCACGACGAGCATCGTCGTGACCGGCGTCTTCACGAAGTTGCTCGCCGGGGACCCGCGCGTGCTCGTGGTGACGATGCAGCAGGACGCCGGTCAGTCCGCCCGCGAGCTGCTCAAGCGCGACTGCGGCTCGCTGCCGGGCGTCAGCGTCGTGCCCGACCGTGGGAACCCCGACCCCGACGTGCAGGGGCGGTTCCCGGTCCGGTTCAAGATCGGGGGAGCGACGCCGCAGCAGGAGGCGGCCCTGGAGAGCTGCATCGACCGGCACAGCTCCCTGGTCCGCGGGATCCTGACCGAGGGGGACCGTTGACCGACGCCGTGCCCGGCTAGGCGACGCGAACCGTCGACGGACCGCTGACCTCGAAGTGCCCAATGACCGGAGCGCCGGGAATCTCGCCGGCGACGAGCAGGCCGCCGCTGGTTTGCGCGTCCGCGAGCAGCAGCAGCTCGTCCTCGCCGACCGATGACTGCAGGTGCGGGCGAACCCAGTCGAGGTTGCGTCGGGTGCCGCCGCTCACGTAGCCGGCGGCCAACGCGTCGCGGGCCCCGTCGAGGTACGGCACCGCAGCGGCGTCGATGACGGCGGTGACGCCGCTGGCCCGCGCCATCTTGTAGAGGTGGCCGAGCAGGCCGAACCCGGTGACGTCGGTGGCAGCCGTGCAGCCGGCCGCAAGGGCCGCCTCGCTCGCGGCGCGGTTCAGGGCGACCATGCTCGCGACCGCCGCGGGGAAGACCTCGCCGGTCTGCTTGTGCCGGTTGTTCAGCATGCCGACGCCGAGCGGCTTGGTGAGGCTCAGCGGCAGGCCGGGCCGCGCGGCGTCGTTGCGCAGGAGTCGGTCCGGGTCGGCAAGGCCGGTGACCGCCATGCCGTACTTCGGCTCGGGGTCGTCGATGCTGTGGCCGCCGGCGACGTGGCAGCCGGCCTCGCGGGCGACGTCGGCCCCGCCCCGCAGTACCTCGCGAAGCAGCTCGTTGGGCAGCTCGTCGAGCGGCCAGCCGACGAGGTTGACGGCGACGATCGGGCGCCCGCCCATCGCGTAGACGTCGGACAGCGCGTTCGCGGCCGCGATGCGCCCCCAGTCGTAGGCGTCGTCGACGACCGGCGTGAAGAAGTCGGCCGTCACGACCACGGCCGTCCGGTCGTCGATGCGCACGACGGCGGCGTCGTCACCGTCGTCCAGTCCGACGAGGAGGTCGGGCCCGGCCGACCCGAGCAGACCGCGCACGACGTCCTCGAGCTCGCCCGGTGGGATCTTGCAGGCACAGCCGCCGCCGCGGGCGTACTGCGTGAGGCGGTACGCCGTCGCCGTCATGACCGCGACGCTACGGCGGTCGCTACCTACCCGGTCGGGATAGGACTTCCGGGCCATCCGACCGGGGCGAACGCCGTAACCGTGAGCCGCGCAAGTTGCGCCGGGCGGCGGGAGCGTGCGCCGTACCAAGCCCGTTACCTTCAGTCAACACCGCAGCACACTCCGTAACCACGAGGAGCTGAGGTGACCGCAGGGGGCACCCGCCCGCTGTGACAAGGAAGCGTAGATCCGGACGGTCCTCACCGACGGCGCACCCGCGTCGCACGGAGGAAGACGGTCGCCATGACCGTCCGGGGAGTGAGTGGCGAGACCGACCTGCCCTGTGCAGCAGGACGTCTTCGGACGCGCTGCCGCACCGGATGCAGAGGCAGTGATCCGCACGGTCCTCACCGACGCCGATATCGGCGCACGGAGGTACGACGGTCGCCAAGACCGGGCGGGGAGCCAGTGGCGAGACCGGCTCGTTCGGTACGGCGCGTCTGCGGACGTCCGCTACTTGGACGGGAGTCCCCGCATGACCACCACCTCGATCTGCAACCAGCGCCGAAGCCCGGTCGTTACCACCCTCGCCGCCGTTCTGCTGAGCCTGCCGATGGCGGTTGCGCTCGGCGGTACGGCCCTCGCCGACGCCCACCCCGGCAAGAACGGCAGCAACGGCAACAGCAACAGCCAGGGCAACGGCGCTGGTGAGAGCAACGGCAACAGCGCCAGCAATGGCAACAGTCATGGCAACAGTCATGGCAACGGGAACGCCGCGAGCCACAGCAACGGCAACAGCGCGAGCAGCGGCAACAGCAAGGACGAAAGCCAAGACAACGGTGAAGGCAAAGTGGCCACATCCGCCGTCACTGCCGGCCCGGCCGTCGCCAGCAACGCCAACGCCAGCTCACACGACCACGGCAAGGCTGCCGCATCGGGCGCGTCGAGCTCGTCCGGAAAGCCGGCGAAGCCGGGTAAGGCCAACCAGAGCCATGGCAAGAGCGACGAGCCGCATGGCAAGGCGCACCAGGACCACGGCAAGAACAACGAGCCGCATGGCAAGGCCCACCAGGACCACGGCAAGAACAACGAGCCGCATGGCAAGGCCGCCAAGCCGGGCAAGGGCCATCACGGCAAGCCGTCGAAGCCGGGCAAGCCATCCAAGCCGGGTAAGCCGTCGAAGGACACAAGTGGTTTCACCGGCGGTGCAGGCACCGCAGTCGTCGGCCCCCGTGTCTCCGCAGCCAGCGGTCCGATCGTGACGGTCACTCCGCGGCTGAGCGCCGCATCGGCGACCGCGCTTCCGTTCACCGGCGCGGACCCGACGGCGCCGATCGGGATCTCGCTGATCCTGTTGGGCGCCGGAGTGGTCAGCATCGCCGCCGGCGGGCAGCTGCGTCCCACCCGCTGACCACCGCCATCGCCCGCCGGTCCTTCACGTGGGACCGGCGGGCGACGCGCGTTCGTGTCGGTGGAACCCGCCCGGTAGCGTCGCCTCAAGCCGGTGCGAACCGGCCGGGGAGGCGTGTGCGTTCCTGGTGGGCGTCCCGGTCTTCAACACCGGTGAGGGCGAGCATCTCGTCCTGGCGGGTTCGATTCCCGTCCGCCTCCGCCAACGCGAAGCCGACAGCGGTCTGGCCGGAGCTTGGACCACTCACCCGCCGCGATGCGCGGGGCATGCTTGCGCATCGCAAGACGACCTCGCTGCGCTCACGCAAGCCGAGTTCGAGACCAAGTACCGGCTGCGGCATGAGCCCACGCTGCCGTGGCAGCTCCCCGGCTTCGACACGTGAGAGGAGCCGCCTTCGCTCGACCTGCATCGTTCTTGCGGGCACTACCAGCAAACCCTGCCAGTGGCCGGTGCCTGCCTGTCACCGAGTGCTCGGGCATAGCGCGAACATAATGGCCCGAGCCTTCGATCAGAGCCTGTGCAAGAGCGCGCGCTTCCGTCGCGGAACCCTCCACGACCCGCATGCCCGTCCGGATCCTGATTGCTCCGTCAGACTCAAGCCAAAGCTCAAAGTCGCTCGGGTACTCCTGATCGGGAAATCTGTACTCGGTTGTCACGTCCGCGAGTTCTTACGACGCCGCGAGGCGCGCTTCCAGCGCTTCTCGGGCCAGCTGGGAAACCGTCTTGCCCTCACGCGCCGCGACTTCCTCGGCCTGGTCGCGCAACGCCGTCGGGACCCGAAACGCGATGGAAGGTGACGGCCCGCCGTCCGCCAGGGCGGGACGGCCAGGCTTGCGGCTCGCACTCAGCAACCGCTCGACATAGCCCTCATCGATGCGGCGCCCTTCTTGGTCGCGTCGCACCTGCCGCTTGAGGTCGACATCCGGTCCCAGGGGGGTCTGCTTCGTAACCTTGGGAACTACTCGCTTCGCCATCTCAGTTGTCTCCTCGCAACGCCACAGGCATGGCGTGAATCACCAGTAGATCGCCGCCCTCCAGCTCAACCGCGATCACCTCGAGCAGGAGCCCGCGGTCGTCGGGGCCGACGTATTTCCATCCGCGCTCGCCTCGCGTCGTGACAACTACCTCCGGTTCCTGCGTCGCCATGACGTAGCGGACGTGTGCACGACCAAGCCGATGCCGCCTGCTCGCGGTCGTGAACTCGATCCGCACGACGTAATTCTGTCGGACAAAATCAGTTTCGTCAAACGAAACGAATAGGGCCGGCTGCCCTGCGGAGCATCACTTACTCACTGTCGGTCAGGCGTCTTGTCGTAGCCGCACTCGACGTGCTTCCAGTGGTCCAGGTACGTCGCCCTCGCCTGCGGGTCGTGGACGCACCCAAGCCACTCCTTCGCGGCTCGCTTCATATGCGCAGCTGCTGCCGCCTCGACCTCCGGGCCGGCGCGACCGGGCGCGTCCATCTCATCGGATAGTGCAGCCCAGATGACGTACACGTCCGACGGCAGTTGCGGCAAGAAACCGTCCTCAAGCGGCGCGTTGCTCATCACGCTGCTCGCCATGTCCGAGAACGCGTTACACGCTCGGTAGACGTCCCACGGGTCCTGCGCCGCAAGCACCGCCTCGGCATGAAGCACGCTGCCGTCGAGGAACGGCTGGTCCTTGTCGTCGGCGTGTTCCGGCTTCACCACGGCCCGGGGGTAAGGCTAGCCGCGAGCCGGCAAGGTGATCTCTTGCTCCGCACGTTCCTCCAGATCCGTGGCTTCACACGATGGGGAGCCGCCGTCCGCGGCGGCGCGGTCGAAGATCTCGGCGTCGGAGGCACCGAGCAGCCCGAGGTCCGCCACATGCCGGACCTGGTGGCCGGCCTGGGTCAGCGCTTCACCGAGGCGAGGCGACAGGTTCGCATCGAGCAAGAACCTCACGCGGGGCGGGCAATCGGCACCTCGCGCTCGTTCACGACGGCCCGGCGAACTCCAATGCGGCAAGCACGTCGGGTCGCTCCAGATAGGGGTAGTCGGCGAGCACCTCATCGACGGTGCGGCCGGCGGTCAGCTGACCGAGCACCATGCTGACGGTGACCCGAGTGCCGCGGATGCAGGGCACGCCGCCCATCTGGGCGGGATCGACGGTGACGCGGTCGTGTGCCACGAACGGATCGTACGACGACCGTCGAGTCAGTAGACCTCGATCTGCTCGTCGATGGCAGTGTCAGACCGGGCTGTTTCCGCTTCAAAGAAGCCCGGAAGAGCCCGAAGATCATCTTCTACATGTCGGTCCGGCCCGTGGCGGGTTCGATTCCCGTCCGCCTCCGCCACCCGCTCTGCGGCACGAACACGCCCTCTCGGGTACCGGCAGGGTGCCAGAACTGAGGGCGCAACGCGAGTCCCGGAGGGCTTGGAGCCGATGCTCCCGTCGACAGCTGGAGGGGCCAGACTGGGCTGATGTCGGGACCCGCAGTGCTGCGACTTCACGGTGACCTCGGGCTGGCCGGGGCGCCGAGCCTTCGGGAGACACTGCTCGAGGCGCTCCGCGAGACGACGTCGAAGGCCCTGGTCCTCGACATGACCGAGGTGCCGTTCATCGACTCGATCGGGGTCGGTGTCATCCTCGGGGCACGCAAGCGACTGATCGCCGACGGTCGCGAGCTGCGGATGGCCGCGCTTCACGAGCGGGTGCTGCGAACCCTGACGATCATGGGTCTGCACACCATCATCGACATCTACCCGACGGTCGAGGCGGCGCTGGCTGAAGAGTGACGCCTACAGCGGCACCAGGAACGAGCTGAGCCGAAGCAGCCCGTCGTACGACGCCTCGATCTCGGCCTTCTCCTCCGGAGTGACTCCGACGACTGACGCGGACACGTTTCCGCCGGCGGAGCCGTTCGGGCTGCCGCCCAGCATCTCCAACCCACGCTTCTTGAGATCGGCCTGGACCCTGTCGAACAGCGCCCGCAGCTCGCGATCGGACCGCTCCACGAGCTCGACGCAGACCGGCCCGTCGTACAGCTTCGCGATGTCTGCCCGGTGCCGCTCGAGGTCGTCGGTGAACGGCATCGTGAGGATCCGCTGGCTGTCGTCGACCCGCGCAGTGCCCGCATCGGGTTGACGAACGGCGTACTCCTGCACCGCATCCCAACCGTCCATGTCGACCCTGTCGAACGGCCACCCGCCGGCCGGCTCGGGGCAGCTCGGTCCGGGGATGTCCGGCTCGGGGTCAGGCGCCTGGGGCTGGGCCGTGACCGGCGGCTGCGTCACGGTGAGGGCCTGCCCGTCCCACGTGCCGACGAGCCGCACGGACGGCGTCGTGATCGATCCGTTCTGATAGCGCTTGGCGCCCTCGACGGTCATGGGATCGAGCCCGCGGACGGCAGCGCCGCCGCAGCCCGCCGGCGGAAGGGAGGTCAGTACGGCGCCGCCGCACAGCGTCAGCTGGCCGTCGGGCGTCTGCAGAAGGGTGGCGGTGCCCGTCCAGAGCTGTGCCTCGTCCTGCGCTGCCGGCGGAGCCGGTGTCGACTGGTCCCGTGCCACATAGGAGACGGTTGCCACGACGGCGACGACGGCCGCGGCCGCGGCCAGCGGGAGCAGGAGCCTCATACCCATCAGACGCAGCAGACGCCGATGCGGTTCGACATGAACCAAGGCTAGGCGGGACGACACATCGGCCGTCGACTCGGGGCAGGATGGCCTGCGTGGACAGGGAATCGGGTGCGGGCCTGCTGCACCGGCTGACGTCGTACCTGCCCGACCGCGAGTGGGACGCGCCGATCGACGACCCGCGGGTCCGGCACGACCTCGTCCCGAGCGACCCGGCGACAGTGCCGCCGCCGATGAAGCAGTACCCGCCCGGCCTGCCCGTCGTCGCGCTGCCGCGTGACCTGCCTGACCCAGGAATCGCCGCCACGGCCGTTCTCGCCGGTGTCGACGCACCCGCGCAGCCGCTCGACGCCGCCCAGCTGGGCCGCATCCTGTTCCTCGGAGCCGGGGTCGTCCGGACGATCGAGCGCAACGGGCGCCAGCAGCTGTTCCGCGCAGCGGGCTCGGCGGGCGGGCGGTTTCCGCTGGAGGTCTACGCGAGCACGCGCGGCGTCGACGGAGTCCCCGACGGCGTGCACTGGTATGACGGCGCCGAGCACGCACTTGTGCAGATCGCCCCACCGGCGGGCGGCGACGTGACGACACTCGTCGTGACCGGCATCCCGTGGCGCACGGGTTGGCGTTACGCCGAGCGCGGGTGGCGGCACCTCTACTGGGATGCCGGCACGTTGCTGTCGCAGCTCGTCGTCGCCGCCGCGGCCGCTGGCCTGGCGCCCAGACTGCGATCGTTGTTCCCCGACGCCGAGGTGCGCGAGCTCGTCGGTGCCGACGGCGTCCACGAGTACCCACTGGCCCTGCTGTCCCTGGGCGACGGCGACCCTGCCGTCCACCCGGCCGCACCGGCGACGGCCGGCGACCTCGCCACCGTCGAGCTCCCGCTCGACACGGCTGCCCAACGGGCGGGGGAGCGGGACGTGCTCGGCGACCCGTGGCCCAACGGCGCCGCGATGAAGGACGTCCCGCAGTCGGCCTCGCTCGACGAGGTCATCCGGCGACGCGGATCGCAGCGCCGGATGGACCGGTCCCGGACCCTTCCCCGCGACGTGCTCGAGTGGGGCATGTCCGCGGCGCTTCGCGGCATCGACCTGCCGCACTGGATCGCCGTGCACGGTGTCGACGACGTCGAGCCGGGGCTCTACCGCTGGCCAGACCTGACGACCCCCTTGCGCAAGGGCGACCTGCGCGACAAGCTCGAGCGCATCTGCCTCGGTCAGTCGCTCGCGGCGGAGGCGGCGTTCGTCGCCATTTCAGCCGTCGAGCATGCATCGCTCGACGACCGCAGCTACCGCGAGGCGCAGCTCGCCGCAGGTGTGGTCGAAGGGCGACTGCACCTCGCCGCCTACGCCCTCGGCGCCAGCGCGACAGGGATGACGTTCCTCGACTCGGAGATCCCCGCGCTCCTCGGCGAGCCGGACGATCTCGTGACGCTGCTCTTCACCTGCGTCGGCGTACCGGAGTACCTCTCACGTGCCGGCGGCACCCCAGGTGCGCCGGTCGCGGTCCGGCCGGTCGCATCCCGCCTCGTCGACTGACGCAAGCGGTGTCCACCCCTAGTCTCACCGTGAGGTGATCGCAATGAGCTGGTACGGCGAGCACGTGCTGCCGCGGATCGTCAACGTCGTCATGAATACCGGCCAGATGCGCAAGATCCGCACGCGGGTCTGCGCCGACCTGTCGGGCGATGTCGTCGAGATCGGATTCGGGACCGGCCACAACCTGCCGTTCCTGCCGCCCGCCGTTCGTTCGGTGCGGGCCGTCGAGCCGGCCGGGCTCGGTGTCCGGCTGGCCAAGGAGCGCATCGAGGCGGCCGGCGTGCCGGTCCAGGTCGTCGGTCTTGACGGGCAGAGCCTCCCGCTGGAGAACGAAAGCGCCGACGCCGTCCTCTGCACGTGGAGCCTGTGCACGATCCCCGACCCGGTCGCGGCCGTTCGCGAGATGCGACGCGTCCTGCGACCTGGTGCCCAGCTCCACTTCGTCGAGCACGGCATCGCGCCTGACCCCGGCGTACGCCGCTGGCAGGACCGCCTCAACGGCATCCAGCAGCGCGTCGGCGGCGGCTGCAACCTCAACCGCGACATCCCCGCGATCCTTGCGGGCGGCGGACTCGAGATCACCCAGCTCGACACCTTCTACGGCAAGGGCGAGCCGAAGCCGTACGGCTACCTCTACGAGGGGCGCGCGCGCGTCAGCTAGTGCTCGACGGCTTCCGTGGGCGCACCCACGACGTGTCGCCGGCCTCGCGGCGCAGGATCACCCTGGACGGCAGATGCTCTGCATCTGCCAGGTCCAGGAGCAGGGTGAGCGGCACTTTCCTCTCCAGCAGCTGCATGACTGCGGGTGCTGTGTTCATCACGACCTCCAAGTTCGTCACGGGAGGTATCGACGTCGGAACGGGGCGGCTGATTGGGCCAGACGGGTGGCCTTTGCACCAGATGCCGGGTCTGCGACGCGCGGGCGCCTGAACGTGGAGCTGTGCTGCACCGGGGCATACAGTTCGCGCCATGCCGACGGCCGCGGTGACCCTCCCTGCGAGTGTCAGCAGCGTGCCCACGGCCCGGCACTTCGTCGAGTCCATCCTGACGAGCTGGGGCCTGGAGAGCCTGGCGTGGACCGCGACCCTCATCACCAGCGAGCTCGCCACCAACGCCGCGCTCCACGCGCGCGGCACCGACTTCGGCGTCCGCGTCACCGCCGACGACCAGGGCGCCCGGATCGAGGTCGACGACGCCTCGCGGCAACTGCCGCAGCAGCGCAGCTACAGCGAGGAGTCGACGACCGGCCGCGGCCTTCGGCTAGTGGCCGAGCTCGCGCACGAATGGGGCGTGACGCCGGGCCCGGCCGGCAAGACTGTGTGGGTCGTCCTGCGGCCGGACTCAGGGACAGGAGACGAGCAGGATGACGACGTGGAGTCGCTGCTCAGCACGTTCAGCGACGGCGACGTCATCACGCTGGCTGACCGGCTCAGTCGGCCCGACGCGACGGCCCGTCGTCGACTGACCGTGGCCGAATGACCCCCGCCGACGGTCTCTTCGAGGCGCACCTGCTGCAGATTCCGGTGCGTGTCTGGGCGCGGTCGCAGGAGCACCACGACGCGTTGATGCGCGAGTTCGCGCTGATGTCCGTCCCGACCGACGACGAGGAGTGGTCCCGGCACGTGCCGACGCGACTGACCCAGCTCATCGGCACCCTGACGGCCGACTTCGAGGGCGTGTCCACCGTGCAGGAGCAGCAGCTGTTCGCGGCGTGCGAGGCCGGCGTCGAGGTGATCGACGACCTCGTCTATCGGCTCCCGGTCGCCGCCGTCCCCGCGTCGAAGGCGCTGGGGCAGATGCTCGACGAGACCGACGAGTACTGCCGTCAGGGCCAGCACCTGCTCACCCTCGCCGCCGACGAGGAGCTGGTGCGCTTTCGCTGGTGGTACCTCCAGCAGTTCATCGATCAGGCCGACGGCAAGCCGGCCGTGCCCTGGCCGGCGTACCGCCGGGACTAGCGCCGCCCTGTGTGCGGCAGCTGCGTGAACGGCATCAAGGCGCCGTCGGGGATGACGCCGAGCCGGCCGGCCCGGTAGTCCTGGATCGCCTCCGCGAGCTGCTCCCGGGTGTTCATGACGAACGGCCCGTACTGCGCCATCGGCTCGCGGATCGGTTGGCCGCCGAGCAGCAGCACCTCCAGCGCCGGGTGCCGGCTGTCCTGCTGCTGCGCGGCGGCGAGCGTCAACCGATCACCGGCGGCGAGGACGGCCGTCTGCCCGGTGTGGAGGGGCCGCTGCTCGACGCCGACGGTCCCGTTGCCGGCGAGCACGTAGACGAGGGCGTTGAAGTCGGGCCGCCAGGGCAGGCTCAGCTGCGCACCCGGCGACACCGTCGCGTGGACGAGCGTGATCGGCGTGTGGGTGCTGCCCGGGCCGCGAACACCGCCCAGGTCACCGGCGATGAGGCGAAGCAGCGCGCCGCCGTCCTCCGACGCCAGCAGGGTGACCTGATCACCTTCGAGGTTCTGGTACGCCGGGGGAGCGAACTTGTCCTTGGCCGGCAGGTTCACCCACAGCTGGAAGCCGTGGAACAGGCCACCGCTGACAACGAGCTCCTCCGGCGGCGTCTCGATGTGCAGGATGCCGGCGCCGGCTGTCATCCACTGCGTCCCACCGTTCTGGATGACACCGCCGCCGCCGTGCGAGTCCTGGTGCAGGAACGTCCCGTCCAGCAGGTAGGTCACCGTTTCGAAGCCGCGATGCGGGTGCCACGAGGTGCCCTTGGGCTCGTACGGCGCGTACTCCACCTCGCCCATCTGGTCCATCATGATGAACGGGTCGAGGTCGCGGTAGTCGATGCCGGCGAAGGCCATCCGCACCGGGAAGCCCTCGCCCTGCAACCCCTCCGGGGCTGTCGAGACGAGCCGCACCGGGCGCTCGACGTCGCCGAGCCCGGCGGCACTGACGCGGGGCAGGGTCAGGGTGTCCGCGGTCACGGCCGGCATGGCATCTCCTCAGTAGTTGAACAAGCAAGCACTCCTGTCAACCAGGACCATCCTCTCCCGATTCCCGCCGTAGGGTCGCCGACATGACCGATGTACGGCGGGAGGTGCCGCGCACGGACGTCGTGCTCGCGGACCCGCGGCTGGTCGCGGCGACCGGGCGGCTCGGACGCGACCGGGTGAAGGCGGCCGTTCTCGAGGCGCAGGGGCTCGCGCGGGCCGGTCGGCTGGCGCCCACCGCCGTTTCCGACGCCGCTGTCGGGATGCTGCCCGAGCGCGCGTCCTCGCTGCGACCCGTGCTCAACGCGACCGGCATCGTGCTGCACACGAACCTCGGCCGGGCGCCGCTCACTGCCGCGGCGGTCGAGGCGATGGCCGCGGCGTCGGCGTACGTCGATGTCGAGTACGACGTCACGACCGGCGGGCGGGCCACTCGCGGACGCGGCACCCTGGCGGCCCTGCTCGAGGCCGTCCCCGCGGCCGAGGCGGCGCTCGTGGTCAACAACGGGGCGGCCGCCCTGGTGCTGACGACGACAGCGCTCGCCGCAGATCGCGAGGTCGTCGTCAGCCGCGGTGAGCTGGTCGAGATCGGCGACGGGTTCCGGCTGCCCGACCTGATCGCGTCGACCGGCGCGCGGCTGCGCGAGGTCGGCACCACCAACCGGACGTCGTTGTCCGACTACGCCGACGCGGTGGGCGCCGACACCGGATGCATCCTCAAGGTGCATCCCAGCAACTTCCGGGTCGAGGGGTTCACGTCGTCCGTCGACGTCGCCGACCTCTCGCGGCTCGGCGTTCCGGTCGTCGCCGACGTCGGCAGCGGGCTGCTGCATCCCGACTCGTTGCTCCCCGACGAGCCGGACGTGACGACGGCGCTGACCGGGGGCGCGACGGTGGTCACGTGCAGCGGCGACAAGCTGCTGGGCGGTCCGCAGGCGGGGCTCGTGTTCGGCTCGGCAGCCGCCGTCGAGACGGTACGCCGGCATCCACTGGCCCGTGCGGTCCGTGTCGACAAGACCACCCTCGCCGCACTGGAGGCCACCCTCCGTGGTCCGAAAACCCTTGTACAGCAGTCGATCCGGGCCGATCCAGCTGCGCTCAAGATGCGCGCCGAGCGCCTTGCGGTGGCTGTCGGCGGCGATGTCGTTCCGAGCGAGGGCGCCGTCGGCGGCGGCGGTGCCCCGGGGCTGACCCTGCCTGGTTGGGCGGTGGCCCTGCCTGCGTCGTACGCCGAACGACTCCGGCGCGGAACGCCGTGCGTTGTCGGCCGGGTCGTGAGGGACCGGTGCCTGCTGGACCTGCGCTGCATCCCCGAGTCGGACGACCGGCGCCTGCAGGACGCCGTACTGGCATGCATGTCGTAGCGACCGCAGGGCACGTCGATCACGGCAAGTCGACGTTGGTGCGCGCGCTCACCGGGATGGAGCCCGATCGGTGGGCCGAGGAGCAGCGCCGCGGGATGACGATCGACCTCGGATACGCCTGGGCGTCGCTGCCGTCAGGTGCGGTCCTCGCCTTCGTCGACGTGCCGGGGCACGCGCGCTTCATCGGCAACATGCTCGCGGGCCTTGGTCCCGCACCCGCGGTGCTCGTCGCCGTCGCCGCCGACGAGGGCTGGCGCGAGCAGTCGACGGAGCATCTCGCCGCCGTGGATGCGCTTGGACTGACCGCCGGCGTCATCGCCGTGACCCGCAGCGACCGCAGCGACCCGGCGCCAGCCCTCGCGCAGGCCCGCGCCAACGTCGCGCAGAGCTCCCTCGGCGAGGTCGAGGCGGTGGCAGTCTCCGGTGCGACCGGCGCGGGCCTGGAAGACCTGCGCGCTGCACTCGACCGCCTCGTCGCCCGGCTGCCGGCTCCTGACACGGCGGCTCGGGTGCGGCTGTGGGTCGACCGTGCCTTCACCATCAAGGGCAGCGGCACGGTCGTGACCGGGACCCTCGGTGCAGGGACGCTGCGGGTCGGCCAGCCGCTCGACCTCGGTGGTCGCGTGGTTCGGGTGCGCGCCCTGCAGAGCCTCGGCACGTCGTACGACGAGGTGAGGGCCGTTGCCCGCGTCGCAGTCAACCTGCGCGGCGTCGAGCGCGATGAGGTAGCGCGAGGTGACGCGCTGCTGACACCTTCCGCATGGCAGCGGACCTCGACGACCGATGTGCGGCTGTCGAGTGAGGTGCCGCGGGGCTGCACGCTGCATGTCGGCACCCTCGCGACGCCGGTGCAGGTGCGTCGCCTCGGTCCCGGAGTCGCACGGTTGACGTTGCCTCAGCCGCTGCCGCTTCAAGTGGGAGATCGAGCGGTTCTTCGCGATCCGGCTGGTCGGGTCGTCGCCGTCACCGCCCTCGACGTCGACCCGCCTGCGCTGAGGCGCCGTGGTGCCGCCGCGATGCGGGCCCAAGCGCTGCTGAGCGGGGCACGGCTGCCCTCGGCCCCTGCCCCCACGCCCATGGCACTCGTGCCCGGTGTCGACGTGCTCGCCGACCGTCTCGCGCGCGCACCGTTCGCCGCGCCGGACCGGCCGGAGCTCGACGCGCTCGGGCTCGGGCGCCACGAGATCGCCGCGGCCGTGGCGGCGGGCCGGCTGATCCGTCTCCCGTCCGTCGTCGTCCTGCTGCCCGACGCGCCGGAACGGGCGGTGGCGCTGCTGTCGGCACTCCCGCAGCCGTTCAGCCCGAGCGCGGCCCGCGAGGCGCTCGGCACGTCCCGACGCGTCGCCATCCCGCTCCTGGAGCACCTCGATCAGCGCGGTAGGACGAGGCGGGTGGACGCCACCCGGCGCGAGGTGATGCGGTAGAGAGAGCGAACGACGAAGGAGTGGATCCGCCGCGGTCACTGACCTGCCCTGACACCGTATTCTCGGGGCATGACCGCGATGCTGCTCGACACGTTCGGTCGCGCCGCCACGGACATGCGGGTCTCGCTGACCGACAAGTGCAACCTGCGCTGCACCTACTGCATGCCGGCTGAGGGTCTCCCATGGCTGCCGGCGCCCGAGCTGCTCACCGACGACGAGATCGTCCGGCTCGTGACCGTCGCGGCATCGATGGGGGTCACGACGGTGCGGCTCACGGGTGGCGAGCCGCTGATCCGCCCTGGACTGCCCGGCCTGGTCGAGCGGCTGGCGTCCCTGGTCGAGCTGTCGCTCACGACCAACGGCCTCGGGCTGACCAAGCTCGCCCAGCCGCTCGCCGACGCCGGCCTGCGCCGGGTCAACGTCAGCCTCGACACACTGCGCCCCGAGCGGTTCCTGTCGCTCACCCGCCGCGATCGCTTCGACGACGTGATCGCAGGGCTCGCGGCGGCCACCGCCGCCGGGCTGTCGCCGGTGAAGGTCAACACGGTGCTGATGCGCGGCGTCAACGACGACGAGGCCGGCGACCTGCTCGCGTGGTGTCTCGACCACGGCTACGAGCTGCGCTTCATCGAGCAGATGCCGCTGGACCCGCAGCACGGCTGGGACCGCAGCACGATGGTCGCCGCCGACGAGATCCTCGAGATGCTGTCCGGCCGCCACGAGCTCACACCGTGCGAGCGAGGTACGGCGCCCGCGGAGGTGTGGCTCGTCGACGGCGGTCCCGCGCGGGTCGGCGTCGTCGGCTCGGTGACCCGGCCGTTCTGCGGGACATGCGACCGCATCCGGCTCACCGCCGACGGCCAGCTGCGCACCTGCCTGTTCGCCCGCGAGGAGTCCGACCTGCGCGCGCCGCTGCGGGCTGGGGCGACAGATGCGGAGCTCGCGGTGCGGATGCAGGTCGCTGTCCGAGGCAAGAAGGCAGGGCACGGCATCGACGACCCCGACTTCCTCCAGCCGGACCGACCGATGTCCGCCATCGGTGGCTGAGCCGGCGCGTCAGATGACGCGTGCGGGTGTCGCGCTCAGCTCTTCTGACGCGTACGACGCGATCGTCCTGGCCGGCGGGACGGCCCGGCGGCTCGGCGGCGTCGACAAGCCGGCGTTGGTGGTCGGCGAACGCTCGCTGCTCGACCGGGTGCTCGATGCGGTCGCCGGAGCGGCCCGCGTGGTCGTTGTCGGCCCGGCTCGCATGACCACGCGTCCCGTGACGTGGTGCCGGGAGTCGCCGCCCGGGGGCGGGCCCGTCGCGGCGATCGCTGCGGGCCTGCGCGAGGTCACCGCCGACCGGGTCGTGGTCCTGGCCGGTGATCTGCCTTTCGTGACCCCCGACGTGATCAGCGCGCTGCTCGACGCCGCGAATGGCCAGAACGGCGTTTTGCTCCTCGATGCCGATGGCCGCGACCAGCTGCTCGTCGGGGCCTGGCGGGCGGACGCGTTGCGCGATGCCATGCCAGCTGAGCCGTCGGGTGCACGGCTCGGGCCGCTGATGACAGGGTTGAACCCGGTGCGGCTCGGGCTGCAGCGGCTGGCGGACGTACCTCCGCCGTGGTTCGACTGCGACACCGAGGACGATCTGGCGACCGCGAGAGGCCTGACATGACGACGCTCGACGACTGGGTGGCGGCCGTCGTCGCAGATCTCGATCTGCAGACCGGCGTTGACGTGACGCAGGTGCTCGACCTCGCCCGGGATGTCGCCCACGGCGTCGAGCGGCCCGCTGCTCCCGTCACGACGTGGCTGGCCGGCATGGCCGTCGCGGCAGGCGCCGACCCGGCCGAGGTGGTCGACCGCATCCGCGCCCTCGCCGCGACCTGGCAGCAGTGATGCGCGAGGTCGGGGTGCGCGACGACGGCATCCGGCTGGGCCAGTTCCTCAAGCTGGCGGGGCTCGCCGACACCGGTGCCGACGCGCGGGTGCTGCTCGACCTGGGCGAGGTGGAGGTCAACGGCGAGGCCGAGGCAAGGCGCGGGCGTCAGCTCCGCCCCGGCGACGTCGTCGCCATCGGTGACGAGCAGGTCAGGGTCGTGGAAGCCGGGCCTGCAGACCCGCGCTGACATCGGGCCACTCCGACGCCAGGATGCTGAAGTAGGCGCTGTCGCGCACCGAGCCGTCGGCGCGCAGCCGGTGATGGCGCAGCGTTCCGTCGTACTGCGCCCCGAGCTTGCGGATGGCCGCCTGTGAGCGGGTGTTGAGCCCATCGGTCTTGAGGAACACGCGGGCCGCCCCGAGCTCCTCGAACGCGTGCCGCAGCAGGAGGTACTTGCACTCCGGGTTGACGACCGTCGCCCACACCGACCGCGAGTACCAGGTCCAGCCGATCTCGAGCCCGCCGACGGAGAGGTCGATGTCGCCGTACGACGTCGTACCGATCACGCGCCCGTCCATCAGCACGGCGAACGGCAGCCGGTCGGGCGCACCGAGCGACTCCTCGATCTGCCGCACCATGTCGGCGACGGTGCGCGGTCGTGGCCAGCCGAGCCAGGTCCAGATCTCGTCGTGCTGTCCGGCGTCGAACAGGCCGTCCGCGTGCTCCAGCCCGAGTGGCACGAGCTGCACGTGAGCGCCGATGAGGCTCGTGGGCAGCGGTGCCTTCATGCGGGCACCCTACGGGCGGCTCATGCTCGACGCCGTAGGTTTCTTCCGTGGACGAGAACAAGGCACGCACCGTCGTCGAAGGCTTGCGTGCGCGTGGCATTGGCGCGCAGATGGAGAAGGCGGGCGTCTACCAGTTCGGCATCCGCATCGAGCTGCCCGACGGCCGCCAGGCGATCTGGGACACCGACGGGACCTCATCGCTCGAGGCGCAGGTGATGCGCAACGGGATGCTGGTCGGCTTCGTCCCGTCCATCGCGGGCAGCGAGGAGTACGACGAGGACGCCGTCATCGAGGCGATCGCTCACACCGACTACGACAGGCCGATCGCCACCCGCCGTACGACGCCCCTGCCACCTGCTGCTCCGCTGCCCCCCCAGGGCGGCGTGTTCAAGCGCTTCCTCGACGGCTTCCGCTACCGCTGAATCGGCTCGACCCGCTTGAGGAAGCTGCGGCGGTCGAGGAACTCCGACAGCGACGTCTTGTGCTCGTCGCAGGCGACCCAGGTCTTCTCGCGGTCGGCAGTGTGGATCGACGGGTTGTTCCAGACGAGGACGTGGACCGCCTCATTGCGGCAGCCCTTCGCCGAGCAGATGACCTCGGGCGCGTCGGCGTCCGTCACAGCGGGCGGACGGCGACGAGCCGGCAGCGGCGGCCGTCGTCGGCCCAGTCGACGATCAGCTCCACGTCGCCGACCGCCCGGCGTACGCCGCGCAGCAGTCGGGCCAGTCGCATCCCCCAGGGGGGCAACGGTGTCCGCCAGACGTCGCCGCCACGGTGCGGTCGCTGCCATCGGCGCAGCCGGGGGATGACGAGGACGCGTTCCTCATCGGACTTTCCCGCGATCCTGGCCGCGACGGTCACCTCGCGGACGTGCACGACGTCCATCGGCTTGTGCCGCGACAACCTCGCAACGCCTGCGTGCACCGCGGCATCGGATGCCGGCGCAACCGGGATGCCCGCATGCGCGCACCGGGTGACGAGGTTGTCCACGGTCCGAGCGTAAGACCTAGCCTGACGTCGTGGGTGTCGCCGGGTGGTCACGGGCCAGACGTCACCGGCGGCACATCGCGAGGGTGCTCGGCACCGCGACCCGGGTCGGAGCCAACCCCGACGTGCTCGGTACGCCGATCATCGACGCCTCCGACCTCGAGATCGGCGACGGCTTCCGGGTCTGGTCGGCACACCGGCAGACGCTCATCAGCGGACCGGGGCGGATCCGCATCGGCAACAACTGCTTCGTCAACGCCGGCGCGATCATCTACTCGGAGCTGGCCGTCACGCTCGGAAACGACGTCGCGCTCGCCAACGAGGTCTACGTGATGGACACGCCCAGTCACGGGATCGAAGGCCGCAACCCCGAGGCGAAGCCCGTCGTCATCGGCGACGGGACGTGGGTCGGCGCGCGTGCCATCGTGCTGCCGGGTGTGACCATCGGTCGCCGGGTCGCTGTCGGTGCGGGGGCGGTGGTGACGAAGGACGTGCCGGACGACGTGCTCGTCGCCGGCAACCCGGCGCGTGTGGTGCGGCCGCTTACCTACCCGCCGCTGTGCCGCCGGGCCTGGCACGACATCTACTGCCCCTGCCCGGGCAGCCTGCTCGGGCCGCCGCTCGAGAGCCCTTAGCTCCGTACGTCGAGAACCAGCTTGCCGGTCGACGCGCGCGACCGCAGGTCCTCGTGGGCGCGGTGCGCCTCGGAGAGCGGGTAGGTGCCGCCGACGATGGGCTTCAGCGTGCCCTCGGCAACCATCGACAGCAGCTCTGCCATCGGGCCCTGCAGCATCTCGGGCCGCGAGAAGCAGTGCGCCAGCCAGAAGCCGAGGACCGCACGGCTGCGGGACATGAGCGCCCCCGCCTCGATCGGCTTGGGCGGCGTGCGCGATGCCATGCCGAAGGTCGCGAGCCGGCCGAAGGGCGCCAGCGCCGCGAGCGACGCGTCGAACGTCGTACCGCCGACCATCTCCAGGACGATGTCGACCTTGTGGCCGTCGTTCGCCTTCTCCAGCGCGGACTTGAGATCGGCCTCGCCGGCGTCGACGGTGACATCTGCACCCAGCTCGGTCGCGAGCGCGCGCTTGTCATCGCTCGACGCGACGGCGATGACGTTGCCGGCACCCCATGCCTTTGCGAGCTGTAAAGCGATCGTGCCGACGCCACCTGCGGCGGCATGTACGACAACGGACTCGCCGGGCATCAGGTGCGTGGTCGTGCGCAGCAGGTGCCAGGCCGTCAGCCCCTGGACCATGAGCGCGAGCGCCTGGCCGTCGGACACGCCGTCCGGCAGCGGGAAGCTCATCGCCGGGAAGACGCGTGCCTTCTCGGCGTACCCGCCTTCCATCGCGAAGGCCGCGACGCGCGTCCCGTCCGGCCGGGTGCCCACGACCTCGGACCCCGGGACCAGCGGGAGCGTCGCGGGGGACAGGTAGGAGTTCTCGACCTGGTGCGTGTCGGCGAAGTTGACGCCGGCTGTCTGCACCTCGATGAGGTCGAGGCCCGGTGTCGGCTCCGGGTCGGGCAGCTCGACGACCGTGAGGACCTCGGGTCCGCCGAACTCGGTGATCTGAATAGCGCGCATGGGCCGGACGCTACGCGCCCGGCCAGGACCCGCACTGGGCGGAGCTGTTCCACGATCACCGTGCGCGACCCAGGCTCGTCGCACACGCTCGCCGCGCGCACGCCGATCACCGCGCACGCTGATCACGATGGGTCGTTACTCGATGGGGCGGTAACCGGAGCACATGATGCGGAGCCATCCGATGCGCCCGTCCCTCGGTGAGAGATACGCCTGCTGCTCGACCAGATGGTCACCGTCCGCGTTGCGCACGCGGAAGCGGTAGCCGACGCGCTCACGATCAGCGAAACTGCCGGTGTCCAGTGCCTCCATCGCTCCGATTTCGTCGCCGTCGTCGAACCAGGTCTTGAGGGCGCCGACCACGTCCTCAGGGTCTGCCGCCTCCCAGATGCGGTTCGGCGTCATGGCGCGAAAGTCCAGCTCAGGGTGCAGCAGCTCACGCACCTTCTCGTGGTCCTTCGCTGCCACCGCGAGAGCGAACTGCTGGCCCAGTGTCTGCGTCACGCGTGAATCCTGCCTCACGACAGCCGATGGGGTCCGTAGTGCGTCAGGGGACCGGCGGCAGCTCCAGCACGGCACCTACGCCGTACGCGGTCCTGCCGTCGGTGCGCAGCAGCCAGACCTCGCGAAGCCCCCGGACCGTCCACCGGCCCTGGTCCCAGACAAGGGCGGTGTCCTCGTCGATGCCGACGACGGCGGTGCCCTCGGGGGCGCGCGCGAGGTAGCGGCCGGCGAGATCCGGCATCCACCGCTCGAACCGGTCGAAGTGCGGGATCACGCGCAGGTGCGGCACGAGCCCGAGTCCGTGAACGGGCTCGTGCCCCGGCTTCCGAAGGCTTGGTACCCAGGACGTGAGCGCCATCGCCCCGGCGCTGCAACCGGCGAGGGCCGCCCCGCCGCGCCAGGTCGCCTCGATGGCGGCGGCGACCGCAGTGCCGCGCAGCTTCTCGGCAAGGAGCGTCGGACTTCCGCCGGACAGGTAGATCAGCCCCGCGCCGAGGATCTGCGAGGCGACTTCCGGGTCGTCCGCCTCGGCCCGGTCGCGCACCACGACCGGGACGGCCTCGACGCCCAAGCGCTCGGCCTGCAGCCGGCCGAGCTCGATCCAGCGGTCCAGAGACGCGGCGCCCTCGTGGGCCGCCGCCGTCGGGATCTGCACGTAGCGGGGCGGGCGACCAGAGATCAGGCTCCGCTCCAGCTCGGCCATCACGGGCAGGTACTCACCGCTGCCAACGAGCGCGAGCGGTCCCGGCACTAGGTGACCTGGCCGAGGCCGCCGTCCACCACGACCACCTGCCCGGTGACGTACGTCGACCGCACCAGGCCCATCACGACCTCGGCGACGTCAGCCGGCGTACCGCTCCGACGCAGTGGCGCGCCCGCGCCGACCAGGGCATGCAGATCCGACCAGCCCGCCGTCCACGGCGTCTCGATCAGTCCCGGTGCAACGGCATTGACGCGGATGTCGGGGCCGAGTGCTTTCGCGAGCAGCCGGGTCTGGTGGTTGAAGGCCGCCTTGCTCGACGCATACGGGATCGAGGACCCCGTCGGCCGCACGCCGGCGAGAGAGCTCACGTTGACGACGCACCCGGGCGCGGCCGCCCGGAGTGCTGCCTCCGCGGCGGTCACCAGCACGAAGGGCGCGACGACGTTGACGTCGTACAACCGGCGCCAGATCTCCGGAGTCGCGGCGGCGAGGTCGTGGTGCGCGATGACCTCGGTCGTGCCGGCGTTGTTGACGAGGACGTCGAGGCGTCCGTGCCGGGCGAGCACCTGGTCGACGAGAGCGCGTGCCTGCTTCTCGTCGGCGACGTCGGCCTGCAGGTAGCTGCCGCCGACCTCGGCGGCGACGGCTTCGCCGGTCGCGACGGAGGACCGCGAGTTGACCACGACGGCGTAGCCATCTGCCCCGAGACGGCGGGCGATCTCGGCACCGATGCCGGACGACGAGCCGGTGACGAGGGCGACCGGGCGTGTCTCGGAAGGCATGGCGGGACGGTACCGGGAGGATGTCGGGGTGACGCACGCGCTCCTGCTCGTTTCGTTCGGTGGTCCCGAGGGCCCGGACGACGTCGTGCCGTTTCTCACGAACGTCACCCGGGGGCGCGGGATCCCGACCGAGCGACTTGAAGAGGTCGCGCGTCACTACCTCGACGAGTTCGGCGGGGTGTCGCCGCTCAACGGCCACTGCCGTGAGCTGATCGCGGCGCTCGAGGCAGCCCAGGACCGGCCGGTCTACTGGGGCAACCGCAACTGGCACCCGTTCCTCGCCGACACCCTCATGCAGATGCGCGCCGACGGCGTCACGGACGCCTACGCCGTCGTGACGAGCGCGTTCCCGTCCTACTCCGGCTGCCGGCAGTACCAGGAGGACATCGCCCGCGCGCAGGTCGACGGCCTGCCGCGCGTCGTGAAGATCCGGCACTACTACTGCGAGGACGGGTTCCTGGACGCGCAGGCGCGCAACGTACTGGCGCAGCTCGACGGGCTCGCGGAACCGCGGCTGGTCTTCACGGCGCACTCGATCCCGCTCGCGATGGCTGAGACGAGCGGGCCGTCGGGTGGTGCCTACGTCGAGTCGCTGCGCACCGCGGCGCAGCTGGTCGTGGACCGGCTACCCACGGCGTACCACTGGCAGTTGGTGTTCCAGTCACGCAGTGGCTCAGCAGACGTTCCCTGGCTCGAGCCGGATGTCGGTGACCATCTCGAGGGGCTGTACGCCGAGGGCGTCCGTGAGGCGGTGCTCGTGCCGATCGGGTTCACGAGCGACCACGTGGAAGTGGTCTACGACCTCGACGTGCAGGTCGCGTCGCGGGCGCGGGGCCTGGAGGGCATGACGGTGCGACGCGCCTCGACGGTCGGAACCGACCCGGGCTTCGTCCAGATGCTGGCCGCGCTCGTTGCAGAGCGCGAGACCGGGCCGGAGCTCGACACGCACGGCTGCGTCGCGACGCACGATGTGTGCCCATCGCACTGCTGCCCGCCGCCAGTGCGAACCTGAGCAATACCGGGTCTTCTCCCGCAGATCACGCTCTCGCACGATGGCCTGATCAGGGGGACGATGGGCGGCGGGTCCGGCAACCATCGACACGGACCTCAGGGGGAGCCATGTACGGAACCACGATGATCGGCACGCTCGCCAAGGGCGTCGGAGTCGAGACCATCCGCGCCGAGCTCGAGGCGTGGGAGAAGGACCGGAACGTCACTGGTTACCGCTCCAGCCACGTCCTCGTCGCAGATGACGGCCGGACGGTCGTCAACGTCGCCATCTTCGACACCAAGGAGTCGTACGTCGCACTTGCGGACGACCCCGAGCAGGACGCCTGGTGGCAGGAGCACTACGCGCCGCTGCTGGACGGAGAACCGCGCTGGATCGACGGAGCCTGGATCAGCTAGGGCTGCCCGCGTCGCGCCCCGCCCGGTAGCGTCCGGACGATGCCTTCCGAGTGGTGGCGCGACGCCGTCGTCTACGAGATCTACATCCGCTCGTACGCCGACTCCGACGGCGATGGCGTCGGCGACCTCGAGGGCATCCGGACGCACCTGGACCACCTCGTCGACCTCGGCGTCGACGCCCTCTGGGTCACGCCGTTCTACCCCTCGCCGATGGCCGACCACGGCTACGACGTGGCCGACTACACCGACGTCGAGCCAACGTTCGGTGACCTTGCTGCCTTCGACCGGCTGCTGGCAGCGGCGCACGACCGCGGGCTCCGCGTCATCGTCGACCTGGTGCCCAACCACACCTCGTCCGAGCACGCGTGGTTCAAGGAGGCTGTGGCAGATCCGTCATCGGCGATGCGCGAGCGCTACCTGTTCCGCGACGGTCGTGACGGGGGTGCCCTGCCGCCCAACAACTGGACCAGCGTGTTCGGCGGCCCCGCGTGGTCCCGCGACGAGGCGAGCGGCCAGTGGTACCTGCACCTGTTCGACAGCGGCCAGCCCGACCTGGACTGGCGCAATCCGGACGTGCACGAGGCGTGGCGCGGCATCTTGCGCTTCTGGCTCGACCGCGGTGCCGACGGCTTTCGCATCGATGTCGCGCACGGGCTGTACAAGTCCGCGTTGCTCGCCGACGAGGAGACCGTCGCCAGGCCCGGTGGACCGGGCAGCAACGTCGGCCGGCCGCAGGTGTGGGACCAGCCCGAGGTCACCGACGTCTTCCGCGACTGGCGCCGCATCACCGACTCGTACGACGGCGACCGGATGATGGTCGGTGAGGTCTTCATCCTCGACGTCGACCGCGTCAAGCGGTACGTCGGCGACGACCGGCTTCACCAGGCGTTCAACTTCACGGTGTTCCGCACACCGTGGGGTGCGGCTGCGCTGCGCGCAACGATCGAGACGGCGCTCGATGCCTTCGACCCGCCGACCTGGGTGCTGTCCAACCACGACCTCACGCGCCACGTCACGCGGTACGGCGGCGGTGACCTCGGCCGGCGACGCGGTCTTGCGGTCACGGCTGCCCTGCTCGCGCTGCCGGGTTCGCCGTACCTCTACCAGGGGGAGGAGCTCGGGCTTGAGGAGTCGGACGTGCCGCCGGAGCGGCGTACCGATCCGACGTGGTTCCGCACCGGTGGCAAGGTCCCTGGTCGCGACGGCTGCCGGACGCCGATCCCCTGGACGGCAGCCGGCCCCGGGCACGGCTTCACGACGGGCCATCCGTGGCTGCCGTTCGGCGCCGACGCCGCGACGTGTGCCGTCGACACGACACCTGCCGTGCTCACGGCGTACCGCTCGATGCTGTCCGTGCGCCGGTCGCTGCGGGGCTCCCTCGGTAACAGGGTCACCTGGCTGGACACGGCCGACGACGTCCTCGCGTTCGAGCGCGAGGGCGGGCTCGTCTGTGTCCTCAACACCGCGGCCGAGGACGTCGACGTGATGGCGGCCGGAGACATCCTGCTCGCGACAGCGCAGGGTGCATCCGCCTCCGGTGGAGTCGTGACCGTGCCGTCCGCCTCGACGGTCTGGCTGCGGCGGCGTTAGAAGTTCTGCACGTCTTCCCAGGACGCTTCGTTGGCGGGACGGACGGTGATCGTCGGCTCGGTCACGGGGCCCGCCGGTGTCACGAGCCGGAGCGTACGGCCGCGGGTCGGCGCCTCCGCTCGCGTTCCTCGGCGATCGCCGTCGTGATCGGCGTCGCGGCCGTCGCGGTCGTTGTCGTCCCAGTGCTGCTGTTCGTGATCCGCGTCGCAGGGCGGCAGTCCGACGTCCACCGCCTGGAGCGGCTCGTGCAGGAGGCCCTCCCACCGACGGCACGGATCCTGGACAGCGGTCTGAAGGACGACCGTCGGGAAGTGGGGTTCGCGTACGGCGTCAGTGCCGACAAGCCCGGCTCGCTCCTCGCCGTCGCTCCGGCCGCGCCGTGGGGGCCCGGACCCCCCCTGCCGGAGGCACCGGACACGCGGCTCTACCGGTCCGGCGACCTCGTCCTCAGCATCAAGGTGACCGAGTGCTTCCGCCTCCCCGACTGCCGTCCTGGCGACTCGCTCGTCTACGCCGAGGTCCAGGACATCAGCTAGGTGTCGACGCGCCGCCCTCGCGGTCGGCGGCGTCCGCCGCCTCGATCTCCTCGCGGGTGATGCCGAGCAAGAAGAGCACCGCGTCGAGGAACGGCACCGAGAGCGCGGCGTCGGCGGCGTCGCGCACGATCGGCTTCGCGTTGAACGCGATGCCGAGCCCCGCAGCGGCGAGCATGTCGAGGTCGTTGGCGCCGTCGCCGATCGCGACGGTCTGCGCCGGCATCAGCCCTTCCAGCTCGGCGAAGCGCAGCAGTGCGGCGGCCTTCGCCGCACGGTCCACGACCGCCCCGACGACGTCGCCGGTCAGCACGCCGTCGCGGACCTCGAGGACGTTCGCCAGCGCATGGTCGAGCCCGAGCTCGGCGACGAGGTCGTCGGTGACCGCCGTGAACCCACCGCTGACGATGCCGACCGCATAGCCGAGTCGCTTCAGGGTGCGCACGAGCGTCCGGGCACCGGGCGTCAGCCGGATTGCCGCACGCACCCGGTCGACAGCGTCGGTGGGCAGGCCCGCCAGCAGGGCGACCCGCGCGCGCAACGACGCCTCGAAGTCGAGCTCGCCGGCCATCGCGGCGGCCGTGACGCGAGCCACCTCCCCCTCGCAGCCGGCCTCCGCGGCCAGCATCTCGATGACCTCGCCCTGCACCAGCGTCGAGTCGACGTCCATGACGACGAGCCGGCGGGCGCGGCGGTAGAGCGATGCCGGCTCCACCGCGATGTCGACCTGCTGGCGCACGGCCGTCGCCGCGAGTCCGGCCCGCAGGGTTGCGGTGTCGCCGCCGGCCACGACCATCTCGTACGACGGCGCCGGGTAGCTCGACAGCCGCCGGATGCTCTCGATGTTCGCGCCGGCCTCCGCGAGGGTTCGCGCAACAGCCGCGATCGCCGACGGCGGAAGCGGTTTCCCCAGGACGGTGACGTGATGTCGGTTCGTGACCGGTTCGTCGTCGTTCACAAGCGGCGTGAACTCGACGTCCACGTCGAGCCCGGCGGCGGCCCGCGTCAGCGCGTCTCGGATCACGGGAGTGTCGCTCTCCACGACGAACCCCAGCAGCAGCCGGCCGTGCACGACGACCTGCTCGACGTCGGAGAATTCCGTATCGCCCAACGCGTCGAACAGGCTCGCCGTCACGCCGGGATGGTCCGGTCCGGTGACCGTGACGAGCAGGCTCATGACGGCAGTCCGTGCGAGTTGTACGCCGCCACCCGCGCCCGCCGTACGAGATGCTCGAGTCCGCGCAGCGCCTGCTCACGGGCGAGCGTCTCGCGGGTGTCGACGGCAGCACCGGCATCCACCGTCGCAAGGCTGAGTACGCCGGCGAGCTGACGCGCCTGCACGAGCAGCTGACGGGCGCGCATCGGGTAGCTCCCGGGCAGCTCGTCGTCCTCGATGCCGCGACGTGCCTCGGCGCGCAGGTCCTGCAACGCACCCGCGACCTCGGGCCGCCAGCGCGCGACGTCGAGGCTGCGCAGCAGCTCAACGCACTCGAGGATGCCGCGACGCAGGTCATGCTCGGCGTCGTGCAGGAACGGCCCCGGCTCCGGCCCGACCACAGCGACGTCGTACGCCGTCCACAGGACGGTGGTGACCGTGCCGTCGAAGGCAGAGCCGTGGGCGGTGACCGCCGGCACCAGCCCGATGCCGCTGCCGTCGGCGCGGAGGGCGAGCACGCCCTCGGAGGCGGTGAGCGCCGCCGACGTGAACTCCCCGGGACCCGGCAGACCGACGGCATCGCCGGGCGCGGGCAGCACCAGCCTGAGGCGCACCACCGCATCGGCCCGCAGCCGCGCCACCGCCTGCTCCAACGGCAGGTCGTCGACCCAGAGGCCGGTGACGCTGTGGTCGTCGTCCATGACGCAGACCCGGTCGATGAGCTCCGACAACCCCACCTCGGCGGCGAGCCAGGCGTTGGCCCACGCCACCAGCAACGCGCTGCGCGGCG
Organism: Frankiaceae bacterium; assembly: GCA_016650445.1. Classification (GTDB taxonomy): domain Bacteria; phylum Actinomycetota; class Actinomycetes; order Mycobacteriales; family SCTD01; genus RYN-124. The sequence goes on along the minus strand of JAENVS010000041.1, from coordinate 302 downwards.
GTCCGCTGCCGTGGGTCTGCACGAGAGGCAACGCTAAGCCAGAAGAGGGCCGTGTCGGTCCACGCCGGTCGGGGCTTGCGCGCCTAGCGTCGACGGGTGCGCAGTCGTGACTACGGACCCGACGTCTTCGGGCTACGGTCGCGGGCCGTCGTGCCCACGATGCCGGCCGACCCCGGGCTCGTCGTCGAGGAGGTCACGACCGGCTGGTGCGGCGCCGTCGTCGAGTGCGACAAGGAGCGCGTCTCACTCGAGGACCGCAGGGGAGCGGTGCGTGTCTTCCCGCTCGACCCGGCCGGCTTCCT
>JAENVS010000040.1 GCA_016650445.1 Frankiaceae bacterium | reverse complement strand
GTCGAGGATGACGCCGCGGTCCTCGAACAGCTTCGCCATGACGCGGTGCGTGATCGTCGCGCCGACCTGGCTCTTGATGTCGTCACCGACGATCGGGACACCCGCGGCGCGGAACTTCTCGGCCCACTCCGGCGTGCCGGCGATGAAGACCGGGAGTGCGTTGACGAAGCCGACCTTGGCGTCGATCGCGCACTGCGCGTAGAACTTCGCGGCGTCCTCGGACCCGACCGGCAGGTAGCAGACGAGGACGTCGACCTTGGAGTCCTTCAGAGCCTGGACGACGTCCACCGGCTCCTCGTCGCTCTCGTCGATCGTCTCGCGGTAGTACTTGCCGAGACCGTCAAGGGTGTGACCGCGCTGGACGACGACGTCGGTCGGCGGGACATCCGCGATCTTGATGGTGTTGTTCTCGCTGGCGAAGATCGCCTCGGAGAGGTCGCGACCGACCTTCTTGGCGTCGACGTCGAAGGCGGCGACGAACTGCACGTCGCGGACGTGGTAGCCGCCGAGCTCGACGTGCATCAAGCCGGGGACGCGGCCCGCGGGGTCGGCATCGCGGTAGTACTCGACACCCTGGACGAGTGACGCGGCGCAGTTCCCGACGCCGACGATGGCGACACGGATCGGCCGGCGGATCGGCGTAACGGTGGAACCCATGCGGGTGCTCCTTGAGTCTGATGCGGGGTGGGTCACGGACGTGCGGCTTTCTTGCTGGTGGTGCCGGTGCTGCGAGCGGGGGTGTTCTTGCGCTCGGTCTCGATGAGCTCGGTGAGCCACCGGACCTCGCGGTCGACGCTCTCCAGCCCGTGCTCCTGCAGCTGAAGGGTGTAGCTGTCGAGCCGGGCGCGGGTGCGGGCGAGCGTGGCCCGCACGCCCTCCCGGCGCTCCTCGAGGCGTGAGCGACGGCCCTCGAGGATGCGCACGCGCACCTCGGGGTCGGTCTGGGCGAACAGCGTGAAGTGGACGCCGAAGGTCTCGTCTTCCCACGCGGACGGGCCGGCTTCCGCGAGCAGCTCGGCGAGCTTCTCCTTGCCCTCGGCGGTCAGCTTGTAGACGACCTTGCCGCGGCGCCCGGTGAGCGCGGGGGCACCCGCGACGACCTCGGCGTCGCCCTCGTCCTCGGCGATCCAGCCGGCGTCGCGCATGCGGCGCAGCGTCGGGTAGAGCGAGCCGTAGGAGAAGGCGCGGAACGTGCCGAGCGTGGCCTTGAGCCGCTGGCGCAGCTCGTAGCCGTGCAGGGGAGACTCGTGGAGCAGTCCGAGGACGGCGAGCTCGAGCACGTTTTCGTCCCCTTTCGTCCAGTCGGCTGTGGTAGTGGTGGATCGCTGCGATGTATCGCAGCGATACATCGCGTTGTCAGAGACAGTACGTCGCCGCCGCCCGTCGTGCAACAACCGGCGAACGTGACCTGCACCGCAGACGTCCGGAACGCGAACCCACCGGGCCACCGAGCGTCAGAAGGCGCACGCGGCCGACCCGCATGCGGCCGACCCGCACCCGCCTTCTGACGCTGCCGTCGGGTGATCTCGGAACGTGACCAATCCGACCGCATGCGTCACGGGATCGCGGGGGACGATGGGCGGGTGAACCGGTGGCGGCAGTGGTCCTTGCGCAAGAAGATCCTCAGTGGTGTCGGGGGGTTCTTCCTGCTGCTCTTCGTCCTGTGCGGTGTCGGCTACGCCATGACGGACCTCCCGAGCCCGAACGGCACGAACCAGGCGAGCTCGATCCGGTACGCCGACGGCAGCGAGATCGGCCGCATCGGGGCCGAGAACCGCAGGCTGGTGTCGCTGTCACAGGTCTCGGACCCGATCCAGAAGGCGGTGCTGGCCGCGGAGGACCGGGGCTTCTACCAGGAGCCAGGCATCAGCCCGCGCGGCATCTTCCGGGCGCTGGTGGCCAACCTCAAGGGTGGCGGCGTACAGCAGGGCGGGTCGACGATCACCCAGCAGTACGCCAAGAACGCGTACCTGAGTCACGACCGCAGCTTCACCCGCAAGGTGAAGGAGTTCTTCATCTCGCTGAAGCTGTCGCAGAAGCTGTCGAAGGACCAGATCCTCGAGAACTACCTGAACACCATCTACTTCGGGCGCGGCGCCTCCGGCGTCGAGGTCGCGGCCAACACGTACTTCAACAAGCACGCGAAGGACCTCACCGTCGCGGAGGGCGCGGTCCTCGCCGCGAGCATCCGGTCTCCTGCGGCGTACGACCCCTCGCGACACTCCACCCGAGCTGAGGGTCGCTGGAACTACGTGCTCGACGGCATGGTCAAGAAGGGCTGGCTGTCCCAGGACGAGCGGGCCGGCCAGAAGTACCCCGCCGTCCTCGAACCCGGCAAGGGCGGCGGCAGCAGGACCAACGACCGCAGCGGCCCCAACGGCTTCGTCCTCGACCAGGTCGAGGAGGAGCTGGCGGAGCACGGCTTCACCGAGGACCGCCTCGCGCAGGGCGGCTACGTCGTGCAGACGACCATCCGCAAGAAGGCGCAGCTCGCCGCGATCGAGGCGATGAAGGTGATCCCCGATGCGAAGGACGGCGACAAGTCCGCCGTGCAGGGCGCGCTCGTGGCCATCAAGCCGGGCACCGGCGAGGTCTACGCCTACTACGGCGGTCGCAACGGCAACAAGGGCTTCGACTACGCCTCCAGCGGCCCCGGCGTGCAGCCCGGCTCGTCGTTCAAGCCGTTCACCCTCGCCGCGGCCTTGGACCAGGGCATCGGCCTCGGGACCAGGGTCGATGGTTCGAGCCCGCAGACGATCGGTGGGCAGGAGGTCCGCAACGACGAGGGCGATCCGCCGCTGGGGAAGATCGACCTCGTCAAGGCGACCGAGCTGTCGGTCAACACGGCGTACTACAACCTCGCCAAGCAGGTGCGGCCGGACAGCATTGCCGAGATGGCTCACCGCGCGGGTATCCCGGAGGGGGTCAAGCTCTTCGAGGAGGGCCAGAACAACAACAGACCCACGCTGGGCATCACCCTCGGCATCTACGGCGTGCACGTCATCGACCAGGCCAACGCCTATGCCACCTTCGCCAACGGCGGTGAGGCCGCGAAGCCCTTCTTCGTGAAGTCGGTGCGAGACCGCGACAACAACACGGTGTACGGCGTCAAGCAGGTCAACAGCCGCGCGTTCAGCGCGGACGTGGCGGCCGATGCGACGTACGCCCTGCAGCAGGTCGTCGAGCACGGGACGGGCACCCGCGCTCGGCTGGCCGGCCGGCCGTCAGCGGGCAAGACCGGCACGACGCAGCAGAACAAGAACGCCTGGTTCTGCGGCTACACGCCGCAGCTCTCGGCGGCGGTGTGGGTCGGCCGAGCCGACGGGAGCGCCCTCAAGGGGGTGCTGGGCAGCACCCGCGGCGTCTACGGCGGCACCGTCCCGGCCGGCATCTGGAAGTCGTTCATGGAGACGACGGCCGCTGCGGAGGACTGGGAGGTCACGCAGTTCCCGCCGCGCGCCAACGTCGGCAGCAACGCGAACATCGACGACGGCCGAGGCTCGTCCTCGCCGCGCCCGTCGACCACGAGCTCCCCGTCGCCGCTGCCCACGGAGCTGGTGACGCTGGCTCCGGAGCCTTCGCCCGCGTCGGAACCGCCGGCATCCCAGCCGCCCCCGGCGTCCGAGCCGCCCCCTGCGTCCGTGCCGCCCCCGGCCACTGAGCCGCCGCCGTCACCTCAGCCGAGCCCGCTGGCGTCATAGCGACTGGCGCCGGTCGCGGAGCATGGGGAACGATCGGGTCGTGACCGTCGTCGATTCCCGGCCGCCTGTGTCCTCCGACGTCGTGCTGCCCTCGTCCGACGACCCCGTCGTCGCCGGGGCGGTCACCGCCGTCGGTGGCGCACCGGGCCGGCATGCGCGCATCGGTGAGCGCCGGCTCTGGACGCCGGTCCGCGTCATCATCGCGTTGACCCTGCTCACCTGCACGCTGGGCTTCCTGCAGAAGGCGCCGTGCCGGACGCATGCGTGGGCGAACGAGTACCAGTACACGAGGGTCTGCTACACCGACGTGTTCGCGCTGTACTTCGCCGAGCGCCTCAGCGAGGGCAAGCGCCCGTACCTCGACCACCCCGTGGAGTACCCGGTCGTGATGGGGGCGGCCATGGCGGCGGCGTCCGAGGTCGTGCAGGTCTTCGACCCCGGCGAGCGGCCGCGCCGGTTCTACGACCTGACCTGGGCTCTGCTGACGGCGTGCGCGGTGGTCGTCGCGGTCACGACGGCGCGGCTGGCGGGGCGCCGCAGGTGGGACGCCGCCCTGTTCGCGCTCGCTCCTGGCCTGGCACTGCACGGCACGACCAACTGGGACCTCATCGCGATGGCGCTCGCCGGTGGCGGGCTGCTGTGCTGGGCCCGTCGCCGGCCCGTCGCCGCAGGGGTGCTGCTGGGCTTGGCCACCGCGGCGAAGCTCTACCCGCTGCTGTTCCTGATCCCGCTCGCGCTCCTCGCGGTGCGGGCCAGACGGGTGCGCACCTTCCTGGTCACCGCCCTCGCGACGCTGCTCGGGGCGGCGGCGGTCACGGTGCCGGTCTACCTCGCCAGCCCCTACTACTACGTCGACCCGGCGGGGCCGATCACGCAGGTCGCGACGTCGCCGCTGGACCGGTTCGGCGACCAGGGGCTCGACGCGCTGTCGCCGCACGTCGTCGCCCGGATGTCCGACGGCCGGACGGTCACCGGGGTCAACTCGGTGTACCGGTTCTTCGACCTCAACCAGACGCGCGGTGCCGACTGGGACTCGCTGTGGTTCGTCGTGCAGACCAAACGCGGTGTGCCGCTCGACAGCAACCTGCAACCCGGCGAGGCACCGCATTCGCTCAACCGCGGCGTCGCCGTGAGCTTCGTGCTGCTGCTCATCGGCATTGCGATCCTCGCGTTCAAGGCGGCCCGAAGACCACGACTGCCGCAGCTGCTGTTCCTGACGATGGTCGCGTTCCTGCTGACCAACAAGGTGTTCAGCCCGCAGTACGCGATCTGGCTGCTGCCGCTCGCTGTCCTGGCCCGGCCCCGATGGCGGCCGTTCCTCGCCTGGCAGGCCACCGAGGCGCTCGTGCTGCTCACGCGTTTCTACTACTTCCTCGGGCTCGACGGCTCCGGGCACGGCGTCGGCGTCTGGTGGTTCCTGACGGCGGTGCTCATCCGAGACGCGGCGCTGCTGGTCTACGCCGGCTTCGTCGTTCGCGACATCCTGCGACCGGAGCACGACGTCGTTCGTGCGAGTGGCGATGACGACCCCGCGGGGGGCGTGCTCACCGACGACGAGCAACCGGTGCCGGCCAGGCTCTAGAAGATCGGGTACGACGCGACTGCCAGCACGGACAGCAGCGTGAGCCCACCGGCCGACAACGCCACCAGTGCTTGATGGGCCCGCCACCTGTCGCCGAGCGCCGCGATGGCCCAGAAGAGCGGGAAAGCCGTTACCAGGAAGCGCGGGTTGGACATGAACGGCCGGCCGTCCCACATCGAGAAGAGCGGGAACAGCAGGCTCGCCCACGCGTAGACGGCGTAGAGCGGACGACATCTCACCGACACCCAGACGCACGCCGCGACGGCTACTGCCATGAGCAGGAGGTCGATCGTCATGTAGCCGCCGCCGACGTGACCGACGCCGCGCAGTCCGGCTGAGGTCCCCTGTCGCACGGTGTCCCAGGGCCACGAGAAGTCGCGCCCCCAGGCGGACTGCTGCGAGATCGGCCGCTTCCAGTCACCGATCTGGTACTCCCACCAGAGCAGGTATCCCGCGGTGCCGGCTGCCGGCAGCAGGCTGCTCGCCAAGGCGCGCAGCGAGCCGAGTGGGCGCCATCGCTCGGCCGCCCGGTCCGCCAGCAGCTGGTGCAGCGCCTCGGTCGCCAGGACCAGGACGAGAACGACCCCGATGCTGCGCGTCAGCGCCGCTCCCGCACCGAGAGCGCCGGCCAGCAGCCAGCGCCGCCGTCGCGCGCACAGCACGGAGCCCACCGCGAGCAGCAGGAACACCGGCTCGGAGTACGGCGCGAACAGGAACAGGGCGGTCGGGAAGAGGCACAGGTACAGCACGGACCGCCGAGCCCTCGCCGCTCCGTACTCGCTTTCCGTCAACCGGTACAGAAGGACCATCCCGGCCAGCAGCGCGCCGTTGGACACGAGGAACGCAGCGAGCAGCCAGTGGCCGCCGAGCGCGACCCCGACCACGTGGATGGCGGTGGGGTAGAGCGGGAAGAACGCCGCGCTCTGGTCGTCGTCGCGATAGCCGGAGGAGCCGATGCGCAGGAACCACAGCGTGTCCGAGTGCTCCCAGCCCGTGATGGCGTTGTGCCAGCCCGGCGTGACCGGCGGCGCGGGCCAGCCAGGGACGCCGATGGCCTGGTGCAGGTCGATGAGCGAGTACGTCATCAGGGCGATGACGAACATCGCCAGGCGGACGGCGACGAAGACGATCAGGCAGTACTGCACGGCTGCCCATGGCAGCGCCGGCAGCAGGCGGCGGGGCACGCTAGCTCCCGGGTGCCAGGTCGAAGACGATGCTGCTGCCGACGTCCCGCCGCGAGATGCCGAGGCCGTCGACGGCCCGGGAGGCGGCGCCTTCCCACGGAGTACCCGGGGAGCGAGTCGTGTCGAGCAGCACCGTGCGCACGCCGATGGCTCGCAACGCCGCGACCGACGAGGCGTCCGGGAACGCCGCCGTCTCTGCGCGCAGGCGTTCCAGCTCCCGGGGGATGAAGCCGGCCGTTCCGTTGACGAGGCCGGGCAGCCCCTCGGTCGACCAGAGCATCGCGGCGTAGTCGTTGCCGTAGTCGCTGGGCAGCGCCATCACCGGGCCGCGGATACCGCGCCATGCCGACGGGACCGGTCCGACACTCGGCGTACCGACGGTGTTGAGGCCCTCGACCAGGGCGAAGGTGATGACGAGTGCGCCGAGCACCCGAGCGGGAGCTCTGCGGCGTACCAGCGATTGCAGTCGGTCCACCCCGGTCGCGGCGAGCAGGACGAGCCCGAGGCTCACCAGCGTGATGAGGCGGCCTGGCGTTCGCACCCCCTGCCAGCCCGGCACGTGCTCGAACAGCAGCAGGTAGGTGAACCGGCCGCCGCCCACGAACTGCGTGCCCATCGCGAAGGCAGTCGCCACGACGGTGCCGACCGCCAGCCCGATCCGGCGGCGGACGCTCCAGCCTCCGGCGAGCAGGCCGACCCCGGCGAGCAGCAGCACGGACAACCCCGGGAACAACGCCTGCTCGACGGCTGCCGGCAGGCCGGCCCGTCGTTCCTCGCTGGGTGGTCCCCACACCCGGCTCTCGCCGGGCGCGGTGACCAGACCCCGCAGCGGCGGTGAGTACAGCGCCACCTCGGCGGCGCTCCGGCGAGCCTCCGGGTGGTCGTTGACGGCTCGGACGTAGGGCAGGGCGAACAGGACGCCGACGAGCAGGAACGCGCCGAGGCCGGCGGCGTTGGCGACGAGCAACCGGCGCGGCACGGGCGGTCGCCCGGTCGCGAACCACGTACCCACCGCGAGCAGGACCAGGATGCCCATCAGCGAGGCGAACTGCAGCCCCAGACCGAAGCCCAGCGTCAGCTGCCATGCCGCCACCAGCCAGCCGACGACGGCCCAGCGCGGCCGCTTGACGGGGCCGTTGCCGCGCACCAGGCACGCGAGCGCAAGGGGTATCCCGCCGCTGGACAGGATGTTCAGGTGCCCGTTGTGGGCGAAGCGCCAGGGCGCGTAGGCGAAGCACACGCCGGCGAAGACGGCGGCCCATCGACCGCACCCCAGCTGCCTGGCCAGCACGTAGGTCCCTGCAAAGGCCAACGTGTAGGCGAGCAGGTACACCACGTTGTAGCGGACCAACGCAGCTCCGACGCCGCTGCCGACCAGCCCGAGAGGGGCGTAGCCGAGCAGGCTGTCGGAGAACGCCAGGCTGTTGTCGAGCGGGAACAGGATGTTCGCGTTCCACACGTCGAGGGGCGCGTGGAGCAGGGCGTGGCCGCCCCAGCTCAGCTGCCAGGCCTGGTAGAGCGGATCGCCCAGGTCGCCGGGCACGGTCGACGCCGGATGAGCGATCGCGGGCCAGGTGAAGAACACCGCGAGGAGCAACCCGACGGCGGTTGCCGCGGCCGTCTCGACGAGCCAGCCGTGACGGTCAAGACGCATGGGTCATGGTCTCCTGCGCCGCCGTCACCGGCTCCGTCAGCGACGTGGTGGGCGCGCGTGTCGCGCGCCAGCCGAGGACGGCCAGCTGAGCCGTCAGTGCCAGGAGCACCGCGTCGCGCAGCGCAAGGACGACGACGCCGCGGGCTTGGACCGCGGTGATGTCGAGGATGAGCAGCGGGTAGACGAGCTGGGTCAGCACCAGCAGGGCGCACAGCAGCGGGACCGCTGGCAGAAGCGTGCGCTGCCGCGTGCACAGGCCGAGGGCGATCAGCCCGGCGAGCCACAGCGGGTACTGCGCGCTCAGGACCTTGTTGACGCAGAGCAGGCCGGCCACCAGCACTGCCGCCAGGACCACGACCGTGTCCAGGTCGGGCTTCGCGCGACGCGCCCGGACGACCAGCAGCGTCACGCCGGCCAGGACGACCACGAGCCCGACCGAGCTGATCTGCCGGAGCAGGTCGGCGTACGGCCCGTCGATCTGGTAGCTCCCGAACCCGAAGAAGACCTGCACGGAGTCGTTGCCGTGCAGGTGCGCCAGCAGCAGGGGGAGCGCCGGCAGTGACTCGATCTCCAGACCACGATCGCGCTGGTAGGTCAGGAACGACAGCAGCTGGCCGGCGCCTCCGAAGCTGGTTGCGACACCGACCACGACCAGCAGTGCCACCGCCGCGCCAACCGCCGCTCGTCGGGCTCCCGGCAGGAGCAGCGCGGTCAGGGGGAGGAGCAGCAACGGCCAGAGCTTCAACGAGCCGCCCAGAGCCAGCACGACGCCGGAGGCGAACGGCATCACCGGCGCCAGCCCGAGCCCCGCGACGGCCGCGAGGGTGGGGATGACGTCGTACCGCGCGACGGCGACCGGACCGAGCAGCGGAACGGCGGCGCACCACAACCAGGCCCCGCCGAGCCGTCCGGTGCGCAGGCCGATCAGCAGCAGCGCGAGGAGGAGCACGGCGTCCGTCGCCAGCATCAGCCCGACGAAGCCGAGCTGGTAGGAGACCCCGGTGAGCAGGGCTGGGAGAACGACCACCAGGACCGCGCCGACGGGGTACTCCCACGGGGTGTCCCGCAACGGCACGTCGCCCTCACCCGTGGCGAACGCGTGTCCCCAGCTCGGGAACAGGGCCAGGTCGAACGGGTCGTCCTGGTAGGCGTACCAGCCGCGGGCCCGGCTCAGGCAGACGAGCAGGATCCTCGACAGCGCCCACACGGTGAACAGCAGCGCCACCTGCTCGGCAAGGCGGTTCCGCGCGGGGAGCGGTACGTCGTTCCCCGGACCGAGCACGCGCGGAGCCTAACCGCGGCGTCCTGCGTGCTCGGACCGTTGGACGCTGACGGTCAGACGCCGACCTTCGGCCGCTCCTCGGTGAGCGCCGGCTGCTCGGGCGCCTTGGCCTTGCGGGCAGCCCACGACGTACCTGCTGCGATGCACCCGATCGCGAGTGCGGCGAGCAAGCCGACGACGAGGTAGCCGAGCAACCACAGGTACGACGGCACGTCCGGCTTCTGCTCGCGCTGCAGGAGCTTCTTGTCCAGGATGAACTCGCGGCTGAACGTCGGCTCGGCCGCGATCTCCTTCGCCGGGATGGCCTCGTCCTCGGGCAGGTACACCGGCAGGCCGAGGATGTCGGATCCGCGCTGCAGCCGCAGGGTCGTCTTCCACGAGTCGTGGACGGGGATGGGCTGCGTCGTCTCCCAGGTGCCCGCCCCGATCTTGCGCAGCTCGTCCACCACGAGTCCACCGCCCTGCCAGGCGGTCGCGGTGAACCACGCGGCATCGTCGGCGGCATCGGCCGGTGTGAGCTTCACCGTCGCCTGCACCGTGCGGGCGGGGGCGGCACCGACCTCGCGCAAGGTGACCTCGGCCTTGACCGGGTCGCCGGTGGTGATGGGCAGGCTGATCGCGACGCACGCGACGACGGCGGCGAAGCCGACCGGTGCGAGCCACTTCGTCGCGGGCGCTGCGGGCTCAGCCGGCTCCCCGGCGGTGCGGTTGAGGCTGGTGCCGAACCACGCGCCGACGATGCCGCCACCGACGGCGGTGACCAGGCCGAGGATCGCAGCTTCCGGCCAGAGGGCGGTCGGCCACGGCAGGGCGGCCCACACGTGCGACCAACCCCACTCCGCGGCCAACCCGACGGTGCCGACGGCAAGACCTGCGACAGCGCCGAAGCGCCAGCCCTTGCGGGTGCCGATGAGGAGGGCGACGCCTTCGATGAGGAGCGCCTCGGCGAGGTAGAGCGGGAAGTGCGGCACGGTGCGGCCGAGGGGAACGGCGACGATCAGCGTGATGATGCCGCGGATGATGAGGAAGGACAGGAAGGCCAGCAGCGCACCGCCCTTGCCGAGCCGCACGCGCGCGGTGACGAGGGCGATCGACGCAGCCGCCATCACCATCACGGGCTCGAGCGCGAAGCGGAACTGCGGTACGCCGAAGTCGAACTCCGCCTGGAACGTCGACAGCCCGACGAGGAAACCGCCGGCGACGGCGTACTCACCGAGCTTGACCCACGTCGAGCGCGTGCCGGTGACCTGGATTCCCTCCATGAGCATCAGCCAGCCGCCGAGCGTCGCCATCGACGCACCGCCGATGAGCATCAGGTGGGTGGGACCGAACAGCGTGACGTCCTGCCCGAACAGCCGGTGCCACACGTCGTCGAGCGGGAAGCCCATGAGCGAGAACGTGCCGCAGCCGAGCAGCAGCGCCGAGCCGACCGGGATGCGCCAGTAGCGCGTCAGCTTGATGGTGCCGCCGGGCAGGGGGTCGCGGGACAGCGCCATCGCGATCGCGCCGCAGGCGAAGACGCCGACGAGCCCGATGAGGATGAACCAGTGCGCGGGGTTGGCCAGTGGACCGGCGTCGCGGCCCTTGTCGATGTGGATGCTGATGTCCCAGTACATGCCGAACAGCGCGACGAGCAGCGACAGCCGCAGGGCCTGCAGCGGCAGCGCAGCCCAGGCCGGGAAGTTCACCGCCGCAGCCATCCGCTGCGCCATCGCGGTGAAGCCGCGCACGCGCTGCCCTTCCGCGCCGGCGCGCTGGCGTCGTACGTAGAAGGCGACGGCGCCGAGGATCACGCCGAAGACCAGCGTCGCCTCGATGATCTGGGTCAGCTCGGCGCCGCCGGCGGGGGCGGAGTCGGTTGCCAGGAACGCGAGCGGCTGCATGGCGGGTCCTCCGAATGGGAAACACTGCATATGTGACAGTCTCGATGTAACATCGCTGATGTAGAGACTCTTGGCAAGAGGAGTACCCCGTGACGAGCGCCACGCAACCTGGGCTCACCATCGGCGCGCTGGCTGCGCGGGTGGGGATGACGGTGCGCAACGTGCGGGCGTACGCCGGCCGCGGCCTGCTCCCGCCGCCGCGGCTCCAAGGCAGGACGGGCCTGTACGACGAGGAGCACCTGGCCCGGTTGACCGTCATCCAGCAGATGCTCGCCGAGGGCTACACGCTCGCTGCCGTCGAGCGGGTGCTCGCGCATGTGCCGTCGGGCGTGACCGGGGCCGGACTGGCGCTGCACAAGGCGCTGCTGACGCCCTGGCTGCCCGAGGAGCCCGAGGTGCTGGACCGGGACGGGTTGGCCGCGCGCGCCGGGGCACCGATCGACGACGACCTGCTGGCTCTGATCGTCGAGCTCGGCGTCGTCGTACCGCGGCCGGACGGCACGCTCGAGGTCGTCAGCCCGACGCTGCTGCGGGCCGGGCTGCAGGTCGCCGCGCTGGGAATCCCCGCGGACAAGGTCGTCGTGGCGCAGCAGAAGGTGGCCGAGCACGCGGCGGCGGCGGCGCGGGTCTACGTCGAGCTGTTCCGCGACAGCGTGTGGCGCGCGTTCGCCGACGCGGGCCAGCCGGAGGACGAGTGGCCGCGGGTGCAGCAGGCGGTGGAGCGGGTGCAGCCGGTCGCCTCGCAGGCCCTGCTCGCCAGCTTCCGCATCGCCATGGCTGCGGCCGTCGACGACGCGCTGGGCGAAGAGCTCTCCGGCGAGTCGTAACCGGCTGTCCCGCGCCGCGCGCTCGACCCTCTGCTGAGCCACGCGTTGTTACTGGGGAAATCGGTGCGGAATCCCCGTGTAATGGCGCGTCGATCAACCGACAGCGGTAGCGCTGGTGCCGTGTCGGTGCCGCCGGCCGACCTGCGCCCGGGTCGGTCAGCGTGGGCGGCGTCGACCCGGCACCGGCTGCAGTGGTCCGATCGGCTCGATGCGCAGGCCCTTCGGGTCGCCCAGACCGCACCGATCGTCGCTCATCGCGGAGAACAGTGCTCCCCATGCACGCGGGCTCTGCCGGAACCGGCTGGGCGTCACGTGCTCGAGCACAATGCCCGCGCGCTCGAAGACCTGATGGCGCGACAGCGTCCCCGAGAGCTGCTGCTCGCTCCCGTGGTGTCGGACGCTGTCGGTCTCCGCGCCCAGGGAGCAGCCCGGGACGTAGACGTCCGGCGCCCCCAGCAGCACCGCGCCGTCGTACACGTTGGGGTTGAGCAGGAACGGCGGAAGGCGCCCCGCGCGGACTTCGTCTCGGAGCACATCGGCGACCTCGGCCTCCGGCGCCGACCGTGCACCGTCAGCCCAGTCCTGCAGGGCGCGGCCGAGCAGACCCAGCCCCGCTCTCGGCTCGCTGGCCCGCGCGGTGACAAGCGCTTGGTACGTCGTGTGCTTGGCCCTGATCGCGCCGCAGACCAGAGCGCGGACGTCCTGCAGGCTGCGGGTGATGCGACATGCGTCGATGACGGCACGCGTCGGCCCGGCGAGCCGCAGCCTCCCCCGCAGTCCCCAGACCTGCTCGGCTGCGCTTCGCCGTACCTGGTAGTGCTCGTCGCCGTGCCGATGACAACCGCTCGGTACGACGGCGACCGCGATGAGGCTCGGTGAGTCCGGGATCCCCAGCACGTGGCAGCCGAGCGGGCCGCTGACCACCGCCTCCTCGCCGCCGACGAGCTGTGCGCACCACGCGCGCTGGAGGTAGGTGAGCTCGCCGGTTCCGGCGACGTACACGCCACGGATCGGCTGCTGCCATCTTCCCGCGGCGACCTCGCGGGTCGGCAGCCCGGAGTCGCAGCCCGCGGCGATCACCTGGAAGTAGGCGATCACGTCGGACTGCTCGGCAAGAATGGAGGCGAGACGCCCTGCGCTCTTGCTGTGCATAAGGGCCAGCCAAACGAGTCCGCACGGCGACAGGGCCACCCGCGCAGGCCCTGTGGACGCCGCCGTAGCGCTGTGGACGCAGCCAGCAGCTGCTGATCGACGCGCGCTGACTGTGATTTTGCGGCCGACTTTCCCCACTAACTACGCGTGGATCAACGGAAACGGGGCCAGGGCGCGCTGGGGTGGAAGGGGTCGCGGTGGCGGCCTAGGTGGGGAGGTGGGTGCGCAGGAAGGCGATGTCGGCGGCTTGGCCCTCCGCGCCGCCGGGGGTCTCGCAGACGACCGGCGCTCCGGCGGCCGCGACGACGGCGACGAGCAGGTCGGGGTCGATCTGGCCGGTGCCGAAGTTGGCGTGCCGGTCGGCGCCGGAGTCGAAGGCGTCGCGCGAGTCGTTGCAGTGCACGAGGTCGATGCGGCCGGTGATGGCCTTCACCCGGTCGACGATGTCGAGCAGCTCCTCGCCGCCGGCGTGGGCGTGGCACGTGTCGAGGCAGAAGCCGACACCGTCGTACCCGCCTACCGCGTCCCACAGCCGGGCGAGCGCGTCGAAGCGGCGGGCGAGCGCGTTCTCGCCGCCGGCGGTGTTCTCGATGAGGATCGGCAGTGGATTTCCCCCGCCCGCCTCGGCCATCCGCTCGAACGTCTTGACCCAGTTGTCGACGCCCATCGCCAGGTTGTCGCCCTTGCTGACGTGCCCGCCGTGCACGATCAGCCCCTTGGCGCCGATGCCCGCCGCCGCCTCCGCGTGCTGCGCCAGGATCTTGCGGCTCGGGATGCGGATCTTGTTGTTGCCCGACGCGACGTTGACGATGTACGGCGCGTGCACGTAGAGGTCCAGGCCGCTCGTGTCGCCCAGATCCGGTACGACGGGTGCCTTCCAGTCCTGCGGGTTGCCGAGGAAGAACTGCGCCAGGTCGGCCTTGCGCTCGGCCGCCTCCGACACCGGGTCGCCCTGCCCGACATGCGCACCGATCTTCAGATCACCCATGGTTCGACCGTACGGCCCGTGCAGAGCGGTGCGACCATGGGTAGGTGCCTGTCATGACCCGTCGCGCTGCGCCCTACGCGGCCCTCACGCTGCTGGTCTCGCTCGTCCTGGTGCCGCTGCTGGGAACGTCGCCGGCGTATGCCGCCCGAACGATCACGATCAGCATCACGGCCGAGGGACCGAAGCCGGCGAGCACCACGGCCGCGATCGGTGACTCCATCGTGTTCGTCAACGACGACCCGACCTTCATCCACCAGGTCGGCAGCGGCAGCGGGCCGTGGACCGCGCAGTGGACGTCGCAGCCGCTCCCGCCAGGCGCGCGCTACCCGGATGCGCCGAAGCTGACCAAGCCCGGTACGTACGTCTACCAGGGTGTGAACCTCGACGACTTCACCGGCAAGATCGTCGTGCCGGCGGGCGCCGGCCCCGCACCTACCGCGAGCAGGACGAGCGCACCCGCGCCCTCGCGGTCCGCGGCGCCGGCGGCCACCGCGTCGCCCTCGCCGACGGGCGGCGCGGGCGCTGTCGGGCCACCACCCCTAGCCGGTGGCTTCGGCACGATCGGGGCGCCCAGCCCCGGTGCGGCGGGACCGGCTCCGGC
>JAENVS010000039.1 GCA_016650445.1 Frankiaceae bacterium | reverse complement strand
TGGCACGACCGGTACGACGACCGGTGGTGACTGCGACGACAAGAAGGGCAACGGCCACGACTCGAAGGGCAACGGCAAGGGCCACGCCAAGAACCACTGCACGACCGGCGGTACGACGGGTGGCACGACCGGTACGACGACGGGCGGCACGACCGGTACGACGACCGGTGGCACGACGGGTACGTCGACCGGTGGCACGACCGGGATCACCACCGGCGGCAGCACCGGCGCGCAGACCGGCGGCACCACGGCCGGTACCGGCGGAACGAGCGGCGGCGGCGGCACCGGCGGCGCCACTGGTTGCGCGGCACTGGCGGCAGGCGCGGCGGGTCCGATGGCCCCGGGGTGCGTCGTCAGCGGCAACGACAACGGTGGTGGCGCGCTCCCCTTCACCGGAGTGGACGCGATGTCGATGATCGCCCTGGCGGCGATCGCGGCCGGGCTGGGCGTCCTGCTCTCCGCGGCCGGCAGCGTGCGGCAGGTCCGCACGGTCTGAGCTCGTAGCACCGAACTGACGGCGCCGCCCCGAGTAGGGTCGGCGCCGTCAGGCTGTGTGGGTAGGGCACGACCAGGGGGACGGTTGAGCGACGGCTCGGGACGCGACGAGAGCACGGCGACTGACCGCATCTGGACCGTTCCGAACCTGCTCTCCGCCCTGCGCCTGGCCGGCGTACCTCTGTTCCTGTACTGGGTGCTGCACGCGCCGTACCACGACGGCTGGGCGATCTGGCTCCTCATCGCGGCGGGTGCCAGTGACTACTTCGACGGCAAGATCGCCCGCAAGTACGGCCAGTTCTCGCGCCTGGGGCAGCTGCTCGACCCGGCTGCCGACCGGCTCTACATCCTGGCGACCCTGCTCGCGCTCGTCGCCCGCGACGGTCTCCCGCTGTGGTGGGCGCTGGCGCTGATCGGTCGCGACGTGGTGCTCGCCGGCACCATCCCGGTGCTCAAGCGCGCCGGCTACGGCCCGTTGCCCGTCCACTTCCTGGGCAAGGCGGCGACCTTCAACCTGCTGTACGCCTTCCCGATGCTGCTGGCCGCCCTGCCGGGGCGCGATGATGTGCTCTCCACGGTGTTTCGGCCGCTCGGGTGGGCATTTGCCACCTGGGGGAGCGCGCTGTACATCTGGGCGGGCGTCCTCTACCTGGTACAGGTCCGGCAGCTGACGAAGGGTGAGCGGGCACGGTGAGCAGGCAGCCATGAGAGCGGTCGTGATGGCCGGGGGTGAGGGCACCCGGCTGCGCCCGATGACCGCCAACCAGCCCAAGCCGCTGCTCCCGGTGGTCAACCGGCCGATCATGGAGCACGTCCTGCGGCTGCTCAAGCGGCACGGCTTCGACGAGACCGTCGTGACGGTGCAGTTCCTCGCCAGCCTCATCCGGACCTACTTCGGGGACGGCGACGAGCTCGGCATGCACCTGTCCTACGCGACCGAAGAGACGCCGCTCGGCACCGCGGGCTCGGTCAAGAACGCCGAGGCCGCCCTCCAGGACGACTCCTTCCTCGTCATCTCCGGCGACGCGCTGACCGACATCGACCTCGGTGCCGTCGTCAAGGCGCACAAGAACCGGGGAGCGCTCGTCACGGTCTGCCTCAAGCGCGTGCCTGACCCGCTCGAGTTCGGCATCGTGATCACCGACGAGGACGAGCGGATCGAGCGCTTCCTCGAGAAGCCCACGTGGGGCCAGGTTTTCTCCGACACGGTGAACACCGGGATCTACGTCATGGAGCCCGAGGTCTTCCAGCACGTCGAGGCTGGCGCCATCGTCGACTGGTCCGGCGACGTCTTCCCTGCCCTGGTCAAGGCGGGTGCGCCGGTGTTCGGCTACGTCGCCGAGGGCTACTGGGAGGACGTCGGAACCCACGAGAGCTACCTGCGTGCGCAGGCCGATGTGCTCAACCGTCAGGTGGACGTCGACATCGACGGCTTCGAGGTCGCCCCCGGCGTCTGGATCGGCGAAGGGGCGGAGGTCGACGCCGACGCCGTCATGAAGGGCCCGGTCTACGTCGGCAACCACGCCAAGGTGGAGGCAGGTGCGGAGCTGCGGGAGTTCACCGTGCTCGGCAGCAACGTCGTGGTGAAGGGCGGGGCTTTCCTGCACCGAGCGGTTGTGCACGACAACGTGTTCATCGGGCCGCAGGCCAACCTGCGCGGCTGCGTGATCGGCAAGAACACCGACATCATGCGAGGGGCCCGCGTCGAGGAGGGCGCGGTCGTCGGCGACGAGTGCGTCGTCGAGGAGGAGGCCTACCTCTCGAGCGGCGTGAAGGTCTACCCCTTCAAGACCATCGAGGCCGGCGCGGTCGTCAACACCAGCGTCATCTGGGAGTCGCGCGGGTCGTCCTCCCTGTTCGGGCCGCGCGGCGTCTCCGGCCTCGTCAACGTCGAGATCACCCCGGAGTACGTCGTCCGGTTGGCGTCGGCTTATGCCACGACGCTCAAGAAGGGCAGCGTCGTCACCACGGCGCGTGACGCCTCCCGGGCGGCCCGTGCGTTCAAGCGCGCGGTGATCGCCGCGCTCACCAGCTCCGCGATCGACGTTCGCGACCTCGAGGTCGCCCCCCTGCCGGTGACCCGCTTCGAGACCGCGACCAGCGACGCGTGTGGCGGCGTCGTCCTGCGCACCACGCCGGGCGACCCGCAGTCGATCGACATCGTCTTCCTCGACGAGAACGGCGCCGACCTGTCGCAGGCGGCCCAGCGCAAGCTCGAGCGGGTGTTCAGCCGGCAGGAGTTCCGGCGGGCGTTCCCCGGCGAGATAGCCGAGCTGTCCTTCCCGGCCCGCACGCTCGACTCCTACTCGCAGGAGCTGCTCCGCTCGGTCGACACGACCGGCCTGGCCGAGGCCAACCTGAAGGTCGTCGTCGACACAGCAGGTGGAGCTGCGGCCCTCGTGCTGCCCAACCTGCTGGGCCGCATCGGCGTCGACGTGCTCACCGTCAACAACAGGTTGAGCGAGACGAGCACGACGGAGTCTCTCGCGGTCCACCTGCGCGACCTGGAGCGGCTCGGTGACCTTGTGGGCAGCTCACGCGCCGACTTCGGCGTCCGCTTCGACCACGTCGGCGAGCGCATCGCCATCGTCGACGAGCGCGGCGAGCTCGTGCACGACGACCGTGCGCTGCTGGTGCTGCTCGACCTGGTGGCCGCCGAGCGCGGCCGGGGCGGCCGCATCGCGCTGCCGGTGACGACCACGCGGGTGGCCGAGCAGGTCACCCGGTTCCACGGCAGCGAGATCGTCTGGACGTCGACCTCGCCCGACGACCTGAGCCGGGCCGCGGGCACCCCAGGGGTGATCTTCGCGGGCGATGGCCGCGGCGGCATGGTGGTGCCGGAGTTCTCCACGGCGATCGACGGCATCGCCGCGTTCGTCCGGCTGCTCGGCCTGGTGGCCCGCGCGAAGCTGACGCTGTCGCAGATCGACGCGCGCATCCCGCGCGCGCACGTCGTGCGGCGGTCGGTGCCCACGCCCTGGGCGGTGAAGGGCGCCGTGATGCGCCTGGTGATGGAGGCGGCCGGCGATCGGACGATCGACACGACCGACGGCGTGCGGGTGGTCGAGGCCGACGGTCGGTGGGCCCTGGTGCTGCCCGATCCGGCCGAGGCGGTCACACACATCTGGGCCGAGGGCCCGGACGCCGCGGCGGCGTCCGACCTGCTCGGCGCGTGGTCCGAGGTCGTCGAGAGCGCGGGCGCCTGAGTCCCTCGCGGCGCCGCCGACGCCGGTGCGACAGGATGCGGCCATGAGCTCAGGGCCCGCGGGGACGACGCCGACGGCGCCCGCTCCGAGACGTGTCGACGCGTCGATGTCTCTACTTGTCGACATGATGACCAACACGCTGGACGAGTCCTACGCCGAGGCGGCCCGCCGGCGCGCCGGCGACGGCGGGCCGCTCGTCGACGAGCCGGGGTTCGGGCCGCTCCCATCGGCGGCCGGGCGGCGCGCGACCGCCGTCGTCCTGCTCGTCGCGCTCGGGGTCGTGACGGGTACCGCCGCGGCGCAGGTGCGCCAGCGGGATGCGGCGGCCGGCACCGTACGGGCCCAGCTCGTCCGGGAGGTCGCGAGCCGGACCGCCGACTCCGACGCGCTGGCTGAGCAGACCGCCACGCTGCGGCGCGCCGTCGGTGCGCAGCAGGACGCCGCCCTGACGTCCAGCAGCGCCGGCGTCGCCGTCGCCGCGCAGCTCGCGGCGCTCGAGCTGGCCACGGGAGTCGAGCCGGTGACCGGACCGGGTCTGGTCGTCCGCCTCGACGACGCACCGAGCACGGAGGAGGAGGTGGCGGATCGCGGGGGCCAGGCCGGCAGCGGCCGGGTGCTCGACCGCGACCTGCAGGACGCCGTCAACGGGCTGTGGTCCGCGGGCGCCGAGGCCATCGCGATCAACGGCCTGCGGCTGTCGGCACTGACCGCGATCCGCAGCGCCGGCGAGGCGATCCTCGTCGACTACCGCCCGCTCAGCCCGCCCTACACGCTGCGCGCCCTGGGCGATCCCGGCCGGCTCGAGGCGGGCTTCGCCGACAGCGCGGCGGGTCGTCGGCTCTCGACGTACACCTCGTTGTACGGCCTCGAGCTCGTCGTGGAGCGCAGCGAGGAGCAGACCCTGCCGGGGGCCACCGCACCGAGCCTGCGCCTGGCGACCGCCGCGGAGGGCCCGTCGTGATCCCTGCCGTCGCCCTCGCCATCGGGATCGCCCTCGGGCTGTTCTTCGAGCCCACCGTGCCCGCGGGCCTGCAGCCCTACCTGCCGATCGCGGTCGTCGCGGCGCTCGATGCCGTCTTCGGCGCGGTGCGGGCCCAGCTCGACGGGATCTTCGACGACCGCGTCTTCGTCGTGTCGTTCGTCAGCAACGTGCTCATCGCCGGGCTGGTCGTCTTCCTCGGCGACCAGCTCGGGGTGGGCGGTCAGCTGTCGACCGGCGTCGTTGTCGTCCTGGGCATTCGGATCTTCTCCAACGCGGCCGCGATCCGCCGTCGGATCTTCAAGGCATGACCGACGCACCCGACGCGAACGAGGCACCCGCGACTGTCGCCGCCTCCCGGTGGCGGCGCGCGCTGCGTACTGCGCTGCACCCGCACCTGCGTCGGGTGGACGTCGCGGTAGCGGTCCTGCTGGGCCTGCTCGGCTTCGCCGCCGCGGTGCAGGTGCGCTCGACCCAGGACGACGGGCTGCTTGCGTCGGCCCGGCAGGAGGACCTCGTGCAGATCCTCGACGACCTGACCAGTCGCAGCCTGCGGTTGCGGCAGGAGATCACCACGTTGACCGCGACGCAGGAGCGGCTGACCACCGGCAGCGGACGTGATGAGGCGGCCGTCGCCGAGGCGCGCCGCCGGGCTCAGGTGCTCGGCATCCTCGCCGGGACCGTCGCGGCCCGCGGGCCGGGCGTCCTCGTCACGGTCCAGGACCCGACGGGCAAGATCACGCCGGAGGACCTGCTCGACGCGTTGGAGGAGATGCGCGACGCGGGCGCGGAGGCGATCCAGCTCGAGGGATCGGTCGACCCCGAAACGAACACCGCGGGCGCCGGCCAGACCGTGCGGGTGGTCGCGGCGACGTCGTTCGTCGACGCGGGGGACCGGGGCGGTGTCGAGGTCGACGGGACGCTCCTGCAGCCGTCGTACCGCTTCGTCGTCATCGGCGACTCGGCGACCATCGCCGCCGCACTGGCGATCCCGGGCGGGGTCATCGACCACGTCGAGCAGGCGGGCGGCCGGGCGGTGGTGGTACGCCGCGAGAGCGTGCTGGTGGGCGCCTTGCGGCCGCTCGACCGGCCTCGTTACGCTCGCCCGGCCGACAAGGCCGGCGACTGACCCGACGAGAGGCGAGCGTGTATCCCGACGACGTGAAGTACACGGCAGAGCACGAGTGGGTGCGGGCCAGCGGAACGGGAGACGACGCGGTCCTGCGCATCGGGATCACGTCCTACGCGCAGGAGGCGCTGGGCGACATCGTCTTCGTGACGCTGCCCGCGGTCGGGACCGAGGTGGAGGCCGGCCAGTCCCTCGGTGAGGTCGAGTCGACCAAGAGCGTCTCCGACGTCTACGCGCCGCTGTCCGGCACCGTGACCGCGCGCAATGAGGAGCTCGATGGCGCCCCGGAGCTCGTGAACACCGACCCGTACGGCGACGGCTGGATGATCGAGATCCGCCCCTCGGCCGGCATCGACGCGGCGATGTCGAGCAGCACGCTGCTCGACGCGTCGGCGTACGCCGTGCTCACCGGCGGAGCCGAGAGCTGACCTCGATCTTCGCTTGACGGTTACGCCTCCGCACAACCTCACCTTTCGGTTGACCCTTCGCCGATCGGTCCGTAGGTTGCGAGCACTTTCCCGGCCAGCCGGGTCGGCCAGTCCAGGAGGCGTCCTTTCGTGTTCTGCACCCAGTGCGGCCAGCAGAACCCCGACGACAGCCGCTTCTGCGCCCGGTGCGGCGCGCCGATGAGCCCCAGCAGCAGCACCTCCGCCGGCGAGAGCGAGACGACGACGTCGACGATCTCCCTGTCCGCCCTCGAGGGCACGCTCGAGGGTGACGCACCGGCACCGGCCGAGCCCGCCGCGGAAGAGGCCGGGACGCTCGAGGGCCTGCCCCCGGGGAGCGCGCTGCTCGTCGTGAAGCGCGGACCTAACGCCGGCAGCAGGTTCCTGCTGGACGCCGGCGTCACCACGGCCGGGCGGCATCCCGAGAGCGACATCTTCCTCGACGACGTGACGGTCTCGCGGCGGCACGCCGAGTTCGTCCGTGAGGGCGACGGCTTCGTCGTACGCGATGTCGGGTCGCTCAACGGGACCTACCTCAACCGCGGCCGGATCGATGCGGCGGCGCTCGCCGGCGGCGACGAGGTGCAGATCGGCAAGTACCGCCTGGTCTTCCTGACCGGTGCGAAGGGGACGGACGGCCGGTGAGCACGAGCGCCGTCAGCAGGGCAGGAGGCACGGTGCCGTCCCGCGCGTTCATGAACATCGGCGAGGTCCTGGGCCAGCTGCGGGCCGACTTCCCCGACATCACCATCTCCAAGATCCGCTTCCTCGAGGCAGAGGGGCTGGTGGAGCCGGAGCGCACGTCCTCGGGCTACCGCAAGTTCTCCCGCGAGGACCTCGCGCGGCTGCGCTACGTGCTGTCGGCGCAGCGTGACCACTACCTGCCGCTGCGGGTCATCAAAGAGCACCTCGACGCGATCGACCGCGGCCTCGAGCCGCCGGCCCTCGGGAGCAACGGCCCGCGGGTGCCGCGTGCCCTGGTTGCCGCCGAGGGGCTCCCGTCGCCCGAGTCGTTCCTTCCGGACGTCAGCGAGATCCGCCTCAGTCGCGCCGAGCTGCTCGAGGCAGCCGGCCTCGAGCCGGAGCAGCTCGACCAGCTCGAGCAGTACGGCCTCGTCCAGCCGCGGACCGGCGGGACGCACTTCGACGGTGACGCGCTCGTCGTCGCCAAGACCGTCGCGGAGATGTCGCGCTTCGGCATCGAGGCGCGCCACCTGCGCCCGTTCAAGGCCGCGGCGGACCGCGAGATCGGTCTCGTCGAGCAGGTTGTGACGCCACTCGTGCGGCAGCGCAACCCAGAGGCGCGGGCCCGCGCCGACGAGGTCGTCCGCGAGCTGGCCGCGCTCTCGATCAAGCTGCACTCGACCCTGGTCCGCGCCGGTCTCGGGCCCGGTCTGCGGCGCTGATCCCGGCGGGATCAGCGCCCTGCTGCGCGGTAGGGTTCAGGCTCGAGCGCTGCAGGAGGAACCCGTGGAAGACAGCTCGGACCAGAGCACGGGGCTGACGGAGGTCAGCGTCGTCGGCGTCCGCGTTGAGCTGCCCAGCCAGCAGCCCATCGTGCTGCTCAAGGAAGTTGACGGAGACCGCTACCTGCCGATCTGGATCGGTGCGGTCGAGGCGACCGCGATCGCGTTCGCGCAGCAGGGAGTCGTCACGTCGCGGCCGATGACGCACGACCTGCTGCGTGACCTGCTCACCGCCCTCGACCGGCCGTTGCAGAGCGTGACGATCACCGACCTGCGCGACGGCATCTTCTACGCCGAGCTGCAGTTCGACGGCGGGATCGCGGTGAGCGCCCGCCCCTCCGACGCCATCGCCCTGGCGATGCGCACCGGTGCGGTCATCCGCAGCAGCGAGGCCGTGCTGGCCGACGCCGGCATCGCGATCCCGGACGAGCAGGAGGACGAGGTCGAGAAGTTCCGCGAGTTCCTCGACAACGTCACCCCCGAGGACTTCGAGCACGGTTCGTAGCTGCCGCGCTCAACACTGACCCTCATGCTGAGGTCGAGGCCTGCGACGCGCCGCAGGACGTCATTGACCGCGCCGTGGTGACTGCCTAGCGTGCGGGTACTTACCGCGATGGCATTTCGACACCGATCGCGGCCGCTGCAGTCGGACAGACACGGAGGCGAGCGCGTGGCAGACCAGCCCGGGCAGCCGGACAACCCCATCCACGACGGAGAGCCCGCGCCGCGCGCGACCCTCAACCTGCAGGGGACGCTGTTCGACGACCTCCCCGCCGACCAGCGCCCGGGGGCGCAGCCGGCCGGCCTCGGCTACCGCGGTCCGATCGCGCTGCGGGCCGCCGGCATCACCTACCGCCAGCTCGACTACTGGGCCCGCACCGGGCTGGTCGAGCCGAGCGTCCGGGAGGCCTCGGGCTCCGGCACGCAGCGGCTGTACTCCTTCCGCGACATCCTCGTGCTGAAGATCGTCAAGAAGCTCCTCGACGCCGGCATCTCGCTGCAGAACATCCGGACCGCGATCTCCACGCTGGGCACCCGCGAGACCGAGGACCTGGCGCAGATAACCCTGATGAGCGATGGCACGACGGTCTACGAGTGCACCAGCACCGACGAGGTCGTCGACCTGCTGCAGGGCGGCCAGGCCGTGTTCGCCATCGCCGTCGGCCGGCACGTCCGCGACGTCGAGGGCAGCCTCGCGCAGCTGCCGGGGGAGCGCGCCCGCGAGGGCGAGCCGGGCAGCCCGGCCGCGGGGGAGGCAGCCGACGAGCTCTCGTCGCGCCGCCGTCGCCGTACCACCGCCTGATCGGTCTGCGCTGGTAGCCTCGGCGACGCCGACGACCCCGCGCGGGAGAGTCCCTACGCAGCCAACGTAGGGCGCCGAAGGAGCAATCCTCCCCGATCAACCTCTCAGGCCAACGGACCGCACGGGTCAGGCAACTCTGGAAAGCAGCCGTGTTGGTGGCGGCTCACCGACGGTGCAAGCCCTGCGTCCACGCCAAGGACAGCGCGTATGAGGCGCAACGGGGTGAAGCTCTCAGGTCCCATGACAGAGGGGGAGGGCACGCGGGTGTCCGCCTGGGCGATCCGCATCCGGCACCGCCTGCCCCGGAGGCCCTCCGCATGTCGCTGCGTGATCTCGAGTCCGCTGCTCCCTTCGCCACCCGGCACATCGGGCCGGGCGAGGACGAGACCGCCACGATGCTCGCCGTCGTCGGCGCCGGCTCGCTGGCCGAGCTCGCCGACCTCGCGGTGCCCGAGGTCATACGCGCCCAGGAGGGGCTGAACCTCCCGGCCGCGCGCACCGAGACCGAGGTCATCGCCGAGCTGCGCGCCCTCGCCGCCCGCAACCGGGTGACCGTCCCGATGATCGGACTCGGGTACTCCGGCACCCACACCCCGCCGGTGATCCTGCGCAACGTCATGGAGAACCCGGCCTGGTACACCGCTTACACGCCCTACCAGCCGGAGATCAGCCAAGGCCGGCTCGAGGCGCTGCTCACCTTCCAGACGATGGTCGAGGACCTCACCGGCCTGGCCATCGCCGGTGCCAGCCTGCTCGATGAGGGCACCGCCGCGGCGGAGGCGATGACGCTGGCCCGCCGCATGAGCAAGGCGCCCGCCGGCGCGGTCTTCCTCGTCGACGCCGACTGCCACCCGCAGACCGTCGCGGTTCTCCGGACCCGGGCGCTGCCGCTCGGCCTGCCCGTGCAGGTCGTCGACCTGTCGACAAACGGTGTTGATGACCAGCTTCCTGCCGACACCGAGGTGTTCGGGGTGCTGCTGCAGTACCCCGGCAGCTCGGGTGCCGTCCGCGACCTCGCGCCGGTCATCGCGGAGGCGCACGAGCGCGGGGCGGTCGTCGCCGTCGCCGCCGACCTGCTGGCCCTGACCCTGCTGACCAGCCCCGGCGAGCTCGGGGCCGACGTCGCGATCGGCAGCAGCCAGCGGTTCGGCGTACCTCTTGGGTACGGCGGCCCGCACGCCGGGTACATGTGCGTACGCAAGGGCCTCGAGCGGTCCATGCCCGGCCGGCTGGTCGGCGTCAGCGTCGATGCCGACGGCGCGCCGGCGTACCGACTTGCCCTGCAGACCCGGGAGCAGCACATCCGTCGCGAGAAGGCGACGAGCAACATCTGCACCGCCCAGGTCCTGCTCGCCGTCATGGCGGGGATGTACGCCGTCTACCACGGCCCGGACGGGCTGCGGACCATCGCGCAGCGCACCCACCGGATGGCCGTCGTGCTCGCCGCGGCGCTCGGTGAGGCCGTCGTGCACAGCGAGTTCTTCGACACCCTGACGGTCCGTACGCCGTCGGGATCAGGGACAGCCGCCGCCGTGGTCGAGAAGGCCCGGCTGGCCGGTGTCGACCTGCGCCTCGTCGACGCGCAGACCATCGGGATCTCGACCGACGAGACCACCACGCGCGCACACCTCGACGTGGTCGTCGACGCGTTCGGTCTGACCACGCAGGACTGGGACGCGCTCGACGCGGCGGCGAGCGACGCGTTGCCGGCCGCGCTGGCCCGCACCTCGCCGTACCTCACGCACGAGGTCTTCCGCACGCACCACAGCGAGACCGCAATGCTGCGCTACCTGCGCACGCTGTCTGACCGGGATCTGGCGCTGGACCGCACGATGATCCCGCTCGGCTCCTGCACGATGAAACTCAACGCCACCACCGAGATGGAGCCGGTGACCTGGCCGGAGTTCGGCGCACTGCACCCTTTCACGCCGACCGCGCACGCCGAGGGCTACAAGCAGCTCATCGACGACCTCGCGGGCTGGCTGTGCGAGATCACCGGGTACGACGCGTGCTCACTGCAGCCGAACGCGGGGTCGCAGGGAGAGCTGGCCGGGCTGCTGGCGATCCACGAGTACCACCGGGCCAACGGCGACGATGCCCGCAACATCTGCCTGATCCCGGCCAGCGCCCACGGCACCAACGCCGCGAGCGCCGTCATGGCCGGGATGAAGGTCGTCGTCGTCGCGACGACCCCGACGGGCGACGTCGACCTCGACGACCTGCACGCGAAGATCGACGCGCACCGCGACGACCTGGCTGCGCTGATGGTGACCTACCCGAGCACGCATGGCGTCTTCGAGGAGACGATCACCGACATCTGCGCGTCGGTGCATGACGCCGGGGGTCAGGTGTACGTCGACGGTGCCAACCTCAACGCCCTCGTCGGGCTCGCGAAGCCGGGGCGGTTCGGCGCCGACGTCAGCCACCTCAACCTGCACAAGACCTTCTGCATCCCGCACGGCGGCGGCGGCCCCGGTGTCGGTCCGGTCGCGGCCCGTGCGCACCTCGCGCCGTACCTCCCGAACCACCCGCTCGACCCGGCCGCGGGACCGGCGACCGGACCCGGGCCGGTCAGCGCCGCGCCGTACGGCAGTGCCGGCATCCTGCCGATCAGCTGGGCCTACGTCCGGCTGATGGGGGCGGAGGGGCTGACGCGCGCGACCCAGATGGCGGTGCTCAGCGCCAACTACATCGCCAAGCGGCTGCAGCCGCACTACCCGGTGCTCTACACCGGCCGCGGTGGGCTGGTCGCACACGAGTGCATCGTCGACCTGCGCCAGATCACCAAGGAGACGGGCGTGACCGTCGACGACGTCGCGAAGCGGCTCATCGACTACGGCTTCCACGCGCCGACGATGAGCTTCCCGGTCGCCGGCACGCTGATGATCGAGCCGACCGAGTCCGAGGACCTCCCCGAGATCGACCGGTTCTGCGACGCGATGATCGCCATCCGCCAGGAGATCGAGCAGGTCCGGTCCGGGGCCTGGCCGAAGGACGACAACCCGCTGGCCGCCGCGCCGCACACGGCGGCGAGCGTCACGACCGAGAAGTGGGACCACCCCTACAGCCGCGAGACCGCCGCCTACCCCGGGGGCGTGCTTCCGGCGACGAAGTACTGGCCCCCGGTACGCCGGATCGACGGCGCGTACGGCGACCGCAACCTGGTCTGCTCCTGCCCGCCGCCGGAGGCCTTCCAGTCGTGACGGGCCGCCGCTGAGCACCGCAACGGCCCGCCCCCTCGGAAGGGGACGGGCCGTCGGTCGGGCCGGGGTCTGGGGGGTGTCAGGCTGCGCTGTGGATCGGGGTCCAGAAGCGGATGGCCGGGCGGTGCGGAGCGACGACCCGGCGGTCGGGGAGGATCTCGCCGGTGTCCTCGAACAGGACGACCCCGTTGCAGAGCAGGCTCCAGCCCTGCTCGGGGTGGCTCGAGACGACCTTGGCGGCGTCGTGATCGCTGTCGCTGGCCGAGGGGCAGGTGGGGGAGTGGCTGCACATCGTCGTGCTCCGGTCACTGGTGGTGGGATCGCTGTGTTGTTCGTCACATCAGTGTCGGCACTGAACCTCTGATTGCACATGGCCAATGGGGGTGGTTGTGGACGGTTTTGACCCTGCCATCTGCGCACCACCCGGACATCCCGGCGGGCCCCTCGCGGAGCTCGAGAGGCTGGAGTGGCGCAACGGGGATACGCCGGATGCAGCAACCGCCCTCGCCGATTTCCTTGCCGCGCACGGTCTGGCGGGGGAGCCGGCCGGTCAGACCGGTGACACCTCGGTCGTGCTCCTGATCGGTGCGGTCGGCTGTGCGGCGATCGGGGAGGTGCCGGCGGGTGCGGCGACGCCCGTGCCGGCGGTGCCGGAGCTGGTGGCTGTGGCGGTCCGTGGTCCGGCGGGACCGCTGCCTGCCGCCAGGCCGCCCGTGGTGGGGGAGTGGGCGGCTTCCTGGGGCCGCCATGAGCACGCCGCCGCGGTGTCCGCAGTGCGCGAGGCGATCGCCCGCGGTGACGTCTACCAGGCCAACGTCGTCGGCCACCGCTGCGCGCCGCACTCGTCCGCGCCCGCCGACGTCGCGCGCGCGGTCGCGAGCATCGGTGCGGCGTACGCCGGGGTGCTGACGGGGGAGGGGTGGGCGGTCGGCTCGGCGTCGCCGGAGCAGCTGGTGCGGGTCACCGGCCGGCGGGTCACGACCGAGCCGATCAAGGGCACCCGCCTGGTCGGGCCGGGCGCGTTCGAGGAGCTGCGCGCAAGCCGCAAGGACCGCGCCGAGCACGTGATGATCGTCGACCTGGAGCGCAACGACCTTGCGCGGGTCGCGGTCACCGGGTCGGTGGAGGTCGAGTCGCTGTACGACGTCACCGAGTGGTCTGGGCTCTGGCACGCGGGCTCGACGGTGGCGGCCGAGCTGGCGCCGGGTGTCGACGTGGTCGGCCTGCTGCGCGCCGTGCTCCCAGGCGGTTCGGTGACCGGGGCACCGAAGCGGGCAGCCTGCGGCGTGCTCGCCGCGCTGGAGCCGGTCGGGCGCGGACCCGCGATGGGTGCGTTCGGCATCGTGCGACCGGGCGGTCTCGACCTCGGGTTGACGATTCGTACCGTCGCGGTGGACAGCGACCGGGTGCACCTGTGGGCGGGTGGCGGGATCACGTGGGGGAGCGACCCGCTCGACGAGGTCGCGGAGGCCGAAGCGAAGGCGGCGCCCGTGATGCGGGTCCTGTCGTCCGGGGCCGAGCGCTAGGTCCGGCCTTCCTCCTCCTGTGCCTGTTGGAGTACCGGCGCGGTGTCCATCCACCGCGCCCGCAGCACCCGCCAGCCGGCTTCCTCGTACGCCGTACAGACCTGCTCGTCGTCGTCGACCACGACGGTCACGATCCGGTCGCGGGCGAGGCTGCGCAGCAGCTGCGGCTTGGCCATCCGGGCCGGACGGCGGTCACCGCCCGGCCGCATCGACAGTCGGCCCTCCGGCAGCCCGTGCCGGGCGAACCAGACGAGCGTGTCGCGGCGGCAGTGCTCCGGGCGGCCGGTCACGTAGACGACCTCGCAGTCCTTCGCGCTCTCCAGGCACAGCGCGATGCCCTCGGCCAGTGGCGGATCGTCGACCGCGGCGCGGAAGAACGCGTCCCAGTTCTTCGGCTTCGCCTCGAGGTGGTGCAGGCGATGCCGTACGTCGGCGAGGACGCCGTCGACGTCGAACACCGCCAGCGGCTTGTCCGTCACGTCGGCACCAGTTCGCGCTGCGGTATCGGCTTCCCTCGGCGTACGGCGAAGCGCTCGAGCGGAAGCAGTGCGAGCAGCGCGACGCAGTGCGGCAGGAACACGATCGAGATCGTCAGGAACGTCATGACGTGGAACCCGTAGAAGCCGCCGACGAGCAGGTAGGTGATGCGCTGGTCGCGCCACCGGACGAGGAGCAACGGCGACAGGAGCAGCTCGACACCGACGAGCACGTACTGGAAGACATGCAGGACCCAGGCGTGGTCGAGGAGCGGCGTCGACAGCGCCGTCCCGCGGCGGACCACCGCACGGGTCAGGGTGGCGCCGTCCACCCAGTCGAGCCCGCCGAACCGGAGCTTGGCGAACGCGGACAGGAAGTAGGTCGCGACGACCGCGATGCCGGTCACGGCAACGGCCCAGCCGGCCGCGTCGCTGCCCGAGCGGTCGGTGCGCCTGGCTGCGCCGACGGTGGGAAGGACGGCGAGCAGCACCAGGAACCCGAAGCGGTCGTGGTCGACCTTGCCGTACGAGAAGGCGACGAGCATCCACTCCAGGTACAGCACCGCGACGGCGGTTCCGAGCAGGCGGGGGAGCCGCCCCGTCGCGGCGACCGACGCCGCGGCGACGAGGACCCAGCGGAGCACCTCGACCCATCCGCCCGGGGTCGGCAGGTGCAGCAGGCGCCCGAGCAGCAGTGGCTCGTACAGCGAGCCCGGGACGTGCGCGTGCTGGACCACCCATGGCGTCGTGAGCAGGACGTCGACCGGGACGAACAGGTAGGCGATGGTGCGCAGGATCGCGATCCGCGCCAGCGGGACCGGCCGAAACATCAGCGCCGCCACTCGGCCACGACCTGCTCCGCCTGCTCGCCGGTCGGGCGGCTGTCGCGGAGGCGGTAGCGGCGCTCGACCACGCGCACGAGGTCGTACGCCGGCTCGTCAGGATGCAGCCGGTCGTGCGCGCGGCTCAGCTCTGCGAGGAGCGCGGGGTCGGCGCGGAACCTGCCGACCTGGCCCTCGATCTCCGCGCGGCGCAGCCCGGTCGCGGTGTCCGGGACGACGAGGAGGCGGCCGGTCCGGTCGACGGCCTCGACCCGCGTGGACACGACCAGACCGTCCGGGTCGTCGCGGGTGGAGTACATCCGGAACGGCCCGAAGGGGAAGGCGTCGTCGTCGCCGAACGCGGTGCCCGCGAGGAGGAGGCCGAAGACGAGAACGGTCACGACGACGCGGGCCCGTCGACCTGCCGCCGTCAGCACGTCGCGAGCCTAGCGAGGGGGACGTCGCGGCCAATGGTGACGCTGTGTCACCCGCTTGGCCGCACAAGGACGTTGTCACCGCCTGATCTCGGAGCAACCGGGCCAACCTGCCGGCGCGTCGTACCGGTACCTCCGAGATCGCTGCTTGACATAGTGTCGATTATCGGCGGTACGCCGGGAGGGGCAGCGGAACCTGCCGCAACATGCGCGCAGCGCTCACCATGTCAGCGTGCGAGGCCCTGCGCGATCAGCAGGGCACCGAACGCGAAGAAGAGGACGGCCGCACCGATCCGTACCGCCTTCTCCGGGAGTCGCCGGCCGAGGACCGCCCCGACGCCGATCGCCAGCGCGTCGGCGGCGACCATCCCGACCGTCGAGCCGATCCAGGTCCCGAACCAGCCCTCCGTCGTCGCCAGCGTCACCGTCGCCAGCATCGTCTTGTCGCCCAGCTCGGCCAGGAAGAACGCCACTGCGACCGCGAGGAACGCCGACCGCGCGGCCCGCCGTGCCTTGGCCGCCTCCTCGTCGCTGAGCGCGTCACCCCGCAGGGTCCACAGCCCGAACAGCACGAACGCCAGTCCGGCCACCACGTTGATCGCCGCCGTCGGCAGGTTCAGCCCCACAGCGGCGCCGATCCCGACGGACGCCAGGTGGACGACCAGGGTGGCTGCCGTGATCGCGGCGAGCACCGTCCAGAAGCGGTAGCGCGCGGCGAAGGTCATCGCCATCAGCTGCGACTTGTCCCCGAGCTCGGCCACGAAGATCACGCCGAAGCTCAGCAGGAACGCGTGCATGTCCACCCTCCGGGTCAGGGAAGACTCCGGCGGGACGACCGGCTGTGGAGCCGGGAAGACGCTAGCCGACGTCGAGCCGGACGATCCGGACGGTGGCGCTCGTGTAGACGCGGCGGACGACGACGCGGCCGGTGGCCGGTGACACGTCGACGAGGTAGCCGTGACCGAGATACAGCCCGATGTGGTT
The DNA here is from genome assembly GCA_016650445.1 of Frankiaceae bacterium. GTDB lineage: Bacteria > Actinomycetota > Actinomycetes > Mycobacteriales > SCTD01 > RYN-124. Next base: position 27,561 of record JAENVS010000039.1, on the reverse strand, counting down.
GGCCGGCGAGCCGTAGACGACGAGGTCACCGATCCGGGCGGCGCCGACCGGTACGACGGTTCCGGCGGCGACCAGGTCGGTCCGGGCGGCCGGCAGCAAGCCGCCACCCGCGTGCCGCCACGCCGCCTGCACCAGGCTGAGGTCGGTCCAGGCCTTCGAGCCGATGACCGTCTGCGCGTTGTGGGTCGCGTGCGCCGCGACCGTGGTGACCGCGGCGAGATCCGGCGCCGGGAGGCCGCGCAGCGGCGTGGTCGAGACGGCTGCCGTGCTGGGTCCGGCCTGGGTGCGCGCGGGCGGACTCGCTGCCGGTGTCGGCTTCGGTGCCGGCTTGGGTGCCGGCGTCGGGCTGGCCTTCGGGGCCGAAGCCGACGCGGCCGCCGGCGTGCCGCTTGTCGCGCTGGGGCTGGGCTTCGGGCTCGGCGGCGTCCAGGGCGTGACCTTGGGCATGCCCGGCCGTGGCACCCGGCCGTAGCGGATGACGGCCTGCTTCCAGATCGTGCGCTCGACGACACCGCGCTGCGACGACGACGCGTCGACGATGCGGCCGTCGCCGGCGTACAGCGAGACGTGCGTCACCGGATCGCCGAAGAACACCAGGTCGCCGGCGAGGAGCTGCTCGGCCGGGATCGGCACCGCCCACGCCTGCTGGTCGCGCGACACGCGGGGGATGTCCTTCACTCCCCCGACCTCGCGCCACAACCGCGACGTCAGGCCGGAGCAGTCCCAGCTGTCGGGTCCGTTGCCGCCCCAGGCGTAGGCATCACCGAGCTGGTTGCGGGCGATCTGCACCACTGCCGCGCCTGGATCCTGATCCGCTCCCCCGCTCGCGGCGACGGCCGTCGCCGCAACCGTGCAGCAGGCCAGCAGCACGCCGAGGGCCGGCACGAGTGCCCGGCCCCTCGCCCGGCACTGCGCCGCGGGACCCGTCCTTCGACGGTGCTGCACGGCGCGCCTCCTGGTACTGGTGTTACGGATGGTGTACACGATCCTTCGGCAGGCCGTGCGCCTCACCTGAATCGCCCTGCCGTCTGCTGGACCCGTTTTCGACCGTTCTGTCCGATTTCGGCAGTGCCCGAAGAGCGTCACGCGTCACCCATCCGTGCGGGTTCCGCTCGCCGAACGAGGGAATCCTCAAGGCGACTCGGTCGTTGCACCCCATGACCGCCCCTGATCCGGAAGGCACCACCATGAGTGACCGCGTGCTTCGAGGCACCCGTCTCGGCGCAGTCAGCTACGAGAGCGACCGGCACACCGAGTTCGCACCGCGGCTGCAGGCGACCTACGACTGCCCTGAGGGCCACGCAACGGTCATGCCGTTCGCGGCCGAGGCCGACGTCCCGCCGCGCTGGGAGTGCCGCGTCTGCGGTGCCATCGCCCTCCTCCGGGACGGCGAGCAGCCCGAGGCCAAGCCCACCAAGCACGTGCGCACCCACTGGGACATGCTCCTGGAGCGGCGCAGCGTCGCCGAGCTCGAGGAAGTCCTCGCCGAGCGGCTCGCCGTGCTCCACGAGTACCAGGGCCGCGTCAAGGCCGCCGCGAAGAGCGAGAGCCGCGGCAAGAAGAGCGCCTAGCCCTCCCTCACGTTCAGGGCCGTCTCCCGTCGGGAGGCGGCCCTTCGTGCGTCTGCGCGTCGACGACCTCACCCTCGACGACGCCGGGGCGCGTGGTGGTCGACCGGCGCGGGCCGCCGGCGCCCGTCACCAGTCCGGCCACCCCCAGACGGCCGGCCACGAAGCGGGTCAGGACCGGCCGGATCGCGGCGCGCGTCGGCGGCAGCAGGCACAGGACGCCGACGATGTCGGACAGGAACCCCGGCGTGAGCAGCAGCGTCCCGCCGACCAGCACGAGGACGCCGTCGGCAACCTCGCGCGCCGGCACCCGCCGTTCCTCGAGCGCGAGCCGGAAGGCCCGCCACGTGCGCCGGCCCTCGCGTCGCAGCAGCGCCGCGCCGAGCAACGAGTCGGCAACGAGCAGCAGCATCGTCTGCCATCCGCCGATCGCCTGGCCGACCTGGATGAGCAGCCAGATCTCCGCGATCGACGTGACGACGAACAGCAGCGCGAGCAGCGGCATCAGCTGGTCCGTCTGCTCCGGCTGCGGCGCAGTCCCCACACGGTCGTCTGCCACAGGGCCTCCGCGACGATCCGGCGGCTCATCTTCGAGTCGCCGCGCTCACGCTCGACGAACGTGATGGGCACCTCCACGACGCGATGGCCCTGCTGCATCGCGTGCCACGCCAGATCGACCTGGAAGCAGTAACCCTTCAGCGAGATCTCGTCGAGTGGAAGGGCGTCGAGCACGGTACGGCGATAAGCCCGGTAGCCCCCGGTCGCGTCGCGCAGCGGCAGCCGCAGCATCATCCGGGTGTAGCGGTTGCCGCCGCGCGACAGCAGCTCGCGCGACTTCGGCCAGTTGACGACCGAGCCGCCCGGCACGTAGCGGCTGCCGAGGACGAGGTCGGCGTTCTCCAGCGCCGCCAGCAGCCGGGGCAGCTGCTCGGGTGCGTGCGAGCCGTCGGCGTCCATCTCCACGACCACGTCGTAGTCCTGCTCGCGGGCCCAGCCGAAGCCGGCGACGTACGCCGCGCCCAGACCGCTCTTCGCCGCGCGGTGCAGCACGTGCACGTGGTCGTCCCGCTCGGCCATCTCGTCGGCGAGCTTGCCGGTGCCGTCGGGGCTGTTGTCGTCGACGACGAGCAGGTGCGCATCGGGGACCGCGGCCCGCAGCCGCTCGGCGATCAGCTCGAGGTTGTCCCGCTCGTTGTAGGTCGGTACGACGACAAGAACCCGGCCCAGGCTCACTGCGCCGCCGCCTCTGCGCGCAGCCGCGTCGTGGCGACGATGACGGCCAGGGCGGCGAGCGCGCTGAGCAGCAGCTCGGGCAGCGCGCCGAGCCGGGTGGCGAGCGTCCGGTCGCTCCGCACCGGCACCTGGTGCACGAGGACCTTGCGCTCGAAGACCCCGGAGCGGTCCACCATCCGGCCGTCCGGGGCGATGACCGCACTGACGCCGCTGGTCGCCGCGACGAGCACCGCCCGGCCGTGCTCGACGGCGCGGAGGCGGCCCATCGCCAGCTGTTGGTAGGTCTCACCGGAGCGGCCGAACGTCGCGTTGTTGGTCTGCACGACCAACAGCCTGCCGCCTGCACGTACGGCGTCGCGCACCACCCCGTCGTACGCGATCTCGAAGCAGATCACGTCGGCTAGCCGAGCCGGGCCGACGTCGAGCACACCGGGCTCGGAACCGCGGGCGAAGTCTCGCGGGACGAGGTCGACCTTGCTGCTGATGCGGCGGGCAAACGACCGGAACGGCATGTACTCGCCGAACGGGACGGGGTGGCGCTTGATGTACCTCTCGCCCGGACCGAGCGCCGGGTCCCAGACGATGCCGGCGTTGCGCACCTGGTCGCCGGGTCCGTCCAGGACCGCGCCGACGAGGACAGGTACGCCGATGTCCACCACGGCCCTGTTGATCACCTCGGCGGCCTGCGGGTCGGTGTAGGGATCGAGGTCGGAGGCGTTCTCCGGCCAGATCACCAGGTCGGGCTTCGGCTGGTCGCCTGCGCGGACCGCCGCGGCCAGGTCGTGGGTCGCTGTTGCGTGGTTGCCGAGCACCGCGGCGCGCTGCGAGAACGCATCGAGACCGAGCCGCGGCACGTTGCCCTGGATGACGGCGACCGTGACGGTCGGACCGTCGGTGGGTGTCGGGATGAAGGGCGCCGCGACGAGCACGACTCCGGCCGCCGCCAGGGCGACCCGGCCTTCGGTGCGCAGCGCCGACGCCGCCAGCGCCCCGCCGATGAGGGCCACGGCGAACGTCACCAGCGGCGCTCCGCCGACCGCCGCGAGGGGCGTGAGCCAGGTGTCCCCCTGGCTGAACGCGAGCCGCCCCCACGGGAACCCCCCGAAGGGCAGCCGGTCGCGCAGCGCCTCCTCGCCGACCCACACGGCCGCCGACCAGACCGGCCAACCGGGCAGCCGCGTCACGAGAGCCAGCGCGGCACCGAGCGGCGCCAAGAACGCCGCTTCGAGCAGCGCGAGGGCGAGCCACGCGAGCGGGCCGGCGATCGTGCCGGTCCAGACCAGCATCGGCACGAAGAACCCCAGCCCGGTGGCGAGCCCGAGGAGCGCGCCGCGGCGCGGCGACACACCCCGGCACAGCCCGGTGAGCAGGGCGACCGGGATCGGCGCGAGCCACCACAGGTCGTGGGGCGGGAAGGCGACGTCGAGGAGCAGACCCGCGAGCACAGCGAGGGCGAGGCGGGTCACTGACACAGTCTCCCGCAGACCGCCCCGCGGACAGGCAAAAGCCCGGTGGCCCTTCGGACCGACCCGCCGGCGACTGGGTGTCGTCGGCCTGCCGTTGTCTACTGGGCCACCGGGCTTCGGCCCGGGATGTCTCCCCTTACGTCCGTTGCTCCGACCGGCTCGCTCCCCCACGTCCTGAAGCTGGATCCCAGCGCGCGCAAGAACTGCGCTCCGAGTGCTGGATGCCCAGAACCAGAGGCGACGTAGACCGACCGGATCACGGCCCGTCCTGTGCTGACGGCGGGACACTACTCAGGTGTAGGGGGTCGCTGTCAACCGTCCTCTGACCTGCGGTTTTGCGCGTTTTCGCAGGTCAGCGCGGCGCGTCGTCGCGGGAGTCCGACCGGGTGAAAACCGCGGTTAACTTCGTTGGTACGCCGTGTCGCCGCGGACGACGGTGCGCAGGCAGATCGGGTCGCCCGCGTCAAGGTCCGGAAGGCCGGTTTCGACGACCCGTTCGACCCCCCAGACGGCGAACGTGGCGGGCGCTCCCGGGACGAGCAGGCCGCCGCTGTCATCACGCGCCGCCCGCCGGCCGCCGACCGTGTGCGCCGCGAAGGCAGCGGCCGGCGACAGGGCGCTCGTCGGTGTGCGGTGCTGCACGGCGGCGCGCACGCCGCCCCACGGATCGAGCGGTGTGACCGGCGAGTCGGCGCCGAAGGCAAGGGTCACGCCGGCAGCAGCCATCGCGGCGAACGGGTTCATCGCCGTCGCCCGATCGGGTCCGAGCCGGTCGACGTACATGCCGTCGTTGCCTCCCCAGCGTGCGTCGAACGCGGGCTGGACGCTCGCGACGATCCCGTACGCCGACAGCCGTGCGATGTGATCGGCGCTGAGCATCTCGGCGTGCTCGATGCGGTGCCGGGCGGCCCGCAGCTCCTGGACGCCGACGTCAGTGGCTGCGCCCGCGAACGCCGTGAGCACGTGACCGAGTGCCGCATCGCCGATGGCGTGGAAGCCGGCCTGCAGGCCGGCCCTGGTGCAGTCGGTGATGTGGCGTCGCAGGGCGTCGGGGTCGGCGTAGAACGCACCGGTCGACGCGCTGTCGGCGTACGGCTCCGTGAGGCACGCGGTGTGGCTGCCGAGCGAGCCGTCGACGAACAGGTCGCCTGCCGCGCCGCGGGCACCGAGGTCGCGCGACCGCTCGATGCCGTCGAGCTCGCCCCAGTAGCCGACGACCTCGACCGGGTGGTCGATCGCGAGCAGCTGGCGGAAGTCGTCCTCACCGGAGATGTCGGGGCCGCCGCACTCGTGGACGCAGGCGATCCCCAGCTCGGCTGCCCGCTGCAGGGTGCCCTCCTGTGCGGCCCGCCGCCGCGTCGGCGTGATCGCGGCGTAGGCGATGCGCCGTACGACGTGGTGCGCCGCCTGCCGGACGAGACCGTCGGGCAGGAACCCGGGCTCTGCGCGCGCCTTCGGTGCGGCCGCCAGCAGCGCGCTCGAGGCGACGGCTGAGTGGCCGTCGACGCGCATCAGGTAGACGACACCGCCGTATGACGCCCGGTCGAGCTCGGCCGCCGTCGGCAGCCGTCGCTCCGGCCACCTGGTCTCGTCCCAGCCCATGCCCAGGACCACTCCCCCGCGCGCGTCGCGGGCCGCCGTTGCCACGCGGTCGAGGGCGACCGCAAGGGATGGGGTGTCGGCGAGGTCGAGGCCCGTGAGGCCGATCCCGGTCATCGTGGCGTGCACGTGGGCGTCGACGAAGGCAGGCGCCATCCAGGCCCCGTCGAGGTCGACGACCCGGTCCGCGGTCAGGCCGGCCGGGTCCGCGCCTACCCAGGTGATGTCGCCGTCGGTGCTGAGCAGCGCGGTGGCCCGCGGGTCGCCCGGGGTGCGGATGCGGCCGCCGCGCCACAGGGTCGTCGTCACGGCCCGCGACGTTAGCCCGGCGCGAGGGAGACGGGAAGATGACCCGTGTGAGTGCTAGGTGACGGGAAGTTGTCCGGCTAGCCTGAGATCCATGACCGTGACCGTTCCCTCTGGCCTGCAACCCGCAGACGTTCATGCGGCAATGCGGCGTCACCTGCTCGTCGACGGACTGCACCTGGTGCTCGATCTCGAGGCCAGCCGCGGGTCGCACCTCGTCGATGCCCGCGACGGGACGGCGTACCTCGACCTGTTCACGTTCTTCGCGTCCAGTGTTCTCGGGATGAACCACCCGGCCCTCGTGGACGACCCGGTGTTCCGGACCGACCTGCTGAGCGCGGCGCTGAACAAGCCGAGCAACTCCGACGTCTACACGGTCGCGATGGCCCGGTTCGTCGACACGTTCGCGCGGGTGGTGGGTGACCCGGCGCTGCCGCATCTGTTCTTCATCGAGGGCGGGACGCTCGCTGTCGAGAACGCGCTGAAGGTCGCCTTCGACTGGAAGAGCAGGTGGAACGAGGCGCATGGCATCGACCCCGAGCTCGGCACCAAGGTGCTGCACCTCGAGCACGCGTTCCACGGCCGCAGCGGCTACACGCTGTCGCTGACCAACACCGAGCCCGTCAAGGTGGCGCGGTTCCCGAAGTTCGACTGGCCGCGGATCCCGGCGCCCTATCTCGCCGCCGGTCATGACGTCGAGGCGGCAGAGCGCGTCAGCCTGGCGGCGGCGCGGGCGGCGTTCGAGCAGCACCCGCACGACATCGCCTGCTTCGTGATGGAGCCGATCCAGGGCGAGGGCGGCGACCACCACTTCCGGCCGGAGTTCCTGCAGGCGATGCAGGAGCTGTGCCGCGAGTTCGATGCGCTCTTCGTCCTCGACGAGGTGCAGACGGGCTGCGGTCTTACCGGTACGACGTGGGCCTACCAGCAGCTCGGCGTACAGCCCGACGTGGTCGCCTTCGGCAAGAAGACGCAGGTCTGCGGCGTGATGGCCGGCGGTCGGGTCGACGAGGTTGCCGACAACGTCTTCGTCGTCGCGTCGCGCATCAACTCCACGTGGGGCGGCAACCTGACCGACATGGTGCGGTTCCGGCGCATCCTCGAGGTGATGGAGAGCGAGCACCTGGTCGAGCGAGCGGCGATCGCGGGGGCGCAGCTGCGCCTGCTGCTCGAGGAGCTCGCAGTGCGTCATCCGATCGCGACGGATGTGCGCGGGCGCGGGCTGATGTGCGCCTTCTCGCTTCCCGACACCGACACGAGGAACCGAGTGCTGACAGCGCTGCGCTTGGAGGAGAGAGTGCTCCTGCTGGGCTGTGGCCGCCGGAGCATCCGCTTCCGGCCCGCCCTGACCGTCTCGTCGGCTGATCTCGAAGCCGGGGTTGCAGCGGTCGACCGCGTTCTGTGCAAGGAGACCCTGTGAAGATCACCTCGTACGTCGACGGCAAGCCGCTGAAGGGGGCCGGCGGGACGCTGAAGACGACGAACCCGGCGCAGCTCGACGACGTGGTGGGCGAGGTGTCGCTCGCATCGGCGGCACAGCTCGTCGACGCGTTCCGGGTGGCGACCGCGGCGCAGAAGGGCTGGGCGGCCACGCCGGCTCCGGTGCGCGGGCGCGTCATCGCGGCCATCGGCCGGCTTGTGGAGAGCAACAAGGAGACGCTCGCCGACCTCGTCGTGCGCGAAGTGGGCAAGCCTCGCGCCGAGGCTCTCGGCGAGGTCAACGAGATCATCGACACCTGCGACTTCTTCCTCGGCGAGGGCCGGCGGCTCTACGGCCACACGGTGCCGTCGGAGATGCGCGACAAGCAGCTGTTCACCTTCCGCGTGCCGATCGGCGTCGCCGGGATCATCACGGCCGGCAACTTCCCGGTGGCCGTGCCCTCGTGGTACCTCGTGCCGGCGCTGCTGTGCGGCAACGCGGTGGTGTGGAAGCCGGCGGAGTACGCCGCGGCCCTCGGTGACGCGCTGACCACGCTGTTCGTCGCGGGCGGTCTGCCGGCCGGCGTCCTCAACACCGTGCACGCCGACGGCCCCACGACCTACGACGGCCTCTCGCAGGCGCTGTCGCTCGGGCTCGTGCAGAAGATCGGCTTCACCGGCTCGTCCGAGGTCGGCGTGCGCATCGGCGAGCTCGCCGGGCGTCACCTGCAGAACCCGTGCCTCGAGCTCGGCGGCAAGAACCCCCTCGTCGTCATGCCGGACGCCGACCTCGACCTGGCCGCCGAAGGTGCGCTCTTCTCGGGCTTCGGCACGGCCGGACAGCGCTGCACGTCGTTGGGCATCGCGATCGTGCACGACGACGTGTACGACGCGTTCCTGTCGCGTTTCGTCAGTCGTGTGGTGGACGCCGCGATCGGAGACCCGACGAAGGACGTGCTGTACGGCCCGATGCTCTCGGAGCGGTTCCTGCAGGGCTTCGAGAAGTGGCTAGGCGAGGTGCAGCCGCACCACGAGGTGCTGGGCTCCACCGGCACCGGCCGGATCACGAACGCCAACCCACGTAAGGGTTTCGTCGGCGACCCGGAGGCGGGCGTCTACGCCCACCCGGCCATCGTCACCGGCGTCCAGCCCGACGACGCGCTCTACCAGAACGAGACGTTCGGGCCGCTCGTCTCCGTAATGCGGTTCTCGTCGTTCGACGAGGCCATCGAGCTGGCGAACGGGCACGGCTACGGCCTGTCGTCGGCCATCTACACGACCAACCCGCTGCACGCCTTCCGGTTCCGTGAGCGCGTCAGCGCGGGAATGCTGTCGGTGAACAACTCCACCTCCGGCGCTGAGGCGCACCTGCCGTTCGGCGGCAACGGCAAGTCCGGCAACGGCTCGCGGCAGAGCGGCGTGTGGGTGCTCGACCAGTTCACCCGATGGCAGTCGATGAACTGGGACTATGCCGGCAAGCTGCAGAAGGCGCAGATGGACACCGAGGAGACGACGGCCGACCTCGGCTTCCGGCTGTAGCTGCCGCCGTACGATCCTGGGATGGTCGACCACTACGACGTCCTCGTCATCGGCTCAGGGTTCGGCGGCAGCGTCTCGGCGCTCCGGCTCGTCGAGAAGGGCTACTCCGTAGGCGTTCTCGAGGCCGGGCGGCGGTACGCGGACGAGGACCTGCCGAAGACCTCGTGGGACGTCCGGAAGTTCCTGTGGGCGCCGCGGCTCGGGTGCAAGGGCATCCAGCGGATCAGCAAGGTCGGCAAGGTGCTCGTGCTCGCGGGGGCGGGCGTGGGCGGCGGCTCGCTGAACTACGCCAACACGCTCTACCAGCCGTCCGGCCCGTTCTACACGGACAAGCAGTGGGGCTCGATCACGGACTGGAAGGCCGAGCTCGACCCTTGGTACGACCAGGCCCGGCGGATGCTCGGCGTCGTGCAGAACCCGACGGTCACGCCCTCGGACGAGGTCATGCGCTCGGTCGCCGAGGACATGGGCGTCGGGCACACCTTCACCCTCACGCCCGTCGGGGTCTTCTTCGGTCGCGACGGTCAGCAGGAGCCCGGTGTCACGGTGCCGGACCCGTTCTTCGGCGGCGCGGGCCCGGCGCGTACCGGCTGCCTGCAGTGCGGCGCGTGCATGACCGGCTGCCGGCACGGTGCGAAGAACACCCTCGTGAAGAACTACCTGCACCTCGCCGAGAAGGGCGGCGCTGTCGTGCATCCCGAGACGACCGTCGTCGCGCTGCGGCCCTTGACCGGTGGCGGGTACGCCGTCGACACGGTGCACACCGGATCGTGGTCTCGCACGCCGACACGCGCCTTCACGGCGGACCAGGTCGTGCTCGCCGCTGGCACGCTCGGGACGCAGAAGCTGCTGCACCGCATGCGCGACAAGAAGCTGCTGCCCAACATCAGCCAGCGCCTCGGTGTCCTGACCCGCACCAACTCGGAGTCGCTCGTTGGTGCGCAGACGAAGACGGTGGTGCGCGACTTCACGCAGGGCGTCGCGATCACGTCGTCGTTCCACCCGGACGAGCACACGCACATCGAGCCGGTCCGCTACGGCAAGGGCAGCAACCTCATGGGGATGCTGCAGACGGTCATGACCGACGGCGGCGGACCGGTCCCGCGGTGGATGAAGGCGATCGTCGAGATCATCAAGCACCCGCTGGCATTCCTGACGATCCTGGTGCCGCGGAGGTGGTCGGAGCGCACGATCATCTCGCTCGTCATGCAGACGCTCGACAACTCGATCACGACGTACACGCGCTTCGGCCGGCTGACGTCGCGGCAGGGGCACGGTGTGCCGAACCCGACGTGGATCCCGGTCGCCAACGACGCGACGCGGCGGGTCGCGGAGAAGATCGGCGGCTACCCGGGCGGCACGGTGGGTGAGCTGGCGAACATCCCGATGACGGCGCACTTCCTGGGCGGTGCCGTCATCGGCGACTCGCCGGAGACCGGCGTCATCGATCCGTACCAGCGGCTCTACGGCCACCCCGGGCTGCATGTGATGGACGGCGCGGCGATCTCGGCCAACCTCGGCGTCAACCCGTCGATGACCATCACCGCGCAGGCAGAACGTGCGCTCTCGCTGTGGCCGAACCGCAGCGAGCAGGACCTGAGGCCACCGCTCGGAACGCCGTACGTGCGACTCACGCCGATCGCGCCGAAGAACCCCATGGTGCCGCCGCACGCCCCCGCCGCGCTGCGTCCGATCGCCTGAGGATGACCTCGCCGCCACCGCCGAGCCGTGCTGCCCGTGTCGCTGCCGCGGTCCGCGGGGTCGACCAGCGGCCCGCCGTCGTTGGGGCGCTGCTCACCGTGCGTCGTGTGCTCCGCGGCGACGCGGGCTTCGGGGACCCGCTGTCGGCAGCGGGTCCGGGCGGCGCCAGCGTGGTGGCTCGGCTCGCCGACCGGCTGTTCGACGAGCAGCCTCGCGCGTCGAAGGAGCTGGGCCTCGGTGCGCTGCAGGTATGGCACGCGATGCTGGAGCGGGCCGGGCGCGGCCATGGCGACTGCGAGCTGACACTGCTGTTCACCGATCTCGTCGGCTTCTCGTCGTGGGCCCTGCGGGCTGGTGACGAGGACGCCCTCGCGCTGTTGCGCCGCGGCGAGCGCAGTGGAGCCAGCGGTCGTCGCCCACCGCGGCGTCATCGTGAAGCGCCTCGGTGACGGTGTGATGGCGACGTTCCCGTCACCGCAGCTCGCCTTCGACGCCGTGGTCGACGCACGTTCGCGCCTCGCCGATATCGACGTCGCGGGCCACAGACCGCGACTTCGCGCCGGCATTCACACGGGTACGCCGAAGGCCATCGGTGGTGACTACCTCGGCGTCGACGTGAACATCGCCGCGCGGCTGGTCGAGAAGGCGGGGCCGGACGAGACGCTCGTGTCTGATCGTGCACTCGGCGGACTCGATCCGGAACGGGTGTCGACCCGCCGCAAGAAGACGTTCCTGCTGACGCGTGTGAAGGGCGTCCCTCACGACGTGTCGGTCTACGTCGCCTCTCCGCCCTGAGGGCTGTGCGGCGGCGCGGTGCGTCCCTCCCAGGGGGTGCTGAGCACGACGGTCGTGCGGGTGCGCACCTGGGCCGCGGCGCGGATGTCCTGCAGCAGCGTCTCCAGGGCGGAAGGGTCGCTGACCCGGACCTTGAGGATGTAGCTCTCGTCGCCGGCGACGCTGTGGCAGGCCTCGATGGCGGTCAAGTGCGCGAGACGCTCGGGCGCGTCGTCGGGCGCGGCCGGGTCGATCGGTGTCACCGAGACGAACGCCGTCAGCGGCAGTCCCGCCGCGACGGGGTTGACCTGCGCGGCGTAGCCGGTGATGGCGCCCCGCTGCTCGAGCCGGCGGACGCGCTGATGCACCGCACTGGTCGACAGCCCGGTATCCCGCGCGAGGTCGGTGTAGCTGCGACGGCCGTCCTCGGCCAGCAGGCGCATGACCTGCCGGTCGAGGTCGTCCAGCTCGGTGCTCACGAGCCGGTGAGGGACCGGCCGACGACGATGCGCTGCACCTGGTTGGTGCCCTCGACGATCTGCAGGATCTTCGCCTCGCGCAGGTAGCGCTCGGCCGGGAAGTCCTCGACGTAGCCGTAGCCGCCGAGCACCTGCACGGCGTCCGTCGTGACGCGCATGGCGGTGTCGGTGCAGAACAGCTTGGACATGGCCGCCTGCGGGCCGAACGGCTTGCCGCGGTCGCGCAACCTGGCCGCGCTCAGGTAGAGAGCGCGGGCGGCCTCCACCTGGGTGGCCATGTCGGCGAGCATGAAGGACAGCCCTTGGAAGTCGGCGATGCGCTGGCCGAACTGCTTGCGCTGCTTGGCGTAGCTGACCGCGGTGTCGAGCGCGGCCTGCGCGACCCCGACGGCGCAGGCGCTGATGCCGAGCCGGCCGCCGTCGAGGGCGCTCATCGCGATGCGGAAACCCTGGCCTTCGTCGCCGAGGAGGCGGTTGCCGGAGATGCGCGCGCCGTCGAGCTGGATGGTCGCGGTGTGCGACGACTTCATGCCCATCTTGCGTTCGGGCGCCTGCGGGTTGAGGCCGGGTGTGTCCTTGGCGGCGAGCAGGCAGGAGATGCCCTTCGCGCCCTCGCCACCGGTGCGGACCATCAGGTTGTAGAAGTCGGCCTGCCCGCCGTGCGTGACCCACGCCTTGGCGCCGTTGACCACCCAGTCGTCGCCCTCCTTGGTCGCCTTGGTCTTGAGCGCCGCCGCGTCCGATCCGCTGTCGGCCTCGGACAGGCAGTACGCGCCGAGCAGCTCGCCGCCGAGCATGTCCGGGAGCCAGCGGTCCTTCTGCTCCTGGCTGCCGAACGCCGCGAGCGGGTAGCAGGACAGGGTGTGCACGCTGGTACCGAGGCCGACCGCGAGCCAGGCCCGGCTCAGCTCCTCGAGGACCTGCAGGTAGACCTCGTAGGGCTGCCCGCCGCCGCCGTGCTCCTCGCCGTACGCGAGTCCCAGCAGCCCCGCCTTACCGAGCGTCCGGAACACCTCGCGCGGGAACTCCGACCGCGACTCCATCTCCGCGGCCCGCGGCGCGAGCTCCTGCTCGGCCAGGTCGCGGGCGAGCTCGAGCAGCGCCTCAGCCTCAGCCGACGGCAGGCTGCGAACAACGGGCGGCACGGGCTCCTCCGGGTGATGGGTTCCTGCCGCCCAGGTTACTGCCGTCACGAGGAGCTCCCACCGTACGGATGAGATCGGAGCCTGTGACGTCCAAGGCCTCCGATCTCATCCGTACGGCGGACACAAGGGCCGTGGATGACAGGCTGGGCGCGTGACCGGACAGCTGACGATCGTCGATGCGCCGTCCCTCTGGTACCGCGCCTTTCACGGCGTCCCCGAGTCGATCACCGCACCAGACGGCACGCCTATCAACGCGGTGCGGGGCTTTCTCGACCTCGTCGGCCGGGTCGTCCGCGAGACCACACCCGCCCGGCTCGTGTGCTGCCTCGACCTCGACTGGCGGCCGGCGTTCCGGGTCGCCGCCGTTCCGTCGTACAAGTCGCATCGACTCGCCGAGAACGGCGCTGAGGCCGAGCCCGACTCTCTGGCCCCACAGGTGGCCATCCTGCTCGAGGTCCTCGACGCGCTGGGTGTGGCCGTCGCCGGGGTCGAGGGCTACGAGGCAGACGACGTGCTCGGCACCCTCGCGACCCGCGAGACAGACGCCGTCGACGTCGTCACCGGTGACCGTGACCTGTTCCAACTGGTGGACGACAGCAAGCCGGTCCGCGTCCTCTACACCGTCGAGAAGATGCGGCCGTACACCGAGGGCGAGGTGGCGGCGAGGTACGGCATCCCCGGCCGGGCGTACGCCGACTTCGCGGTGCTGCGCGGCGACCCCAGCGACGGCCTGCCCGGTGTGAAGGGCATCGGCGAGAAGACCGCCGCCGCGCTGGTCTCCTGCTTCGGCACGATCGAGCAGATCGTCGCCGCCCTGGACGCCGGCACCGTCGACGGCTTCCCGGCCGGCGCCCGCGCCAAGCTCGAGGCCGGCCGCGACTACCTGACCGCGGCCCCCGCCGTGACCAGGGTCAGCTGCGACCTGCCGCTGCCCGTCCTCGACGACGCGCTGCGGGCCACGCCACGCGACCCCGCCCGCCTCCTGGAGCTGTCCGACCGGTGGGGGCTGGAGTCGCCGCTCAACCGGTTCCTGGTATCTGTCGAAACAGCACTTAGCGCCTGAGTGTCGTGAGCGATTCCGGGTGTCAACGGCGCGGATCGGTGGCACAATCCTACTCGTGGGTAACAAGCCGTTCTCGGTGCATACCCGAGCGACCGACCTCGCCGAAGCCGGCGCGGCCGAGCTCGACGTGCTCGTCGTCGGGATGGGCGCCACCGGCGCGGGCGTCGCCCTCGACGCCGCATCCCGCGGCCTGCGGGTCGCCGTCATCGACAAGGGCGATCTGGCGAGCGGCACCAGCAGCAAGAGCAGCAAGCTCGTCCACGGCGGCCTGCGCTACCTCGAGAACTACGAGTTCGGTCTCGTCCGCGAGGGCGTGCAGGAGCGGCAGCTGCTGATGCGGCTCGCGCCCCACCTCGTCCGCCCGATGGACTTCCTCTACCCGGTCTGGCCCGACACGGCGAAGCGCCGGCTGCTCGGGATCGGTCTCACGACCTATGACGTCTTCGCGTTCGCCGCACTCGGCATCCGCAGCGGCGACCTGCGCCGGCACGAGCGGATCAGCGCGGAGCAGGCGGTCGAGCTCGCGCCGGCACTGGCCGACAGCGAGCTCGCCTACGCCTACCGGTACGGCGACTGCGCGACCGACGACGCCCGGCTGGTGCTGTCGGTCGTTCAGGCGGCGCGGCGCTTCGGCGCGCTCGCGGTCCCCTACGCAGAGGTCACGGCACTTCTCAAGAATGACGACGGCCGCGTCACCGGCGCCGTGGTGACCGACCACATCGGCGGTGGCGATGTCGAGGTCCGTGCCCGCCATGTCGTCAACGCCACCGGGGTCTGGGTCGACACGCTGCAGGGGCTCGAGGAGCCCGGCCGCCCGCCGGTCGTCCAGCCCAGCAAGGGCGTCCACGTCGTCGTCCCGCGCGAGCGCCTTCCGCTCGTCGACGCGAGCATCCTGCTGCCGAGCAAGCAGGGCGACGGCCGATCGATGTTCGCCATCCCGTGGGGCCGGCAGACCATCCTCGGCACGACGGACACGCCGTACGACGGCGACGTCGAGGAGCTGGCGCTGACCGCGAGCGACCTCGAGTACGTCCTCGCGGCCGGCAACGCCGTCTTCCGCGGGTCGCTGTCCGCGGACGACGTGCTGGGCGCCTGGGCCGGGGTCCGGCCGCTCATCCGCGAGGCGCGCACCAGCTCGTCGCCGGAGAAGATGTCCGACATCAGCCGACGGCACACTCTCGTCGAGGGCAGCGGCGGCCTGCTCACCATCACCGGCGGCAAGCTGACGACGTACCGGCGGATGGCCAAGGACGTCGTCGACCGCATCGTCGACCGCGACGGCCGCAAGGCGCGCTGCCGCACCGACGACATCTCCCTGACCGGCACCCGGTCCTACGCCGAGCTGCTCGCCGAGACCAGCGCGGCGGCCGCTGCGCTCGGTCTCGAGGCCGACGTCGCCGCGAGCCTCGTGCGCCAGTCCGGTGAGGCGGCCTCGGACATCTTGTCGCTCGTCGCCGCCGACCACGACCTCGGTCGCACGCTGTCGCCGGCTGCTCCGCACATCGCCGCGGAGGTCGTCCAGGCGGCCCGCCGCGAGGGCGCGGTCACGCTCGACGACGTGTTCAGCCGGCGCTTCCGGTTGTCGCTGCGCGCTCGCGACGCCGGGCTTCCCGCCGCCCCCGCGGCGGCCCTCCTGCTCGCGGCCGAGACCGGCCGGGACGAGGCGTGGGCGGCCCGCCAGGTGCGCGACTACGCCGACGCCGTCCGCCGCGAGCGCGGTGTGCTCGGCCTCGACGAGCCGGGACTCGCCGTAGCGGGCTGAGCTCCACCACCGAGCCGAGCTACACCACCGAGCTGTAGGCCACGACCCCGCGTTGGACGGCGTCGATCGCCTGTCGGCTGGTGCGACGTACCGGTGAGTCGTCGGCCGCGACGAGCGCGATCTGGCTGAGCAGGTCGACGAGCTGCTTGCACCAGCGCACGAAGTCGCCCGCCGTCAGGTCGGGGTCGTCGTCGAGCACCTGCTCGAGCCGCGCGCCGGAGGCCCATCGCCAGGTGGCCCAGGTGAAACCGACATCAGGCTCGCGCAGGAAGGACAGCCGCTCGCGCGACTCGGCTTCGGTGAGCCGTCCCCAGATCCGTGTCATGTCGGCCAGCGCGTTCTGCACGGCACCGGACGGCACGCGCGGCACCGAATCGTCAGGGCGCCGGTTCTCGTAGACGAGTGCCGACGTGACAGCCGCGAGCTCCGCCGCCGTCAGGTCGTCCCAGACGCCCGAGCGCAGGCACTCCACGACGAGCAGGTCCGACTCGCTGTAGACCCGAGCGAGCTGCGTGCCGGTCTCGGTGACCTCCTCGCCGTCGAGGTAGCCCAGCGCGCTGAGCACGTCGCACACCCGGTCGAAGGTGCGCGCGATGGACGACGTCTTCCCGGCGACACGACGCTCCACCGCGTCGGTGTCCGCCCGCAGCCGGTGCCAGCGCTCGGCCCACCGCATGTGCTGCTCGCGCTCGTCGCAGCCGTGCACGGGATGCCGGCGCAGCTCGGCCCGCAGCCGCGACAGCGTCTCGTCGTCGGCCGCTGCCGCGCGCTGCCGACCTTGGCGCTTGCCGCCCTCCAGCTCCAGTGCGCGCAGCGACGAGGCCATGTCCCGACGAGCCTGCGGCGTGCGGTGGTTGAAGTGCTTGGGCACCTTCACGTGGCCGACCGGCTCCACCGCCGCCGGGAAGTCCGACAGTGACAGGCGACCGGCCCAGCGGTCCTCGGTGACGACCAGCGGATGGGCGTCGCCGTTCAGTCCGACACCGGGATCGACCACGACGGCCAGTCCCGACCGCCGCCCGCTGGGCACCCGGATGACATCGCCGGTCTTGAGCCGCTCGAGTGACTGCGCGGCAGCGGCCCGACGCTGCGCCGCACCCGACTTCGCCAGCTCGGTCTCGCGGCGCTTCACCGCAGCGCGCAGCGCGCCGTACTCCTGCGCGTTCCCGAGGTGGCACGTCATCGACGCCTGGTACCCCGTGAGCGCGTCGAGGTTCTTCGCGATCTGCCGGGCCAGCCCGACGACGGACCGGTCGGCCTGGAACTGCGCGAAGCTCGACTCCAGCAGCGCCCGCGCTGGTTCGCGACCGACCGTGCCGACGAGGTTGACGGCCATGTTGTACGACGGACGAAAGCTCGACCGCAGCGGGTATGTGCGGGTCGAGGCGAGGCCCGCGACGGACTTCGGGTCGAAGCCCTGCTGCCACAGCACGACAGCGTGACCCTCGACGTCGATGCCGCGTCGCCCGGCGCGACCGGTGAGCTGGGTGTACTCCCCCGGCGTCACGTCGACGTGCGCGTCGCCGTTCCACTTCGTCAGCTTCTCGAGCACCACGGAGCGTGCCGGCATGTTGATGCCGAGTGCCAGGGTCTCGGTGGCGAAGACCGCCTTGACGAGGCCACCGACGAACAGCTCTTCGACAACCTCCTTGAAGGTCGGGAGCATGCCGGCGTGGTGGGCCGCGATGCCGCGCTGGAGCCCGTCGAGCCACTCCCAGTAGCCGAGCACCCGCAGGTCCTCGCGCGGTATCGACTCCGTGCGCGCCTCGACGACCTGCCGGACGCGGGCGGCCTCCTCCTCCGTGTTGAGCCGCAGCCCGGACCGCAGACACTGCTCGACTGCGGCGGCGCAGCCGGCCCGGCTGAAGATGAACGTGATCGCCGGCAGCAGCCCCTCGCGATCGAGCCGCTCGATGACATCGGGCCGCTTCGCGACCGGCCGGCGCACGGGCCGGCCCTGCCGGTCGCGCGGCGACCAGCGCGCCTCCTCTCGCTGCAGGCGCACCAGGTCCGGGTTGACGTCCTGCTGGTCGTCATCGACGAACAAGTCGTAGAGCCGGGTGCCGACCATCACGTGCTGCCACAGCGGCACTGGCCGGTGCTCCTCGACGACGACCTCGGTGTCGCCGCGCACCGTGACCAGCCAGTCGGCGAACTCCTCCGCGTTGCTCACGGTCGCCGATAGCGAGACGAGGACGACGTCCTGCGGGAGGTGGATGATCACCTCTTCCCACACCGCACCACGAGACCGGTCGGCGAGGTAGTGGACCTCGTCCATGACGACGTGCGACAGGCCGCGCAGGGTGTCGCTGCCGCCGTACAGCATGTTGCGCAGCACCTCGGTCGTCATCACGACGACGTCAGCGCCGCCGTTGACCGCGTTGTCGCCGGTGAGCAGCCCGACCCGGTCATGGCCGTAGCGCTCGACCAGGTCGTTGTACTTCTGGTTCGACAGCGCCTTGATGGGAGTCGTGTAGAAGCACTTGCGCCCCGAGCGCAGGGCGAGGTGCACGGCGAACTCCCCGACGACGGTCTTGCCGGCGCCGGTGGGGGCCGCCACGAGGACACCGCGGCCGTCCTCGAGGGCGAGGCACGCGGTGCGCTGGAAGCTGTCGAGCCCGAACGGGTAACCAGTCTGGAACTCGGAAAGAGCCGATCCGGTCACCACGGAAGGTTACGTGCCCGCCGGCACTCCGATGACCCGCAGCGCGCCGGGGACGACCGTCGAGAGCAGCGGCAACCCGCCGATTCGCTCGCCATCGGCGTACGCCGTCGCCGTCGGTGGGCCGTCCAGCCGGACCTCCCGGGCCCGGTGCACCGTGACCGATGCGTCCGAGACGTGCGTGCCTTTGAACACCCGCGGGAACAGCCACAGGAAGCGCCGCCGCGACAGCGGTCCGACGACGACCACGTCGAGCAGTCCGTCGTCGATGCGCGCTCCCGGGCACACCTTCATGCCACCGCCGTACGACGGCGCGTTGCCCAGCGCGACGAGCATCGCGTCGACCTCCGAGCGGACACCGTCGAGCTCCAGCACGAATCGCGTCGGGCGGTAGGAACGCAGCTCGGCGACCACGGCGATGTCGTAGCGGCGGCGGCCACGTGGCCAGTGCATCCGGTTGGCCCGGTCGTTGACGGCGCCGTCGAAGCCGGTGCCGAGCACGCAGGCCCACCAGCGGTCGCCGCAGCGCACGGCGTCGACCTGACGGCGCGATCCGGCGACCAGCAGGTCGGCGGACGCACCCGGATCGCCCAACGGCAGCGACAGCGCGCGGGCCAGGTCGTTGCCGGTGCCGGTAGGCACGATGCCGAGAGCGGTGGACGTACCGGCGCAGGCCTGCAGCGCGAGGTGCACCATGCCGTCGCCGCCGACGGCGACGAGGACGTCCACCCCGTCCGCGACCGCCTCGTGGCACAGCCGTTCGGCGTCCGGACCGCTCGTGCCCTGCAGTCTGCGTACGTCGTGCCCGGCGGCGCTGAGCCTGGCCTGCGCCAGGTCCGCGGCCGCCGCAGCTCGGCCGCGCCCCGAGGTGGGGTTGACGACGAGAGAGACCCTCACAGGGACGACGGCCGTGGGTCGACGTACGACGGGGTGTCGAGGTCGAGCGATGCCAGCGGGTCGTCCGCTTCGCGCCGCTTCCTGCCGCGGTCGCGGAGCCGGGCGATCAGGATGCAGCCCTCGTAGAGCACGCAGAGCGGCAGCGCCATGGCGAGGAAGGTGAACGGGTCCTGCGTCGGCGTGATCAGCGCGCTCGCGACGAAGATGCCCATGATCATGCCGCGCCGCCAGGCCCGCATCCGGTCCGCCGAGAGCACCCCGACCAGGTTGAGGAACAGGATCACGACGGGGAACTCGAAGGCGATCCCGAACGCCAGCAGCATTAGCGTGAGGAAGGACAGGTACGCCTGGATCGACAGGATGACGGTGATGTGGTCACCGCCGAGGGTCAGGAAGAAGTCCAGGCCGCGACTGACGCTGACGTAGGCGAGCGCCGTACCGGCCAGGAACAGCACGAGCGCCGCCACGAGGAAGCCGGCGGCGTACCGGCGCTCCTTCTTGTGCAGGGCGGGGGTGATGAACGCGCCGAGCTCATACAGCCAGACCGGCGAGGCGAGGATGGTCCCGGCGATGAACGCCACCCGCAACTTCACCTTGAACTGGTCGAAGATGCCGAGCGAGACCAGGTTGCAGCCGTTATCGCCGGGCGAGGTGTTGCAGAACGGCTCGCGCAGGAAGTCGTAGATCGGCTCCCAGAGGTACCAGCCGACGACGACGCCGACGGCAATCGCGACGAGGGAGATCGCCAGCCGGTTGCGCAGCTCGCGCAGGTGCTCGACGAGCGCCATGCGCCCGTCGGCGGGCCGTCGGCTGCGGCCGCCCGCCGTGGACAGCGCGGTCACTACTGGTGCAGCGGAGGTGCCTGCTGGTCCTGCACGGACGGCGGGACGGGGGCGACCGGCATGCTGCCCGGGGAGCCGGCGGTGGGCGGCATCGCCGGCGTCGCCGGCGTGGGTGTGATGACCGCGTCGTCGTCGTTGCGCAGGCCCTTGGTCTCGGCCTTGAAGATCCGCATCGACTGGCCGAGCGAGCGGGCCGCGCCCGGCAGCCGCTTGGCACCGAACAGCACCAGGATCACGATGAGCAGGATCAGGATCTCGGGCTTGCCCAGATCAGGCATCTCGGACCTCACGCGGTGTCGGGGGCTGGTGCGTCGAGCGTCAGCCTACGCGTGTGGAGGCAGCTGGGCCTGCACGTCGGCGAGTTGGTCCGTCGCTGCGCTGATGGCCTCACCGGCGCGGGCGACCTCACGGCCGAGCTCCTTGACCTTGCGCCAGAGGTTGAGCACGACCAGGCCAAGACCCGCGAGGGCGAGCACGGCCAGCACGATGTCGACGATGACCCAGAGCACGCGGGAAATCTAGCGCGGCCGCGGTGCCGGCTCAGCCGGCGACGGGACAGGTCAGGCGCGGACGGGAGAGGCGGCGGCGGCGGACAGCAGGTCCGTCGAACCGAGGTCGAGTGCGAAGTCGAGCAGGTCGTCGTACGTCAGGACCGGTCCGGTCTTGACCTCGAGAACCTCGGCCGGCAGGTCCCAGACCTGGGCTGGGACCCCACCGGAGACGAGCAGTGACACGACGTGGTCGTCGGCCGGCTTGCGGATCTCGTCGGTGCAGGTCGGGCAGCAGAACGAGTAGTACGACATCGGGGCGTGGCTGCAAACCATCAGCGATACGTCCGCCGGGGTCAGCTCCACCTCGCCACACGTCGGGCAGGACGCCTTGATCGTGGTCATGGCCGCGGGTCCCTTTCGATCGCTGCATGTCGCTGTGCTCGGCGACAACAGCGGCATCGGCACGCTGAGTGACCGGCTTGATGAGGCAGCGGAGAGTTTGTTTCCGGGTGGTCAAGAAGGACTAGGCGGAGTACGCCGAGAGCGCATCGCGTGCGGCCGTTCGGACCTGCCGGGCCAGCTCCGGGGGCTCCACGACCCGGGCCGACGCCCCGAGCCGCAACGCCAGCTGGACGACCCAGCTGGTCTCCGGGGTCCGCAGCCGGGCGACGACGGTGCCGTCGCCCACATCCTCGACGGACTCACACGGGTAGTAGTCCGCCACCCACTGCGCGCCGGGTCCGAGCGCGAGGACGACGAGCACGTCCTCGGCCGACGGCTGGAACAACCCCTGCGAGATGTCACGCTCCGTAGCGGCCGGGGGCAGCTCGGCGGCGACGTCGAGCAGGGCGAGGGAGACAACCCGGTCCAACCGGAACAACCGGACCGCCTCGACCCGCCGGCACCACGCCTCGAGGTAGCTCCGGCCGTCGACGAGCAGCAGCCGCATCGGGTCGACGTCGCGGGCCGTCGTCTCGTCGCGGCCGGGCACGTAGTAGTCCAGGTGCAGGCGGCGCCGGCGTTCCAGCGCCTCCCGCACGACCGGGAGGACCTGCTCCTCGCCTTCGAGCGCGACCTCCACCCGCTGGCTGGGGCTGGCCGCCGCCCCCGCGGCTTCCTCGATCTTCGCGAGCGCGCGGTCGACGGCGTCACGATCAGCCAGCCCGGGCGTCTCGGACAGGGTCCGCAGGGCGACGAGGAGCGCGAGGGCCTCGTCGACGGCGAGCCGGAGCGGCCGGGTGACGCCGGCCGGCTCGAACAGCGTGATGGTGTCGCCCTCGAACTCGAGGTCGATCAGGTCACCCGGGCCGTGGCCGGGCAGGCCGCAGACCCAGAGCAGGTTGAGGTCGCGCCGCAGCTGCTCCTCCGTCACGCCGAACACAGCGGCAGCCTCGGCGGTCTGCACGCCCGGGTGCTGCAGCAGGTACGGCACGAGCGCCAGCAGCCTCGGCAGCTGCGCGAGCGACCCGGTCATGAGACCGGCTCCTCGGTCAGGGCGGCCAGCCGGCGTACGACGGCTTCCCTGGCCTCCTCCGGCCCGCGGACGACGACGTCCGCGGCGTAGCCCGTGACCCGGTCGGCGAACCGCTCCGGGTCGGAGTAGCCGACCTCCAGCCGGTCCCAGCCTTCGCCGTCGGGTGTGACCGAGGTGGCCTCGCGGCGCAGCGCCCAGGCGGCGCCGGCCCGGACCCGCACGCTCGCGCTCCTGCTCGGCTCCTCCCCCGCTGTCCGGGCCACCAGTGCCCGCAAGTCGGTCTCGGCGGGCACCTGGACCGTGCCGGCCTCGCCGACCGCGGTGGCGGCACCGACGATCCGCGAGAGCCGGAACACGCGTACGTCGGCACGGGCGGTGTCGTGGCCGACGACGTACCAGCGGCCGTGCCACCACACGACCCCCCAGGGGTCGACCCGGCGCTGCTCGGGCGTCGGTCGGCCGCTCGCGCGGTAGTCGAACAGCAGGCTCCGGCCCTCGGTCACGGCCGCGAGGCACGCCTCGAAGGCGGGCTCTCCCGCGCCGACCCGGGGCTCCAGCGCACCGCCCGAGTCAGGCGCGTCGACGCCCGCCGCCCGCAGCTTCAGCAGCGCCGACCCGGTCGCGCCGGCGAGTGGTGCCGACTGCCAGAGGCGGGCGGCCAGGCCGAGGGCGGCGGCCTCGTCAGGCTCGAGGGAGATCGGCGGCAGCTCGTAGTCGCGTCGGGCGATCCGGTAGCCGAGCTCGTCGTCATGGGCCGCCGTGTCGGTGCCCGTCTCGAGCGGGATCCCGAGGTCGCGCAGCTCCTCCTTGTCCCGCTCGAACATGCGGCGGAAGGCGTCCTCGCTGCCCTGGTCGTAGCCGGGCACCAGCTCGCGGATCTCCTGCACCGACAGGTGGCGGCGGGTGTGGAGCAGGCAGATGACCAGGTTGAGCAGCCGCTCCGTCTTCTTCGCCGACACGAGGCCCGACGTTAGCCTTCTTCTCATGATCCGGTGGCGGCGCGGCACCGTCGTGTCGCTGGGCCGCGAGTGGCCGGGAGCGCTGGAGCTCGACGTGACGGTGGAGGGCCAGACCCTGCGGGCGCTGGCGCACCCCAAGCTCGTCGGGCGCCCTGAGCCGGGCGATGCCGTCCTGCTGAACGTCACGGCCGTCGAGCTGGGCCTCGGGACGGGCGGCTACGCGCTGGTCGTGGCGTTCCCGGACCGCCTGCCGCCGGACCGGCCGGGACCTGGGCACCTCGTCAAGGCGCGCTACACGCCGATGCAGACCGTGGTCCTCGGGGCCGACGAGCAGGACGCCGCCAGCCACGACCAGCTGGCCGATGCCGGCCCGCTGCCCGCCCCCGGCATGCCGGTCGTCGTCGCCGACCTGCACTCCTCGCTGCCGGCGATCGTCGCCGGCGTCCTGACCGACCGGCCGGCGACGCGGATCGCCTACGTGATGACCGACGGCGGCGCCCTGCCGCTGTGGTTCTCCCGCACGATCGCCGCTCTCGCCGGCACGCTGTGCGGCACGGTGACCGTTGGCCAGGCCTTCGGCGGCGACCTGGAGGCGGTGACGCTGCACTCGGGCCTGCTGGCCGCCGCGCGGGTGCTTGTGGCTGACGTCACCGTCGTCACGCAGGGACCCGGCAACCTCGGGACCGGTACGCCGTGGGGCTTCTCCGGGGTGGCCGCCGGCGACGCGGTGAACGCCGCGGCCGCGGTGGGTGCTCGCCCGGTTGCGGCTCTGCGGATGTCGTCGGTCGACCCGCGGCCTCGCCACCGTGGAGTCAGTCACCACTCGACCACGGCGTACGGACGGGTGGCCCTGACGGTCGCGGACCTCGTCGTTCCTTCGTCGTACGCCGATCTCGTCGATGTCACCGCGTTTGCACGGCACAACGTCGTGACGGTCGACGACGATGGTCTGCTCGATGCGCTGCGGGCATCTCCTGCCGAGCTGTCGACGATGGGACGCGGCCTGGACGACGACCCGGTCGCGTTCATTGCAGCGGCTGCAGCCGGCCGGCATGCGGCGTCGTTGCTGTGACCGGCGCCGAGCTGTCCCGGCGTACCTCGAAGCGGCTCACTGCTGCGCTGGTCGTGTCCAACGTCGGCGGTGCCGTCGACGTCTTCTACTTCCTGGCCTTCCTGCTGCCGGTGCAGGGCGAGGGCGACCCGGCCCACATGCGGCTGCTCAACGCCGTCGTCTTCGTGCCGCTGGTTCTCGTCGGGGTGGTGGTCGGCACGCACGTCGGGGTGCGCATAGGGCGCCCGGTCATCGCATGGCTCGAGTCCGGCGAGCCGCCGACCGACGAGGCGCGGCGCGCGGCGCTCCGGCAACCGCTCTGGCTGATGTACCTCAACGGCAGCCTGTGGGTCACCGCCGCCGTCGTGTTCGGCCTGCTCAACCTCATGACGTCGCTTCACGTGGCCTTCGACATCGCCCTGACCATCGTGCTCGGCGGGTTCACGACCTGCACGATCGCGTACCTGCTCGCGGAGCGGATCATGCGGCCGGTCGTCAGCAGGGCGATGGATGGTGTGGTCGAACCGCCGCCGGTGCTGCTCGGTGTGAAGCCGAGGCTGCTGCTCGCGTGGGGGGTGGGCAGCGGCATCCCGCTCGTCGGCATCGGGATGAGCCTGTTCGGTCCGCCCGGAACCACGCTGGGCCGCAACGGCATCCTGTTCCTCGTCCTGCTCGGCGTCACTGTCGGCTTCTTCAGCATCACGGCCGCGGCCGGCGCGGTCAGCGACCCGGTTCGGTCCGTGGCGACCGCACTGCGTCGCGTCGGCCAGGGCGATCTCGACGTCTCGGTGCCGGTGTACGACGCCTCAGAGGTCGGCCGGTTGCAGAGCGGCTTCAACACCATGGTGGAGGGCCTGCGCGAACGCGAGCGGATGCGCGATCTGTTCGGCCGTCAGGTCGGGGACGACGTCGCCCGGCTCGCTCTCGAGCGGGGAGCCGAGCTCGGTGGCGAGGTGCGGGACGTGGCCGTGCTGTTCGTCGACATCGTCGGCTCCACCGAGCTCGCGGAGAGCGTCGATCCGCAGGAGGTCGTGCGACGCCTGAACGCGTTCTTCTCCGTCGTCATCGAGGTGGTCCAGGAGCACGGCGGCTGGATCAACAAGTTCGAGGGCGACGCGGCGCTGTGCATCTTCGGCGCACCCGTCGAGCTGCCCGATCCCGGCACGTGCGCCCTGTCGGCGGCGCGCGCGCTGGCCTGCCGTCTCGAGGGGCTCGAGGTCGACGCCGCCATCGGCGTCTGCGCCGGACCCGTCGTGGCCGGCCATGTCGGTGCGGAGAGCCGGTTCGAGTACACCGTCATCGGCGACCCCGTCAACGCCGCAGCCCGCCTCACCGAGCTGGCCAAGGCGTCCGACGGGTGCGTGCTCGCGGACGCTGCGGTGCTGACGAGCGGCGCCGAGGAAGCCCGCCACTGGACCATTGGCGAGGCGGTGCTGCTCCGCGGCCGTTCGACACCGACGACCGTGGCTCGCCCCCGCTAACCGCCGCCCTCCTTCGCGCCGATCTACGTCTTGTTGCCCGCGACACGCCGTGCGACGCCGGACGAGACGTAGATCGGCGAGGAGGGTGGAGGTACGGCGGTCAGCGGACGGCGAGCAGGTCGACGACGAAGACGAGCGTCTCCCCCGGTTTGATGGCACTGCCTGCGCCGCGGGACCCGTAGCCGAGGTCCGGCGGGATCGTGAGCCGGCGACGACCGCCCACCTTCATGCCCGCCACGCCCTGGTCCCAGCCGCTGATGACCTGCCCGGCACCGAGCTGGAACGTGAACGGCTCGCCGCGGTCCCACGACGCGTCGAACTGCGACCCGGTCGACCAGCCGTGCCCGACGTACTGCATGGTGCACCGACTGCCGGACACCGCCTCGGGACCGTCGCCGACGGCGAGGTCGTCGATCTGCAGCGACGTGGGCGGGTCGCCCTCGGGGATCTCGACAGCGGGCTTGTCGGACAACGTCTCTCCTTCGGTCACATCGAGGCGATGAGCTTGTCGACGCGGTCGTCGACGGATCGGAACGGGTCCTTGCACAGCACGGTCCGCTGGGCCTGGTCGTTCAGCTTCAAGTGGACCCAGTCGACCGTGAAGTCCCGGCGCTTTTCCTGGGCCCGCTTGATGAACTCGCCGCGCAGCTTCGCCCGCGTCGTCTGCGGCGGCACCGACTTGGCCTCGAAGACGGCGAGGTCGCTCGTCGCGCGCTCGACGGCGCCGTTGCGCTCGAGCAGGTAGTACAGGCCGCGGTTGCGGTTGACATCGTGGTAGGCGAGGTCGAGCTGGGCGACCCGCGGCGACGACAGCGGGAGGTCGTCGCGGGCGCGGTAGCGCTCGATCAGCTGGTACTTCGTGACCCAGTCGATCTCGCGGTCGACCAGCGACAGGTCCCCGGTGTCGATCGCGGTCAGCGTGCGGTCCCACAGGTCAAGAACGCGCTTGACCGTCGTGTCGCCGCCGCGGCGCTCGATGAAGTCGCTGGCCTTGTCGAAGTACTCACGCTGGATCTCGAGCGCGCTGGCCTCGCGGCCGTTGGCGAGCTTCACCTTGCGGCGACCGGTGAGGTCGTGGCTGACCTCGCGGATGGCCCGGATCGGGTTCTCGAGGGTGAGGTCGCGCATGATGATGCCCGCCTCGATCATCCGTAGGACGAGGTCGGTCGTGCCGACCTTGAGCAGCGTCGTCACCTCGTTCATGTTGCTGTCGCCGACGATGACGTGCAGCCGCCGGAAGCGCTCGGCGTCGGCGTGCGGCTCGTCGCGGGTGTTGATGATCGGTCGGCTGCGGGTCGTGGCCGAGGAGACGCCTTCCCAGATGTGCTCGGCCCGCTGGCTGACGCAGTAGACAGCCCCACGCGGCGTCTGCAGCACCTTGCCTGCGCCGCAGATGATCTGCCGCGTCACGAGGAACGGGATCAGTACGTCGGCGAGTCGCGAGAACTCGCCGTGCCGCCCGACGAGGTAGTTCTCGTGACAGCCGTAGGAGTTGCCGGCCGAGTCGGTGTTGTTCTTGAACAGGTAGATCTGGCCGGCGATGCCCTCCTCGTGCAGGCGCTGCTCGGCACTCGCCAGCAGCGATTCGAGGATGCGCTCCCCCGCCTTGTCATGCGTGACCAGGTCGACGATGGAGTCGCACTCCGGGGT